>JAHHHF010000001.1 GCA_019359495.1 Goleter apudmare HA4340-LM2
AACTGTTCTGGTATACAATCATTTTTATTTGGGGTCATACTTCAAACTGCTGAAATTGTTGTGCAATATGCATTTTGGCAGTTTTTGACCCCTGTTTCTTCAAGCTTTGTGAGAAATCCGGGTAAAGTGTCGCTAGCGATCGCCTGGCCATCTGGAGTAATAGCTAGGGAATAAACCCCCCATGAGTGTTGCGTGAGGTGGTTTGTTTGTTTTCCCGTCGCCAGATTCCACCGCTTAATTGTATGGTCTTGGCTACCACTAATCAAAGTCTGACCATCTGCGGTGATGGCTAGAGAACATATTGAGTTTAAGTGTGCTGAGAACCAGCCAAGGTTACGATGTTTTCTCGTGTTTAAATTCCAAATTTTAATAGTTTTATCAGCGCTACCACTGACAAGGGTTTGACCATCGGGACTTATCGCTACACAGCTGACTATATCTGTATGTCCCTCAAGAGTGTAGAGATGTGTTCCTGTCTTCAAACTCCAAATCTTAATAGTTTTATCAGCACTACCACTGACAAGGGTTTGGCCATCAGAACTGATCGCTACACAATTTACTGTATCGGTATGGTCAGTAAGTGTATAGCTACATTTCCATGTCTGCACTTGACTGGTGGGATGGGGACGTGGAACTGCAAAGTCTTTGTGAGTAGTTGAAGCTTTGACAGTTTTAGCAATTTGTATTTTGTGACCTGCTTTCACCGGATGCATTTCTGGTCTCATGTCCGGTCTTTGGGCTTGCACTTTCCCTAGAACGTAATCATTCAACTCATCCACAGAAATCACACCGTCTTGGTTGACATCTGCGGCGCCAGTCTCAATCCCCTCTACTAGATATCGAGTGTAAATGCCTGACTCTTCTGCTGCAAAGGAGAGCCTGACAGCACTGGAAGAAGCCAGCAGGGCGCACCCTGCACTTGTCGGCTTTGGTTTCCAATCCAGGGCAAAAGCACCACTATAACAGCAATCCAGAATCACCACTTGCCATTTAGAAGGGCTGTTCTGCATAATGTTTTTCACATTACTCGCTGACACTGCTGTAGAATAAAAAACGTCTTTGCGAGTGCTGCCAGTTGCTAGATAAAGCCTGTTAGCATCATCTGTAATTCCGTGACCGGAGAAAAATAAAAGAGTGACGTCATTCTTTTCACAATTGTTAAATAGCTCTTCAATGGCTATTTGCATGGTAATTAAATCAGGGTTTACCAGCGTTTTGACTGCAAAGCCACCCAAATCTGGGTTTTGTAAAACTCGCTGCATGGCTGCTACATCACGAGTGGCAGTAGGAATTGGTGATAACCCAGCTTGATAATCACTCACTCCGATCAGCAGTGCTAACTTCTTAGCCATTTAAATTTCCTTCAAAGGCTGGCTAGTATTTCCTTGACGGTTCTTTCCGCTTCTAGTAGCTCTTGTCGGCTATTAGCTGCAATCTCAACCTTTTTATTATTGGCTTCAATTAGGATCTTAATGGGTTTGTTGCCCAGGCGATCGCCGACAAATCCCAAAAAAGATTTAACATTATTAATATTTACTACTGCCGTTAATTTTCCTACCAAAAAAGCAATTCCTGGCTTACTTCCTGCTTCTGGGTTTGGGTCTTGTGTCCGCTCAACTCGCTCTACTTCCTCCAGATTGCTGAGTTGATTCCATAAATTCTGCACTATTTCTTGTTTTTCTTCTGCATCTAATTCGGGGTCATTTACAGAGATTGTAAAGCTGACAGTAGATACTGTTGCCATAATAAATCCGGATTAAAGACTATTACTGCTTTATAGTAATTGATTTCGTGTAGTCTGTGTGTCACATTGTAAGGATTGCGACTGCGATCGCTTACAATCAAAATCCCCAATTTGTTTAAGGGTGTTGTTGACAAATGATACATAATACCCATGTCTACGCCACAAAATTGGGTATGAGCGAACAACTGTACTCTAAAGTATGGGGAAAAACTCACCTGACAGTTTTAGATATACTATGTTGTATGTATACATAATCTATCTTGCGCCAACTTTTCATCGAACTGCAAAATTATAATGGCTAAGGTAGCACTGCTGATCGGAATTAGCGAATACGAGCCAGGACTAGCACCGCTACCTAAGGCTGTAAATGATGTTGAGGCGATGCAACGAGTTTTAGTCAATCCCGAAATGGGTGATTTTGCTCCGGGGGATATCACAGTGCTGAAAAATCCCCAACGGCAAGAGATGGAAAAGGAAATTTATAACTTGTATGCTAATCGTCAGAAAGATGATTTGGTGCTTTTATACTTTTCTGGTCATGGCGTAACAGTAGATAATGGTGACTTCTACTTTTCAACTCGCCAAACTGAAAAAAATCAGAATAAATTGCTCCCATTCACAGCCGTAGCTGCGACAAGTGTACATAGCTGGATGAGCCAGAGCAAATCTAAGCGACAGGTACTAATTTTAGATTGTTGCTTTAGTGGTGCTTTTGCCAAAGGTTTGACAGCTAAAGACATTGGTAATATTCATTTGCAACAGCAATTAGGTGGTGAGGGAAGAGCAATTCTGACAGCTTCCACCTCTACACAATATGCTTTTGAATCTGATGATTTAGACTTATCGATTTACACTCATTATCTGGTAGAAGGCATAGAAAAAGGTGTAGCCGACAAAGACAATGATGGTTTAATTGCGGTGGATGAGTTGCATGACTATGCAAAAAGCAAAGTGCAAGAAGCATCTCCCGCCATGACACCAGAGTTTTATCCTTTCAAAGATGGTTATCGGATTTTTCTGGCGAAGTCGCCCAAAGATGATCCTAAGCTGAAATATCGTAAAGAAGTAGAACGCCGTATCTATCGTGGTGACTTTTCCATCCCTGCTCGTCGCTTGTTAAACTCATTACGCAATCAGTTAAAACTTGACTCTCATATTGCTGATGCCATTGAAGCCGAAGTTAAACAACCATATCTTGAGTACCAGCGTAAGTTAAAAGAATATGAAGACACGCTGATTGCTACAATTGAAGATGAGCCAAATTTGAGTGAAAGAACTCTCAATGACCTCAGAGACTATCAGCAAGATTTAGGTTTGCGAGATGAAGATGTCGCACCGATTAATCAAGAATTTTCTATAGCTATTAATAATGAACATCCTTTGAGTGATATTGATAGCAGTAGATTGAATAGTTCGCAGCAACCGCCACAGCCTAAAGAAGAAGATACAGTACTGAATAATAACAAACCCACATACATAATTGAAGATACCTTATCTTCCCTATCTCTAACAGGATGGAACAAAGTAAGGAATAATTTCGTGCTGGATTTGAAGAGGTTGCGCTCATTTTCAGAAAAGTTGAATCTCCAGCAATCACTATTATTTATTGATGAAGTCATAGCAAGGATAGAGAATTACACATTTTGGATTGCAGTTGTTGGAGAAATTAAGCGTGGTAAGAGTACATTCATTAATGCTTTGTTAGGGCAAGAAATTTTACCCTTGGATATTGAACCATGTTCTGCTACCCTGACTCGTGTTACTTATGGTTTGGATTCCTATGTGGAAGTGGAATTTAAAGATGGTCATCAAGAAAAAATAGAAATTGAGAAACTCAGCGAATATGTTACTCAGTTAACGCCTGAAGCTGAAGCAACGGCAGCAAATGTGAAAGAAGCTGTTGTTTATTACCCAGCTAAGTATTGCAGAAATAATGTAGATATTATTTACACTCCATCATTGGATGATGACTCTAGTATGGTTACTGTGACTCTTTCTGTATTACCAAAGGTTGATGTTGCTATTATGGTAATTATGGCGCAAGTACCGTTTTCGGAAGTAGAAAGAGACTTTTTACAGAACAAATTATTAACTAGTGACTTAGGTAGGATAATTTTTGTAGTTAATGGAATTGACCGTTGTAATCGGACTGAAGATGCTGACAAAGTTATTGCTATTGTGCAAAAACGCATAGAAAAGTGTGTATTAGAGCGAGCAGCACAACAGTGGGGTAAAGATTCGACTGAATATGAAGTTTATCGGAAAAAGATTGGAAAACCAAAAGTTTTTGGGCTTTCCGCTTCTCAAGCTTTAAAAGCTAAGATTAACAATGATGATGAACTGTTGGCTAAAAGTCGGTTTACAGAATTTGAACAGGCTTTAGAAGAGTTTCTGCCGAAAGAAAGGGATGCTATTACATTACAGGTATCTCTAAATCTTGCGATCGCGTCATCTGCGGAAATCTTATCAGTGATTAATATTCAAGAAAATGCCCTCAACATGAAGCTAGAAGAATTTGAGAGAGCCTACGGAACTTCCATTAAAGAAATTTCTGAGATCCGACAGCGAAGAAAAGAGGAAATGCAGCTCATTGATCAGGCGGCGGAAAATATCAAGCTTAATGTTAGACCTTTACTTAATAAGCTAGAAGACGATTTAAAACAGACAGCAATACAAGCAATTGACTCTACTAAAATTACGCCCGAAGAGTTAAGCAACAAAAAAGTGTTGACTAAAAAACTAGGTGATAAAGTTTCTAGTAGCTTGCGAAATTCAGTACAAAAGTTAGTTGATAAAATTCAGTCAGAATTTGAAGCAGCTTCAAATTGCCAGAAGAATTCAATTGAAGAAACAATTGCCGATGTTGATAGCTTTGCTAAAGTTATTATTAGTATTGATTCATTAGTAATGAGAATTGCAGTGATTTCTAGTTTTATTGTAGATGGTTGGTTAACTAAATTAGTGTTTGGTAGTGAATCAGTAAATGCCTTTAAAGAAAATTATAAAGGCGTAGTTCTTAAGGAAATTGAGAAACAACTGAAATTAGACCCCATCAACAAAAAATTGGAGGATTATATTTCTGCATGTTTCGAGCATTTAAAACAAACACTAAGTCAAGAAGTAGAAGCGTTGCTAGATAATACCCAAAATACTCTGATTGAACTGAACCACAAACGACAACGCAATGAGGTTCTCACTGAAGCCGAACGCAAGGAATTGGCTGAGATACGTGCAGAAACAGAGATAATTTTGGGTAGCGCCGAAAGACGCTCGAAAGAACTTGCGGAAATCATGAGTTTTTAAGAATTTGTTTGAGAAGTATAAATTAATACTAGTAGTCTGTCAAGATAAAAATGATGGACTGTAGTGCGGGCATCTTGCCCGCGTGAGCGAGACGCTCACACTACCAAAAATCCCTCAAAACAAAATTGACAGACTACTAGCCCTGGCGATTAAAAATCGCGCGCCACTTGCTACAAGTCGGGGCATCCGACGACAGTCGCCTCTCCCAAGGGGAGACGCTGCGCGAACAAGTCGGGAAACCCGCCCACGGCGCTGTCTCCCCAAAGCAGTGGCTTGGCTACACAGCCGAAACTCACCTCCGTGGGTTTGAAAGGCCTAATTTTTGGTGAGTCCGTGCAGGCGGACTTTGTTTGTGTAGTAGCGAATTATATTCGCCCAAAACTTTTCAAACATCCTCTAAGCTCGACTTTATCCAAAATTAAGAACTTGGCTTTCCTTATCCGGCAAAAATCCTAGTTTTTTGGCAAATACTTTTTCCATGTCACTGATTTGCACTCAAGTCCAAAAACTAAAACTAGTGTCCCATAATGGTTTGAGTGTCAGGTTTTGGTCTTCGTAAAAATGGATAAATGTCAGGAATGAGACATGCAAGGAAATAAATTTCCTTCCTCATAGCAAAAGTCATCTAAAGATGACTAAAATATGCACAACAATTTTGAGTCTACTTCAGTAAACTTAAGCTATTAGCCCTTCGACTTCGCTCAGGGCGAGTGAGGAAGCCAACGGCGAGGCTATTTCTAGCTTGAGTTACAAAGCATCCAACGCCAGATTCAGCTTCAGGACGTTGATTCCCGGTTCCCCAAAAATCCCCAGGAATCTTTGTTCAGTGTTTTTATCGATTAAATCTTGAATTTGTTTTGCTGTGATACGTCTAGCATTGGCAACGCGCTGGACTTGGGCTGTGGTTGCTGCTAGGCTGATATGTGGGTCTAGACCAGAACCAGAAGTATAAACTAAATCTGCTGTCGGTTGAATGTTAGCTTGTTTTAACCGTGTGACTTCTCCTTGAATGCGTTGGAGTAAATCAGGGTTACTAGGGGCGAGATTACTGGCTCCAGAAATACCCGTGGTAGCAGCGTCGGGTTTGGTACTATAGTCAATAGTACTAGGGCGACTCCAAAAATAGCGATCGCTCTGAAATGGTTGCCCAATTAATGCCGAACCAATGACTGTACCTTGAGAATTGGTGAGTAAGCTACCGTTAGCCTGAAAGGAAAACGCAATTTGTCCAGACAGGAGCATAAATAGAGGATAGAGTAATGCTGTGAGTACCCACAGCGCCACGGTAGAACGAACAGCCCGATTAATTTGGCGTAGTGGACTCATTTAAAACCTCTCCGGTTGAAAAATCACAACGAATAAATAAACACACAAACCGACAGTAATCGCTCCTAAACAGGCGATCGCATAAGATGTATAACGTGACGCTTCTGGTGTCGCCGCCTGTACTGCTGGTGCAAGTAACACATTCAAGCACAGCAGCAAAAATATCATCACAGGAACGCGACTTCTTTTAGCAGTCAGAAAAGCAACTATTTCCGTAAAATCTAATGATAAATCTTCCATAATCTCAAATCCCAAATTGTAATTAAGTCACTTACCATCCCAAAATTCTCACTCTAAACCTCTTATTCTCTGCGCCTCTGCGTGAGAACTATACCAAACCAATTGCCACAATCAACAAATCAATCACCTTCACCGCAATAAACGGTGCAATCACACCACCAAGTCCATAAATCAAAATATTGCGCTGCAACAATTGATCTGCTGTCAGTGGTCGAAACTTAATCCCTGTTAGCGCTAAGGGAATCAGCGCCGGAATAATCAAGGCATTATAAATTAGTGCAGACAACACCGCAGATTCTGGGCTAGCCAAACCCATAATATTGAGACTGCCAACACCAATACCTGCAAAAATAGCCGGAATAATCGCAAAATATTTAGCCACATCGTTAGCGATAGAAAATGTAGTGAGTGCGCCACGGGTAATCAGCAATTGTTTACCAATGGTGACGATATCAATTAATTTGGTGGGGTCAGAATCTAGGTCTACCATATTAGCAGCTTCTTTCGCAGCCTGTGTACCTGAATTCATTGCCACGCCGACATTTGCCTGAGCCAAAGCTGGTGCATCATTAGTCCCATCTCCAGTCATGGCTACTAACTTACCTTGCCCTTGTTCAGTACGAATTACCTCAATCTTATCTTCTGGTGTCGCCTCAGCAATAAAGTCATCAACCCCAGCCTCTTGAGCAATTACAGATGCAGTGATGCGGTTATCTCCTGTGAGCATAATAGTTTTAATTCCCATGCGCCGCATTTGATCAAACCGTTCTTGAATCCCTGGTTTAATGATGTCTTTGAGATAAATTACTCCGTAAATATCATCATTTTGACAAATAGCTAGGGGGGTGCCACCCAATCGAGAAATCCGTTCAAAAGCTGCATCTAATTCCGGAGTTAATTGTCCATTACGAGAACGGACAAATCCTTTAATTGCGTCCACCGCACCCTTGCGAATTTGGATGTTATTTGGTAAGTCAGTACCACTCATACGAGTTTTGGCAGAAAAATCAATACCTTCTGCTTGTTTGGGTTCAAAATCTAAGCTTGCGCCTAATTTTTCTGCTAGTTTAACTATAGATTTTCCTTCTGGTGTTTCATCAAAAATGCTGGATGCTAGTGCTACTTTTGCCACATCTGCCACAGAATGACCGTTGACAGGAACAAACTCTTCCGCTAGGCGATTTCCTAAAGTAATTGTGCCTGTTTTATCTAATACTAAGGTGTTAATATCTCCACAAACTTCTACCGCCCGTCCAGAGGTAGCAATCACGTTAAATTGAGCGACTCGATCCATGCCTGCAATGCCGATCGCACTTAATAAGCCGCCAATAGTGGTAGGAATTAGGGCTACTAACAAGGCAATTAACATGGCAATGCTGACTGGTGATTTTACATAAGTTGCTACAGTAGGTATAGTTGCAATCACTACTAAAAAAACCTGGCTGAGGACTGCCAGCAAGACTGTCAAAGCGATTTCATTGGGGGTTTTGCTGCGGGAAGCGCCTTCCACCAAGGCAATCATCCGGTCAATAAAGCCCTTGCCAGGGTCAGCCGTTACCCGGATGATCAATTCATCGGAGGTGATGCGCGTTCCCCCAGTGACAGAACTGGCAATATCTGTACCTGGTTCTTTCAATACTGGTGCTGATTCTCCAGTGATCGCAGATTCATCCACAGAAGCAATACCTTTAATTACCTCACCATCGGCGGGGATCATATCGCCAGCTATCACCTTGATGCGATCGCCACGACGTAAAGCTGTGGAACTGACTTCTTGAATGGAACTATCAGGGAGGAGTTTCCGGGCTGTGATATCAGATTTAGTTGCTCTGAGGGCATCGGCTTGGGCTTTACCCCGTCCTTCTGCGATCGCTTCCGCAAAATTAGCAAAAACGACTGTAAAGAATAAAATTAAGGTAATCAGACCATTGAACAATCGTGGATTATTACCAGGACTAATCCCAAACAAGTTAGGTTCAATTGTTACTAAAGCAGTGATTATTGTCCCTACCCACACCAAGAACATGACGGGATTTTTCAGCATGTGGGCAGGGTGTAGCTTGATGAATGCTTGCCGAAAAGCGCGAGAATAAAGTCCAGCAGTTTTAGCTTTAGGTGTATGCTTGCGTTCTTGTCGCGGTTTAGTAGATGATGCCATTTTGAGTTTTAAATTTTAAATTGTTTAACCGCCTCTAGCAATTTGAAAAGCTTCTGCTAAAGGGCCGAGAACTAGTACAGGAAAGAAAGTGAGGGCACCAAGAATTAAAATTACGCCCCCTGTGACACTGGTAAACAGTCTGGTGTTGGTTCTCAAGGTTCCGGATGTCACGGGGACTGGTTGCTTGCGGGACATACTATCTGCTAGTAGCAGCAGGGAAATAATGGGGATATAGCGTCCTAATAAAATGCTGAGGCTGGTGGTGAGGTTCCACCACAGGGTATTGTCTCCTAGTCCTTCAAAACCAGAACCATTGTTAGCGGCGGCTGAAGCGTATTCGTACACTACCTGAGAAACACCGTGAAAACCTGGGTTACTAATGCCTGAAAGGGTATCGGGAAAGCCAAAGACTATTGCCCAAGGAATAAGAATGGCGAAGGGGTGGACTAATAACACAACACTAGCAAGGACAATTTCTGGTTTCTCGATTTTGCGTCCCAAAAATTCCGGAGTTCTTCCTACCATTAACCCCGTGAGGAAAACTGCCAAAATTAAGTACACAAATAGGTATGCTGTACCTGTTCCCTGTCCGCCCCAAATAATTTGCAAGAACATATTAAACAGAGTCACAAATCCTCCAGAAGGCATCAAGGAATCATGCATACCATTAACAGCACCACACATAGTAGCTGTGGTCATGACTGCCCAAAGTGCGGTTTGCGCCCAACCAAATCGCACTTCTTTACCTTCTAAGTTGGGTTGTTGTCCTCCTAATAAAGGATTAATTAGGGGATTGCCTTGATACTCACCAATGGCTGCAATGGCGACTAAGAAGACAAAAATCACAAAGACCATCCAAAATACTAACCATGCTTGCTTTAAATTGTTAGCAAATACACCATAGGTGTAAATCAAGGCTGAGGGAATGGCAATCATCGCCCAGGTTTCTAATAAATTAGTGAAACCATTGGGATTTTCATAGGGATGGGCGGAGTTGATACCAAAAAAGCCGCCGCCGTTTTCCCCTAGTTCTTTGATAATCTCAAAATGGGCAACTGGGCCACGGGCAATTACCTGAGTTGCACCTTCTAGGGTGGTGGCTGTGACTGGACTGGTAAAGGTTTCTGGTACACCCGCTACAATTAACACTAATCCCCCAACTACAGATATGGGCAACAAGATTCGTGTAATTGACTTAATCAAGTCAGTGTAAAAGTTACCTAAAGGTCTGCCAGTTAAGCCGCGAATGAAAGCAATTCCAACAGATAAACCAGTCGCCGCCGAGGTAAACATCAAAAAACCCAAGGCGAAAGTTTGACTGGCGTAGCTTAAGGTTGTCTCACCAGAGTAGTGCTGTTGGTCTGTATTTGTGAGGAAAGAAATGGTGGTGTGTAGCGCTAAATCCCAACTAGGGGCACTTAACCCTGTGGGATTGAGTGGCAATAATCTTTGAGTGATGAGAATGAGGAAAACCAAAATCCCCATGACTAAATTGCTATACAGTACTGCTTTCACATACTGCCAACCAGTCATTTCATCCTGTGGACGAATGCTGCTGAAGGCGTAAATGAATCGTTCTAAGGGGTTTAACACTGGGTCGAGTAGTGTTTTTTCTCCCATGAAAACTTCAGCTATATATTTCCCAAATATAGGTGTAGTTGCTATGACAATAAGTAAGGTCAGAGCAATTTGTATCCATCCTTGTAACATGAATTAGTAAAGCTCCTGATCAATCATTTTTTGATTAAATATTTTTGGGAAAAATAATGAATTGGATGCGTTTTATTCAGGATATTTTTTAGCATTGGTACTAAGGCTGAATTCAATGTAACAGCCAGAATATAATCTTCATACCAAATACTGGGGTTTTCACTTGCTAAAATGATTTGATTTCCTCTGGCAATGCCTATAACAAAGCATTTATCTGGCAACTTTAACTTAGTTAAGTCTATGCCACAATGGCAGCTATTTACTGCAATTTTTACACTAATCAAAGCTAATGCCATAACTGTATTTATTATATGGGCAGTAGAACCTGGTTCCAGTTTGATTATTTTGGCAACAATTTATATCATTAACTAATTTATAAAGGAAAACAAGTAATAGGAGGATATAAAAATCTGTTTAGTTACTATATATAGTCAGGACTTACGCAAGCAAAATTTGTTATTGCGACCAGATTGCGACGCTTCGCTCGCAACAGGCTCCGTGTAGGGAAGCAATCCCAGATTTGGAGGCGATGACGTCGCTACGCTCGTAATGACGTAATTTCGTGATTTTTGCGTAAGTCCTAATAGTGTTTACTGCAAGATATATAAGTGTTTAGTACGTTTAGATAGCTATTAAACTATAGTTATATTGTCAAATAAACTTTTGTGAACAACAAAATGCCTGAATTGTACGAGAAGTCGTGTGTCTGAAAATGACGAGTTTTTAAAATTAAATAGGATTGCTATAGTAAATAGAAACAAAACATGAAAAATGCTATTTCTAAAATCTGGATTACCTAATCAAGAATCAAAATTGAGCAAATATTTGCTGATGACCGTTCTGTTTATAGTTGTTTTTGTACTGGAGTTTTCAACACCCTATGAATATGTGTTTGGATATCTCTATACTGGGCCGATTTTATTAGCAAATTCCTGGTTGGGGAGGCGTGCGACTTTGATTGCAACATTAGTTGCTGTGGGGTTAACTATGTTGAATTTGGTAGTCCCTGGGGGTAAAGTCATAAAGGCTGCCATATTTGCCAGTAGAGCGATCGCCAGCATGGCTTTGATAGTTACAGGAATTCTCAGTGACAAGCTGCGGCGTTCGGAAGAAGCGATCGCCCAGGCTAAAGCGAAACTGGCCGCCCAAGAGGAATTGGTGAGATTAAAAGAAGATTTTGCTTCCACGCTCACCCACGATTTAAAAACCCCATTGCTAGGCGCAATGGAAGCCCTCAAAGCCTTTCAACAAGAAAAATTTGGTGCAGTTTCACCAGCACAACAAAAAGTTTTAGCCACGATGATACGCAGTCATGATACTTCCCTGCAACTGTTAGAAACTTTATTGGACGTCTATCGTAATGATACGGAAGGCTTAAGGCTAGATTTAGCACCTGTGGATTTAGTTATTTTAGCAGAGGAAGTAGCAGGAACCCTCAGAGAGCTAGCTGCAAGTCGTCGCGTTTATCTCACACTCAACTATGGTGACTCTGATTGGCGGCGATCGCTGTGGGTGAAGGGTGATGCTTTGCAACTGCAACGAGTCTTAACTAACCTCTTGGTAAATGCAATCAACCATTCTCGTCGTGGCGATCGCGTGGAAGTTGTCTTAGAACCGCAAGCTGCTTATCAAGTTGTAAAAATTTTAGATACAGGTGCAGGTATCCAGCCAGAACAGTTTCCCCATTTATTTGAGAGGTTTTATCACGGACATAGCAATCGCCAAGCTAAGGGTGTGGGATTGGGACTATACTTATCTCGCCAAATTATCGCAGCTCATAACGGTATAATTTGGGCAGAGAACAGAGTTCCTACAGGAGCTATTTTTGCTTTCAAGCTCCCCGTGTATCCTTTTTCATTTTCTCCAACTGTGTAATGTCTATTAATTACGAATTACGAATTAGTATCAGATGCCATCTACCCCAATTAAAATTCTTTTAGTTGAAGATGATGAACTCTTCCTCCTTGGCTTACGTGTAAGATTACAACAAGAAGCTGGATTAGAAATTATCGCTGAGGCGGAAGATGGTGAAACTGCGATTGATTTAGTCAACCAAAATCCTTGCGATGTTGTGCTGCTAGATGTAGGATTACCCGGAATCGGGGGACTTGAGGCGTGTAGACAAATTAAGCAGCAACAACCCAATTTACCAATCCTAGTGTTAACTTCCCATTCTCAAAAATCTTTGATTGCTCAGTTGATTGCAGCCGGCGCTCAAGGCTATTGTCTCAAAGGTATTGCTGCGGAAAAATTGGTTTTAGCACTGCGTTCTGTGGCGGCTGGTGCTTCCTGGTGGGATGAAACCGCCACCAAAGAAATTCGTTCTACCTTCGCATCGGAATCATCTCAGTTAACCAACCTCCCTACAGTCACAAATCCTTTAACCCACCGTGAACAAGAAATTCTGTCATTGCTAGCCTTAGGCAAAACCAATCAAGAAATTGCCCAAGTCCTCTACATTACACCGGGAACAGTCAGGGTACATGTGCATACAATTTTACATAAGCTCAACGTCGGCGATCGCTCCCAAGCTGTAGTTGTAGCGCTGCAAAAACAGTTGATTAAACACAACTTAATTTTAGAAGATTAGAGGTTTACATGTGAGATAAAAAGTATAAGCCTAAGTAGATAGGTACAAATTGGTAAATACAGCGTTTTTCAGGTAAATGAGGTACACAGGTAGTGCCCTTGTGATCATCTGTACCTCACCAAGTTGAAATCTGCTGTAATTCATGTGCGGTAGCCTACGGCATAACGTAATCTATGGATATTTTATCTTATCTCACCGACTTACTTACAACTTAGGTAGAATTTCTCCTAGCAACTGACTAGGAACCTTAGATAAAGCTAAATTTTGTCCTTGGATTCCTAATTCGTCATGGAAAGCGCGAATTGTTTTCACCACATAAGCGAAGGTTGTTTGATAAGCTTCAGGTTGTTTGCTCAATCCGTTTAAAGCTTGTAAATGGTTTTCTAATGCTGCTTCTAGGTATTGAGAACGAGTTGTTTTATCAGTAATAAAATAACTATCTGTGGCGATTTGATGATAAGCTAATCCTAAGTTATTATGAGTAGCAAGCGCATCAAAGCTTAAAGTAATTCCACTCAGTGAATGAGCAAGAGCCAGAGCTTCTTCATAAGCATCAATGCACAATTGCAAATACTTTTGTTGTATTTCCTTACTGGATTGAGATAGATTTGCTAAATGCCAGTAGGCAGTACCAAGATTATTTTGAGTAGCAGCGCAGGCGCTGGGAACATTAGCAGGAGTGCGATATTTCAGGGCTTCGCGGTAAACATCAATCGCTAGCTGGAGGTTTTCTATTGGTTGTTCGTATTGGGCAAGATTCCAGTAGGCGGTACCGATGTTATTTTGGATCATGCCATACTTGAGTGGTTCCTCCTCAGCACTGTAGTAAGTCAGTGCGAGGTTATAGGATGCGATCGCTTTCTTTAAATGTACAACTGGTTGATTATATTGCCCTAAATGCCAGTAAGCAGTACCCAAGTTATTTTGGCAAGCAGCGTACTTTAATGGCTCCATTTCAGCTGTACGATAGCGTAGCGCTTCGTTGTAAGCCACAACTGCTTGCTGCCAATTGTCCGATGGGTTAGCAAACCGTGCTAAATCACCGTAAGCTGTCCCTAAATTATTTTGTACGCGAGCATAAGTTTCTGTGTGCGTCTGTGGTGAAATCACTTTTAAAGCTAACTTATAAAATTCAATTCCCTGCTCTATATAAGTTTGACCCTCTTCAGAATTGGGTGGTGTGCGGTACAGCATCCAATAAAGTGTACCCAAGTCATTTAAGATGTCTGGCAATAATGGTGAAGTCTCATCGTAAGTGAGAGACTCCTGATAAGCCAAAATTGCTACCATCAGATTCTCTAGAGTTGACTGTCCTTGTTCAATGCGGAGGCGATAGCAGTTTCCTAAACGGTGATAAGCTGCTCCGAGGATTTCTCCAGATGCTTCCTGTGAGTGTAATGCTTCGATTTCCAGCAGAATTTGCTGTGGTTGTGAACCATCCTCGTCGTTCTGAATAGCCTTTGTATCGATTGTTGCCAGAACTAGCTCTGTTAATTCCTGATTAACATGAGATAAAGACATCAGTGATGAAGTCGTATCAGTACTAGGTCGAGCTAAAGATTCTGGTTGCTGTATCCCAGTTTTCAATAATTCTAATTTTGTCGGAGTAATATCCTGTGGTTTGCGTCCGCGATGTATTGGCGTATCTGTCTGAAAATCAAAATCATCCCCGAACTTCAGCTCCCCAGCAGATGCTTTGAGTTCCGCCTGGGCGACAGCTTCTTCCAAAATTGATGGTTCTAGATTGCCTAGATCTAAACTTCTAGTAGTGGAAAAACGTTCTGGGTAGCCTGAATTGTGGGTTGTGGGTGTCGGTTCTCCAGCAAATGCAAATACACCAGTACGGTAGTTCCAAAACTGTGGCGCTGATTGCTGAATTGCAGATAACCAAGGACGCGATACCCACAACACCAGACTAGACTCCAAGAATCGTCCCGATTCTGGGGTAGATAAATACTGCTCAATTAAGCGCAAAAAATGCAAAAATAACCGTTGTATAGCTACAGGTTGCTTGGTTAGCTGCTCCACACCTACAATCTGAAATACAGGTATTGGTAACGGCCGCCCTGGCGTATCTTTTGTTGCTCCTACAATTGGTGGAGGATAATTACCTAACCACTGATTGATCTGCGCGATGGGATTGGGGTCACTCAAATTTAATCGCAAAGTGACTAGTCGCGGATAGGCTGGGGTGCTAATTTCTTGTGTATTAGCTGGCTGATATAGCACTTGCCCAACTGGATAAGCCAAGGTAGAATGCAGACGAGCAGCTACCTGATTCCGCAAGTGCAGATCATCGCAAACCGCTAAGAAAAGTTGTCTTCGTAAGCCTAGACTAAGGGCAAGTTTTAGTCGGTGATATACTTGCCGATTCCAAGCGAAATTGTCGGTATGTGCAGTATCATTCACGCTCATAGTGGCTACAAAGCCATTACATAGTTTACATTCCCTGGTAGGGCAAATTCAAGCAGGTAAAAAATCTAGCTATGACTATGGTTTTCGGGTGAATGTTGTTCTGCTCAGGACAAAACCAGAGGTGAAAGTCTGGTATAAAAAATATGTGTTTATACTTATAGTCATTGCTATTTTAACAAAGAAACAAAAAAGCAGGCTCCTACTAAAGTTGGGAATTGGGAACCTGAGAGATTATAGATATTGAATTATATTAAATTGTTTTGCGTTCAGTTGATATGGGAAACAGAGAAGGCAACGAAAATCAAAGCGCCTACCAAAACTGTAGCAGCGATACCCAATAAAATGTAGGTTTTCTTTTGACCTGCATTAGGGGGTTCTGCCTCATAAATCTTCGGTTCACGGGCAAAGTTGTTTAAACGACCGCCTTCTTCTGTGGTATAGGGCATGAATTAATTCCTTGTGATTATTATTTGTTTAATGTTACATAAACGTTATATTATGCCTTCTCTATCAGATACAAATTTTTACATTAATCATTTAGTTGTTTCTGAAGGGTCAAGAGAGACGCGATTAATCGCGTACTCAAGAGTCAATACCCATGCCCCATGCCCCATACCCTAACTACTAATTGTGCCTGTGAGTGGTGAGCTGGCGGTAGCATAATCTCTGATGGGCATCCTACCAGCTAAATATGCCAGACGACCGGCGACTGTGGCTAGATTCATAGCCTGAGCCATTGTAGGTGGGTTTTGGGACAAGGCGATCGCACTATTAATCAACAAGGCATCCGCTCCTAATTCCATTGCTTGGGCAGCTTCTGAGGGTGAACCAATGCCAGCATCTACCACCACTGGCACACCAGCATTTTCGATAATAATTTGGATGTTGGCTGTGGTTTTTAAACCCTGTCCCGAACCGATGGGCGAAGCTAAAGGCATCACCGTCGCGCAACCAACCTCTTCTAAGCGTTTGGCTAACATAGGGTCAGCATTAATGTAGGGCAATACAGCAAAACCTTCTTTCACTAGTTGTTCGGCTGCTTGTAGTGTGCCAATGGGATCTGGTAGCAAATATTTGGCATCTGGGATAACTTCTAACTTAATAAAGTTGTTATCTTCCTGTCCTAATAATTTCGCCATTTCTCGCCCCAAACGGGCAACGCGAATCGCCTCTTCCGCCGTTTGACATCCTGCGGTATTGGGTAACATCCAGATTTTCTTCCAATCTAGTGCTTCTGCTAAACCTTCATGTCCGGGTGCTTTGGTTTGAACTCGTCGCACCGCCACCGTTACTATCTCACAACCACTGGCAACTATACTTTGCTGCATTTGGTCAATGGTGCGATATTTACCAGTACCGGTCATGAGGCGGGATTGGAATGTTTTACCAGCGATGATTAGTGGTGAGTCCTGAGTGGTGAGTCCTGTAGACGCTACTGCGGCTTCCCGCAGGGTGTGCTGTGGTGATAGGTCATGATGCCCGTTAGGGAAATTGGCTGAGTGAGTAAGCATAGGGGTGGAGGTAGAAGACTTGGCTTGAAAGCGCGAATAATGGAAATGAGCTAGTAGGGGGTCAGACTTTTGTTCCCAAACCAGATCGGCAATTAACGTCGCTGTGATGGGTGCTAGCAAAATGCCGTTGCGATAATGTCCCGTAGCCAGAGTTAAATTTTGACTATGGCTAGGGCCTAATATAGGTAACTCATCAGGGGTGGCAGGACGAAATCCCCACCAAAATTCCTGGACCGGGTAATCTTGTAATTGGGGATAGAGTTGAATAGCTCCTGCTAGTAAAGCTTGTATACCAACTGGGGTATTGTGGGGGGTAAAGCCGACATCTTCGCTAGTAGCACCAATGATCATCGAACGGTTCCGCCTCGGTACGATGTAAATATTTTTGCCAAACAAAACCCGTTTCAAGGGCAATTCCGGTACAAATTCTGGTACGCTCACACTCAACATTTGCCCTTTTCTGGGGCGGACTGGTAGGGGTAACAGTTCATTTGACCAGGCACCTGTTGCTAAGATATAGTGTGCAGCACGCATGATACCTGTATTAGTTTGCACACCCACAACTTGTCCCTGTTGTTGCCCAATGGCTTCGACGCTCACACCTGCTTTGATTTCTACACCCAAGGACTCGGCTGCTGTCCACAACGTCTGTGCTAAGGCGCGAGGTTCAACTTGGGCATCCTCTGGATACCACCAGCCACCAACTACTGCTGCTCCTAATCCTGGCTGGTATTGATGAATGGCGTCTTGATCTAACCAATAAGCTGGAGATGAGGGGGAATCATAATTATTTTCTGCTACCCTTACTTCCTGCTCCCCCATATCTGCCAAGACTGGTGCTAAAATCCCACAGGCCCAGTAACCAGTATTTAAGCCTGTGAGTGCTTCGAGTTTGTGCGTCCAATCTAGATATAAAGAACGCGATCGCCAACACAATGAACGCATCACCTCGCTAGAGATTTTTTCGGCATCTGGAGCCAACATCCCGGCGGCGGCGTGGGTGGCGGCGGCGGGAAAATCACGGCAAAGCACGGTGACACTTGCCCCGCGCAGTTTGAGTTCAACGGCGATCGCTAACCCGATCACGCCGCCACCAATAATTAAAACGTCACTAGCCATTAGTAATTAGTCATTGATCATTAGTTACTGATCATTAGTACATCACTAATAACTTATAACTAATAACTCATCACTTCATCACTCGTAACTAACAACTCCTACCACAAGGCGCGAATCGGCTGGTTGTTATCTGAAGAACCAGTCTCATTTGAAGGTGTATCTGTGGCTTGAGCATTGAGGGATTGACTTTCTCTAGGATTCGTCTCTGAGGTATTCTCCGTATCTGATGTGAAGTCATCATCATCCGTGCTGTTATTTTGCACCGCGCTGCCTCTGTTGTCATTGGCAGAACGATTATTTCTGCCAGCAGCCGAACTATTAACATTAATATTAGCCGGGAGGACTTTTGATGTTTTTCCACCGGTGGGAACCTTAGCACTTTGTTGTCCCCCCATCGGGAAATTGATGCCGAGCAATGTACCCAGTAATATTGCCAAGCCACCAGCCATCAGAATTAGCGGTGTCCATCTACCCATCTTGTTTTACTCCTTAATTAACCTTCTGGTGTCCACTCTATTGAGAACCTTCCAACATCTATGAAAAATTTTCTCTCTCACATTGCCTAGAACCTCAGCTTGACGGGCTAAAAGCAGGACTGTTGTAGGAGAATGGGGAAGGAAGCGTCCGCCGCGTTTTGTCACGCCAATTCGCTGCTGATACTTCGCTTTCTACCTTAACCGCACAGGTACTGTAGCTGCCAACTGAGCAGCAGTTTAGTACTTTAGCACCGCCGTTGTAGAGGTCAATACTATTTTGCTGCAAAGTTTTTTGTAATTTGGCTCCACAATTGTCCCTACATAACCCAAACCTCACAGAGTCTGGCTTACTCCTGTCTAAAAGACGGTTGCAAACCTGCTCAAAGCAATTATCGGGCGTAGGAAATGCTCCGCCATGTCCGAGGACAAGCCGCTTTGCGCCTACGCGCTTGATTGTTTTACCTTGAGCTAGTGTTTTGGGCATTTTTTAGATTATCAAACTGGCTTTTTGTTGTATATTGGCACATTGCCTTAAAAGTTGTCTCTGAGCTAATAGTCTTATGACCACAAATCCCTCACCCCAACTTTGGCTTTATGACACCACACTACGGGATGGCACACAGCGCGAAGGGCTATCAGTATCTATAGAAGATAAGTTACGCATTGCCCACAGACTTGACCAATTAGGGATTCCTTTTATTGAAGGTGGTTGGCCTGGTGCCAATCCAAAGGATGTACAATTTTTCTGGCAATTACAAGCATATCCGCTCAAACAAGCAGAAATTGTTGCTTTTTGCTCAACTCGACGCCCCAATGCCAATGCCGCAGACGAACCGATGGTACAAGCGATTCTGGCTGCGGGGACGCGTTGGGTGACAATTTTTGGTAAGTCGTGGGATTTACACGTCACAACAGGTCTCAAGACGACTTTAGCAGAAAATTTGGCGATGATTCGGGATACGATCGCCTACCTTCGTACTCAAGGGCGGCGGATTATCTACGATGCAGAGCATTGGTTTGATGGCTATAAGCAAAATCCAGATTATGCTTTGTTGACATTAGAAGCAGCGATCGCTGCTGGTGCTGAATGGCTAGTTCTCTGTGATACCAATGGCGGTACTTTACCCCATGAAGTTAGTGAAATTGTCCAGTCTGTCATTTGTCATTTGTCATTTGTCATTTGTCAACAATCAATAAACAATCACCACGAACCAAGGACAATGCCCCAAATCGGCATTCATACTCATAATGATTCCGATCTAGCTGTTGCCAACGCTTTGGCTGCTGTTATGGCAGGGGCAACGATGGTACAGGGTACAATCAACGGTTACGGTGAACGTTGTGGCAATGCTAACCTCTGTTCTTTAATTCCCAATCTACAATTAAAGCTAGGCTATAGTTGTATCGGTGAAGACCAGCTAACCCAACTAGCCGAAGCTAGTCGCTTTGTCAGTGAGGTAGTAAATCTTGCCCCTGATGAACACGCTCCTTTTGTGGGACGGTCAGCTTTTGCTCACAAAGGTGGTATCCATGTCTCAGCAGTAGAACGTAATCCTCTAACTTACGAACACATCCAGCCGGAACAAGTCGGAAACCGCCGACGGATTGTGATTTCTGAACAATCTGGACTCAGCAATGTTTTAGCTAAAGCCCGGACTTTTGGTGTTGAATTAGAGGCGCATAAATCAGAAGCACGACAACTTCTGCAACGGATGAAAGATTTAGAGAGTGAAGGCTATCAATTTGAAGCCGCAGAGGCGAGTTTTGCCCTGTTAATGTACGAGGCTTTGGGAGAAAGACAGCAGTTATTTGAAGTTCAAGGCTTTAAAGTCCACTGTGACTTGATTGAGGGCAAAGAAACTACTAATGCCTTAGCCACTATTAAAGTAGCTGTCAATGGCAAGAATATTTTGGAAGCAGCAGAAGGCAATGGCCCTGTAGCTGCCTTGGATGCAGCATTACGCAAGGCTTTGATTAACTTCTATCCCCACATTGCAGCTTTTGAGCTAACAGATTACAAAGTGCGGATTCTCAACGGACATACAGGTACAGCAGCCAAAACCCGTGTTTTGGTTGAGTCAGGTAATGGTCATCAACGCTGGACGACTGTGGGAGTTTCAACTAACATTTTGGAGGCTTCTTATCAAGCGGTAGTCGAAGGCTTGGAATATGGCTTGCTGCTACACTCTCAAGCAGAAACCAAGTTGACTAGTAAAATTTAACCCAGAAAACATACCTTGTAGGGGCGAACAACCGTTCGCCCTGTAGCCTGCCCCTTGTAACTTCAATAGAAGATCCCAAGCAATCGACAATCGGAATAGACAAATTTAGTTTTGTTTGTGCAAAATATTACTCAATAGTTATTTAACCATTCAAGAAATTTTATGTAACAAAAAATTTATATAAATGTAAGTAAGCACTTTTATAAAAAGTCAACTAGTGCAAATAAATATTTCGTTTTTTATATCGATTTGTGTCAGATAAGCGACAAAATGCTCATTGTGTAAGCGTTTTCTGATAAAAAACTCTTATTGCCGAAAATAATAAGTCACCTTAAACGGCTTATGCCGTTAAGAACTGCCATTAGAGAACGCGCATCAAAGGAGCCAAGGAAGCATGTTCACCCACGTCAAGTCCACCATTAGACATATTGCGCCTGATAACTTACGCGGACGTAATTTAATCAAGGTGGTCTATGTCGTGCTTGAGTCTCAGTACCAGAGCGCATTGTCGCAAGCGGTTCGCACAATAAACGCGAACCACCCCAACCTGGCGATTGAAATTAGCGGGTACTTGATTGAAGAACTTCGAGACCCAGAGAACTACGAAGAGTTCCAACGAGAAATTCAGAATGCTAATATCTTCATTGCATCTTTGATTTTCATCGAAGACTTAGCCCAGAAAGTAGTCACAGCAGTAGAACCATACCGCGATCGCCTGGATGTTTCCGTTGTCTTTCCCTCCATGCCAGAAGTGATGCGCCTGAATAAAATGGGCAGCTTTTCTCTGGCACAATTGGGGCAATCGAAGAGTGTGATTGCACAATTCATGCGAAAACGCAAGGAAAAATCCGGTGCGGGATTCCAAGACGGGATGCTGAAGCTACTGCGAACGCTGCCGCAAGTGCTAAAGTTTCTGCCAATGGACAAGGCACAGGATGCCCGAAATTTCATGCTCAGTTTTCAGTATTGGCTAGGGGGTTCGCCAGAAAACCTGGAAAACTTCTTGCTGATGCTAGCTGATAAATATGTATTAAAAGGTGTAGAGAAGCAAAATCTGGCATCTGTTGAATATCAAGCGCCTGTAGTTTATCCCGATTTAGGGATTTGGCATCCACTAGCGCCCAATATGTTTGAAGATGTGAGAGAGTACCTGAATTGGTATAACAGCCGTAAGGATATTCCTAACGATCTCAAAGACCCCTTAGCCCCTTGTATTGGGTTGGTATTGCAACGCACCCACCTAGTTACTGGTGATGATGCCCACTATGTGGCAATGGTGCAGGAGTTGGAATCATTGGGAGCAAGAGTATTGTCGGTGTTTGCTGGTGGTTTGGATTTTTCCAAGCCAGTAGATGCTTACTTTTACGAACCGACTACCAACATGCCCTTAGTAGATGCAGTCATCTCCTTAACTGGGTTTGCTTTAGTAGGGGGGCCAGCTAGACAAGACCATCCCAAGGCCATTGACGCTCTCAAACGTTTAAATCGTCCTTACATGGTGGCATTACCTCTAGTCTTCCAAACCACAGAAGAGTGGATGGATAGCGATTTGGGGTTACATCCAATTCAAGTAGCGCTACAAATTGCCATACCGGAATTGGATGGGGCAATTGAGCCGATTATATTATCGGGTAGAGATGGGACAACAGGAAAAGCGATCGCACTCCAAGACCGTGTGGAAGCAGTAGCCCAAAGGGCATTAAAATGGGCGAATCTCCGCCGTAAACCCAAACTTAATAAAAAAGTTGCCATCACCGTTTTTAGCTTCCCACCAGATAAGGGGAACGTCGGTACCGCCGCTTACTTAGATGTGTTTGGTTCCATCTTTGAGGTGATGAAGGGGCTGAAAAACAACGGCTACGACCTGCCAGAATTGCCAGAATCAGCCGAGGCGCTGATGCAAGAAGTCATCCACGACGCCCAAGCCCAGTACTCCAGTCCTGAACTTAACATTGCCTATAGAATGTCAGTGCCAGAATATGAGGCACTCACCCCCTATTCCCAACGCCTAGAAGAAAACTGGGGGCCACCACCAGGACATCTCAACAGCGATGGGCAGAACCTGCTGATTTACGGTAAACAATTCGGTAATGTGTTTATCGGTGTCCAGCCTACCTTTGGTTACGAAGGCGACCCGATGCGGTTGTTATTCTCCCGTTCTGCTAGCCCTCACCACGGTTTTGCAGCATATTACACCTACCTAGAAAGAGTTTGGCAAGCCGACGCTGTACTGCACTTCGGTACTCACGGTTCCTTGGAATTCATGCCTGGTAAGCAAATGGGGATGTCTGGTGACTGTTACCCAGATCAACTAATTGGCACAATACCTAATCTGTATTATTACGCAGCCAATAACCCCAGTGAGGCGACAATTGCCAAGCGCCGCAGCTATGCCGAAACAATTTCCTACCTTACTCCTCCGGCGGAGAATGCTGGTTTATACAAGGGTTTGAAAGAACTCAGCGAGTTGATTGCTTCTTACCAAACCCTGAAAGATACAGGTAGGGGTATCCCCATTGTCAACTCCATCATGGACAAATGCCGGATCGTGAATCTGGACAAGGATATCAACTTGCCCGAAACCGACGCCAAAGAGATGACCGACGATGAACGGGATAATATAGTTGGCAGCGTCTACCGCAAGCTGATGGAAATTGAATCTAGGTTGTTGCCTTGTGGGTTGCACATCATTGGTAAACCACCAACAGCAGAAGAAGCGATCGCCACTCTCGTCAATATTGCTAGCTTAGATCGTCAAGAAGAAGGACTTCAAGGCTTACCTGGAATTATCGCCAACAGCATTGGGCGTGACATTGACGATATTTACCAAAATAACGACCGAGGCATTTTAGAAGATGTCCAACTACTGCAAGACATTACCCTAGCCACCCGTGCCGCAGTTAGCGCCTTGGTAAAAGAGCAAACCGACGCCGAAGGACGAGTTTCCCTCGTTTCCAAGTTGAATTTCTTCAATATGGGCAAAAAAGAACCTTGGGTAGAATCATTGCATGTAGGGGCGGGGTCTTCCCGCCCATTCCCCAAAGTTGACACCGCCGCCTTAAAGCCATTATTTGAGTATTTGGAATTCTGTTTACAGCAAGTTTGTGCAGATAACGAACTCGGCGGATTACTCCAAGGCTTAGAAGGCGAATATGTTCTACCCGGCCCTGGTGGCGACCCCATTCGTAACCCGGATGTATTACCCACAGGTAAGAATATCCACGCCCTAGATCCCCAATCTATCCCTACTACAGCCGCAGTCCAATCAGCCAAAATCGTTGTAGATCGTCTATTGGCACGTAACAAAGCCGAAAACGACGGTAAATGGCCGGAAACCATCGCCTGTGTACTTTGGGGAACAGATAACATCAAAACCTACGGGGAATCACTAGCACAAATCATGTGGATGGTTGGTGTACGACCAGTTCCCGATGCCTTGGGAAGAGTAAACAAGTTAGAATTAATACCTTTAGAAGAGTTGGGACGACCTAGAATTGACGTAGTTATCAACTGTTCTGGTGTATTCCGCGACTTGTTCATCAACCAAATGAACCTGCTAGATCAAGGTGTGAAGATGGCGGCTGAGGCGGACGAACCTTTAGAAATGAACTTTGTCCGCAAACACGCACTGCAACAAGCCGAGGAAATGGGGATTAATCTGCGTCAAGCAGCGACTCGCGTCTTCTCCAATGCGTCCGGTTCCTACTCGTCAAATATCAACTTGGCAGTAGAAAACAGTACTTGGGACAGCGAAGCCGAGTTACAGGAAATGTACCTGAGACGGAAATCCTTCGCCTTCAATTCCGATAACCCTGGTGTGATGGATGAATCAAGGCAGATTTTTGAAACCACTTTAAAAACTGCTGATGCGACGTTCCAAAATCTCGACTCTTCCGAGATTAGCTTGACGGACGTTTCTCACTACTTCGACTCAGATCCCACCAAGTTGGTAGCAAGCCTGCGCGGTGATGGTAAAACACCAGCATCTTACATTGCAGATACCACCACAGCTAACGCCCAAGTGAGGACATTATCAGAAACTGTGCGCTTAGACGCCCGTACCAAATTGTTAAATCCCAAATGGTACGAGGGAATGCTATCTCACGGTTATGAAGGTGTGCGCGAACTCTCCAAGCGGTTGGTGAACACCACAGGTTGGAGTGCAACAGCCGGCGCTGTGGATAACTGGATTTACGAAGATACCAACGAAACCTTCATCAAAGATGAAGAAATGCAGAAACGGCTGATGAACCTCAACCCCCATTCTTTCCGCAAGATTGTATCAACTTTGTTGGAAGTGAATGGTCGCGGTTATTGGGAGACTAGCGAGGAGAATTTAGATCGCCTCCGCGAGTTGTACCAAGAAGTTGAAGACCGGATTGAAGGGATAGAATAGTCATTGTAAGGCAGGCAATATGCCTGCCTTAATTTTCAATCTAGGATATCACTATAAATTATTGAATCGCCTGAGATAAAATTGAAAAATAGATGATCCAAACATTTAAAAATAAAGCATTAGAAAATCTATTTAGAAAAAATTTTAATAAAGGAATTCCTGCCAACTTAGAAAAGAAAATTAGAATCAGACTTGAAGTTATAGACTCAGCCTTAATTGTAGAAGATATTAAATTACCAGGTTATGATTTGCATGAATTAAAAGGAGACAGGAAAGGAACTTGGTCAATCAAGGTGTCAGGAAACTGGCGTATAACTTTTAACTTTGAAGATGGTCATGCTTATGACGTCAATCTTGAAGATTATCATTAGCTCCTGTGTTAATATGATGTTAATTGGCTAGACAATGCTAAATATGGTTAAGCAAATTATTAAGTAAAGAGTATTAATTATGGATAATTGGCAAGATATTATTGATGATAGATTAGTAAGACCAATACATCCCGGCGAAGTAATTGCAGATATTTTAGATGATTTAGATATTACTACCGCAAATTTTGCAGAAATTTTAGGAGTATCTAATCAAACAATTCAGGAAGTTATTAATGGTCAAAGAGCACTTACAGTAGATATAGCAATACGTCTTGGTAAAGCTTTAGGAAATGGGCCTAGACTTTGGCTTAATCTTCAGCAAAAAGTTGATCTTTGGGATGCTTTGCAAAGCCATAAAGAAGAATATGAGCAAGTCATGACATTAGTTTAGAAGAAATTGTATAGAGTATAGAAAACAAGCCTGCTTTCACAGGCGTGTTTTTCTATTGTTTTTTTAGTAGAGATAAGTTGCTATTATTTTTTTGCTCTTGTCCTGTTCTATACAATTTACTTTATTTAGAATTTATTTTTGAAAATTCGCTTTCTAGTCTTTTTTTCAACTGTTCAACAAAACTTACAGTTGTAATTACGTCACGATTATCTATATTAATATTTAAATGCAGAAACTGCTCTTCAATAATCTCAGTTCCTTTCTCAAATACTTGTAAATATTTTTGCTGGCTGTTAAGCACAGATATAATTTTATTACAATACTGTTCCATTTTTCTTTGATTATCTAGGCTTGGCATATCTGCTCCTGCGGTCAAATACCTCATAGCCATAAGTAAATAATATTTACATTTTTTATACTTAGGGTCTAACTTGTTTCTATTTCTCTGATTAAAAAGATTTTCAAGTCGATAGTAAGCAAAAGCACTTACATAATAGCTTGTTGGACTATGATTAGCACCAAAAATCTTACTACCTATTTCTCTGGATAAATCTCCATAGGAACGTGATACTCTATGAGGCTGGTCAAGAAACATAGCAGCAAAAGTTTTAATTTGGTCGGGAATTGTAATAACACGATTTTTCGGTACATCTGCTCTATCGTGATACTGTTTTGAACGTCTTTCATAATATAACTGTTCTCCAGCATGAAAGGATTCAAACGAGTTGTAGCATTGTTCTAATTTTTTTTGGAATTCAGATAAAGCTGCAAGTTCTTCTTTTTTAACTGGTGTTTGATGATTAGTTGCTTTGATTATGCTATTTATTACATCATCTTTGTCTGTAACAATTATCTTTACTGGAATTTGTAAATTATTTATACCACTTAAATTTCTACAGTTAAATAAAACGTGGCTTGTTTGACACCCATTAACTATTTGATAATCTCGGATATTAAATCTATTGCCAACAGTATCTAATGATTTAGCTATTATCGTTATTCCATTATTTAAGACTGAAAATCTATCTAATTCTCCTGACTTTAATGTAGATTCAATATCATGATTAACATCATTACTTCCTTGAAAAGCTCGAATATTATCATAAAAAATAGATAATCTAATATTATCGAATTCATCAACTATTAGTTTTCTGAATTCAGAAAAAGGTAGAGTACCTATATATGATTCAGATATTCCTGAGATTTCAGGTAATACTACTCTGCTAGCAAAAATAATATCTGTACTTAATGCTAGTTTTGTACTTTGATAAAGCTTTCTAATTTCATCAGCACCTAGTGCCTGAATTTCTACTTTTTCAAAGATGTTTTTATCTTCAATTTCATGTTTTTTAGCACTCATACGCCTGACTAAGTTTTTGTCATCAGTCCATTTACCTGTTGTGATATAGTACATCTTGCATAAAGGTCTTCCCCGTAGCATCATACTACTTTTTGAGTATATATGTGTTGCTATTTTTGCTTTATATTCAACCATTTCATTGCGTTCTAAAACTGGTTCTTCTTCTGCAAAAAAATCTGAAACTCCCTCAAAAAACTTTAACATATCTCCACTATCAAAAGTGTTTGATGTTTTAGACTGAATAAAGATAAATGTTGCTTCCATACGTTTATTGATATCAGCTAAATCATCAACTTCTTCAATAGAGTCTACAAGTTTACCATTTACAATAATAGCGATGCCATCAAGCCCAGTATCATTTGAACTGCCTACAGAAACATCTTCTACTTTAAAAGTCTCAGGATACTCTCGTGAAATTACGCAGTAGTTACAAAATTTTTCAAAATCTATTGCTTCTCCTTCTGATTCTATTTCATGTTCTTTTAGAAAAGCTTCTATCAAACTTTTGGTAATTCTATCCACAAAAATACCTCCTTAATATGCTTAATCAGTGATGCTTGTGGCTGATGGTAAATGTACATAAACAGACTGCTTATTCAAGTATACATAATAACATAGACAATCAAAAATAATGCAAAAGCCTCTCAAACAACTAGTTATATTCGATCCTAAAGTGATGATCTGAAAACCCGTGATTGTTACAATACACATTACTGTTAAGTTGATTCTAGAGAAATTATTTGTTGGCGAAACCCCAGAATCAATCATAGAATATAAGCCACGATTCACATACGAAGCGATTTGAGCAGCAATTAAAAATTGAATGCCTGCATAAAGCGATCGCTTTATGTTTGAGGTTTTCTGTAAGGCGATGTCTACGACGGGCTACGCCTACGCACTACTCTTTCACAACAGGCGATCGCTTTTTTTGTAAGGTTTTGTGCAAGGCGATTGCCTACAATGCCATCATACAATCAGCGATCGCTTCTATATTAAATTTTATGGGAATATTCAAGTGGAAATTCTTCTATGGATGCGTTAACTATCAACTTTACTCCTGTTCTTCAAATAACAGATGAGCAATTCTTCCAGTTATGTCAGATAAATGAATTAATCAGATTTGAGCGTAATGCTGATGGCACATTGCTACTAATGCCTTTAGTCGGAGGTTTAACCAGCAACCGCAATGCTAATTTAACTGCTCAACTTGGAGTGTGGAATCGTGATGAGTCACTAGGTATAGCTTTTGGTTCTTCGGTTGGGTTTATTTTACCAAATGGGGCAGTGCGATCGCCTGACGCATCTTGGTTAAGACGTGACAAATGGGATTCTCTCACACAGGAGCAAAAAGAGAGATTTCCGCCTGTATGTCCTGATTTTGTCGTGGAATTGCGTTCTGATACTGATTGTTTAATAAGGCTACAAAATAAAATGCAAGAGTACCGAGACAACGGTACTAGATTAGGTTGGTTAATTGATTTAGAAATTCGGCAAGTAGAAATTTATCGCTTTGGTAGAGATATTGAAGTGTTGCAATCTCCTGCTAGTTTATCAGGAGAAGATGTGCTACCGCAATTTGTGCTTAATCTTAAAGATATCTGGTGAATTGATTAAAATACAAAGTGCGATCGCTCACTCTTTCCCAACAGGCGATCGCTTTTTTTGAGATTTTCTACAAGGCGATCGCTCACTCTTCCACAACAGGCGATGTCTAACGACAAGCCGCTACGCGTCTACGCTTTATTTTTGAGGTTCTCTGCAAGGCGATTGCCTACAATGCCATCATACAATCAGCGATCGCTTCTATATTAAATTTTATTGGGAATATTCAATTTGAAATTTTTCTATGGATGCGTTAACTATCAACTTTGCTCCTGTTCTTCAAATAACAGATGAGCAATTCTTCCAGTTATGTCAGATAAATAAATTAATCAGATTTGAGCGTAATGCTAATGGCACATTGCTACTAAGCCTCTCAAACCATGTTGAGTTTCTCTACAGGCTACCAGATAAACGCACTAAAGCTAGAGAATAAGCTGCTAAGTTAAAAGTGTTACCCAAAAGTGCTGTTTTGGCGATCGCATCTTTTTTGACACCATTGGCATTGAGATAAACAATAGGTAACATGTTAGGGAGTTTCATGGCTGACATACCTGTGAAGGTGAGTTTTTGCAGCTGTGTAGATTTATTGATGAGGAGTAAAGAAGCGCCCCCCTTGTCATTTCTGACTGCCAATGCTTCTATGGAGGAGCGATCGCTTTTTGTTTTAATTACCGTACCAGTTAAATACTTGATTCCCCAGGAAAATACAGTTGCAGCTGGACGCAGGCGATTTTCTGGGTCAATCATGCCATAAATGCCGTCTTTTAAATGCCAAGAGGATGCCATATCTACTCCTGCTTCTGCTAAATGTTTGAGTACAGAAGCAAACCAAACTGCACCAATATGGGTATTTTGCCGCTTTTCTCCAGAATCCCAAGTGTAGTTGATATTGTACTCACTTAGGTACAAGGGTATGTAGCGCTGGGGAAGATATTTTTTGGTAATTTTCCTAAATTCTCGTACCTGTTGACCATAATCAGGTGTGTAGGACATGATTTTATCTGTGGACTCATTGGCATTACCAGTGACATAACGATGCCAAGATATAAAGTCTACATGACGGGCGCAGTTTTGCAGAAATGATCCTAGTCGGTTTGGTTCGTCCCAAGTGAGAACTGGGCCGCCAATTTTTATTTTGGGGTCTTTGGCTTTCATGGCTTGGGCGACTTTGTTATATATGCGCCACAATTCCTCTAGCTTTCCGGCTTTTTCGTAGCGGACATCCTTTTCGTTGAAGGGTTCCCAATACTGGACATTGCGACCGAGACGTTGATTAATAATGACAACTAATTCGGCACAAAAAGCAGCATAGCGATCGTATTCTGAGGGATCTAATAAACCATCGGGAGTTTGGCGCATCCACTCTGTCCAACCGGGGATATTTTGCACAATCGTTGGTTTTTGGGGATAGGATGCACTGTAGCCTGCTTTGATTTTACTGATATCCCAGGTTTTAGTGGCTTTATTTGACCAGCGATCGCTTAATCCGCCTTGATGGATGCGAACTAATCGGATATTTAACTGAGATAATAATTTTTGGTATGCTGAATCTCGCGCCCGTTCGGGGTAGGTAATTTCATAATCATTAGAACCGAAAACATTAACTGTAGATTTAGCAACAGATGTTTGCCAATCTACACTAATTTGTGTACTGGCTTGGGCTGATATTGTCTGCCGTTGCGATCGGGGTATAAGATGCCACAATGTTACTGTGGCAGCACTTGATACCCCCAGTTTGAAAACATCTCTGCGTTGCATCATGTTGATTGACTAATCAGGGCATCTGGTAAACGTTGCATGTAAGGTTTAGCAGCAGTTTCCACGCCATTGACTACCAAACCTAAAATTTGCGCCTGATGCTGTGCCAATTGTTCTAGACTGTCACGTACTGAGTTACTGTAACTCACACCCTGACGCACAACGAACAACACATTGGGAATTTGGGCTGTCATCAATGTAGTAGCTGTAGTATTACTGATGGGTGCAGTATCAACTAGAACGTAATCATAGACGCTATGAGCTTCAGCATCCGCCAGCGCTTTTTGAAAACGTCCCCGCGATACTAGCTTCAAGATTTTCCCTTGTTGAGGAATTGCAGGTAATAAATCCAACTGGGGTTCTATAGAAATAGGTGTGGGAGTGCTGTGAGATTCCATGAAGTAACCCAACTTTTTACTAAGTTCTCCCTGGAACAAATCTCCATCTACAACCAGTACCCGAAAACCTAAATCTACTAGCGCCCTGGCTAAACCCAAGGTGACGGTTGTTTTTCCCTCACCTTCCATTGCACTGGTAATCAACAAGCGACGGTTTTTGAGAGTTTGCAAGCTGACAGCCGAAGCTAGACGCTGGAACTTCACTTGTTTGTCATCATCCAGTTCCCAATTCATTTCCGCACTTTTCAACCGGGGAATCGAGACAACTATGGGGAACTTCATATCCTGCAAATCTTGAGGACTCAACAGTGGATTGCGTCTTTCCAACAGCAATACTAAAGCAATGCTACCAATTATGCCTCCTAATAAAGCATTCAAAACCATTAACGATAACTTGGGAGAAACAGGCTTGCTATCAACTCTGGGTGTATCTAATATTTCCACGTTGGGATAAACATCAAAGACATCGATATTAGTTTGCTGTACTTGAGCCACCAAACCTTTATAAACACCTTCTGCGACATCAACTTTAAATAATTGTTTGTATGTAGTCAACCTAGTAAAATCAGCTTTTTCTGGGTCATCCGCCAGCACTTTTTCCATTAAGGTGTCGCTGTTGAGAATACTCTCTTGCAATTTCAACTGGCTATTTCCCGGTGTGGTAATATCAGCACCACCATTTTTTAAGGAACCCAGTACACCTAAATTGGCATCCAAATTGCCTTTAGAACCAGGAACAGTTAACTGTGTTGTCGCCGTCCACACGCGGGGTGAAAGAACAGCAATAGCAGCCGTTGTCCCTAATACTATGAGGTTCCAAAATATGAGAGGCTTCCAATGTCTAATGGCGATCGCTACTATTTTACTCATAGTCACAGTACCTCGTTAGTGAATTTTCCCTGAAAAGTTTTTGAGTATTTTAAAGTGATAGTTGTTCCCAAGTCATTACCTTGAGTCTTTGCTGCTGCACAGCTGAGAGAATTGACCCCAACCACACAAAAAAGAACCAGAAATAAATTGCCATCCAACTTAAGTTGGTGGCTTGACATAGTAAATATAAAGCTACTAAACAAGCAAAAGCCTGCTGACAATTACGATTACCCCGCACCGATGGTTCCCAGAAACTGCATACTGTAGAAACCAGTGCGATCGCAAAAAAAATAAACCCAAAAAGCCCATGCACATAAAGTACTTGAGCATAAGAAGAAAATGTTCCTAGGGGTAATACAAACTCTCCATTTCCCCATGTTACTGTTTTATCCATAATTCCCCATCCCACCCAAGGCGAATCTTTCCAAGCATCAATAGTGGCATTGATCACATATTCTCTGTCTTTAGATGAGTCAGCACGCGCACTATTAAAAGTTGCTAAAGGCGCTCTAACGACATCTTGTAAAGCCAACCCTAAAACAGCACAAAATAAAGAAGTAAAAGATGCCACCCACAAAGAACCTTGTCTAGCTAAACCACTACGAAAACAAGCAATAATCACAAACACCAAAGGAAAGCATACCCAAGCTAAACGACTTTGAGAAATTATTAAAGCAAATAAGCAACCAGTTAAGGCAAAATTTCGTAGATGCTTGTTGTTTTCACTTAAACAAATAAAGAAACTTAAAAGAGCAGTAACACCTAAAATTGGCGGGTCAGCAGTATATAAATCTGTTCTTGGTAAAGGAATCCCAAAAAATGGCTGAATGATGGCAAACTTCACCATCATACTTACCTTTTCACCCGGAATTAAGCGGGCTAGAGGAGGCAAAAAAGGCTCTTGTGGCCCAACAGCAACAAGTATTAGTAGTTGAATAGCTAGCGTCACTAAAAAACTGACTGCCATCCAAGATACAGCCCGCGTAATTACTTTGACTCTGACATGATGCCAAAAAGGTACAGTCATGCAGGCAAAGATCATGAAGTAGCCTTTAAATAATGTAAATAAAGTAGCAAATGTTTTTAAAGTAAAATAACCTATTTGCTCTAGCCCTAAAATATTTGTCCACAACGCAGCTAAAGTCATTCCTAACCACGCCCAATTGCAAATTGGCAGTGAATTTTTAATCAGCTTGTCAATCTGCAAACCCTGGACGAGCAACAATGCGATCGCCACTGGATAGACAATGGTTTGGATTCCTAATAACCACCAAACAGGTGTGAGAATAATTGTCCAGTAAATTACTTTTTCTGCAAATGACAGAGTGCCTAATTTAGACTCAGGCTGGCGATAAATACTTGTGTTAATAGTGTTAAAATCTAACATTTTAGGTTGGTTTAAGCTTTTTCGGCTAATACTTTGCTTGGTATTCCTAGCACATTTAAATATTTGTCAGCACAGGTCTTTAAAGTAAATTGTTGCAACCAGTTAGAGTCAACTTGTTTTGTCTTGCCAAAGAGAACATTTAAAATTACCTCAGCCATTTGTTTGCTGTCACCTACTGGTGTTAAATCACCATACTTACCATTAGCTAAAATTTCTGCTGGGCCACTTTCACAATTTGTTGATACTACTGGAGTTCCCACAGCTAATGCTTCTACAAGTACATTCCCAAAACCTTCCCAAGCAGAAGACAACACAAAAACTGCGGCTTTGGCTATGTAAGCATAAGGATTATCTACAAAACCTAGTAATGCCACATCTTCTTCTAAACCTAATTCTGTTATTAAAGTATTCAGATTGACTGCTTCTGTCCCTTCTCCTAAAATTACCAACCGACTTTGGCGTATTTGCCGGACTTGAGCAAAAGCCCGGATCAAGGTAGGATAATCTTTCTGAGGATGTAATCTGCCCACTGCTAAAATCACGGGCGGTTCTCCAGATTGAAACCACGGGTGATTAACTGTTACTTTGGCTTTGCTCAACAAATCAGGAGTAATCACAGGGTTGTAAATTAAATCAATACGTTCTTTTGGTATTTGAGTTACCTTGGCTAAATCCTCAGTTACTCCTTGAGAAACTGCGACGATACCATCTGCCCAAGGGTAAAAAAGCCTTGCTGCTAGTGGTGTCAACTTCACCGATAATTGTGGGGTACGTTTCGCTTCTTGAGAAAGATGATTGTGTTCTGAAACCACTACTCGTGTCGATACCCTAGCAATGCGCTTTGCTAACAGCGCCATTTCACAGGGATAGTGTAGTGCAGCTAGCATAGTTTTAGGGTGTTCTTGCTGCAAGTATTTAACTAATTTAGGTAGAATAGCCAACTTAGATTGGGCATTTAAATCTATCAGTCGAATTCCTGGTGGTAATTGTTCTATTAAAGAACCTGCTGTGAAAGCAACTACCATATCTACTGTGAGTTGCTGCTCTAGAAAATGACGCGCTAAATTGAGCATGACTCGTTCAGCGCCACCACCATAAAGACAACGCAGAAAAATTGCGATATCGGGTGAAGATTTAAGCATGATTAAAACTTGTGACGCTATATTGTGACGGAGATTGCTGGGATATACTTTTCATCAAAGCCAAAATCGCCCCGTAGTTACAACGAGCATCAAACCGTTCTTCTGCTATGCGACGGCTAGCAGTAGCCATTGCGATTCTTTTTGGGCAATCGCTTTTTAAAACATTTACTGCATTCACCAGCGCAGTAATATCTGCGGGCGGTATGATCAAGCCATTCACGCCATCTTCCACTTGTTCACGTAACGCCCCCACATCTGTAGTAATTACTGGTAAGCCTGCTGCCATTGCTTCGGATACAGCGCTGGGTAAACAATCTGCTAAGGTAGGAAAGACAAAAATATCAGCTTGAGCATACAGTTCTCTCAGGGGTTGGCTATTGGGGGTTAAACCGCAATGCACCCGGATGTTGGCAACTCCCGCCAATTCTTGCTCAATACTGGCATCTTTAGTCACAATGTCTAACTCGCAATCTTGGTTTAAACCGTTGCGAAATGCCGCCAGCAGAGTATAACCTCCTTTACGAGTGAAATCCCCACCCACAAACAACAACCGCAAGGGATGTGAAGAAGGTTGATAGTTCCGGGGGAAATACCATTGTGCTAAATCTACGCCTGGAGGAATCACTGTCACTTTCTCGGCGAGTACACCGTAATCAGTGACTAAGGAATCCTTAGCCCACTGACACCATGCCACAATAGCTGTCGCCGTGTGATATGTGCTTTTGTTCCACAGGAATTTGCGGCGTTCAATTAAAGAGTTACCACCTACTTTGTGGTTATAACCTCCGCCAACAGTATCGTAGTTAAAGGGTGTGGCGTCGGTGGAAATGACAGTTGGGATCTGACGCATCAAAGGAGTGGCGAACAGTGCCAATGTCTGCGTATGTAAAAATAATGCATCTAGAGATTGTGTGCGCCTAGCTACCTTGATAGCATCGCGGGCACGTAGACTAACTTGCAGTGACCAATTTTTGCGAATCACTGGCAAGTATTCCCAAATATCATTTACTTTATCCCCTACAGGCATCCAAATCGGACAAATATTTCCATCTGCGGCTACCCAATGCTTCAAGTTTTGGTAATGGGTAACATGTCCCAGTGCTTGTTCCATGACGAAACCAAAATTAAACACTCCTAACTCCTTGTTCTAGATGTATTTGCACTTCAGGCGGTTTTAGTAATCCAAATAAAATTCCTAATTGCTCATGTTTGATACTAACGACTTTGAAATTTAGCTATTAAGTGGTTTGATACTTGATTCAGCCTTATTTGATACATATTAAAATGTTTTGACATGAAAATACGTATACCTATAACGTAGGTTATGACTAGTAATAATGGTCTAAATAACAAAGGTAAACTGAATGAAATAACCACACACGGAATCACCAAAAAAATGGGATAAAAACAGGCTAATATAAATGTTTTTAATGACCAACCTAATTTTTTACAACTTACCCACCACCAATAAACAGTCCAGCCAACTCCTAATACTATTGCTACTACTATACTCACTCCCAAAATTCCACCTAAATGAGCACCAATCATAAAGCTGACGACTGCGATGGGAGCTATTTGCAAGTTGACTCTAGCATTAATATCAGGACGACCTTTAGCAACTAGCATGGAAAACAGTGAGGAGTTGATAATCCGGAAATAAGTGAAAACTAGTAACCCTGGAATGACTGTACGAATGGGTAGCCATTTTTCACCAAAAACTAATGTTACGACTTGTGGGTCTAGAATCAAAAAAATTAAAGCGCAAATAGGCGCAGTAAAAATGGCAGTTTGTTCTACTACTTTGAGTAAGGATTTTTCGTGTTGTTCAACTGCTAATTGGGCAAACATTGGCATTCCCAATTGATTGAAAATGGCAGTAAAAATTGTTGAGAATGCTGATGTTAGTTGATAAGCAAGGTTGTAATAACCCAGACTGGCACTACCCAGCATTTTGCCTACGGTAAAGTTATCTAGGTTGAAGTTCGTATATAAACCAAAACTGGAAGCAACGGTGCTGGAGTAGAAGGATAAGACCTCGGATTTAACGACTGGATCAATTTGTAGGCGAAATTTGTATTCGGCATAGTACCGGGTTAAAACACAATTCACAACCCAAGAAGCAGCGTCACCAATCACAAAAGACCAATAACTAAACCCTAAAAAGGCAGCGCCTGTGGTGCAGAGTAATCGGGTAATAGAGTTAGCCAAGCTAATGTTTGCCAGCTTTTGATACTTCATTTGTCGTGTCATGACGCCAGCGTAAACATAGCTAGCAGATGACAAGATGAGATTAAAGGCAAAAGCCATTAATATTCCCGTGAGGACTGGTTCTTGGAAGAAAATAGCAACAAAAGGGGCAATACCTGATATCCCTAGTGCCATCGCTATCCCTACCAGCAAGCTGATTGTGTAGGCGGTGTTGACGTATTTGGGGTTTTCTATGCCCTTATAAATGATGAAAGCGCCTGCTGTGTCTTGTGTAAAGAGTGTGAAAAAAGACCAAAAGACATAGGCGATACCTACGATACCGAAGTCTGATGGTTGCAGTAACCTGGCAAGAATTAAGCTACTGAGAAAGGCAAAAATCCGGGTAATAAATGTGGCGTAAGTAATCCAGAAGCTGCTTTTGAGCAGAGTAGAGGCTTTAATCATGGGTTTTTCACCTGGACTGACTTAGCAGCACCCAGGGAACGAGCGATCGCAATTTTCGCCAATGGTGATAGTTTTACAGATATCAGGGTGAGGAGCGATCGCACATCACGATAAAATATCGACTTGTCACACACAAAAGCCATATCAATAAAATCACGGGCTGTTTCCATATCACCACCTTGCAAGCATAACCGCGATAAGTAGCGGTACATGTATGCGTAGATAGTTGGTAAATGTGGCTTAATTAATTTAGGCGATCGTTGATACGCCGCCGTAATTACCTGTTCCCCACTAATCCGCATTTGCACTAAATTAAAAGAGAGTCCAGATGGACGGACACGGTAGTAACATAAAATACGCTTTTCTCGATAAAAACGCCATTTCTGCGTTGCAGCTACTCGCACCCAAAAATCGACATCCTCCCAACTGCGTAACTCTTCATCAAACTCACCGACTTCATCCACCAAACAACGACGGAACACTGCATTAGAACCATGACCGACAAAGTTTTTGCACAACAAAGCCAACAGGGGGTGAGAATGCACTGGTTTACCACTCAAGGTCACGAATGTTGGTCGCCCATCGTTGCGAATTGTCCGCGAAGCACTATACACTACCCCCACATCGGCTTCTTTGTCTAAGCGAGTCACATGGTTAGCTAATTTATCTGGGTGGTAAACATCATCGCCATCTAACAAGGCAATATATTCACCCCGTGCATGGGATGTACCATAGTTGCGTGCTGATGACAAGCCACCATTGGGTTTTTGTAATAATTGAAAGCGAGAATCTCCCTGGCAAAATTTTTGTACTACAGCCGCAGTATCATCAGTTGAACCATCATCAACTACTAATACTTCAAAGTCTTTAAAAGTTTGCAGTTTTAGTGAAGTTAGTGCTTCTTGAATGTAATTACTTACATTATAGGCAGGAACTACAACACTAACTTTTGGTATAGTCAGCATTACTGTTTAATCTCCTGTAAATATTTAGCTCTGCAATGTAACTTGCAGAATTTTTTGATCCAAGATATCTAAAATTTCACTATCTTTACAGATATCGAATTTTCTAGCGAAGTGAGCTTGACTTTGCGCTATTGCATCATAATCATTAACTGTCAAAATTTTAGGACGTCCATTACTAGTCTTAGAAAAGTCAAAGTAGCGCTTGTTATCATCAGATAAATTAAATAATTTACTATTAATTAATATTGTTTGGATAAAAGATTCATCTGCCACACAGACATTTTTATAATATTCAACTACTTCCGGCTGAGTTTGGCAAAAATGGTAGAAATATTCCACACATCTTCTAGATAAGGTAGTGAAGAAAGAGCCACCATAACAAATGAATTGCTCATTGAATATCGATGGCGTTTTTACACCTAACATATCATACGCTAAATTTATTCTGATCAGAGGCTGCAAATAATTGACCACTTTTATTGGTGTCAATAATTTCTTCCCATCTTCTGATAATTTGTTCAAAGCATTAATTTTTTTGTATTTAAATAAATAACGGCTTTTACCCTCTTGAATACTCCAATGACTGCTGGGTGAAAACACATCAAAATATTCTAAAAACCCATCATAACTAGTTTTTGCTAAAAACTTTTCAATTTCTGATATAGGTTGAATGGGGTAATCTTGACCAGAAAGGTAAATTAACCAATCATAGTTTATCTGATTATCAATTAACCATTTGATAGCGTTTAAATATGATTGCAGTATCACAAAATCACCACGTCCTCCCTTACCAGATAAGACTTGTATACCTGATTTTTGTAGCTCAGTTATATCCAAATTACAACTTGAAACATCATGGTTGAGAATAATTTGAGCATTAGTACTTGATTGTTGAATAGCTTTAATCAGTCGATAAATTTGCTCAGGATTTTTATGACTTTGGATTAAGTAACAAATTTTCATGACTTCCCTTGTTCAGGCTAGTAATACCAATTCTGCAAAAGTTGGCTACGGTTGTAAATTTAGAGGAGAAACGGTAGATGACGATAAAAAATCTGTAGTCTGTTTTGAGAGCTTGGTACAAGCTGCAACTTATTGAGCAGTTACTTCAAATTAGTCAACTAGTTAGATGATGCAACAAAAAAGTCTTTGTAATCAACATTCCCTTCTAAATTAGAATTATCCATACTTTGCATAAGTTCAACTCGTAGGGAATTGGCATAAAACTTAGCCAAGATAATATGCAAGACAAAAGCAGGATTTCCTAGTAAGTAACGAGCAGCCAAGCGTTTTGGTTCCCGCCAAAGACGATAAAACCACTCCAAACCTATATCTGACATAAAACTGGGACAATCAGGAACTACACCAGCCATGCGGTCAATAATCGCTCCACCAAGTAAGATGGCATTGACGTTTAATTTGCTACGATGCTTTTTCACCCAATATTCTTGCATTGGCATCCCCATACCTACGAGTAGAATATTTGGTTTTACTTGATTAATTTGCTCAATCACAGCTTGATTTGCTTTTGGGTCTTCTTTATCAAAAAATCCATGATGTCCAGCAAAGGAAACATGAGGATATTGAACGCGCAGGTTTTCCAGAGCAGCTTGTAAGATTTGGGGTTTAGCACCTAATAAAAACACTGAGAACTTGTTGCAATTGCAGTTTTCTAAAATTTTTGGCATGAGCAAGGTATACGAAGCTCGGTAATCCAAAGGTAAATTTAAACCCATATAATTGATGGCTTTTAATATGCCCACGCTGTCACAATTAACAATCTCTGAACTTTGGAGAAAGTCATAGAACCAAGGCAATTGCATTGATAAATTGAAACTGTGAATATTGGTGTTGGCTACAGTTATTTTCTTGCTTTCGGTACATGCTTTTTGCACGGCTTCTACTATCGCAGGGACAGTCATACAATTTATCCGTCTTTCTAGCAAATAAACCGTGAAAGCTGGTGTTTTTCGTACACTATTAGTATTAACAGCTTTGTTTTGTGTACTGATAGGTTGAATTTTGGCAGTACTAAACTGACTAGTCTTTAAGTAAGCAAAAGCTTTGATTCGACGAAATAATTTGATTACCGATTTTTTCACGAGATGCTCCTTGATGCATGGAAACAGGTATCAAATCAGTAGAAATGCTTCAATTGAGGTAATAATCTGCAACACAAGACTATAGGTTCTAGCTAGGGAGAACCTGTATGTGAAGCTGTGTATATATTGAGTCGTAATTATTACTAATGTTCGATTTGATTCAGGATAGCGTCTGCGATCGCCTGGTTGGCTCTATCTTTAGATAGGTGTTACAAATCTGTCTAAAGTATGAGCAGAATTGTCAATATTCTGCTATTAGAGAATTTATATTTAATTTTTTCAATACACTTAGGTTGAGTAATGCCCACTATATCTAAGTTTGGACTCTGTTCAACTTATATGCTTTGAAAAAATGTTGCGTGATCAATACTGAGTTAAAAACCTAGTCTCTATCTGTTTTTATGTCCAGAGTTCATGACATGACAAATAGTCACACAAAAGTGTAGTTGCTGAAAACAAAATCCAGTTAGCTTTAAGTAGAATAATAGTTTTGGATACTTACGATGTGTCAGCACAGCCGCATGAATAAAGATTGGAGTATTTGATATTCATGTCTTAATCGAGATATCTCCTCTAAAGTAGGATACTCAGATTTATTAGTTTTAATAATGACTGGTATTTTTTCTGTGTTTTTAAAAGCACGATATATGGCAGTTGTGTTACTCTCATAAAGGACAGCAGTAATACAATAGTCAGCAATGGTGAAGCTCATTTTTATCTTGATGTTTGAGTCTAATAGGTAGTCACTTATCTAAGTATTTGTAGATGTTAAGTCTCCAGGTCGATATTTAATGCGAGGTGAAAAACGATCGCCTATTTGCTGACTCATTATTTGATATTCTGTCCAAGATCCCAACATCCTGACTACTGTACCAGGTGACAACTGGATTCTTTCTGGGGTAATTATGGTGTTCATCTAGACCTTGATTGTGACCAAAAATCACTGTATGGTGGTTGTACAATCTTGATTAAATTTATGATCTCTTTACTTAATCTTTAATATTTTTATTAATTATTATAGCCAATCTATGCTAGAGACCAAACGATATACAATTGCTGAAAGATTGTTTGGATACTCATCCAGCTTGAGTATGAATCTGGGTAATCTAAAATAAGAGGTCTAAGACAATCTGGAGAGTAAGATAACATGAAAAATGCTCGGCAGCGTTGCATAATGACTATTAACCTAGCTGCGATCGTATTGATGCCAACGCTGACATTGACAGCCTCCCCCCATCGAGCAACGGCTGATGATTTAGGTGCATGTTTCATGGTCACTTCTTCTGGTAAAAAGGTGAGTTTGGGCAGCCTTTGTGGTGCATCCACGGCAAAAACAGATGTTTTCCGAGTACCAATTAAACGCCGCATTGGTAAAACTCCAGTGATTGAAGTCACTTTCAACAACCAAAAAAGCTTTGAGATGATTTTAGATACTGGTGCTAGTGGTACTCTGATTACTACAGGGATGGCGACTGCCTTGCAACTCCAACCTAAAGGTATGGTACAGGCAGAAATAGCCGATGGTAGTAGAGTCAGATTCATCACAAGTCAGGTAAAATCGATCGCAGTTGGTGGAGCCATAGCTAATGATATTGAAGTAGCGATCGCACCAAAAGCTGGTATTGGTTTATTAGGTCATGATTTCTTCGGTGTCTACGACCTCAAAATCCTGGAAAAAGAAATAGAATTCCATCGCCGTTGATTTTTCCTCCAAAACCCTCAGCGTTCCTTGGCGTTTAACCTCTCAAAAATCCCTCCAAATCAGGTACATCCACCCAGCTAGATTTTCGGTGTGATTCATGAGATAAATCCATCAATAACTGAGAGTAAACCCCTTCTCGCAGTGATGGGACAATTTCTTGCTGACTATCCATACCCTGTACCCACTGATTGACGACGCGGATAAATGCAGAAATGCGTCCATCAGTATAATTTTTGGGAAATATTAAACGGTTAGGGATTTCAATTTCTGCGAGGGGTTTACCCGCCTGAGAACCCCAAACCCGAAAGCCGTGGATGTAATCTTTTTGATTTTCGCTACCCACAATTAGAGTACCGCGATCGCCATACACTTCTACCCAATGGGTTCTAGATGCATGTACCACCGCACTGATAGTAACTTGGCAAGGTGTCCCATCTGCTAATTCCAGGGTAAGCAAACAGTTGTCATCGGTTTCCACAGGTTTAACTTCATTGCTAGCTGGTTCTATGCGTGTGGGGATAGCAGTGCTGAAATAGGCGCTGAGTCTACGGACTGGGCCAAATAACCAATAAATGTAATCAAAGGCGTGGGAACCCAAAGAACCCAACGCACCACCACCCTTTTCTAGGGAATAATACCAGTTCCAAGGACGGGAAGCATCAGCACGGGAGGAACCCAACCAATCAATTCTAATTAGCCGGATTTTACCTACATAACCTGATGCTAACAATTCTGCAAACAACTGCCATCCAGGGACGAAACGAAATTCAAAGTCTAAAGTGGCAATTACACCTTTTTTATGAGCTAATTGATAAAGTTCTTTAGCCTCAGATGCATTTAAAGCTGTGGGTTTTTCCAGTAATAAATGTTTCCCTGCTTCTAGGACTGCTTTTGCCATTTCATAGTGTAAAAATGGCGGTGTGGCAATACTCACTGCTTGCACTTCTGGCAGTGCCAAAATATCTGTAATATTGTCGCAGGCGTGGGGAATCTTATATGATGTGGCGATGGTTTTAGCTTGATTAATATCGCGGTGATAAACAGCTACTACTTTTGTGCGGGGATGCGCTTGAAATCCAGGAATGTGGACTTTTTGACCAAATCCGGTACCAATAAGTGCCACACCAATTGTATTGTGATCTTTCTCTAATCCAGACACCATATAATCAATAAATAAAATTATCTCAAAAGTCGCATTGTGAAAGGATAGCGATAATATTCGCCATTATAAGCTTTGACTGCTGCAAAATTTACCAAAAATAATTGTAATAATAACATGATAGCTGTGAGGGAAAACCACACAAATATTAAACTGTCCAAAACCATCTTGACTTGATTACCTCCTTGATTGGTAGTCATGGCTATAGCACAGATAATTAGTATGACCAACAAAGAGATAATGATCACAGCCAAAGTATAAAGCGTCAGAGAAATTTGAAAATTCAAGGCTTCTTTGCCTTGAAAATCAATCCAGGGAGATTTGGCTTTATTGAATTGCCAAATTAGTAATGGTACTAAAATATTCAGAGGCAAATATAAAGGAATACCGAGAAACACCAAAAAAAACAAGAGTATCCAAGCTAACAAAGCCGACGAATGACAGAACATAGCCCAGACCCGCATTTGTTGTTTTGGTTTTTCTCTCATGGATTTTTAGTAGATAGGTGAATTGAGTAACTCCCCATCATAGTATCTATAAAAAAAGCCAACCCAAAGCTTAAAATTTCAGTATTTCTCGATCATAGTTTTCCGGAAGAGGCTCAATTTCCCAGACTATACCTTCACCTGGTTCTAAAGCAACTTCCACAAACAGTTGGGCAATGGCGGTTGTGGCGATATCCTCATTATTGGGGAAAGCTTGTAAATCTTCGGTGAGGAGTCTGAGTTTAAAACCACCAGGGATAACTGCACCGACAGTAGCGTGACGCAACTCAAACCGCCAAACTATTTCCTCTGCCTCGCCCTGAGCGGAGTTGAAAGGGGTGATGGTTAAATCATATAATTGACCAGCGATCGCTAATTGACGAGCTAGAGTCACCTCCCCTGGTGCTGTGTCCGCACTCCTCGCACCAGCAGCACTCAATTGCAAATTTAACTGTCCCCAACCCAAATTTTCAGCCGCCTGGGAAACGCCGCTTTGCAACCATTGCAGCACTGACCATTGTTCTGGTAGTCCTAGACGTTGTTGATATAAACTTTGTCGCCAGCCGCCATGCTCGATTAACGCCCCCCAGAGAGGAAAAGGGATGGCTAACCGGGGTGTGAGGATTTCGGACTTTCCCAGGCGAGTAATGAGATGTTGTGCCTGTTGTTGTGGTAAGTTTTGTAACTGGACAATGGGGGCACGTGTGGCTACTTCTGGGCAGAGTTCTCTAGCCACAGCCAAAACACTAATGTCACCGTTAATATCAGTAGCATCCAGTACATAAGTGCGATCGCCTGGATCATAACTGCCCTTGGTTTTCAGTTGTGCATGGGTACAATAGCCCCAGACCCTGACGTAACCTTCCTCTGGTTCTACCTGCACCGCCAAATAATAATCACCAGCCCAACTGGGTAAATCCACCCACTCTTGCGGCACACGCAATTCACTTAAATCGATGGTCTCACTGGGAACCAAGACAAAGCGAGTCGCGTCTACTGTGACTGCGGTTCCGTTAACCAGTTCCCAAAAACTGGTTAAAGCAGTGGTAGTCGGCCAGACCTTTGCCTGCGATGTAAATTCCTCTTGCAACCAAGGCAAGACTGCACTCAGGCAAAGTTCATTTATATGAGCTTGATAGCGAGAAGTCGGATTAGAAGCAGCCAGATTGGGCAAATCCACCTGGTTTTGTGTGGTGGTAGGAATTTCTAATATTAAATCAGTTGGGTTAGCAAAAGTGAATAAAGTGGGGTTAGTAGTCATGGCGGTTACTCCGGGGACGTCTTAGACTGGGTTCGGGGTTAACTCCCCCGCACAAAAAACGGAAAAATTTATAAAGATTAGTTAATTTTCGCCTGTTTTATCATAAAGTTAGTGAGAAGATATACTGTAGTAATTTTGTAGCCATTCCTCCATCACTGTACTCATAGTTTTGAGTAGGTCTGGAGTGATGGAAATATGCAGTGTGCCTTGACTCCAGTTAGCCAAAGACCGCAATAAATTTTCCCTGGCTTTTGTCAGCCGCCGCGAGACAGTATACTGCTTCATAGCTAGTTGTTGAGCAATCTTGTCTTGATTTAGCCCTTGGGCGTAGTAAAGCTGTAAGATTTGTTGTAAATCAGTTTCTAGTTTGGCGATCGCCGTCACTAAAACTTGGTTAATCTGTGTTTGTTGGGTTGTTCTAGCTTGTTCTTCCTCTTGGGCAATAATTTCACTAATTAGGGATTCCTGTTGTGTCCCTGGAAGATTATCCAACAACTCCCAAGAATCATCTCCCCCTTTGGCAGCATTGAGAGATTCCGGCGTGGGATAGAGATATCTGCGTGCAGCTTTCGCCGCCACCAGTAACCACTTTTCTAAAGTTTGTGGGGTGATCTGTGGACTACTTTGAGAATTGTAAGCCTTAGCGATCGCTGACCACGTTTGATCTTCTGGGCGCGAGATTTTGCGAGCAGTCCCGATTCTAGTGGGAACATAAATAGTTTTAAAACAATTCCAAGCCAGAACGTAACCAGGAATATCCGCCCCAGATAACCCAGCATTTGCTAAAGACTCTTGCAACCGCTTTTGCGATATTTTCCGCAACAGCCCCCAATCTGTACAGATATCAACTTCGTGGCGTTGACGCAAAGTTTCCCGGATTGCACTTCCAAAGATAGGGGTGGCGTAGTTGGTTAAAGTAAAACCTTGATTAGGGTTAAAGCCTTTAAGTACCTTATCAACTTGAGCGATCGCAATTTGAAAACAATCTGATAACTGGTATTGGGTACTGGCGAAACTAGTCACGGTTTTTTGGGATACCCAATAACAAGATTCTTGTAAGTAAGCCGTCAAATGTTGCTGGGCTAGGGTTTGAGTCTCAGGAACTAGCCAAAACTTATACCAGTACAGCGCCCAAAAAGACGCCGATGTTTCTTGGGGTGTGCGGTTGACACAACTTTGGATACTACTACGCAATCTTGATTCTGTCGCCCAACGACTGAAGCGATCGGCAACAAATTGCACAAAAGTTGAAAAAGTTTCAATAATGCTTTGCCGAGGGTGCATAAAAACTCAAAGCCTACCTATAGATGCAGTGAAGGCATAGAAGAACGCCTCCAAAAACTTTACTACAAGGAATCAGAATCATGTTGCGACTTTCCATGAAATCTTTAGCACTTGGTAGTCTAGTCGCCATCTCCACTGCAACTAGCATCTCCGCCCAAGTCCCTATTCAACAAGATTTACGCCTTACACCAGTCAACAACTTTAGTTGCGCCCCCCATCTGCGTACCTATGTAGTCAAACCACTAGATAACCGTCAAGGGTCTGGTATCCGTTGCGTCAAAATCAGTGAGGGTAAACCAGGAAACACACTCCCCAGAATAGCATGGTACGGCGAAGGTAATTGGAACGGTGCTACCTATCGCCATGCAGGACAGGCTATTTACAGAGGTTCCGCTCTCGTTGGTTTCGCCTCTGATATCTACGGAAATGGCGAAAATACCAACAACAACTTCCCTGGAAATCTGAAAATACAAATTCTTGGTAGTTCCAGAATTCGTGTGACCGGTGCGTGGAATGAAGAATGGCAATTAGTCAAGGCTACCAACTATAAACCTCTCGCTAGACCAAAAACTTGTGGAGGATATTTCGATCAATATAGAGTTTCTGACTTAACAGGAACCCGTAAAGGTGAAGGCTTACGTTGCGTTCTCCGTGTAGGGCCAAGAAACACCACTTGGTTTGGTAATGGTAATTGGGGAGGTACAACTTATTCCCACATCGGCACTAAAGCATTAAATGGTTACGGTGCTGGGGATATTTGCGCTAATGGTTTAGGCCCAACTTGTAATACCTTCGGCTACGGTTCATTGAAATTAACTCCTGTACCTGGTGGGTTTGATGTCACTGGTGCTTGGAGTGAAAAATGGCGATAAGGAATTTTGAACTGTAGATAAATACAGGTACAGGCAAATATTTATTTCATATTGCCCAGAAACATCAAGCTGTTAATTCTCAAATACACAATTACTACTAATGGAGTGTGAATAAAATGTTAAAACGTTCTTTGGCAATTGTTGCTGCTAGCACAGCATTAGCTGCGGCTTTAGTTAGTCCTGCTTTGGCTGCTCCTGCTGATTTTGTTGGAACTTGGGTAAATAAAGATCCTAATACTCGTGGTGTTACCCGATTGGTAGTTACTTCTGCTGGTGGTAATAAGTTAAACATTCAAGTCTTTGGCAAATGTCATCCTACAGACTGTGAATGGGGCACAAAACCATTATTAACTTATGGAACCAATGTTCAAGATGCAAATCATAATTATGCCACAGCCAACTACAATCAGAGTTTTGCTAATTCTTTCTTAAATTTCAGCTATGGTAGTAGTGAAGTGATGTTGCAAAAATACACACAGTTTACAGATAATAGTGGTCGGCAAAATTACTACTCTCGTGAATACTTTCGCCGAGCACCAAAAGTGAAGATTCCTGTTATCAAACCCAACTTAACTATTCAGCCAATTAGATAAGTTATTCAACCTCAGGAAACACAAGTAATTTAATTAATTGTGTTACACTGCAAGCTACGAAAAAAGCCTTGTCCGGAAACTGGACAAGGCTTTTTTCAAGACAAACGCACCTTAAATGATAAATAGCACTTTGCTCTACTCGACATCAAACCCTTCACCATGATTATTTGCTGCTGGCATTTTCCGCAGAATTGCTGCTTGAATCTTGGCATCAAAGTCCGGATCGTCTACAGTTGTAATAATTTCCCGTGGGCGCTTATTTAGTCTATCCAGATACGCTCTAAGAGCCATTTTGTCATCACGATGTTGGAGAAAGTATCGTCTCAGTTCTTCATCAGACATAGCTGTATAGTTGATCTGACTCATCAAATCACCTCCCCATTGGGCGTAATCTGGAATTTTAGGTTTTCAGTATTTCCAGCCAAGATATACAGGTTAATTGTCCGGCCATCAATGCAAACAAGATGTATGGGCTGAAACAGAATGTACGTTAACCAATAGCTAAGACGATATAAACCCCTGAGTTGGGAATCATTGGGCGTTGAAGACACTCACTTCACACCAGGTCATTTTAACACGCACTGTCTGAGTGGCTGATGGCAAAATGGCTTTATGCTTCTGAAGGTTTGCTGGAAAGCAAAGGTGGTTTCGCAGTACCATATAAACGCGAAGCAATCTTTCCACAGGTGGATGTGCGACGATGCCTCTACGTCAAACCTTATCAAAGTCCGATATCCAGCTTTCCTATTTGGAGTGGAACCTAGGTCAAGAACCCTTACTACTATTACATGGCTTAGGCGACCACTCCCTGGTTTGGTCTAGCTTGGCAGATTACCTGGCCGCCGATTATCATATAGTCGCCCCAGATATGCGCGGTCACGGTGAAAGCAGCAAGCCAGAATTCGATTATAGTTTTGAGAGTGCGATCGCTGATTTAGCAGCACTCATTGATCATCTGGGATGGTCTAGTACCCATGTTGTGAGTCACTCTTGGACAGGTAAATTAGCTGCCATCTGGGCAAAAAAAAGTCCTGAACGCTTGCGGAGTCTGATTCTGGTAGATCCCATCTTTATCTGGAAAATGCCCAGCATCCTCAAGCTGACATTTCCCCTGTTATACCGCATCTTGCCTTTTCTCAAAAGCATGGGGCCTTTTGCTAGTTACGCACTCGCCGAACAACAAGCGCGTCAGTTAAGCCAATATCAAGGATGGACTCCCTTACATCAGCAAATCTTCCAAGCCGGAATTGAACAAAAACCGGATGGTACTTGGGGTAGCAAATTTACCATCGCCGCCCGTGATGGGATTTTTGATGATGTGCTGCGGGTTCCTGGTTTCACAGTCCCTCTGGATATTCCCAGCCTCTTCATCCAGCCAGCAAGAGGTGTAAACCGCCAAGACTGGCAACTCAAGCCCTACAAAACCTATCTCAAAAACCTCAGCATCTGCCAAGTCCCCGGCAATCATTGGCCGTTTTTAACGCAACCAGAAACATTTAACCAGACTGTCAAAGCTTTTCTCGCACAGCATAGGTGAAATGATTTTCATTAACATTGCCCAGTCCTAATTACGAATTACGTAAACATCCGGAGAGTAGCCTTTCCCAATGTATTACGAATTACGTAGCTTGCTTCTCGCCAAAGGCGAGTATTATGAATTGGTATCATGAGCCTTTGTCTTAATCCCGTTTGTCCTCAACCCAACCAAGCGGATGATGAAAACCGCTTCTGTCAAAGTTGTGGTTCCCAGTTGGAATTGCTGGAGCGTTATCGGGTGGTGCGCTTGTTAAGTGAAAATACTGGCTTTAGCAGAGTTTATGAGGTATGCGAACAAGACACACCCAAAATCCTCAAAGTACTCAAAGAGGATTTATCAGGGGATGCTAAAGCCGTAGAACTATTTCAACAAGAGGCTACTGTACTGCGACAACTAAATCATCCTGGTATTCCCAAAGTTGATAGCTACTTTCAGTATCAAACTAGAAATGGTTTGGTGTTGCACTGCATTGTCATCGAAAAAATCGCCGGACTGAACTTACAACAGTGGCTACAACAACAGGAGTATCGCCCGATTTCCCAAGCACAAGCCCTAGCTTGGTTAAAACAGTTAGCAGAAATATTGGATTTATTACATGGCCAGCAATACCTCCATCAAGATATTAAGCCATCTAACATTATGGTTAGGCTCCCTCTAGTTCAAGACGATGGAGAGAACCTGGTATTAATTGACTTTGGCACCGCCGAGGAAATAGCCCGTGAGACAACACCAATTATGTCAGCTGGCTATAGTGCTGTTGAACAAATGAATGGTGAAGCAATACCACAATCAGATTTCTATGCTTTGGGACGTACCTTCGTATTCTTATTGACGGGATACCATCCCTTGGATATGTATGATATCCAAAATAATGTTTTGCAATGGCGAAGTCGTGCGAGTCATATTTCAGCTTTGCTATTAGATTTAATTGATTGGTTAATGGCAGCAGAAATTAGTAACCGCCCTGCCAATGCTCAAGAAATTTTACAACGTCTAGAAGAAATTGCCCAGCAACTAACAGCAACTCCTGGAGAAACCGAACAAACTTTATTACCTCCAGAAAAACCAGCCAAAAAACTGCCATTGCTGAGACTTTTTGCAGCTTTAATAGTCTCCTTGGGGCTAATTATTATAGCCGCTATTGCTATGCGATCGCTCAAATTCACGCCAGCTAATAATTTTGGACAATCACCACAAAGAAAAGGCAAAGTTGATTATTTTTTTTATGCGAAAGGTAAAGATAGTCAAGGTAGAAGTGCCGAATTTAATATAGCAGTTTTATCAGTAGAATATAAATGGCTTTTAGGTAGCAATTTTCAAGTTAAATATAATGATAGAGTAATTAGCCTCGACCTATTAAAGTTAAATTTAGAACAAGATGGCATACAGAATATCATGGATAATCCCAGCGAGATTATTTCTGTAGGTACAGCTTCTTGTGAAGGTAGAATAGCAGTTGAACAACGTCGTGCCCTAGAACGTTCTCGACAAATAAAAAATCTAGCAAAAAAATTATTTATTAATACATCCACCGTTAAGCGTTATCGCTTATTAAATCTTGGTCAATTTCGCCGCAGTGATTGTCAACCGAATCAAGATGCAACGGCATATCAGAGAAGTATTATTATTATTGGTGTGAGAAACCAATCAGCAGGAGTCATTTTAGATGAAGCTTTAAGAGATAGACTAGAGAAAAAGCCCTTTGCTGATTTTAAGTTAGATGATTATTCTTTGGGATCTGTAGAGAAGTTTAAAACAATACCAACTAATTCATAATATAACACTATATATAGGAATCATATTTGATTTCTGAAAAATACTACGAGATAATACGGAGGTGTATATCTGTCTAAGAGCGAACAATGATAAACCAGCATATACAATCCGCGATCGCAGAACTACAAGAATTTATAG
>JAHHHF010000002.1 GCA_019359495.1 Goleter apudmare HA4340-LM2
TATGTGTCAGAAAATCAGTTATGTTCACTGGTTTGAGGAGATTATGTTTTGTTGACTAATTTCAGCTTTTTAGGCTTAGTCTTAATAAAAATGTAAAGTTTTATATCAGCATTCAACATTTGTGATTATGGCGTAGCCTAAAATACAAAAAGTTCGGGTGCTATCGTACCTTCAACTCAAGCAAGCTATAGTTATCTAAAAAAAACCCTGGAATAAAATCCAGGGTTTATACATGTTTCTCAGGCATTTATATAGCGCATGTTAAATGCAGAAAAAAGTTATTGCCCCTATCTATCGTATGATACAAATATCTAAAATTTATGTTAAAGCCTTATTGGCATAACTAAGATATGAAAAAGGCTTGGGTGTTAGCCAAGCCTACAGATATACCAAGTGTTTACCATATGTATTTAATTTAGTTTTTCTCTTTCTATAAGACATCTATCTATAGGTTGTATACAAAGATGATGAAAGCTGATAGGCAAGTATTTGCTTATCAAAATCAACAAAAAAGGTTTAGCTCAATGCTAAACCTTTATAGAAAGCAGTTATTCGACACACCAAAATTAATTTAAACTTATAGCTAAATAAGTTCATCTTCCTATAGAGTGTGTCCAAGTCTCCCTGAATCTGATATGGACTTATTAAATCAAGTATTTAAGATAGATTAACTGTGTGGTGAGCTTGGTTTATAGAGTATAATCGGTGCTTTGCTCCTACAAACTTAACTGAATTTTATTAAGTTATAGATAACACTATCTTTCTCAATTTTTACACCACATGATGTCTTAATATCCCCCTTATTGAGGATTGTTTAAAGTTGCATGTAGCAATCCGATGTAATTTAAAAAAAATACCAGTGAATAGAACTCACTACTACACAAACAGAGTCCAACAAGATGGACTTAATAAAATAAACCACGACGTAGGTGTTCCTCTACCTGTCAGTTATTTACATCTGTGATTTTTTATTGCTAGGTGTGAATAAAATGTTACTTTTATATTTAAGGTTTAGCCTAGGTAGTTTCTCACTATTCAATTTGGATTGCTATATGAATTTCTATAAGTTTTGACTTCCAATATTTGTACGTAAGTAACTCCAGTAAGACATTTTCTGCTGGAGTTACTTATCAAGAACCTTGTGTGTTTGTATTACGAATTTACCCAGGTGGGAGTGAATGGACGAGCACCAGAAATTGCGTGAAAGAATGCAAACAGTCTGTGACTGGCTCGACTATCATCTCGGTATTCTTGCAGAGCAAAAGACCGTAATTCTTTTTCTATGACCTCTTCAACATCAACAGATAGCTTTAACCGACCTTCATTGAGATAACATTCGGTTAAAAATAACATCTTCTCAACATTAATTTCGTTAAATTCCCATTGAATTTCAATAGGAAACTCATAATTTTTTTCCAATGTTCCGCCACGATAAACATTATCTGCTAAAGGATTGGCAATGATGTATTTAACTTGATGGATATCAGCTAGTCCTAACAGATCATCAGCAGTTGACTTCAGACCAAGACGACGCCGAAATACAGAATCAATGATTTCGTATTTACTATTATCTTTAAATACTTTGACAACAACTGATGCAATCCCTTCAATATCGGCATAACATCCGATAACGTTTTTACTCTCTTCATCCCGTACAAACAAAATATCCATGAGAACACCACTAATTTACTGATAGTAGATTCCAATGATTGAAATTTACAAGAGTGAGGCTTGCAATACCCAGTATGACTTTAGTAATGTATCAGATTTTGTTACAGAAATAAAGGCTGTTTGAAAAAAAGTAAATTTGTAATCAGAAGTTAATCTTAGGTTAAATAAAAACTAAATTATATATCTTAGGATAGAGTGTAATACAAAAAATAGTATACATAAACACATAAGTTTAATTATTGTAGAACTCATCTTTGATTTTCAAAGTAAGTGTATGTGCTTCTATCTCTCTTCTTATCCCTCAAGCGATGCGATACACAGTCCCTAATGCTGCTGGAATGGAAGATATTGAGTTGTGGGTTCACCCTTAAGGACTCTCCTCCGCTTATATATGGTGTACACATAAGCCCTCTAACAAAAGACGGTTTTTTATATTAATTCTCATAAATTACTGATAACTTACTCAATACATCTGTAAATACAGAAAGTTATAAGATAGTATATTTTACAGCTAAAGATTGCCAAAAGTGAGTTCACATCTATCTAAAAGTTGATTTTTTGCTTACATTTAATACCTATATATAAAAGTTGATTTTTTTCAGAAAATATTTTCTTAATGCATCATATTTGTTTTTTTGGATATGTAAATTTTGTAGCTATGTTTAAGAGATGAAATATCTGATCGGAAGTTGAAAGTACTGCAAACACTTGCAAAATATTTTTTTTGAGAATACCCTCATAGGCGAACACACTGACGGTTATATGTTTTAAAATCGATAAGCTTTTACTAAGTAATTAGATTTTCTCTAATGTAAAATCCCTGTTTTGAGAACATTAATTTTGTTGCATAGGGGTTGTAATTGGGTATCAATCAGTTTATTGTGTGTGATTAAATGATGTTAATAGATACTGTTTAATTAGAGAGTATATAAGTGATGTGGTAGGGAGAATACACCTATAAATTCACTCTATGATTTCATTAATTTGTCTACTCTTTAAGAAACAGTAACTGCTTTCTGATTGATTGGACTTACACACAACTATAAGGGCTTGCTGGCATGAGACTATCTGAACTAGATCCACTCATCCCGCTAATGGATTTAAAAGAAGAATTGCTCAAGTTGCCTAAAGGTTACTTGTTTTATGAAGATGAACTGGTGGATTTTTTATCTCGGCGAAGATGGCCAGAAAGTAATCGCCGTATTGACCGAACGACTTTTTGGCGATGGAGAAATGATAACGGAATTGAACACCAAAAAGTATTCAGTCGATTGGATATTTTCAAGCTCTGCCAAATCTGCGATCATTACCGAATAGATGGTACTCGCAATGAGTATTTAAAAAACTTGAAGAGAAGAGAAGAGCTAGTTGTAAATAGATAGGTAAAACAGACTTCAGCTAATTGAAGTAAGTTTTCTGAGTATCACTTTTGTACTACCTGAGAAATCTCAAACAAATCCCCGATTTAACTCAGATGTCGGGGATTTTCTTGTTCAAGAATGATTTAGAATTGAGACACCAGAATTGATATCTAAAAATAGTGTTGCTTGTGGTTGTTGACGCAGAACCGAAGCAGGACATTCTGTACCAATCGGCCCTTGCAACATTTGTTTTACTATCTTTGCTTTACGTGTTGTTGGTGCAAGGCAAACAATTTTTTTGGCTTTACAAATCAAGGGAATGGTGACAGTAAAAGCGTATTGAGGAACTTGCTCAAGATGAGAAAATTGACCTGTATTGACTTGTTGCTGGCGGTTGGCTAAATCTAGTTTAACTAGTTTAACGCTGTAAGGATCTTGAAAGTTCGCCACAGATGGATCGTTAAAGGCTAAGTGTCCGTTGTCGCCAATACCGAGACAGCATAAGTCTATGGGTTGTGCTTGCAGGAGTTTTGTATAGCGATCGCATTCTAACAAAGGTTGCAATGCATCACCTTCTATATAGTGAAATGCTCTAGGATGGACGCGCTGTTCTACCCGTTCTCGCAGATAGCGGCGAAAACTAGCACTATGATCTGGAGAAATTCCTAAATATTCATCTAGATGAAATAAAGTAATCTTTGACCAATCCACACCACCCAAAGTAATCAAAGCATCCAGAAATTGCAGCTGGGAATTTCCTGTGGCTAATAGTACAGCTGCTGTACCCTGTGCTTGCAGAACTTTCTGTAAATATTGATTGGCGATTTCTGCAACGTTTTGTGCCATTTCGGCTTCAGTGTTGTAAATCTCTACGGTCAACTGATCAACACGAAAAAGTTTTGTAGCGGCTAGCATTTGCTTACACAGATGGTTATCAATACGGGGCTAATTTGTAGGGCACACCCATACACACCACATACAGTATAGGCTCTCAACCCTAGAATCATGACTCAAGACTAAAAAACAATGTAGACTGTGTAAGTAAAGTTAACAATTGTTTACATTCTGGTCTACAAATATGCTATTTGCAATTCTCTTCGACCTAGACGGGACTATTGTCAATACTGATCCAATACACTTTCAAGCCTGGCAACAAATGCTGGCAACTGACAGTATACAAATAGATGAAACCTTCTACAAATCCCGGATTAGTGGGCGGTTAAACCCAGAAATTGTCAAAGATATCCTCCCACAGTTATCACCAGCCGCAGGTGAGAAATTTGCAGATGATAAAGAGGCACTTTTTAGAGAACTTGCACCACACCTCAAGCCACTAGATGGATTTTTTGAACTACTGGAGTGGACAGAAGTACATCAGCTAAAACGCGCCTTAGTAACGAATGCTCCTAGATTAAATGCCGAATTTATGCTAGAAGTTTTGGAAATTAAGGAAGCTTTTCATACTATTGTCTTAGCTGAAGATTGTATCGCCGGGAAGCCAGACCCTGCACCTTATCAAGCGGCTTTAGAGCAGTTAGGAATTACGGCGCAAGCAGCGATCGCACTTGAAGATTCTCCTTCTGGGATTCGGGCCGCAGTTGCTGCTGGAATTAAAACCATAGGTATCGCTTCTACCCACGATCCAAAAGTTTTGTTAGAAGTTGGTGCATTTATGTCCATTCCAGATTTTACTGATTTGCAACTCTGGACACTACTAAACGCGATCGCAGAGTCAGATGTGAGTGCAATTCCTAACTAAGGGACTGCTAAATCAATAGCCAATTGCTATGAATGCAGTAGAGCAAGGGTAATCTGAATATTTTTGACAGCAAGACAGACTAAAATTTGAGCATAATAGTCGACTGTGAACAAGCATAATTGGGAGGCGAATAAAGTGATATATTCGCTTCATGTGATAACAGTAAACTCACTGTTTTAATGCTAATTGGCAAAGGCGTAACTGCCTGAGCATGATCAGAGAAAGCAACGTACTCAGGTGGGTTGTGGTGCAGACTCGGAGGCATTTTGGCAATGGATCAAGTTCTGATTAACGACACTACACTGCGGGACGGCGAACAAACAGCTGGTGTGGCCTTCAACTTAGAAGAGAAAATAGCGATCGCCAAATTCCTCGATGCGATCGGTGTTCACGAGTTAGAAATTGGTATTCCCGCAATGGGTGCAGCAGAACAACGAGCCATAGCTGCGATCGTAGACTTGGGTTTGCAGGCTAATTTGTTAGGCTGGAACCGGGCGGTGATTTCAGATATCCAAGCTGCGATCGGTTGTGGTTTGCAGCGAGTACATATCTCCATACCCGTATCTGCAATCCTAATTGCTGCCAAATTTCAGGGAAAGTGGGAAGTGGTTTTTCAAAAACTCAGAGATAGTGTCAGCTTTGCTCTTGATCAAGGATTATTTGTCTCTGTAGGGGGAGAAGATGCTTCCAGAGCCGAGGAAAATTTTCTCTTGGATGTAGCACTTTATGCTCAAGAATTAGGGGCGTCAAAGTTCCGTTTTTGTGACACAGTAGGTATTCTCGACCCTTTCATGACCTACAGCAAAGTTAAACAATTGGTGATGTCCCTAGATATTGCTGTAGAAATGCACACCCATAATGATTTTGGTCTAGCAACTGCCAATGCCCTAGCGGGGATTAAAGCCGGTGCGTTATCAGTCAACACCACAGTCAACGGCTTGGGCGAACGGGCTGGGAATGCACCTTTAGAAGAAGTTGTCATGGCGCTCAAATGTCTTCATGGCGTCAACTTGGGTATTGATACCCGGCGCTTATTGGAGATATCCCAACTTGTAGCCTCAGCATCAGGGCGTGAGATTCCACCTGGCAAGGCAATAGTTGGTGAAAATACCTTTGCCCATGAATCAGGTATCCATGTTCACGGTATATTACAAAACCCCAACACTTACGAACCATTTGCCCCAGAAGAAGTAGGAAGAGAGCGGAGTTTAGTTGTGGGCAAGCATTCTGGGCGGCATCTATTATCTAGCTTGCTTCAAAAACATGGTATTATTCTTAACCAAGAAGCAACCCAATTAGTTTTGGATGCAGTGCGACAAGAGTCTACCCAGAAAAAGCGTTCTTTAACTGTGCAAGAACTATTAGAGTTAGCCCAAGTTTGGGGACATTCCCATGCTAGTTAAGCGATGTCTGGCGACAAGAAGCAAAGCTTCTACATTTTTTTATGAATGATTTAGGATAGCTATAGAATGAACTAGGATAAGTATCTATGCTGCTAACTGAACGTCGCGCTGATCGGGTAGTTCTCTACAACATCAGTTGGCAACAATTTGAAAACTTATTATTGGATTTAGGTGCGAGTCGTGTAGCTAGAGTAGCTTATGATGATGGCACGTTAGAGATTATGACCCCATTACCAGAACATGAATATTACAAAGAAATCATCGGTGACATCATCAAAGATACAGCTGAAGTTTTAGAACTAGATTATGAGTGTTACGGCTCAACAACGTGGAAACGAGAACTTAAAAAAGCTGGAATAGAATCCGATAATTGTTTTTATTTTCAAAATGAAGCTAAAATTCGAGGTAAGTTAACCTTCGATCTAAATCAAGATCCACCTCCTGATTTAGCTTTAGAAATTGATGTTACCAGTAAATCTTTAGATCGGTTTCCCATCTATGCGCGGTTAGGTGTGCCAGAAATCTGGTGTTATGATTCTGGAGAAATCAAAATTTACCTGTTACAAGGCGAGGAATATGTAGAAAGCGCAACTGGTCTGGTATTTCCCAATCTGAAAGTTCTAGAAATTCCCTCACTAATTGCAAAATACCGCATGGAGGGAAGACGGGTTTTTCGAGAAGCAATCAGGAAATGGGTTAGGGAACAGATTGGTTAGAAGAGAAGATAAAGTGGAGCGATCGCACTTGCTAAGATTTAGCTTACCGTGAGTTGGATGGCGATCGCTTCAACATAATCCAACAAAAGTAGCTGCTGGTCATACAGCAGTTATGTGATGAGAATAAGTTTGTCAGTTTTAGTCCCCTTGCGGGGAAGTTGTGAAAACTGAAACAACTGTTCAATCACCATACTAGAGGAGTGTTTCAATCCCCTCGCGGGGAAAACACTATTCCTCCAGTTACTAAAACGATAGCTTGACATTTTTAATTAGTCAAGCTAATATTTAGCGCTATTTAACAATAACTAAGTTTTACTCAAATTGAGCGAGAACAATTTCCTTTTGCGGAAAATCAGCTACTATTTTTAGATTACCACCAAGAGCCTTGATATAGCGCGAGAGCGTGGAAACTTGAATGTCCTCTTGGCTTTCTAACTCCAAAATTGTAAACTCAACATCACTGAGTTTTTTCTCTAAGTCGTCCTGTGTCACGCCCAATGATTCTTGCAGTTCCATTAGGGTAAGATGAAGTGACATAAGTTTAGCACGGGTTTCGCTTTTCGCCCTTTGCTCAGGCGACATCTGTTTTCGCAATTCACTAAAAGGCTTTGTCTTCATATCGATCCTTCATCCTCAAGCTCTTTTAGCAATTCGTCGTAGAGTCTATCAGCTTTTGGAACATTCTCTTCATACCAGCGATCATTGCCTTTTTTATTCCCTCCTAAAAGGAGTACCGCAATCCTGCGAGGATCGAAGCAATACAATATTCGGTATGGTTCTCCCTTATGTTGTATCCGAAGTTCTCGCATATTTCCATGACGAGAACCTTTGATATCTGAGCTATAACGAGAGCGAAGAGTTGGACCTCTATCATGAAGTAACTTGACTACAGCATCTACGGAGACTTGCTCTGCTGCATCAAGTGTAAGCCACCACTGTTCAAATTCGTCTGTATACTCTACTTCGGTTGCCATTTGTTCTAAATTCTTATGTATTAAATACTTCGTTCTGTTTGCTGGTTGAAAAGTTGATTCAGTCGAGCTAGATAGTAGTAGAGGAGGTGATTTTCCCAAGTATGAGGTTATTTGCTGACTCATTTTTTGTTCCTAAAGATATTGCTGGCTAAGATAGCCTTAATGTATATGGTATTAGACTTAAGGCGAAGTTAGTGGTAAGAATTCACAATGAATCAATAAATTTCACGCTTTTAATGCTTCCATCATCCTTGAGAGATGCAATTTTCACCTTCACCGTTTGTCCTTCCTGGAAAAAACTGGCTTTTTTTGGTTCCTTCTCAGTTAGCTTAATTGTCCCCAAAATTTCGTAAGTGACTTTGTTACCATTAATTTTAGTAACTACTGCATCTAATATCTGATCAACTTTGAAATCTTGAGATTTAGCAACCTTAGCAATTTCTTTTTGACGTATTGACTCTACAGATGGTGCGCTGGGAGGTGCGATTTCCCCAATTGGCCCTGCATCTTTGTAATAACGCATCAGGCGAGATACCCAGCCTAAAATTTGCAGCATTGTATGAGCATCAGTCATGCCTTTGAGATAATCACTACAAGCCTTATCGATGTTGCGGTAGTAATCTATAGTTCTGCCACTGTGTCCAATTTGTCTACCACTACTGACGAGGGTTTTCAGGTAAGTGGAAAACCGGGAAGTTGCATTTGGTTGCTGGACAGAGGCGCGGAGGTAAGCAACGGCTTTCCCCAGTTCGTTGACATCTGTGTTGTCTTTGACTAAAGTTTGAGCGATCACATGGGCAATTTCCCACTGTGCATCTGTGAGAGATTCTGAGGACAATTCAGTTATAGTCATAATTAATAGATTTCCAATAGAAGTTCGCAGTTTTTGGGGTAGCGCAGCGATTTATGCAAATAAGCTGGGTTCAACATGAAAAAATTCTCCCAGCTTTTGCGCTTGTTCTGGGGTGATTTTTTGTTCTCCATTTAAAATCTGATCCATCAAATGTTTTGAGCCTAAAACAACCTCTAAATCTTCTCTAGTTTTCTCAGATTGTTCTAAAAGGAACAAAAGCATTGATTGAGGACTAATCTGCTCATCAAGTTGATAATATTCTCGTTCAAATTTTTCAATTAAAGTAATCAATAATTCATATAGTTCATGTTCTTCAGGGTTGCGTTCCCTGTGCATTAAATCTTCCACAATAGCTAACGCTGCTTCATTCTCTGCCTCAGTCCTGATAATCTTAGGCAAATAAGCTGTTAATAACTCTCTATATTTTTCGGGATTAAAAATAAGGGTCATTTTTCCATTCCTCCTTATCGTATTCAGCATGAGTGAGGATATATTTAATATAAATTAATTGTCCTTCATAATCTATACTGACAATCAATCGATAATTATTTCCTTTGATATTAAAAACAGTAAAATTACTGGCCGCTTCAGCTTTAGGGAAAACTTTTTGTACCTCGATTAAATTCGACCATTTAGCTTTACTAGCAACTTTGTACCAGTTGCTAAGAGCTTCTTGAGAATCTGCATGTTTTTTTACATATTCTCTTATTATTTTAAAACTGATAACGTGCATCTGTTAAAGAGTCTGTCATAATTAGTACATTCCCGATGGGGGTTCGCGGTCGGTGGGATAGCGCAAAATTGCAGCGAGTTCTTCTAGCTGCTGTTTTTGAATCAAGCGCGAGTGGGCTGCTTGAATATTTTCTTTAATGAATTGTTGTAATTTTTCGCCAATTAACTCATCAGATTGATTGAGATTATAGGATGAATAACGCTGTTTGAGATTTTGCGGTTGGTGGATTTTGTCGATTGTGGTTGTCATAGTTCCCATACCTATCGGTTTACCACCACCAACTTTTAAAGCAATAGTATATTTGCTATCTTGTCCTAAGATAATGAATAATGTTCCTAATTCTTCTGCTGTCAAATTTTTGAAGTGTAATTGAGTTTTAAAAGTATATTCTCTCCCCGCTTGTTGGACAGGAATACCAGAATTTTGATCCTTATCAATTGCTCTATTAGTGTTATAATAAAACTTGCGCCCGGCTACTTTACCGCGAATAAAGTATGCACTACTTTCATCTGGACGGGGACGATACAAAGAAGGCATAAACCCTGTAGAAGAGCCAATACTTTCACATTTCGCATCGTTGAAATCTAGCAAACCTTGCCAATTTAACGCACCAAATACTCTACTAGCGGGGCAAAGTTGTTCTTTATCATTACAAGGTAAGCGTTCATTGGGATATTTATTATCTCTTTTATACTTATTAGTAACAACTGCTAAAGTACTATTAGTAATTGCCTCATATACAGACCGAATACAACCTTTAAGGGAACTACCTTGAATAGAGAGTTTTTGGTCAACACCCTGTACCATTGTTTTAATTAAGGGAATGCGGTTATTACCAATATCGCTACCCATGACAACTACCCCAGTGGAGACGTGGAGAGATGTCTGCACTTTCAGGGTAAGGAATAATGTACCATGTAGGCGATCGCTAAAATATTTGTGATGTCCAGCAGGACGCTGTAAATTAGGGCGTTCTTGCGGAAACGAAACGAATTCATAAGGTTTTGGCGGAAGTTCTGGCGATGAACCCCCACCGCTAGGACGGTTAGGTGGTTGAGGTCTTTGTGGACGATTTGCAGTCATAATTATTGTTTAATTGTCAAAGCGACAAAGTGAACTGTAGAGGTTTGTTTATCGATAAAATAGCGTTGAGCGATATCTATTTCTTGAGCAGGAAATCCTTTAGGAAAACGAGTTTCTGTAGGTGAATGTAAATGAGCATCTCTGTCTTGAGTTTCCCAATCTTTACCCACAGGGATAAAATCAGAATATTCACCAGCAACACTCAAAAGCAGAACTTCATAACTATCTTTGCGCTTATACTTCCACCTCAATTCACAATTTTGATTAAACATCTGTCCCTCAAGCATTGGGAAGTCTTTTTCTGTTGGTGCTAGTTTCCAATCATGACTAACTTTGTGAGTCCAACGTAAGAAGTAATAACTTTGCTCACTTGCTAATTTTTGAATTAAATTTAGCAATTCAGTAACTGATAAAAGTTCTTTTTTCACACCGACAAAAGCCGTCATCTTGATACCCCTAATAAACCACTCCAAGACCTAACAGCCCGTTCAAATAAATCTGTAACTGTACCATCTCGCCAAGTAAGTTGGACACCAAAACCTAAATCCATCTCTTGTGCAGCAACTGGGGTATCTTGAGAATCTGGTTGAGAGAAACCATATAATTTTGCATCTTCATCTGTTAAAAACTCTCCCGCACCTAAGAGAAAAGTATTAGCCCATTGTTTTTGACTACCAATAGCCTGAATTTGGCGTTTATCTGCCGACAAAACACAACCAGGATATTGCACAGTCGCTTGATTCAATTTCACCTGTACAGTACCCAAACCGCGAGATTTAGCAAAACCCAAACCAAACCAACCGTCATTTAAATCGCGCAATACTAAACCAATTAAACCCAACTGGGAGAGAGTGAAGTTTTTCAAATGAATTTTAGTTTTAAATTCCCCAGCCGTGCAAACTTGATAATTGAAAGGCCCCACTGCAACAGAACCAAACACTCTATCAATTGCTACGCCATTACGTTCTTCAATTTTGAGAGGCTGAGACTTATCGGGATAAGCATCTTCAATTCTCAATCTGCTAGCAATGGAAGTATTACCAAATATTTGCGAGATAAAGCAGGATTGATTGTAAATTACAGCACCTGGATGAGGATGTTTATCTTCAGGTTTCTTGTTCTTTTCGTCATTTTTCCATTTTGTTAAATAGAAGTTGGGATTGTTATCTTGATTTGTTTCATCCAACAAGTTACTAGCCCAAATCTTTTGACTATTTAATTTGGGACGTTGTTCACCTCCTATCGTTCTAACAATCCTTTCTGCGTGTGCGCGAATCGCACCTTTTAAACTACTTCCCGGTAAATATATAGAACGCCCTCCAGCATGATATGTTTCCACAAATTCCATATCTGGTTTAGTCGGATCAGCCCCTTCCTTACCCGATTTAATGAGAATCGGCCCGTCAGGAATTAGGCTTAGATCAATAGTGCAATGGTTAACAAATCTTTTATGCATAGCTATATTTAGTTGAAGAAATATTGCAGATTAGGCAGCAACTAGATTATTTAGCTGCAATTCACATTGTTGAAAGATAAAATTCACAATAGCAAATAATTTATCTAGCTCATAAATGGTGTAAAATATGATGTTTCTAGTAAATTTATCTGCTTCTAATTTGCCAAATTGCCATGTATCTCCATTAGAAACAATACCAAAGATAACTATTTCATCTTCTCCGTGCAGTTTTTGGGATGCTATCATTTCTGCTAAACATTGCGCCCAACCTGTTTGAAAGTTATCTTGTTTAGCTTCTACTAAAACGAAGTATGGCTTGTCAAATACTACCTTTCCTAAAGGAGAACGTTTAGCCAAAATATATTCAGGGAAGCCAGATAATTTCTCATCATAGTTAAGACAATAATGACTCCACAAAACAAATTTACTGCTATATAGTTTCCAAACTTGTTTTAATACTGGAGATATCAAATTTTCACATATAGCAAATTCAGAACATGTAACTGCGCCTTCTCGCATCGTAAATTCTAAATCTTCTCGGAAGTAATCAGGAATATTGAATTTAACTTCACCGATAAAATTCGCTTCAGTATAGGTGACTTGAAACGCTTTGAGAACTTCACCGATAGTTTTGTAGCCACTGAAAGCCATAATTAACCTCCTGAAGCAATTGAGTTGGTAGAATTTTGAGCTAACTTGTCAGTTAAATGATTGATCAAAGACTGTGCCCAAGTATTTTTAAACTGCTTACCATCTTCATAGATTGATGTATCGCTATTATCTTCATTTACCAATGTTTGCAAGTATTGCAACAATTTTTCAGGGTTGTTATCGACATCAATCCATGTCATCTTGTCAATATCTAGTTTAACGACACCCAAGCCACGCGATCGCCCTCCACCCAGAGGTATTTGTTCAGTTTCAAACTGGTGTAAGCCAATCATCAATAAACCCAGTTCCCAAGGTTCTGCATTTTCGACTACCGCTTTAAACTCAAACTGCGTCGCTGCTGGAACTACTTGGAAGTCGTAGAGTTTCCCATCGGCGGATGTTTCGGTATCTCTATCAATAGATACACCGTCTCTTTCTTGGTATTGTCCAAACCAGGTGTCAGCAACTACAGTTAAATCTCTGACTTGGAATTTGCTAGCAATCCAGGGTGAACCAAATACAAGAGAGGTGAGATCGGTTTCACTGATAATTTTCTCTGTAAGTAACTGATCCCTTTTTGCACTCCGTTCTTCCTGCGGATATTGCTCAAGTTCTTGTTCTACTTGTTTTTTAATACCATTTTCTCCATTCAGACGTTCGTTTGTAATTGACCATTCTGCTTCTATAGCGGGATTAGCTGCTAGGCTTAAATCAATACCTCTGAGGAAACTTTCGAGACGCGATCGCATTGCACCTTTGAAGCTTGAACCTGGTATTAATGGATTACCCAAAGCATCTTTAATTACAGGTAAATCTGAGCCAATTGGTTCACTTGAGCGACCTGCACTGATGCGTAGTGCTGTAATTGTGGTGAGTGTACCTGTGATTTCTAGACGGTTTTTGAATGTGTCAAACATAATCATTTACCTATAAGATATTATTTTTTAATTCCTTCTCTTTTGTATATATATTCATGTGTGCCATAATATCGGAGTGATAATCGCCCTCCTGCTGCAACTTTGCAACTAACTCTTCGTGTCTGGGCTGTAATATTGATATGATCAATGTCTGTTCCCTGGTATCTCCTCAGCCTTACAATATCATCATTTTTTAAGGCACTAATCCCATCATTATTCGTACTTAAAATATAAGCTGATCTAGCTATCCGTTCCTGCAAATGAATTTTTTCTTGAGTATCCAAAGTATTTTTATAATCTTCTTTAAAATTGTCGGTATAGTCAAGTTTGCCTATGTTTGAGTAATCTAATAAATTTTTTGAAAGCAAAATATCCTTGCACTGACTCCAAATTAATTGTCCCCAAGTAGATAGAGTCATTTCCTTATCAATAATCAACACCCATTCTTTTGGAACTTTTTTAGCTTCTTCCCAAAAAGCAGGTATCTCACCAACTGCCATCATAGCTAATTGTACTTTATATTGTTCAACCCTCTCAGTGTCAATTGATATCGGTAATTTAGGAATTTTTATTACCTGATTATTAGCTCCTTCAAACACATAAATAATTTCATCAGCGTAGAACATACCTATGGTATTAAAGTACCCCTGTAAAGCTTTGAATCCACCAACTAAATTAAGACAAATTTGATGCTTATCATCTTTATATTTTTGAATCGTATCTTGCATTGCCGGAATTAATTTTGCCATGCTTTCTGTAAAAACAGTAGTGCTTGCAAGTGAAAGCTCAGGCTGAATCAAGGAAATTGTATTATTTATACCCTGATTTTTCAAAAATGATTCGATTAATTTAGCAGCTATTTCTCCTTGAGCAGTATCCGTGGCAATGAGAATGTGAGTATCTGATATTCCTAGGTCTAAATTCTCTGCATATAACCCGTAAATACCATTCAATTCCGCACTAATATTCCGAATTTCTGTAATATCTGTTTCCTCATCAAAAAGCTGTTTTTCTGCCCGTTCCTTTAATTTAAGGATAATTTTTAAAACATCTTTTTCGTATTGCTCTATATATTCATGTGTATAATTTGCTGTCTCATTAAGACGGCTATTCCAATCTTTCGGATCTATTCTGTCTTTAACTTGATTAGTTAATAAACTTGTACCAATAGTAGAAATTACAAGACGATGCATACAACTCAAACCTCAAAATATGAACAATGTAAATTAATAGTCAAAGATTATTTTTATAGACTAAGTATCTTGCGCCATAACCTAAGTAAAGCCTAGTAAGTTGTAACCATACTGAATTAAAATCATCAGATTTTGCTTGTTTAGCAATTGTTTTTGCTTTTTCTTGAAGAGTTTTGTTAATATCCTTAATTATTCTACTAGCTAAAGAATTTTCGCCCTTACCCCATTTATCACCACGACCAACTTGATAAAGTAAGAAGTTTTTGATAACTTCTATACTTTCAGTTGTATCAGCAACTCGTACTAAATTACGAAATTGTGATTCTTCTAAACCTTTATATGATGTTTCATCTAAAGCTGTTTGAATATCAATTACTAATTGATCCTCGGCTTTACGGATTCCGTCCTGAATCTTGAGTTGTTTTTGTTGTTCTGAAAAATCATTCATACTGCATCCTCTCTAAATACAAGATGAAAATTATTACAAATTTCTACTTGGCCAAAACCTTCAGAAGTGCGATCGCCTAAACCTTTTAGCTCTAAATCAGCTAAAACGGTATACCAACTATCCGGATTTGTCGTGCTAAATAAATAAACTGCACCTTTATTGGTGATTAGTTCTACATCTTTCATTAATCCCCAAGCTGCATTCCAACCTGAGCGATAATCGTAACTACTGTAAGCAACTTCAAGTTTCAATGAATCATCGTCTATATTTGCGAATTGCTTTAACATCTGTGCAGAAATCACAGTGGTGCGTTGCCATTTTTCAGTTAAAATTGCATCGGCTTGTAAATCCAAAGTAAAGTAAGTACGTTTGGGTAATTCCTCAATTGGATTACCAAAAACTGACCACTTTTGCCCACGGTTTTGTAACTTGTTATTAAATTTTATAACTTTTGTTTTGACATCATTTTGTGCATCAATAGGCTTGTATGTTGTAATCTCAACCCTTCCTAATCCCCGTGATGTTGAACCACCTAAGCGGAAGTTTTTATGATGACTAGAAATGAATTGCTGTAGCGTTTTCGCTAACTCGTTATTAATAATAATTGCTGACTTGTAAATAACAGGTTTTGGGTTTTTACCTCGTGACTCAGATTCATTGATCACTTCTAGGCTGTAAAGTATTTCTTCTTCTGATGTAGCACGTCTTCTGTTAATGCCCACTCGTGTCAACAAACGTTTATTAGACGATAGCTGATAATATTCATCATTCAATATACTATAAAAAGTTATGCTAGGTGAATCAACTCGTTTTCCATCTGTTGGACAATTTGGATCATAGGCTAAACCATGTAACTCAAATAAAAATCTATCAATTAGGGTATCAAATACTCCGTTATTTTCTGGTTTAAATCCTGACTGTGCTTTAGAACTCAGTGCTGTAGTCGGTAAAATTTTTATCTCATCTTGAATTACAAAATCTTCACCCAGGTATAATACAGCAGGATAAGCATTTTGAAAAATAGCTGGTTCATCACTCAAAAATAAAGCCTGAAAATCACCACCATCTTCGCTCAGATTATCAAACTGTTTACCTGATTGTTTTAAAATTTCACTCGCAACCGCCCCACGAATCACGCTACCAGGAATATAATCTTCACATTCGCTTACCGAACCACCTGGTTTTTGTCGAGAAATTGCTAAGGGAGATAACGCCTTAATCTCTAACTCAATACGTTTCATTTAATCTCTCCTCTTGCTAAAAATTCCCAAACTTCAGCATCTACATCAATATTTGGTAACTTCCAATGTAACCATCCTAAACCTGCTGACTTACTTCCCCCCAATGCATGAATTTGTCGTAAACCTGCCCAAATTAATGCTTTCGCATAATCTGGTCGTTTAGGTGTTAAGCCAGATTGAATGTGAATTTCTCCTTGAAACCGAAGTTTTGCATTTGCGGGTGAGGTTTCGAGAAAATAAAGCTTTTGCTCCTCCGCAATGCGACGACGGCGATTTATTGTCACGCCAGATCGCAATATTTCAGGTAGATTTTCTGATTCTTCTGTACATACTAAATCGTCAAAAATTACTCGTGAAGGTAAAACTGGATCGCCAAAAATTTGACTGATTAAACAGTGATATGTCTGTTCATATCCGTTAATCTTGTATTCATCTCGATTAAATTTAGCAGGTGCATTATCTCTACGAATAACCATTCTTCCTGCATTAGGAGACTCAGAAATTTCCCATCTTAAACCACGCAGTAATTTTTCACATTCATGACGTACACGGCCTTTTATCTGTGAACCCGGAATTAGTAAATTACGTTCTGAATTACGGACAATTGGTTTATCTGCTAAGGAACCAGAAGAACCTCCCGCACCTACAGATAAAGCTGAATCAATTATGGCGGTAATTGTGAAAGTTTCAACTTGATTAGGTTTATTATTATCTAATAAAGCTTGAAGTTTTATCATCGCACAGTCTCCTGATGTGATATTTGTGGAGATTCGGTATCTGAAAATCTAATTAAATCAAACAAATCTACCATTTCTCGCCAGATAGTTTCATAGGTTTCTTCTTTTAAGTCGTACATCCAAGGTGCAATATTACCTTTGTTGGTTTTAGCTGGACACCATTTATCTTCAAAGTCGGCTTTCAGTGCATCTTGTCCTTTTTTCAGTCGGTGACGAAAATAGTAATAATTTAAACTAGCAGTTCGCTTACCTCGCTCTAAAAAACTCCGAATTTGATAAAGTTGTGATTTAGGGAATTCAGCTTTTTGCAGTGCGCGAATAGATGCTAAAAATTTATCCAATTCAGGTATTGTATAAGGTGCAGAGTACAGCTTAAGCTTTGCACCTCGGTTATCAATAGTTAATGCTTGTTTGCGAAATTCTTCGATATTTGATGAAATCATGGTGACTGATTTCATGGTAAAGAAATCTATCGTGCCACCATAATAGCCATTTTCTTTTAAGGTTTTAGCATATTTTTTTGCAGATTTCATCAGTTGGTTTGTCAAATCTTCTGCATAGTAAATTGGCGTATTATAAGCAGTAATCAATACACCACTAGACATACTAAGCTTACATTGGTCTGGTTGTGATATTTTTTCAGAAAACCGATGATATATATTAGAGTCTAGCAGGTTATTTTCTAGCTTATATTTGCCTTTTATTTTTACCCCTGATATTGCGACTTTCTCCAAAAGTATGTTTTCAAATTGCTCACCAATCATCTTAGCAATTTGTAAAGCTTGATCTGCTGGTACTATCAATAAAATGTCATCACCGCCAATAGTGATAATTTCAAATGGATGAATTACATCTCCATCTTGAATTTTTGATTCTGCTTCACTGATACCTTTGATTTCACGAGGATGCAAATTGGATGCCAAAGCTTGATAAACTGCATATTGTGTAGCATTTTCCACATCTTGGCTAAATTCTTGATATTCTTTGGGGGTGCGAATATTTTGAATAAAACCACCCATGTTATTACCATCTGCATATATGTAAGCTACATAGCCATTACTTACTTTGCCTAATTGAGTTAAAGATTGGGGAATTTTAATTTCTTTGTTCTGGTTATTTTTATTGCCGTAATATTTCTGACACTGATCGGGATTATTTCGTAAAAAATCCTCAAATTTATCCAGCCAACTTTCAACTATTCCGGGTTCCCATTCTAGTCCAATATCTTGATACCATTTGGGTGTTTCCGAAATACCTGTCTTTGCTCTATCGCCTATTCTGCGTTTACGAATTAAGGTTTCAGAGAGATAAGGTTTGCCAGTTAGTTGATTTATATGAGCAATAGCAGAACGTTTCTCACCTTCATCTCTTCTTAGGTAAGGATGAGTTTCAAACATTGGCGGATAGCAACGAGTCGGACGATTTTCAGTTTTATTACCACTACGGCGCTGATTAAAACGAATTGCTAATTTTGTGGTTAACTCATTAAAACTCTTATGCTTTTCAAATGATTCTTCAATTTTTGATAAATCATCAATCTTTCCGAAATACGCTTCAACAATGCTATTTTGATACTCTTTTTGATATTTTTCTAGCCAAAATGTTTCTTCAATATTATTTTTAAGCAAACCTAAGCGAGTTTCTAGAATTCTAAAGGTTTCTCCAACTGCACAAGAATTAGCAGTTAGGGTTTCTTTGGTATAACGTTTTTCTATAGCATTAGCTAAATCATCTACAAAAGCCGCAGGAGCAAAAGCAAGGATGTTACCACCGGTTGAGTAAATAATGAGTTCAGGAATTAAAGCATCTGATAAATTAGGTTTGTTATCAAAATTGATATTCAGCCATCTTTTTATTTCTCTGCATTGGATATTATAGTTGTAAATTGGTGACTCTGGAATTACATTAAAAAAAGCAGGTAAATCAACCAAGTTAATTCTATCTAAAAGTCCAGAAGCGCCGCGAATATCTGGGAGTTTTGATTCTTCAAATACATATTGCTTAATCTTAGTTGCACTACCATAAACTAAACCAATTTGAGAATTCCATAGTAGAGGATATTTCTCTGGTAATTGCTTTAATTTCTCTAGAGTATCTGGAAATTCTAAATTTTGTAATTCCTGTACCTGCTTCACTAAAGCCTGAACTTCTTCAGGTACTTCTTTCCCTGTAGTCAAAGCCTCGCGCATTTGCCGCAACACTTCCAGGCTATACTGAGGTTCGCGTTCATCACCCCAAGCTAAACACCAAGCGATCGCTACGCCAATGCTAGACGCAAACGCACTTATAATAGAATTTGTATTTTGCATCTGTAATTACTCCCACAATTCACTACACAACCCCACCAACAACCGGGCTAAAGCTTGCACCATCGGACGCCCTGATACATCTTCTCCACGCTGTAAACGATGAATGCTACCCGTAAGTATGGGTGACTCGGACTCTATGCAATCGCACTCTCCGTAATAATCACTGTGTATAATCGCGATTATGCACAACTTAATATTTCTACAAAAATCTCGCCACTCAGGGACTTTATTCCTATCTCCACTCAGTATCAAAGCATGAGTTGCATGTGGCATTATTAACTTATTTTCATCAGTGGTTTTTCCACCTACATCAATAATCGTGAGTGGCAAATGTATATTTTGTACATCCCTAGCCTTTTCTTGTGCAAACTGCCAGGTAAACTTACGTTTGTAGGCTGCTTTTAACTCTCTTGCTAGTTCCGGATTATTTCGTACTGCTTCGGAATACCAAGCGCCCTCTCCATCGGGACAAGCTGTCAGTACATAGGGATAAGGTGCTTTACCTACTCGGTGCATTGGCAAGATTGCCTGTTTTAAACCTTCTCGCAAGCAAGATTTACCAGACTGGGGAGGGCCACAGAGAACAACTTTTATGGGTTGATTTAACACTGAGTATCATTTTCTGCAACTAATCAATTAAGTCTCCCAGTTTACACGTTGGATTATGTGTGATGGAAATCACATATTTACCTAACTTAGGATCAAAAAAAGCGATCGCACCGTAAATATGAGCAAGTTTATGTGCCAAAACAAACGCTACTGGGATAGAAATCGGCCCATTAATCTTTAAGAGTTGCCCTCCTGCTAGTTCTCCTGACTCGGCTAGTTCCTCTAGTCGTGCGGCTGCATCCTTCACAATCTGGTCATTTTGGGCAGGTTCGCCAAAATTCACCCGCAAAATCCCATCTTTAAAATCAATCTTGTAGGTAGTCATCACTTCCCTCTGTTCATCAATGGCTACATCATACACGGTACTGGAAGCAGCCTGTTCCAAAGTAGCTTATTCTAATTCGTAATACCCAATGACGCCACTTGCTACAAGTCGGGAAACCCGCCCACGGCGCTGTCTCCCCAAAGCAGTGGCTCCCCCATGCCCCCTTGGGCTGAATTTCGGCTCTGCTCAACTTCCGCGAAGTCGTTCGCCGAGCGTCTCGTAGAGAAGCCATGCCCAATTCTCAATTCCCAATGTCTGAACCAATTTTTTCTGATGCACCCCAAATCGAACTACTGCAATGGTTAGCGCGCGGTTCTCTCAAGCAAAACTTATTGCGTGGTGTCCGGTTGTGGGTATGGTTGCGTTCTTTATATGGTGAGTTTCCAGACCGTTTGGCGCTGGATGATGCTTTTACTTTAGTAGATTGGCGTAACGCTTTTTTTAGTTCGACGCATCCTAAAGGAGAGGCAATTCCAACTTTACACGATTCTAAGTGTAATTGTGCCAAAACTACTGCTGCATGGTTATTTGAACGCAAAACTGGTCTGGTGAAATCAGAATGGAAGCGATCGCTCTTAGCCCATACTACAATACCCCAATTAGATGAATTACTACAGCAGCGCTTGTTTGGTATCACGCGGCGTTCCCTACAAGCAGACTTGCAAATTTTACAGGAGTTAGGTTGGCTGGAATATCGAGAACAGAAATATCACCGCGTCAGCAACTTCCCATCTCGTCCCATCACCATCCCAGAACCACCATCTACCAACTTCAGCAGCTATGCATTAAATTTCCTCAATCAAGAAGACTTGGCAGATATTGCCCAAAATCATGCCCAACAAATCTGCGGTGTGCAAAGGTTCTTCTTCCACCTTGATTATGTGATTCCTCCCACTAGCATCGACTTAGTTGATGACTGGCTACATGAATTAAAGACACTCTGGGGCAAAATTCCCGTACCACCCATCAAGTTAACTTACGACAGTGCCAGGTTAGGCAAGTCTGTGGAATGTTTTGTCTACCCAGTATGCATCTATTATGTGCAGCGCGCAGTTTATCTGTGTGGTTTCGGGCAAAGTCCAGACCGTCTAACCGATTGGTACAATTATCGTCTTGATCGCATTCAAGAAATTATCCCTAGCAAGTGGACAGATGCAGCGCTTCCCCCGATTCTGCAACAACGCTATCAACAAGCAACCTTACCTACTCCCGAAGAAATCACCACCCAAATGTCCAAAGCTTGGGGTTTTGATTTTTATTTACCATCCCGCCTGATGTTGCTGCGCTTTAACCGCGAATACCACAATCGCTATATTCACAATACCGTCCGGCACGAAACATTTAAAGCGATCGCCTATCCACAAGCCCAACGTCTCATCACAGAACACACACCACCACCGCAACAACGAACCCTATTACAAATTCTCCAAGACCGTTCGCCCCAAGATGCCTACTACCGTTTGCAATATCGACACGGCGATCATAATATCATCATGCGTTTACGGGCATGGCGATCGCAAGTAGAAATCCTCCTCCCTTGGGACTTACGCCAAAGCATCGCTGCTGATGTCGCCACAGAATTTCTCCTTTATCATAATTTATAGGCCATAGCAATATCTCTGTCCTATCCTCTAGCCCTTTCAAGGTGACTCGTGAAATTTCTTTTTTTCTCTCTGCTGACTCTGCTTCTCTGCGGTTAAAAAGTAATTACAGTTGTACTCCTGTCGGAGAAGCAAGCTACGCCCTAATCTCTCATCAATCTGTCGCAAATCCTATTTAAATTGGTATTAATGCTCATCGTTTAAGATGGTGTAGAGTCTGAACTCTAGAAGCAAAGGGCAAGGGTATAATTGCCATTGTAAAGTTGAGATATTCAGATCTTTGATCAATCCAGTACGTATATCTAATAACCAGCCATGAACCATAGGTGCTTTTTGCTGACTGAGTACCTGACGCATGATAGAAGTTTGGTAAAGATTTTTCACCTGCGCCACAACATTGATTTCAGCTAAACGATCCAGACGTTCTTGTCTTGTGGGTAAAGCATCAATTTCATCTCGTTTCTGTAAATAGAGTTCCCGAATAGGATTTACCCAGTTATCAATAATGCCAATAGTTCTGCCTTCTAAAGCCGCTTTAATACCTCCGCAATCATAGTGACCACAAACGATAATGTGCTGCACTTGAAGGTGTAAAATTGCGTATTCTAAAACAGCTAAAAAATTAATATCAGTTAGAGAAATTTGATTAGCAATATTACGATGTACAAATAATTCTCCAGGTTCCGTGCGGGTAAAGTTTGTTAAGGGTAGACGGCTATCAGAACAACCTATATATAGAAAAGGTGGCGATTGTCCACTTGATAATTTTTCAAAGTAAGTTGGATCTAAAGCCAGTTTTTCTGCAACCCAAGCCTGATTATTTCTGAGGAGTTCATCAATGCTGTTATATTCCATCAAATTCACTCTCGTCTCTCCTAAATATTCTAGTTGCTTTACAGTTGATCGAGAGGGAATATTAACGGGAGCATCAACTTTTGGAAGAAACACCGGGCGATTTCTAGTCTGAGGGCGATCCTAAAATATTTCTAAAGAGAAAAATTTTATTTGTCATGGATATTAGTAGCTTTTCCTAATGTCTAAAAACTCCACCTCATTGCGGATGGAGTTTTTCATTTACAGCGACCTACCTAGCAATTAGCTTATAAAGTCTGTCTTCAAACTTTTGCATACAAGCCGACCAATCAAATTCTAAGATGGATGGGCGAGCCTGCTGAGACAATTCTGCTTTCAGGTCGGGGTCTTTGAGAATCGCAATTACCTTGTGAGCTAAATCTGCTGGGTTGTCGGCTTCGGCGAGGAAGCCATTCACACCGGGGACGACTTGCTCAGTAGTCGAGGGAGCAAAAGCTGCAACTACAGGAGTTCCAGAAGCTAATGCTTCGTTGGTGGTGGTACAGAAATTTTCAGTTGTGGAAGGGTTAACGAAGATGTCGGCCCTAGCAAACCAACCCAAAAGTTCTAAACCGTGAGACTCTCCCCAAATAGTGACGCCAGATTTAAATTTTTCGGCGCGCTGACGGATTTGTTCATCTTGCGGGCCACTACCAATAATCACTAGATGCACATCAGGAATTTTGGCAGCGATGAGGGGATATGCATCTAAAAGTTGAGCGACATTTTTTTCCGCAGTAATACGTCCGACAAACAACAGGGTTGGTCTGTGGTCTTGGGGAATTGGGTTGTAACAGATGTTGCGGGGATGGAATTTTTCGCAATCAATTCCTTGATAGGGGAGGTATTCACTGCGTTGTGCTTTGAGTTTTTGGTATTTAGCTAGCTGCTCTCGTGAAGCAAATAAATTCAGACTATAATTCTCGCTGAACTGTTTAATGACAAATGGCAAAATGGGGCGCACTAAGTTAAAGAAGACGTTACCTAAATAATATTTGATATAGGCAACAATATCAGTATGAAAGATTGAGACGATGGGTGTACCTGTACGTTTAGAGTATTCCACACCTACGGGGCGACCATAACCTTGTAAGTAAAGTGAGTAGAATCCTCGCAATTGTGGTGCTTCTTCTACCACAATCATATCAGGTTGAAATTTCTCTAATAATTTAGTGTCACTCCAATGGCGATAATTTAATGGTTGAGGAAGAGATTTATAAAAGATCAGTGGCTTTGTTGGGAATGCATAGGAGGAAAAATTAGGGAAAGGCTGTAGTTCCTCTAGCCCTGGCATAGGGCGATTACCAACTTGTTTGGGGTACTGGTCGTTGATTTCTGGGTGAATGAGAAAGACTTCATGCCCTTGTTCTAACAACCAACGCACCCGTTGGTGTACTGCTACAGAAACTCCTGTTAAGAAAGGAGCATACAAACTGGTGAAGAGCGCAATGCGGAGAGGTTTTTTCATAAATATTAATGAGAATTGGGAGATGGGGAGATGGACTTCTCTGCGAGATGCTACGCGTAGCTTGCTTCCCCGGAGGGATGCGGCTTCGCGGCAATCGAGCGGAGTCGAGATTCAGTGTCCGAGAGATGGAAATAACTAAATGACCTTGACCAATAACAAATGACAAATGACAAATAACGACCCTAACTAGTTAGCTTTATTTGCCCCGACCTAATTAAAGAGATAAATTGCGATCGCTTGGTTGATCAGAAAATCTATAAGGGCGATATTCAACTAGCCGAATTTTCCCAGTCCTGTGGATTCGATAAGTGATGGCGCGCCACTTGAGAGTTGACATCCACAGAGACGACAGCATCGCCAAACCATAAACCCATTGTGTTAAGGGAATCCCGATGAAGAGTTTGCAGATTGCACTAGCTGATAATTTGGTTATGGGTTCACCATGACGGCGAGTGATTTGCTGGATTTCTCGCTCTAAAACTAGCACCATTAACAGTAATGTCAGGGTATATCCGCCATAACAACCCAAAGAATAAACCGCAGTCTGCCATTGTCTGCTATGCAAAGCTGCCAGAAACCAGAATATTAGGAGAGTGGGTAGCAGTATGGTTAAAATCGCTTCAATACATATAACCAACCACCAAGGGTGACCTAGTCGAAAGCATAGTAGTTGACGCTGGAGCCAGGATCTCACACCAGGTAAATCGCACTCTTCCCGATTAACCATGATCAGAGAAGGAACAAACTTTACTTGCAGTCGATGTTGCCTGAAGATGTTAGGTATGATCATATCTTCATTCAGAGCTTGACCCCATGCATCCAGCAACCCGGTAGGTTTTAGCAAATCTGTCTTAATTGCTAAAGTTCCACCCCAAGGAATTCCGCATAGATACATCTGCACAAGAGTCGGTACATTCCAGATGTAACGCACCAAAGATCCCCAATAGCTACCTGTAGGTAAGTACCAACGATAACCTGTAGTCGCTCCGATATGGAGATGAGCTAAAGGACTGACCAATTCCCGCAACCAATTAGCATGAACTACTGTGTCAGCATCGACTAGGGCAACTACTTGATAGGATTTGTCTAACTCTAAGATGGCTTGCAAGAGAGAACTGCATTTGAGACTACAGTCTTTGCGAATGAATCTCAAAGAGTTAACTTCAACATTAGTCGCTCCTTGCTCTTGGATAATATCAATAGCAATCTGCCAAGCCGGGTCTTCTTGACGATCGATCACCAACTTGAGATCATATTGGGGATAATTCTGGTTTAATAGTGCCCGCAAACATGTAGACAGAAACGGATCAGCACCCCGTAAGCAAAGAATTACAGCAGTTTTCGGCAACTGATCATCTGGTAACAACTTTTGCTGATACTGCCGATGCGATCGCAGACACCGCACAAAGGCGAAAATTAAAGATACTTGAATTACCAGCCAGTCTAACAAAAGTTTTGATAGCCAGATTGTCATTTGTTATTGGTCATTTGTTATTGGTCATTTGTCCATGCCCTAAAGCGATAATTTGCGATCGCCTGGTTGCTCCAATAACTGATAAGGTTGGTATTTAACTAAGCGGATGTTCCACGGGCCGTTAATCAGATAAGTAACACCGCGCCATTTAACTGTGGGCATCCACAAAGAAGACAACAAGCCTAAACCGTAAACCCACTGTGTGAGGGGAATGCCGAGAAACAGTTTACCGATGGTGGTGAGTGATAATTTAGGGACTGGCTGACCGTGATAAGGTAATACTTGCTGCACTCCTTGCTCTACAATCAGCATCAGCCAGAGTAACCCTAGGGTATAGCTAGTATAGGAGGCTAGTAACATGGCGGCGGTATCCCATTGCCCAGACAATACTGCCCCCAGCAACGATAAAATTGTCAGAACCGGGAACAGGATACTGGAAACGGCATCACCGACAACAGCCGACCAACGGGGATGATATAGCCGAGAACAAAGCAGTTGGCGTTCAATCCAGCTTCTCAGGCTAGGTAAATCACACTCTTCTCGATTCAGCATCAATAGAGAAGGTACAAACTTGACCTTAACCCCATATTTGCCCAAGACGCTACTAATCATAGTGTCTTCGCAAAAAGCTTGACTCCACTTATCTAGCAGTCCTGTTTGGCGCAGCACTTCGGTTTTAATTGCCAAACTCCCGCCCCAAGGAATCTGGAATAGGTACATCTGCACAACTGAAGATACGTTACCGATATAACGCACTAAAGACCCCCAATAGTTACCTGTAGGTAAATACCAACGATTCCCTGTAGTCGCCCCTACTTTGGGATCAGCTAGAGGGCTGACTAATTCCCGCAGCCAGTTAGCATGAACTACAGTATCAGCATCAACTAACGCCACTACCTCGTAAGAATCATCTAACTCAGAGACAGCTTGGACTAGAGAACTGCATTTGAGACTACAATTACTGCGTATGATTGACAAAGGACTAATTTGGACATTAGTCGCTCTAACTTCCTGGATAGTATCACTAGCAATCTTCCAGGCAGTATCTTCTTTGTGATCAACAATTAGCTTTAAATCATACTGCGGATAATTCTGCTCTAATAGCGATCGCACACAGTTAGATAAAAAGGGATCAGCACCACGTAAACAGAGAACAACCGCAGTTTTAGGTAATTGCTCATCTGGTAAAGACTTTTTTTGATTTGTCCGCAGAGTCCATAAAAAGACCAGAGTTATACATACTTGAATAGCCAGCCAACTCAGCAAAGATTTGCAAAGAAATAACTCGAAATTGGCCATAAAACTTAAATCCTTCTCAAGAAGCTAAATTTAGCTAGTAAATAGTTTTTAGAAAATAGTTTGTAGGGTGCGTTGTCACAGATTTCAACGCACCATCACAGTTAATTTGTCAGTGGGTTAATTTGTTAACACACCTGACAAATGTCTTGCAATTACGGATCAAGGGAATATTTGACCGTGATGTTGATTGTGGTATTTTTATCCAACAAAAATTTGGCTTTGCCAAAATCAGGTGTACCAGTTTGGATAGAAACGATAGGATTGTTGGAAATACCAAAACCCTCTGTAGGGATACCAAAAAAGTCTTTATTGAGTTTGCGATCGCCATTTTGATCATCAACTATGGCAACTGCATAATTTCCCGGCTTTAAACCAAAGAATTTGTGTTTGAGGGTGTTACCTGTGATGTTTACACAAGCACTATCTGCCAAATTAGAAGTACTTGAAGGAAATCCCTTTTCTCGATCATAAACTCCTATGCAAATCTGACCTTTTTTGTTGTTAATTCCATTAACAACAACAGTCAGAGTTTGTGTTGGTAAAGCATTAACGATTTGAGAAGAAGTAATGCTTGCTAAAGTAGCGATAATCAAGGCAGTGAGTTTAGATATCTGCAACATAATCTAATAGTCTCCTAGAGATACTTTTTGATTTTTCAGCTAAAAATAGCCAAGGTGAATAATAATTTCATTTCATCAATTGTTGGATATCTGTTTTTTCTAGCCATTCCTGTGTAAGTTGCAATCCCTGATCGAGGTTAATTTTTGGTGTGTAACTTAACAGGTTTTTGGCTTTAGCAATAGAGTAAGCATAGGGACGAGTCATAAAATCTATAGACTCTGGCAGGATATCGGCTTTTTTTCGGAAAAGTTTTTGACCTTGGACACGCAATTTTAAAAACAATTTGATTTCATCTTTTCCGAGAGAAAGAGGTGCAGGTGAGCCAGACATTGCTGCTAAACGGGTAAAGTAGTCTTTACAAGAAGTATCTTCTCCATCGGTGATGTTAAAGATTTCACCATGGGTTTCTTTTTCTATTGCTAAAAAGATGGCATTAATCAAGTTATCTACATATACGTGATTAATGACTCCTGGTTGATCGTGAGCGCAAGCAAATAATTTCTGGCGCATCAAGTGTACTGGTCGCACAATCCACGGGATAGAACCAGGGCCGTAAACATCGCCAGCGCGAATGATGACGACACCAAAATCTGGCGGATGATTTAGTTGTAAAAGTGCAGCTTCAGCTTCTATTTTTGTTTGACAGTAGGGATTTTCTGCACTGGATAATGGCCAGGATTCTGTCACTTTATCGGGATAATTAAAGCCATAAACCAAAACACTAGATAGATGCACAAAGGTTTTCACACCAGAAGTTTTGGCAGCTTTAGCTATAGTAATTGCACCATCAACATTTACCTGACGAAAATCCTTGAGTGCGCCTGCTTCTTGAGCAAGTTGAGCTGTATGTAAAACGATGTCTACACCTTGACAGGCTTTTTGGGCGATCGCTAAATCATTAATACTGCCAACAATGACTTCTACGCCCAAATTTTGGGCTTTTTTGTCTTCAGTATTAGAACTTCTTAGCCCTCGCACTTTCATTCCCTGTGCTATAGCTAACTCGGCTGCACGCAAGCCGATAAATTCATCAATTCCGGTGATCAGGATAGTTTTATTTTGCAGATTCATAGAGTCAGTATGATTGGTAAATTGAAAACGAAAGAGAACAAGTAAACTAAATTAGAAAATATCAGCCGGGTCGGCGGAGCGGAGTTTGTTGATGGCGAGAGAACCGGAAGTGATGCACATCAAAACTGTAGATATTAAGACCAACAAGGCATTATTCAAGTTCATCACTATGGGTAGCTTTGTGGCTTTCATGGCAAAATCATATAAACCCACAGATAAGAGAAATCCTGGTATATAACTGATAAATGCCAAGATTAAAGCTTGCTGAAAGACAACATTCAATAGATAATTATTGGCGTAGCCTATAGCTTTCAAAGTCGCATAAGCAATAAATTGAGTCGCAATATTGCTGTACAGAATTTGATAAACAATAACTACACCAACCACGGACGCCATTGTTAACATCAAGTTGAGGATAAAACCGATTGGGGTTCTCACAGCCCAATATTGTTTTTCAAAGTCAATAAAGCCTTTGTAGGTGAAAACTTGAATGTCGTTAGGTAAATTGGCTTCTAACTGTTTGAGAACTTTATTGGCATCAGTACCAGGTTTTAAGGTGATCACACCCACATCAATCATATCTGCTGGGCGGGTATTAGGATTGATTCTCAGGAAAGTTGAGTCACTAACAATTAAGTTGCCATCTACACCAAAAGAAGGACCTAAACTGAATAATCCTCCAACTCGCACCCGATAACCAATTAATGAATTGAAGGGAAAGATTTCAATTTTTTGTTCAGCATTACCTGTATTAAATTTTTCAGCAATCGGTCCAAATTCAGAACGGGAATCTCGGTCAAATAGCATCATATCTGGAAGTTTGAGCTTATCTAAATTTTGCTCAACTTCTGGGATATTTAAAACCGACCTGCCAGGGTCAAACCCAATAACATATATTGAGTATTTCTCGTGGGTTACAGGATTTTTCAACTTAGCAAATTGCAAATACATGGGGCTAACTGACTCGACACCATCAAACCCCAATGCTTGGTACAGACGACTCCTAGAAAAGCTTTGATTTGACGTCAAAGATTTGTATTGCGAACTGACTAAAAATAAATCACCACGTAGGCTTTGATGTACAGCAGTAGCGCTAGAATAGAGAGCATCTTGAAAGCCTAGCTGAATAAACATCAGCAGCACAATAAAAGCAATCCCAGCTACAGCTACCAGAAACCGTACTCTTTGTTGGGCTAGCTGTAGCCATGCCAAAGGAATTTTTAAATTCATGGAATTGTTATTTGTTGTTTGTTGTTTGTCATTGGTCATTTGTTGTTTGTCCTTTGCTGTTTAACAGCAATAACTCCTAACTAATGACTAATGACTAGTGACTAATAACCAATGACTAAATATGAATGGCGACATCTACCTGTAAGTTGGTTAACCGAGACACCCGTTGACTATCTGCGGGGTCATCAATAGCAATTTTCACTTGGACAATTTTGCGGTCTGTATCTGAACTAGGATTGAGGCTAAAAATACTTTGTTTGTCAACTTGCCAACCAACTTCGCTGACAGATCCTGGCAATTTTCCAGCAAATGCAGGGCTGGTAATGGTTGCTTTTTGACCTACACGCACTTTTTGAATGTCGGTTTGATAGACTTCTGCAACTACATACATTTGCGATGTCTTCCCAATCTCCGCAAATCCAGAAGTGTTGATTACTTCTCCTGGTTTAGTATGAATTTTAAGAATTGTGCCACTGATGGGAGCTTTGAGGTATGTTAAATCCTGGTCTGCTTTTGCTTGCTTAACAGCAGTGGTAGCACTTCTGACTTCTGTTTGGGCTAGATCAACATCAACAGGACGGATTTCGCTCAAACTGGCGAGTCTGGCTTTGGCTTCTTTGAGTTGGTCTTGGAGGGTGTTCTGAGTCCGGCTGAGGGTGGCTTGGGCTTCTGTCAACTGTTGTTGTGTCGTTTTAAGTTGCAAAGCTTTAGTATCAGCTACCGAGGCTGAAACGCCACCTTGTTTATATAATTGCTGATAGCGATCGCTCTCGGTCTTGGCATTGTCTAACTGGGCTTGAATGCGCCCAATTGTCGCCTCTTGGGCTGCAACTTCTCCTTTTAATTGCGACTCTAAACGCTTGATTGTAGCTTTTTGAGCATCAATGTCTGCATTTTTAGCGCTAGATTTAACCTGGGCTAGCTTGGCTTTAGTAACTTGTAATTGGTCTAAGGATTGTTGTAGAGCGGCTGTAGCACGATCATAGTTTTCCAGATATGCTAGTACTTGCCCGGCTTTAACTTTCTCTCCTTCGTTGACTAACAATTTTTCCACTCGCACGCCATTAATTGAATTGGGTGCAGATAAATAAGTAATTTCACCTTCTGGTTGTATACGTCCTAACGCTGTGACAGCAACTTTTGCAGGTGCCGTCTTTGGAGGCGTTACTGTCGGAGACTTAACATCATTAGGACGAAACCAAAATGGTGATAAAGCGTAGAAAGATATTAGTCCGGTAGCTAAGGTGACGGAAGCTGCCAAAATTATTCGCCACTGACTTATGGCTTTTGTGAATAACTGGCTTTCTCTGTTTATTGCCATATTTTCATCCTAATTGTGCAATGCCAAGAGTTAGCTGCAATGGCTATGTTTAGTCGATTAACATAGACTTATTCAAAAATTTACCAAGAGAACTTTTTCTCTGTGGTTTCATCTGAACAAAATGAATAAGTCTAATTAGTTGTATATGAATTGTTTTACGCCTTAGCTGCACTCAGAAATGATTAGACTAGCAGCAAAATCAATATGGGCGTGTATGAAAACTCTCCTCAGTTTTATCCTTTAATGGTAGCGAGTCACTTAGTCTTAAAATGTGATAGCGCTAGCAATCAAACTGATATCTCAAGAATAACAAAGCGCTATTAAAGTGATGTAAGCAAACTAGGATAAACTGTGTTTAAGTATGGCAAAAAAGTTCGATGTTGTCAACCCATAAACTCTGATTAAATTCCTTTGAAATCACCATAATTGTGGATATTAAAGCATTAAGTAATTATGAATAAGGCATCAATAAACTTTTTTATGCCCATACGGCATTTGCTCATTTCCATCTCACATTAATATAGATAATCAATCGGCTTTGCTATTATTAGCTGATTATTATGAGTGCATTTGTGTACGATAAGACATTTGCGGCATTAGCGATCGCTACCTGATCACCCACCTGGAATGATCAGTGTATTATGCCTGAGGTTCAGGAGCTTTCAATGAAAAAAACCACGGGGGTAGGGGCACGACACCGATAAAATATTGGGATTCACGAAAGTTTGTCGATGCCGTGCCCCTTCAGGCATGATCCTCATTTGACAGTGGGTTATGGACATCCTCAATCACCCACCCTATAAGGTAAAAACAAAAGTGGGTAAAAATTTGACGACTTATGTATACACGGTAGCCCAAAGGGAGAGGCTAGCGCCAAGGGAGAAGTAAGTGGCGTGGGAAACCGCTCACGGCACTGGCAGCAGGGGGTCGGAGATGGAGTTTCCCGCCGATGGCAATGAAAACGTAGAACTAGTCAACCGTGGTATTCTGCGGTGGCAGAAGTGGACAGGGAAGCAGCCCCATTCCCCATAACCAAATTTGTGCTTATTATGTACTATTTCAAAAATTAATATTTGCTTTATAAATAACTTTTTAGGTTTTAAAGTTGATTTATCTTGAAAATTCATCAAAAACTTTTGCGGAAATATGATGTTATGCTGAGAAAAATACTGTTGTCTCTTTACATAGTCTTTGTATTACTAAAAACGTAGTCAGTTTAACTTATTTATTGCTGTGCTGCTGAAAAGTACTAATTTATCTAGATTGTAGCTGTAATCAACAAATTCAATTAACCAGAAAAAATAGTATTAAATTAGACTTGTATATTTAGCTTTATCTGAGCTTTTTGTCAGCAATAAACCATGATTTATCTAAAATAACTTTAAATAAACGATTTAGTTTATATAAGTTATGCTAGTGTTTGTATTAATTCAAATGCTTCAAAGCGGTTAGCTAAATTAGTTACTTTATTAATTTCATAAAAAGTGAACAATAAGCAAAACCGCAATTGTCATCACCTGAAGACCATTTGAGTACTTTTGAAATAAGGGCATTAATTGCAAATAAAGGTGATGTTTTTTCTGTAACGAGCTTGGCAACTTTTATTGAGTTAATCCCATAAAATATATTATCCTGGACGCTGAAACTGGCTATGACATTTATCAAGATACAGAACGTTGTCATTAACACCAGCTATGTAGCTGCAATTAAACTAGATCAGCAAACTAGTTTGGGAGAAAAAAGCGTTTCTGTCTTAATAGCTACTCCTAAGTTTTCAATGTTCCAGTGGGATACAATTGCCCCAAATATAGAGTATTACGAATGGATTGAATTTACTGGTCAGGCAGCTAACGCACTCCCAGATTATTTTACGAGTTTCAACAATGTCATCGACCTGCTGCCACAATATCAAGAGTCGAGTGTTGTCTAAATATTTTTTGGCATTTTTTGGCGAAATTAATCAGGGCTAAATTCAGGCAGCTTGTGTCGTTTGATGTTGATTCAAAGAAAAGCATTTAGCCTTTTGCCTGCGCGATCGCAGATAGGATAGCTAGCTGCTTGTGAGCAGAGAGATCTGCTCATTGTTGGTAGGCGACAGAAATCTCTGTAGCTTCGCACTTCAAAGTACCTCAGATTAGTCTATGTCCTATGTCTGCTTATTCAATTGATACTGCTTTGGCAGAATTAGAGAGCCTTATCAACAGTTGTGAAAAGAATTTGATCAAGTTTATAGAGGAAAAGAAAGTGAATCCAGACAAACAAATTTCCACAAACAAGATTAACAGACAACTCCAACAAAATCCTATAGCCATCATTGGCATGTCGTCTCTATTCCCCCAAGCGAGAAACTTAAGGGAATATTGGCGCAATATTGTTAATAAAATTGACTGTATTACCGATGTTCCAGCTACCCATTGGAGCATAGAAGACTACTACGATCCGAATCCCAGAACACCGGAGGATAAAACCTACTGTAAACGCGGTGGGTTTATTCCCGAAGTGGATTTTAACCCAATGGAATTTGGCATCCCGCCCAGCATTTTAGAAGTCACAGATGTATCGCAACTATTAAGTTTAGTAGTAGCGAAAGAAGCAATGGAAGATGCTGGCTATGGCGATTCGCGGGAATATAGCCGCGAAACCGTGGGGGTAATCTTAGGGGTGGCGATGGCCAAGCAATTAGGAATGCCATTGTCTGCCAGATTGGAGTATCCCATTTGGGAAAGAGCACTGAAAAGTAGCGGCTTATCTGATGAAGATACCCAAAAGATTGTCGAGAAAATCAAAAGTGCTTACATCAAGTGGGATGAAAACGCTTTCCCTGGAATGTTAGCCAACGTAGTTGCGGGACGCATTGCCAACCGCTTGAATTTTGGCGGGATGAACTGCGTTGTGGATGCGGCTTGTGCCAGTTCCTTCGGTGCTTTGAAAATGGCCATTAGCGAACTAGTCGAACATCGCAGCGACATGATGCTGACTGGTGGTGTGGATACAGACAACACCATCATGGCTTACATTTCCTTCAGCAAAACCCCTGCGGTTTCTCCCAGCGAACACGTCAGACCTTTCGATGCCAAATCTGATGGGATGATGTTGGGTGAAGGTATCGGCATGATTGTGTTGAAGCGTTTGGAAGATGCGGAACGGGACAACGACAAAATCTATGCAGTCATTAAAGGTATCGGTACTTCTAGCGATGGACGCTACAAGAGCATTTATGCTCCCCGCAAAGAAGGACAAGTCACCGCTTTACGCCGTGCTTATGAAGATGCAGGCTTTTCTCCCGCCACCGTGGGGTTGATGGAAGCACATGGTACCGGCACAATGGCTGGCGACCCTACAGAATTCGGTTCTTTGAGAGATTTCTTTGCTGAACAAGACGAGAAGAAACAGCATATTGCGTTGGGTAGCGTTAAATCCCAAATTGGACATACAAAAGCGGCGGCTGGTGCGGCAAGTTTAATTAAAACAGCCTTGGCGTTACATCACAAAATCTTGCCTCCCACAATTAACATCACCGAGCCGAACCCCAAACTCAACATTAAAAATTCCTCATTTTATTTGAACACCGAAACCAGACCTTGGATTCGAGCAGAAGGAGAAGCACCAAGACGGGCGGGGGTGAGTTCCTTTGGCTTTGGTGGCACAAATTATCACGTCGTCTTGGAAGAATACGAATCCGAACAGAACCGTCCTTATCGCTTACACAATGCGCCAGCACAAATCCTGTTATATGCAGATACTCCGGCTCAACTGGTGAGCAAGTGCGAAGAGACTTTAGGTAACTTGCGATCGCCATCTGCGGATGCACATTACTCCCAATTAGTCAATAGCTGCCAAAACCAAACCATTCCTTTAGCGGCGGCGAGAGTCGGGTTTGTGGCGGAGAATCTCCAAGAAGCGTGCAAGTTCTTACAAACTAGCCTGGACTGGTTGCAACTCAAAGGGTCAGCTGCATCTTGGGAGCATCCCCAAGGCATTTATTATCGCGCCTCTGGGATGGAACTGGGTGGTAAAGTTGTCGCCCTATTTTCTGGACAAGGTTCTCAATACCTAGAAATGGGACGGGAAGTCGTGATGAACTTCCCCACCCTGCGGCGGATTTTTGGCTACATGGATAGTCTGTTGCTCAAAGATAATTTGCAACCCCTATCCCAGATTGTTTTTCCCAATCCGGTATTTGAAGAAGCAGAAAAGAATGCCCAAATTGCGGCACTGCAACGCACAGAATATGCTCAACCTGCCATAGGGGCATTGAGCGCTGGGTTGTATTCCATTTTGCAACAAGCTGGGTTTAAATCAGACTTTGTTGCAGGTCATAGTTTTGGGGAACTGACAGCTTTATGGGCTGCGGGTGTGTTGAGTGACCAAGATTACTTCTTCTTAGTCAAAGCGAGGGGTCAAGCAATGGCTGCACCAGAAGACCCAGACCATGACGCCGGCAGTATGCTAGCTGTCAAAGAAGAAATTAGCAAAGTGGAAGCCGTAGTTAGGCATTATCCCCAAGTTGCGATCGCTAACTTTAATTCTCCCACGCAAGTTGTCTTAGCAGGCCCCACCGCCGAAATCGCTAAAGTCCGCCAGGCGTTAAATGAGCAAGGATATGCTGCTGTCTTACTACCTGTATCCGCAGCCTTCCACACCCCATTAATCGCCTTTGCTCAAAAATCCTTCGCCATTGCAACTAAGTCTGTCAAATTCCAAGCGCCCAAAATTCCAGTTTTCAGCAACGTCACCAGCAAACAGTATCCCCAAGAAGCCCCAGCGATTCAAAAAATCTTGGAAACCCACCTTTCCAACTCCGTGCTGTTTAAACAGGAGATTGAAAACATCTATGCGGCTGGCGGGACTTGCTTTGTAGAATTTGGGCCGAGAAAGATTCTTTCTAACTTAGTCAAAGATACCTTAGGCGATCGCCCCCATATTACCGTAACATTGAACCCCAGCACCCAAAAGAATAGCGATCGCTCTTTGAGAGAAGCGGCTGTCCAGTTGCGAGTACTGGGGATGAACTTGAAAAACCTCGACCCTTACCAACTACCACCCACACCATCCGCCCCTGAAGACCAGAAAAAGAAAGCGTTGACCGTGAAATTGAACGGTATTAGCTATAAGTCCGAAAAAACCAAAAACGCCTTCGCCCAAGCTTTGCAAAATGGACATCAAGTTAAGTTAGCGGCTGCACCATCCCCAGAACCAGCAGTAGTTGTAACTCCCACCCCTGAATTTTCTGGAATTGCAGCTAACCTAGCAAGTTTAGAGGCGGCGACTCCGACAAACCCAAGCGTTGCAGGGAATGGACATCAAAAAACCACCCTTCCACCCCCGATAGCCCCACAAAAGCCTCAGATGCATCCTGTGACCCTTTTACAACCACCATCCCAGGAATCTAAGATGCAACCAACACCAGAAAAACCTGTAAATTATCAACGGATTCTAGAAAGTTTAGAATACCTGCTGACACAGTTCCAGCAAAATCAAAGCGAAAATTTACAACTCCACGGGTCATATCTCAACCATCAGATTGAATACGCTAAAACGTTTTTCCAACTGATGCAGCAGCAAAATTCCCTGCTAGCTAACACTCAAGCCGACACTGACTTAAAACCAGTAGTCATCGAAAGCTTACAGCGTAGCATGATGCAGTTCCACTCCCAACAAGGTGAAACCCTCCGCATCCATGAGCAATATTTGCAAGAACAAGTAGAATACTCCAAAAACTTTTTCCAACTGATACAGCAACAGTATGCTCAGTTACTTTCTGGGGAAGTAATTACTCAATCTCTGGTCACAGAAGCACCCCTACTTCCCGCTAGCAAGATAGTAGAAAACCAGCCAACTGTAGCACCTATTTGGGAAATCCAGCCAGCAACCGTAGTTGAAACACCTGTAGCCCCTGCTTTCAAAATTGCAGAAGTTGCGCCAGCGCCTGTAATTGAAACACCCATAGTCGAGACACCCAAAGTTGCAGAAGTTCCCCCTGCACCTGTAATTGAAACACCCAAAATCGTAGAACCCCAGCCAGCAAATGTATCCAGTACGATAGATTTAGCCCAATTGGGTCAACACCTGTTAGAAATCACCAGTGAAAAGACAGGCTACCCCATTGAGATGTTAGAAATGGACATGGATATGGAGGCCGACCTAGGGATTGACTCCATCAAACGAGTAGAAATCTTAGGTGGACTGCAAGAGTTATACCCCGACTTACCCAAACCCAACTTAGAAGAACTTTCCGAAAAACGCACCATCGGTCAAGTTGTCGAGTATCTAGAATCCCACGCTTCCCGCAGTGTCTCTGTAGGTATCGCCATTCAAGAAGTCCAACAAGCCGTTGAGATTGCGCCAGTTGTCGCACCTGTGGAAGTAGTTGCACCTCCTGAACCAGTTGCCATTCCCCAACCAGCACCAGTCAGCGAAACTGTTGCATTCACTCCCCAACCAGAAACAACAGCAACTAGCGACTACGCAGACTTGGGTCAAACCCTGTTAAACATCACCAGTGAGAAAACAGGCTACCCAGTCGAGATGCTAGAAATGGAAATGGACATGGAAGCCGACCTAGGAATTGACTCCATTAAACGAGTAGAAATCCTAGGGGCGATGCAAGAGATGTACCCCGACCTCCCGAAACCGAATCTCGAAGAACTGGGAGACTTACGCACCATCGGTCAAATAGTTGATTATCTCCAGAAGCTGGCTGGAGGTGAAAAAAAAAAGTATCAGTCTGAGCTTGACGACGAGCCGATAAATATCGACCATAACGTTAAACGCCGTCCAGCCAAACTCAAATTCCTACCCCCACCAGATTACTTAGACTTCACATTACCAGAGGGACACATTGGTTTAGTTACTGATGATGGTTCCCTCACCACCTCGGTGGTAGTGCAATCATTAATTGAGCAAGGCTGGAAAGTCGTAGTTTTAAGCTTCCCGCAATCCGTTGTTGCCAAGCAAGCGCAGTTACCAGCCGGAGTTACACGCATCACCCTAGCAGACTTAAGTGAAGAACTACTGCAACATAAACTATCAGCGATCGCTAATAATATAGGTAACATTGCCGCCTTCATCCATATTCACCCAGCATTCCCAGTCAATAATACCATTGGCTACATAGAAGCAGAAAAGGCGATCGTTAAACACGTCTTCTTCATCGCCAAACACCTCAAAAAACCCCTCAACGACGCCGCCCATTACGGACGCAGTTGTTTTTGCACAGTCGCCCAGCTAGATGGAGCTTTCGGTTTTGAACACAAAGTTAACTACGGAGTCATTGGTGCCGGTTTATTTGGATTAACCAAAACCCTGAGATGGGAATGGCCAAAAGTTTATACAAGAGCCATTGACTTAAGTCCCACCCTTGATGCCAAGCAGTCAGCACAACACATTATTGCTGAACTGCACGACTCCGACCTCTACATTAGCGAAGTTGCTTACAGTTCCCAAGGACGAGTCACCCTGACTACTTCAGCAGAATAAGAGAACGAAAGGAGTTAGAAGTGAAAAATTCAGGCTTAGAACTGCAAGCTTTTAGTTTTAAGCCTGAAGTCTCTCGTTTCAACCCCGACAATTCTCACTTCAACCCTCAGAACCCGAACCCATAAACTCCTAGCCAAAAAAACCAAGCAAAACTCCGCGCCCCTCCGCGTTCACTTAGCGCCCCTCTGCGTTTAAAAAAAACCAACCCATTATGACCACACAAACCCTCACCCCACCCTCCTCAGTATTTCTCATCACTGGCGGCGCCAAAGGGATAACCGCCGAATGCACCATCAAACTAGCAAAAGCACAACCCGGTAAATTCATCCTCCTTGGACGTTCCGAACTCCTAGCCACCGAACCAGAATATGCTCAAGATTGCTTAGAAGAAGCCCCATTAAAAAAGCGCATCATGGAAAACCTCCTAGCCCAAGGAGAGAAACCCACACCCATGAGCGTACAAAAAATTTATAACCAAATTAACTCCAGCCGCGAAATCAAAAAAACCTTAGCAGCAATTCAACAAACAGGCAGTTCAGTAGAATATATTAACGTCGATGTCACAGATAAAATAGCCTTACAGCAGAAACTCAACGCCGTTGTCAACCGGATGGGCACCATCACAGGTATCATACATGGCGCTGGCAACCTAGCCGACAAATTAATCGAAAAGAAAACCGAACAAGACTTTGAAAAAGTTTACACCGCCAAAGTCCAGGGACTAGAAAACCTGTTAATGTGCATCAACCCCCAGCAACTCCAGCACCTAGTATTGTTCTCCTCCGTCACTGGATTTTACGGCAACATGGGGCAATCCGATTATGCGATCGCCAACGAAATCCTCAACAAATCAGCCCACCTCATCAAACAAAACTACCCTGATTGTCATGTAGTCGCCATCAATTGGGGCGGCTGGGATAGCGGCATGGTAACACCAGAAATCAAAAAAGCCTTCACCGAGCGGGGAATTGATATCATCCCCGTAGGAGTAGGCACACAAATGCTAGTTAAAGAACTGCACCCCAAGCATCACGCTACCACCCAACTAGTTATTGGTAGCCCCATGTCGCCCCTACCAGCGCCCCTAGATACCACACTCAAAACCTATCGCATTCGGCGGCGCATGACAGTAGAAAATAACCCCTTTCTCCTAGATCACATGATAGCGGGTTATCCAGTATTACCCGCCACCTGCGCCATGTCATGGATGATTAACGCTTGTGAAGAATGTTATCCAGGCTATAGATATTTCAGTTGTAAAGACTTTAAATTTTTGAAAGGAATCATCTTTAACGAAACCGTCGCCAAAGAACACATTATCGAACTCCAAGAAATCACCAAAAATGATGGTGAATCAATCGAATTTCAAGCCAAGATTCTCAGCAAAACACCAGAAGGCAAAACCCATTATCATTTCAGTTCTACCGTCAAACTAGTAAGAGAACTACCCCAAACCCTAACTTACCAAGCAGTAAATCTCACCCCAGATAACATCATCACCACCATAGGCAAAGGCCTGTATCAAAACGGCCCAGCCTCATTATTTCATGGACCATGCTTCCAAGGAATTGAAAAAGTTTTAAACATCAGCCAAGAAAAAATTACAGTAGAATGCTTTTGGAAAGACATCACACCCCAACAGCAAGGGCAATTTCCCATCCATTGGCATAACCCCTATTCCACAGACCTGAGTACCCATCCCTTATGGATTTGGTTAAGCCATTTTCATCAAGAAGTTTGCTTACCAGGACAAATGACCACATCCGAACAGTATAGAGCCATTCCCCGCAACGAAACCTTTTATGTTTCCTGCGAAATCAAAGAGAAAAAACCCACCAGCGCCACCGCCGACTTCTACCTCCACGATCGCCAAGGACAACTCTACTCACGTATATTAGGATCTAGAGCAGTTGTTGTGCCAATGGACTTACTGCAAGCGAAATAATGAATTTTGATCACGCTCCAGACACAGAGAAGAGGAGTTTGAGATTAATTCAGCAACACTCAGTTTTTATTCGTATAAACTCTCAATCTTTCTCTTTGCGCCTCTGTTTACTGAGCGAAGTCGAAGTATGCGCCTCTGCGTGAGCTAAAAAAAATCCTACTGGGGAACAGCGTAAATCCTAACCTCTTAACAACCCCAACTTAGGATAAAAACAATGGAAAAAATAGCCATAATTGGATTATCATGCCTCTTTCCCGACGCCAATAATCCCGAACAGTTTTGGCAAAATCTCACTGAACAAAAAGACTCTACATCCAACGTTACCACCCAAGACATGGGAGTAGATCCCACAATATTTTACGACCCAATTAAAGGCAAACCGGAAAAAATCTACTTCCTTAAAGGCGGATATATCCGCGACTTTCAATTTAACTCCAACGAATACAACATACCACCAGAATTACTCCACGGCTTAGATAACACCTTTAAATGGTCACTATACGCCGCCAAACAGGCAATACAAAATAGCGGCTACTGGGGAAACCAAAATATTCTTGCCAAATGCGGCGTCATCTTAGGAAATCTATCCTTTCCTACCAAATCTTCCACCCAACTGTTTGCTCCAATTTACCAGCAAACCATCGAACCAGCAATTAGAGAATTACTACAAGACCAAGATTTCCAACTAGCAAAGCTACCCACAGCCACCAAACCATCTCCCACCAACGCCATGATTTCCGGCTTACCAGCCGCCTTAATCTCCCAAGCCTTTGACTTATCCAGCAATCATTTCTGCATAGATGCCGCCTGTTCCTCATCATTTTACGCCATCAAACTCGCCTCTCATTATTTGCGATCGCACAAAGCTGATCTCATGTTAGCTGGTGCCATCAGTTGCGTTGATGCTCTATTCCTACGGATGCTATTCTCTGGAATTCAAGGCTATCCAGAAAATGGTGTCAGTTCTCCCTTAGATAAATCCTCCAGAGGACTAATTACATCTGAAGGTATTGGGATGGTAATGCTGAAACGATATAGTGATGCTGTCAGAGATGGCGACAAAATTTTAGCCACCATTGTTGGTAATGGACTCTCCAATGATGGCAGAGGTAAGCATCTACTTAGCCCTAATTCTAAAGGTCAAACCCTAGCATTTGAACGCGCATATACTGAAGCAAAACTCAGTCCTAAAGACATTGATTATATGGAGTGTCACGCTACAGGCACTCTATTAGGAGACACCACAGAATTCAACTCCATAGAAACATTTTTTGGTCAACATCAAGCCAAACCCTTAATTGGTTCAACCAAAGCCAATGTTGGTCACTTACTAGTTGCAGCCGGTATGGTTAGCTTGACCAAGACAATTTGTAGCATGAATCATGGCGTAATTCCCCCAACAATTAATGTCACCGAACCCATCGGTTCTGAGAATAACGTCATCTCCCACAAAACCATTGTCAGAAACCCCACAACCTGGCCCAATAACACCCCTATTAAACGCGCCGCCCTCAGTGCCTTCGGTTTTGGCGGCACTAATTCCCATCTAATTCTCGAACAAGAAAAATGAAGCCAGTATAGTGTGTTATGCCGCAGGATAACGCACCATCCAAGATTTATTTCAAAGTGATTCATCAAATCTCTTTTTTCTCTCTGCGACCTCTGCGCCTCTGCGGTTTAAAAATAATTTATTTAACCACAGAGGTACAGAAAACCCTGAGGTAAGAGTTTTATTCATCTTGACACGGCTTTGTAATTCCTACTTTACTTCACCCAGTTAAATCATGCTTGAACAAGATTTACAATCAGCAAAAATTGCCATTGTCGGCATGGATGCATTTTTTGGAGAATGCAAAGGACTCGATGCATTCGAGCGCAGTATTTATGACGGCAAACAGCATTTTATTCCTCTACCGCCTAAGAGATGGCACGGCATAGAAACCCAAGAAAATATCCTCAAAGAATACAACTTACCCGATGGTAAAGCACCAACAGGCGCATACATCACCGACTTTGAAATCGACACCTTAGCCTACAAAATCCCACCCAATGAAGTAAAAAAACTCAATCCCCAACAACTGTTATTATTAACAGTTGCCGACCGGGCATTGAAAGATGCCAAAATTCCTGAAGGCGGAAACGTCGCAGTCATCATTGCGGCTGAGACAGAAATGTCTGTCCATCAGCTACAGCAACGCTGGGATTTATCCTGGCAAATTAAAGACGGTTTGAATGCTGCGGAAATTGCCTTACCTGAAGAAAAAACTACCCAACTAGAAACCATTGTTAAAGACAGTGTTCACCATCAAGTTGATATTGGTGAGTATTTAAGCTACATCAACAATATCATGGCCAGTCGGATTTCTTCCCTGTGGAATTTCACTGGGCCAGCATTCACTTTAACTGCCGTAGAAACCTCTGTTTTCAAAGCTTTAGAAGTAGCGCAAATGCTACTCACCACAGGTGAAGTGGATGCTGTCGTTGTCGGTGCTGTCGATTTAGCCGGCGGTGTAGAAAACGTCTTATTGCGAAACCAAGAGGCGAAAATTAATACAGGCGTCAACACCTTGAGTTTTGACCAAAAAGCAGATGGCTGGACAATTGGCGAAGGTGCTGGGGCTGTGGTTTTGAAGCGTTATGACAGCGCTAAACTACGGGGCGATCGCATCTATGCAGTCATTGATGCTATTAGTATTGGACAGGCTCATTCTACATCGGTAGATGTCAGCACTATTCACCAAGTCTGCCAACAAGCCTTCCAAATCGCCGGTATTCAACCCACAGAGGTTAACTATGTGGAGGTTGTGGGTAGTGGTATCCCCCAACAAGATGCAGCCGAAATCGCCGGTATGCTGCAAGCTTATCCCCCAGTAGGCGACGGTTTGCACTGTGCTATTGGTAGTGTCAAGGCCAATATCGGTCACACCTACGTGGCATCGGGAATTGCCAGCTTAATTAAAACGGCTTTGTGTCTTTACCACAACTACATTCCCGCTACCCCCAACTGGTCTGGTGTCAAAACACCCCAACTCTGGGAAGGGAGTCCCTTCTTTGTCGCCACTGAATCTAGACCTTGGTTTCTCGGTAAAGACAGTACCAAGAGAATCGCGGCTGTGAACGGTATGGGGTGTGATGGTAGTTACGCCCATCTCATTTTGTCGGATGAACCCGAACAACAAGAGCATAGTAGCAGGTACTTACAACAACGACCTTATTATCTGTTCCCTTTAGCGGCTGATGAACAATCAGAGTTACAAGGTCTTCTCGATAGTCTCCAAGCAAATATCGAAAACTCTGCTTCTCTAGTCGATACCGCTAGCCTCAACTTTGTCCAATTTCAACAACATCCACAAGCTAAGTACGCCCTAGCCATCTCAGGACGCAACCAGAAAGAATTACTCAAGGAAATTGCCTCAGCACGTAAAGGTGTAAATACTGCCTTTGAACGTGGTACAGACTGGCAAACTCCCATAGGTAGTTACTTCACAGCTAAACCACTGGGTAAACAAGGTTCAGTTGCGTATGTTTATCCGGCGGCGGTGAACTCTTATGTGGGTATCGGTCGGACTCTGTTCCGTCTCTTTCCTAGTGTTCAAGATGACCCCTTTGTCAAGAGTCTATATAAACGAGTTTCCGATGTTGAGAAGCTGGTGTTTCCTAGAAGCTTAAGTAAATTAACAACAAGGCAACTAGAAACCCTAGAAAAGAAATTGCTGGATGATTCTCTAGCAATGTTTGAGGCGGAAATGTTTTTCACCAGGTTAATCACCACAGTGATTCGTGATCACTTCCAAGTCAAACCCAAATATGTGTTTGGCTATAGCCTGGGTGAAACCAGTATGATGGTTGCCCAAGGTGTTTGGAGTAATTTTTATGAGGGAAGTAATTCCTTCAACTCGTCAGCTTTATTTGGCGATAGGTTATCTGTCCCGAAAAATGCTGTACGGGAATATTGGGGACTACCACCAGCATCAGCATCCTCAGACAATAATTTCTGGTGTAACTATGTCCTCATGGCTAGTCCTTCCCAGGTGAGGGAATGTCTGAAAAACGAGACGCGTGTGTATTTAACGCAGATTAACACACCAGAAGAAGTATTGATTGCAGGTGGACCAGCCGCCTGTCAGCGAGTGATTCAAACTCTGGGCTGTAACGCCTTTCCTGCCCCCTTCGACCATGTGATCCATTGTGAGACAATGCGATCAGAGTATGGGGAGTTGGTCAAACTCAACACCTTACCATCGCAGAATATTCCCGGAATTGTATTTTACTCTGCGGCTGAGTATCAACCTATCCCACTGGATAGCGATCGCATAGCTCACAGTATAGCTACAGGTCTATGTCAGCAACTAGACTTTCCCCGTTTAGTCAACCGTGTCTATGCTGATGGCGTGAAAATCTTTATCGAAGCTGGTGCTGGTAGTGTTTGTTCGCGCTGGATTGATAAAATCCTCGAAGGACAAGAACACATCACAGTATCTCTGAATAGAAGAGGTACAGATGATCATACTGCGATCGTCAAAGCACTAGGAAAACTACTCAGCCATCGAGTTGATTTAGATTTGTCATCTCTCTACCATCTCCCTCAAGAATCTAGCAAACAAAGTAAATTAACCCTGAGAAAAATTACTTTGGGTGGTGACTCAATTCCTGCCACAATCTTGAGTGATGATCACCGCCAAGCTTTCCACAACGTAACTACTAAACGTAGGCATAATCCTACCCTACCTCAGCATCACCAAATATCATTAACCAAAGAATCTGCAATCACCAATTCTCTACAAAATATTGTTGATAAACCTACAAATAGTAGCTTTGCTCACAACATTATCTCACACCAAGATCAACAAGCAGAAATCAAAATGAAAGATATCATTGAACACGGTTTGACTCCCACAGAACAATTACAATCTTTTGAGACTACTAGCAATAAGCAGCAAATTACTCAACCTATTTTGCAACCGAATCATCCAACTCATGAACTTAGTGACATTATCAGCGCTTTTGATTCAAATCAATCTCAGTATCAAAATCTGAATGCCAATAATTCTAGAGTAACTAAAGCTCATATTGCTTTTTTAAAAGCCAGACAAGACTTTAGTCAGAAAATGAGTGAAATCATTCAATTGCAATTAGCCTGTGCTGAAAATTTGTTGAATGAAGAATCATAGAACAGTTATTCTCTCTGCATCCTCAGCGTCTCTGCGGATTAAAACTTGTTTTTTGCAATACAAGTAGAGTCAAATGCGATACGGTTCGGTTAAAGCTAAAAAATCAAAATGTGTAGGTTGATTTGAGTCAAGAAACCCAACCTACCAATACTCTGTGCCAATAACCCTTAACTGAACCGTATTGGGCAATAATGCCCAACAAACTACATTAACCTAATTTCTGATCAATCGAGGGATAACTAGCGTGACTACTGTAGATACGCCACTTAGTAAACATCATAATGGTTTGGAATTTTCTCCTTACTCCTACAATCAGAACCTGCTTTGGAAAGGTGCTTTAGATTGTATTGCTTTTGAACAAACAGCCATCCTAGATAAATTTCTCGCGTTAGATAAACCTTGTCACATTGTCAAAATTGCCGGGAAAATTGGTGTAACTAATGATGGCTATTTGTGTCCTGTCGATCATAGTATTACAACACCCATAGAACTATTAATCTCTGTACCTCCAATCCGCACTCGACAACTAGGAGACCCTAATTTTCTTTCCTTTTATGGCGTCAAATATGCCTATGCTACTGGTGCAATGGCTGGTGGTATTGCTTCTGAAGAAATGGTCATTGCTCTGGGGAAAGAGAACATTTTGAGTTCTTTCGGTGCTGGTGGTTTAACTCCAGACCGTTTGGAAGCCGCCATTAATCGCATTCAACAAGCCTTACCCCATGGCCCTTATGCTTTTAATTTAATTCATAGTCCTAGTGAATTAACAATTGAACGCCGGGCTGTAGATTTATTCCTCAAATATGGTGTAAGAGTTGTAGAAGCTTCAGCATTTCTAGACTTAACCCCCAACATTGTTTACTACCGAGTGGCGGGATTAAGTTTAAATGCTGCTAATCAAATTGAAATCAAAAATAAAGTCATTGCCAAAATTTCTCGACGAGAAGTTGCTAGCAAATTTTTGCAACCAGCACCTCCAAGGATAATTAAAGAACTCCTAGAACAAGGATTAATTACTGATTTACAAGCAACTCTCGCCGCCAAAGTACCGATGGCTGATGACATTACTGTCGAGGCTGATTCTGGTGGTCATACAGATAATCGTCCTTTAGTTTGTCTCTTGCCTTCCATCATGGCGTTAAGAGATGAAATTCAGACACAATATCAATACTCTCAACCGATTCGTGTGGGAGTAGCCGGCGGAATTGCCACACCCCAATCAGCCTTAGCGGCCTTTATGATGGGTGCTGCTTATGTAGTTACAGGCTCAATTAATCAGTCTTGTATTGAATCTGGAGCTTGTGAATATACTAAGAAGCTGCTAGCCCAAGCAGAAATGGCTGATATGATGATGGCACCAGCCGCAGATATGTTTGAAATGGGGGTGAAACTGCAAGTCCTCAAACGCGGCACAATGTTCCCCATGCGCGCACAGAAACTATATGAGTTATATCGTAGCTATGACTCAATTGAAGATATTCCCCTGGCAGAAAGAGAGAAATTAGAAAAACAGGTTTTTCGCAAAACTATTGCTGAAGTTTGGGAAGGAACTGCTGCTTATTTATCCCAAAAAAATCCCGAAAAATTGGGTAAAGCAGTCAATAATCCTAAGCTAAAAATGGCTCTAATTTTCCGTTGGTATTTAGGATTATCTTCTCGTTGGTCGCAATCTGGAGAGAAAGGACGGGAAGTCGATTATCAAATTTGGTGTGGGCCAGCGATGGGGAGCTTTAATGACTGGGTGCGCGGTACTTACCTAGCAGAACCAAATAACCGCAAAGTCGTTGATGTTGCTAACCACATTATGACTGGGGCAGCATTTCTATACCGCATACAAAGTTTGAGAATGCAAGGACTACAAATCCCCGAATACTACAGTCAATATCACCCAGCTACTTCTACATTGGAGATGTGAAAATGAGTCTAAAAAAATCTTTTAGTGCAGCAGAAATTCAAGCATGGCTGGTATCTAATCTAGCCGAGTTAATTGGTGTTGAAAGTAATGAAATAGATATCCAAGAAAACTTAGAGAATTACGGTCTGGATTCTGCTCAGGCAATGATTCTAGTCAGTAAATTAGAAAAACTGCTAGGATTTCAACCATCTCCTTTGTTGCTTTGGCATTACCCCAATATCGAATCACTCTCACAGCGTTTAGCTGAAGAGTTTCAAGAAAATTCTGACATTCAAGATACAGGTTCTGCTCTGCAAGCCAATGTTGTGACTGCCAACATTGTTCCCCCTATTCTAAATTTGCAAGCCGAAGCTGTTCTTGACCCCACCATCCGTCCCGATGCTTTACCTCAAGTTTTTGTGGGTGTACCCAAGCATATCTTTTTAACTGGAGGTACAGGCTATTTAGGAGCTTTTTTAATTAAGGAACTCCTACAGCATACAAACGCCGATATCTATTGCTTGGTCAGAGCTTGTGATATATCAGAAGGCAAAACTAAGCTAGTAAAAAACCTAGATAATTATGCAATTTGGGATGAAGAGTTTAATTCTAGAATTATCCCTGTTGTTGGTGATTTATCTCAACCCTTTTTGGGTATTGGTGCAGAACAGTTTCAAATTCTGGCTGCCAATATCGATACCATCTACCACAGTGGTGCTCTGCTGAATTACGTTTATCCTTACTCAGCATTAAAAGCAGCCAATGTTTTAGGAACTCAGGAAGTTCTACGATTGGCAAGTCAAGTCAAACTTAAGCCTGTACATTACATTTCTAGTGTGGCTGTGTTTGAATCACCTGCTTATGCTGGTAAGGTTGTTAAAGAACAGGATGATTTTAACCATTGGGAAGGTATTTTCCTTGGTTATTCTCAGACTAAATGGGTAGCAGAAAAGTTAGTCAAAATTGCTCGTGATCGGGGTTTACCTGTAACTATTCACAGACCACCATTAATTTCTGGAGATAGCGAGACAGGTATTTGTAACACTAACGACTTTATTAATTTGATGGTCAAGGGCTGTCTGCAAATGGGATATTTCCCAGATGTGGAATATATGATGGATATGTCGCCTGTGGATTATGTGAGCAAGGCGATTGTGTATCTATCGATGCAACCATCATCTATAGGTAAAGCATTCAATTTACAACATCCCCAACCAGCACCTCTAAGCACATTAGTTAAATGGGTGCAATCTTTTGGCTATCCAGTAGAGATGATTCCCTACGAACAATGGCAAGCAGAGTTAATCAATAATGTCTCTTCTGTAGACAATCCTTTATATACTTTGCGACCATTTTTGTTAGAACGTTGGTCTGAAGAACAACTGACAATTCCAGATTTGTATCTCCAAGCAAAAAGACCACACATTAGCTGTCAAGAAACCCTAAATGCATTGGCAGGTAGTTCTATTGTCTGTCCGCCAATAACTTCGGAATTGTTTATGACCTATACTGCATATTTGATTCAGACTGGTTTCTTGAGTGTTGCTTAGGAACTAAGTATTTTCAAGGGTGCTGCTATAAACACAAAGCCCACCTCCGTGGGCTAAGACAATTTAACCTGCGGAGGCAGGTTTTGTCTATGTAGATGAGGTTTCTAACCGCCGATTTTACTGGCACATTATTCAAGCAATTATCCCTCTTCGCGCTCTGGTACTTCCACAAGGTATTTCCGCAGATCATCAATCACCGCCTCAGCACCAATCATATCTGGGCCCCATAACCACGTCACCCCACTGACAAAGTAGACCTGCTTTTGTTGCACGGCTTTTAACGTTTGCCAAAGCGGATTGCGTTGCAAATTCTCCACAACTTTTTGATCGTCATCGGTAAAACTAGCAACAAAGAGAACGTCGCCATCGGCTTTATTGATTTCTTCCAGGGAAAACTCCATAGAACCATAAGGTTCAACCCTATCCTGGCTGGGTGGACGTTGTAAACCTGCATCCTTTAAAATTGATCCGGCAAAGGAATTGTTGACATTTGTGTTTATTCGACCAAAGTAAAAAGATTGGACTTTGGACAAAAAGAAAATAGTTCGCGAGTGAGACTCGCGAATAAATGAATGATTAATCCTGTTTATAGTGACGAGCAGAAAAAAGCATAGCCACCAGAGACCCAACAAATAGTAATATC
>JAHHHF010000003.1 GCA_019359495.1 Goleter apudmare HA4340-LM2
ATGCACCTAGTCTTGATCACTTTATTATCCATTCCTGGTGTCTCATTACTTCCTTACTTCAGATTTATGTCACAATCCTTTTCTCTTATTTATTGTTCTTGAGAGAATAAAAACTGGGATGCACCCCAGTTTTTCTTTCCCCAAACAGCAGCCCTAATTAATTGGGAACGCCCTCATGAGTTTCTCGATAAAGAATTTCAACAAATCGCTCGTGAAGCAGAATTTGGTAGAAAATATGCCGATAAATTAGTTAAAGTTTGGCAAATTCAGGGAGAGGAAATTTGGTTGTTAATTCATGTCGAAGTTCAGGCAACATCGGAAGAGACTTTTGCCGAAAGGATGTTTTCCTACAGCCTGCGAATTTTTGACAAGTTTGCTAAACCAGCCATTAGCTTAACAATTTTGTGTGATGATGACTCGACTTGGAGACCAAATCAATATCGTTTTATCGATTGGGTTATGATTTTACCAAAACCTTTAGAGGCAGAGTTTTGGCAAGAGTTTAAGCAATTTGAAGAGCAGTGCGTTGCGCGGGTTCCCCGCGTTGTAGCAACTGCGGAGCAGGAGCGTAGCATGAGTTACATTACCACAGGCGAGCGCATTGGCTACGAGCGAGGAAAACAAGAAGGAATACAAGAAGGTAGACAAGAAGGAAAACTGGAACAAGCACAAGCACTTGTCCTACGTCAATTACAAAAACGGGTAGGAGATTTACCCGAACAAGTTCAAGAAAGGATTCAAAGTCTTTCGCTAGAACAGTTGGAAGCACTAGGTGAGGCTTTACTAGATTTTAGAGCGATTTCCCAAGGGGAAACGGCAGAGCCGAACGCCGATTTGTTCAACTGGCTACAAGCAAATCAAAGTGTTTAGCAAGGTACTTAGATAAATCATCGATTACAGTATTAGCTGCAAACAAAGCTGCCCTTTCTACGGTCAAAATTCAAATTAAAGTATGACAGAGAAGAAGACCTGTAACAAACTGTACCAAATTGTGTCTCAAAATCCGTTAACTTAATGAAAGCCATAAATGTAATTCAGGCTACATATCAAAAATGCGGCTAGAGCAGTTGCAAGCCTTTTTGGCGATCGCGGAAACCGGCAGCTTTCAACAAGCGGCGAGAAAATGTGGTGTCACCCAATCGACTATTAGTCGTCAAATCCAGGCATTGGAAGCAGATTTGGCGGTGGAACTGTTTCATAGATCAACTCATGCCAAGTTGACACTGGGAGGAGAGAGGTTTTTACCTCGCGTCCGCAAAATTTGCCAAGAGTGGCAAACTGCAACGGCAGAACTAGCTGATTTAGTCGCAGGTAAACAGCCAGAACTTTGCATTGCAGCTATTCATTCCTTATGTGCCTCTTACCTGCCACCAGTGTTGCAGAAATTCTGTCATGATTATCCAGACGTGCAATTGCGGGTGACATCTTTAGGAAGCGATCGCGCCCTGAAAGTCCTCAAAGATGGTTTGGTAGACTTGGCAATTGTGATGAATAATCGCTTTTTGACTACCAGCAGAGAAATAATAGTAGAAGCACTATATGAAGAACCTATAGAACTTCTGTGCGCCGCCAATCATCCTTTAGCGCAATATGAATACATCCCTTGGTCGGAACTAATTCGCTATCCCCAGGTAGTATTTAAAGATGGTTATGGAATGCAACGCTTGATTCAAGATCGATTTGAGCGATTAGACGCCAGACTTCAAGCTACTTTAGAGGTCAACACCCTAGATGCTTTTCGAGGAGTAGTCCGTCAAGGAGAACTCATAGCTTTATTGCCTCAATCAGCATTAATGGAAGCACGTCTAGATCCTACCCTGGCGGTGCGTCCACTAGCTAGTAATAGTATTGGTGCTTTGGTTGATGGTTCTAGTTTGACTCGTAAGGTAGTGATGGTAACTACCCAAGACCGCTTACAAATTCCCCCCATCAAGCACTTTTGGCAACTAGTACGGGAAAATATCTCTCCACAAGTTGATCAGCAGCGATCAGCTTCGTAAAGTATTATGAGTCAAAAGTCCAGAGCGGAGCCGGAGACGCTCCGCCTCCGGTCCAAAGTCCAGAGTCCAAAGCTGAGATTCTAGAACTTGAACCATGACCCATGATCCATGACCGCTATGAGCAATGTGTTTCGGGAATTACTGCAAAAGATAGGGAGTGGAAACCACACAGGAGAGAATTTAACTCGCCAAGAAGCTGCTACAGCTACCAAAATGATGCTATTGGGCGAAGCAACACCAGCCCAAATCGGTGCATTTTTAATCGCCCACCGCATCAGGCGTCCTACGGGCGAAGAGTTGGCGGGAATGCTAGATGCTTACGACGAACTAGGGCCAAAATTACATGCCATTGCGTCTGGGCAGCCAGTAATCGTTTTTGGGGTACCCTATGATGGTAGAAGCCGCACAGCCCCCATCAGCCCCATTATGGCGTTACTATTAGCCACTGTTGGACAACCAGTAGTAATGCATGGAGGCGATCGCCTACCCACTAAGTACGGACTGCCTTTAGTAGAAGTTTGGCAAGGGTTAGGGGTGAATTGGACTACTTTACCACTCAATAAAACCCAGGAAATTTTTGAGCAAACGGGTATTGGTTTTGTCTATACACCTAGACATTTTCCCTTAACTAAAACCATGTGGGAGTACCGTGATCAACTCGGCAAGCGCCCACCGTTGGCGACAATGGAGTTGATTTGGTGTCCTTATACTGGGGATGCCCATATCATTAGCGGATTTGTCCATCCGCCCACAGAAGGGATGTTTCAAGTCGCTCTGGCATTGCGAAAGGTGACAAAGTATACCTTAGTGAAGGGATTAGAAGGTAGTTGTGATTTACCACGCGATCGCACTGCCATTATCAGCATATCTTCATCCACAGCACCCCAAAAGCTAGAACGTTTGCATCTCGTACCCCGTGAATACGGTTTCAGCACCAAAAATGTCGCCCTCAGCACCACCGCAGAACTAGTATCAGACATGCAAGCTGTATTGCTGGGTAAACCAAGAGAATTGACACAAACTGCCCTATGGAACGGCGGATTTTATTTGTGGCGCAGTGGTATTTGTCCAGATATGCCAGAGGCATTAGCTCAAGCAGAAGAATTATTCACCAGTGGTGCAGTAGCTGCCAAACTGCAACAGTTAATTCAGGTATTGGAGTAATAAATTATGTTCTGTCTGCGAAAAGCATTTTCTCAGCGACTCCTGTTAAATATTATCGTCGTAATATTCCTCACATTGACTAGCAGTTTCATACTTCCTGCTGCTGCTTGGGCTACTGTCTCTGGCTTGGGGGTTGACAATGGTCATCTGACTGCTTGTCCAGCGTCTCCAAACTGTGTTGTCAGTCAAGATGGTGATGCCAAACATAGCATTGATGCGATCGCCTATCATGTAGACCGTGAGAAAGCGCGAGAAACTTTACTCAAAGTTCTCGGTGTTGTGCCTCGCACAGAGATAGTGGAAAAGACGGATGATTACATCCACGCTCTTTCTAAGAGCCGGATTTTCCAATTTGTGGATGATGTCGAGTTTTATTTCCCGGCTGATGAGTCAGTAATTCATGTGCGTTCCGCTTCACGCCTGGGAGATTCGGATTTTGGTGTAAACCGCAGGCGCATAGAACAAATTCGGCTGGCGCTGCGGGATTTAAAAATTTGATTTTCTGTTCGTAGCCTTTGCCGCTGTTTTCTAGAACTATCGGCATCTGCTGTGTAAAAAATGGCTGAGTTAAATCACCCTGTTGCACTGTTGTCTCTCCTCCATTGAGCGCAGCGATAATTGAGGGTGCATCTTCAGGTGTGACTACGACAACATTGCGATCGCCTACAGTAAATTTATCATTAGTTATTTGAAGTTCAACGCCCCCATCGGCTGGACTGGTATCCACACGGTAAAAATTGAGCCAATTCCTACGGTGGATTCTACTTCAATGCGACCTCGATGCAGTTCTACGAGTTGTTTAGTGAGAGCTAAACCTAATCCTGTACCTTCGTAGCGGCGGCGATAGGGTGTGTCGAGTTGCTGAAATTTTTCAAATAGTAGTGGTAATTTATCTTCGGGAATACCAATTCCTGTATCTTCTACTTGAAAAATAGCGGTGTCGTCTTCGACCCAAAGACGCAAGGTAACACTGCCATCTTCAGGAGTGAATTTAATTGCATTAGTTAATAAGTTGGAGAGAATCTGTTCTACCCGTCTGACATCGGCAGTAAAGAGATCGCGTTCTGGGTCAATTTGTATATCTAATTTGAGATGAATTTGTTCTGTCATCGCTTTTTCGAGTAGCGATGCTACAGTATTTTCTGCTATCCTTACCAAGGAAAATTCAGTAATATTTAAAACTGTCTTGCCAGCCTCGATTTGAGATAAATCGAGAATGTCATTAATCATTTCTAATAAATGTTCTCCACTATCGTGGATGGTTTGGAGATAATCGCGTTGTCGCTGACTCAGCTCACCTAAAGGCCAGCGTAAAAGCGTGGAAGACATGCCGATAACGTAAGTGAGAGGAGTGAGCAATTCATGACTGATAGTAGCCAAAAATTCATTTCGCAGGCGGCTAGCAGCTTCAGCGGCCAGCAGGGCATCCCTTAGGGCCATTGTGCGCTCAATCACCCGTTGTTCTAGTGTTTGTTTGTCTTGGGTGAGCGATCGCATTAACTCAGCTTGGTGGATGGCGATCGCTAATTGTTCGGCGATCGAAGTCAGCAAGTTTTTTTCACTGTCAGTCCATTGGCGTGGTACATGGCATTGATGAGCAATTAATAGCCCCCACAGTTTATTCTCAAATATAATCGGCGCTGCTAATTTTGCACGGACTTGGGCAACCCTTAAAAAATTTAACAAACATTCTTCCAGTGCATAGGTTTTTTCCACGTCATCCACAGCTAAGGTGAAACCTTGAGCATACTTCTCCCAACATTGAGATGTTCGGACAAAGCAAGTTTCTTCTTTGTAATTCAACACTGAGAGAATGGTATCTGTGGCACGGACTTCATAAACGATACAACCTCCATGCTGTTGGTAGTTTTGTAGTGGGGCTTGAGAGATGTCTGGGAAAGAATTTGATTCTTGAGTGCTAGTACTCTGTGAGAAACCATTCTCTGGACGTCTACTTTCTACAAGCGGAACTCCTCCCAGTTTCCCCTCAGGAAAGCCCATCATGTCAGATTCCCCGTCAGTGTAGAGAACTGGCTCCTCTTTGAGATTTATCTCCCCATGTGACTGCCGCCTATTGACTCTTGAGTCAACAAATTTGTAAATTACTAATCTGTCTAAATCCAAAAACTCACGTACTTGTGTAACAGCTGTGGACATAATTACAGGTAAGTCCAAGCTCTTGCGAATCTGCGTTGTCACCTGATTTAATAGCCGCTCCTGGGCAATTTGCTTGGTTAAAGCATCTTCTACCACTTGACAGACATTAACATCAGCATGATTTGAGCTTGCTGGTAACGTAACTTCCTGATTTTGAGCCGGCAGGAGATATTCTAACAACAACAGCGTAAACTGACTTTGGAGCCTGGCATCATTAGGAGCAAGAATTTGACAATAGCGTTCCAGATTTTGGTAAGTGTAGGAATCATCTCCAAACAAATCTCTCAGATGCCAAACAAAGGAGGCGATCGCTTCTGAACTAAATGTCAAATTAGCGTTCAGTACTGAGTCCTGAGTCCATAAAGTAAATTCTCCCCTCCTCCCATTTTCTTCTTGCTCACCTACCAACAAGGCACTAAAACCCTCAGAAATCAACAGCGTAAACCTTTCTATCTGCCACTCCACAGGTATACGTGTTCTTGCTAGTACTGCCTCTGTCAGTACTAACGCGCCAATTCCCACCGCTTGAGCCATCTGTTGCAACAATTCCCCAAGCTGATTAAATACATCTAAAGACAAGGTGCGAGAGAAGCTCAAATCAGGAGAACTAAGCATTTCAAGAGTCTGGTGAGAGGGGCTAGCTGCTAAAGCTCAAAGGCCTTTTCTATTGGCAAATCAAGGGTTAAAGACCCCTATATTTACAGGCAGTCTCAGTTGAGTTGGGGTTTAAGTTCCCTGCTCGAACTGTTTTGAATTTTGAATTTTGAATTTTGAATTTTGAATTGTTAATGTGTTCTAACCAACAGTTTAAGACGGTAATACAGGATTATGCATCGTATAAGCGCCACACCAGGGGGATGGAATCAGTCAGAAGACCTGATTTTTCTTGAACAAACTCCAGCTCCCTTCGTGTTAATTACAGCTGCTGATACCGACATTCAAACTCTAGCAGCAGCAGTTCCTAAATTACCTGCTACCTTTCCTGCAATCAGAGTTGCTAATCTATTGCAGCTACAGCAACAAATAAGTATAGATACTTATGGCGAGCAAGTGTTAGAACTCGCCCAAGTAATTATTCTGCGTCTGTTAGGAGGACGTTCCTACTGGACTTATGGTTTAGAAGTAGTGCAGGAAATCGCTGAACGTAATGGTAGTACCCTCATTGTAATGCCAGGAGACGATGCTCTCGATCCCGATTTAATCTCTCAGTCTACCGTGTCTTTGGGCATTGTTAATCAAGTGTGGCAATACTTTAGGCAAGGTGGCGTGGAAAATATTGTTAACGCTCTTCAGTTTATCGCTGATGCTTGCTTAATAACTACTTTTAATCCCCCTCTACCGTCGTTGGTTCCTAGTGTGGGCTTGTATCAATCAGGCTTCGGGGGAGATGAGGGAGTGGGGAATCGGGAATGGGAAACGAACAATGATCACCAATGCCCCATGCCCAAAGTCGGTATCCTCTTCTACCGCGCCCATTATCTAGCAGGTAATACCAAAGTAATTGATGCTCTGTGTGCAGCTTTGGTACAGAAAAATTTACAACCTGTACCAGTTTTTGTTTCTTCGTTACGTGAACCAGATATCCAAACTGAGTTGAGGGAGTTTTTTCAGCCGAAAGATTCAGAGCCAATTGCCCTGCTACTAAATACCACCAGTTTTTCTCTAGCGCGGCTGGAAACAGAAACGCCCCAAGTCGAGTTGTGGGAAACTTTGAATGTGCCAGTGTTGCAGGTAATCCTCAGTGGTGGGGGAGTGGAACAGTGGGAGATGCAATTACAGGGGCTTTCTCCTCGTGATATTGCCATGAATGTGGCACTACCAGAGGTAGATGGGCGGATTATTAGTCGGGCTGTGTCTTTTAAGGCGGTGCAAACTCGCAATCCTGATCTAGAAACTGATGTGGTAGTTTATGAACCAGTAAGCGATCGCATTGAATTTGTAACGCAATTGGCAGCTAATTGGGTACGCCTCCGCTCCAAGCCACCCCAACAGCGTCGTATTGCCCTAATTTTGGCAAATTACCCCAACCGTGACGGACGCCTCGCCAATGGCGTGGGACTGGATACACCGACTAGTTGTGTGGAAATTCTTCAAGCTTTGCAGTCGGCTGGGTATGAGGTGGAAAATATACCCGCCAACGGCGATGAGTTGATTCAACGCCTCACTAGTGGGGTAACTAATGACCCAGAGGGTAGAGATTGGCGTCCAGTGGGGCAAAGTCTTTCTTTAACTGAGTATCAAGAATATTTCGCCTCGTTACCAGAAAATGTGCAACAAGGTATTAATGAACGCTGGGGAGATGGGAAAGCTCAGGGAGCAGTGAAAAATTCTTCCTCATCCCCTCGTGGACTGAGCGAAGTCGAAGTCCATTCCCCCATGCCTCATGCCCTATTCCCCATCCCCGGTATCCAACTCGGTCACATCTTCGTGGGGATTCAGCCATCGCGCGGTTATGACCTCGACCCCAGTTTGAATTATCACGCTCCAGATTTGCCCCCAACCCATACTTATCTAGCTTTCTATTACTGGGTGCGGGAATATTTTGCAGCTGATGCTGTGGTGCATGTGGGCAAACATGGCAACCTGGAATGGCTACCGGGTAAGAGTTTGGCTTTATCTAAGAATTGTTATCCAGAAGTAGCTTTGGGGGCGCTTCCTCATCTGTACCCGTTTATTGTTAATGATCCTGGTGAGGGTTCCCAAGCCAAGCGTCGCGCTCAAGCTGTGATTATCGACCACCTGACGCCGCCGATGACTCGCGCAGAACTCTATGGTGGTTTGCAACAGTTAGAAAATTTGATTGATGAATATTATGAGGCGGAAAGTTTAGATCCTGGACGATTGCCGATGATTTGCGATCGCATTCGTAACTTAGTACTCACCGAAAATCTTCACTGTGATCTAGGTATTCAAAACAATCCTGACATTGTGAAAACTAAAGGCTCCCTGAGCGAAGCCGAAGGGTTAATTTTGAATTCCCTCAGTGGCTATCTTTGTGAATTAAAAGAAGCCCAAATCCGCGATGGTTTACACATTTTTGGGCAATGTCCCCAAGGTCGGCAACTGCGAGATTTAATTGTGGCGATCGCCCGCATCCCCAACCGTCATTCTATCGGTATTACCCGCGCGATCGCTCAAGATTGGGGTCTAGATTTCGACCCCCTCACGGCCGATTTGTCAATCGTCAGTGGTAATTACTCTGTAGTCAATGGCAAACGCTGTCATACTCTCGGTGATGTTGTGGAAGTCCTGGAAGAACATGCAGCTTTCTTGGTTGAACAACTCTTAACACCAAACGCCGAGCTTTTAGCATCAAATCCCAAACCCCAAACCCCAAACTCCGAGCTTCCTTCTACTCTCAACTGGATTAAATCAAAACTCATCCCGTCTTTACAACAAACCCCACAAGAAATTACCCACTTACTACACGGACTTGATGGCGGATATGTCCCCAGTGGTGCATCTGGCGCACCCACTCGCGGACGCCCGGAAGTTTTACCAACTGGTAAGAACTTTTACTCTGTTGATATTCGTGCCTTGCCTACGGAAATAGCCTGGGATATAGGCAGAAAGGCGGCAGAGAATCTCATCGAAATTTATACCCAAGATAATGGTGAGTATCCCAAAACACTGGCATTATCTGTGTGGGGTACTGCTACCATGCGGACTGGGGGTGATGACATCGCCGAAGCGTTAGCGTTATTGGGTGTGCGTCCTGTATGGGATGGTGCCGCACGACGGGTAGTAGATTTTGAAATCTTGCCCCTGTCGATTTTAGGGCGTCCCCGTGTAGATGTGACTTTGCGAATTTCTGGATTCTTTCGGGATGCTTTTCCTAACTTAATCGATTTATTTGAGCAAGCTGTGATAGCCGTGGCAAGTTTGGATGAACGACCAGACCAAAATCCTTTAGCCGCACAAGTTCGCCAGGATACAGAATTTTGGACAACAGAGGGTTTAACTTCAGAAACTGCATTGGCGCGATCGCTCTATCGCATCTTTGGTTCTCAACCAGGTGCTTATGGTGCAGGACTCCAAGGGTTAATGGCATCGCAAAATTGGACAGATGACCAGGATTTAGCTCGTGCTTACATCAACTGGAGTTGCTACGCCTACACTGGCGCTTCCGGTCAAGGAGAATTAATGGGAATTGCTGCACCAGAAGCATTTGAGCAGCGTTTGGGAAAAATGCAAGTCGTGTTGCACAACCAAGACAACCGCGAACATGATTTACTCGATTCTGATGATTATTACCAATTTCAGGGTGGTTTAACAGCCGCAGTCCGTTCCCTCCAAGGTAAGAATCCCCAAACTTATTTTGGTGATCATTCAATTCCCAGCCAGCCACGCATCCGCCAACTGCGCGCCGAAATCGCTAGAGTATATCGTTCCCGCGTAGTTAATCCCAAATGGATTGCTGGTGTCATGCGCCACGGTTACAAAGGTGCATTTGAAATGGTTGCAACAGTGGATTTTCTTTTCGCCTACGATGCTACAGCTCAATGTGTGGAAGATTATATGTATCAGGGGGTAGTAGAAGCCTATTTGCTTGATCCAGTTGTTGGCGAATTTATTCAGGAAAAAAATCCGTGGGCATTGCGTGATATTGCGGAAAAATTGTTAGAAGCACACAAGCGCAATTTATGGCAGGATGTAAATATACCGACCTTAGATAGTTTACGCAACTTAGTACATCAAGCTGAAGCAGCGATCGAAGAAAAATAAGTGGTGTAGGACTCGAATATGGACAATCTTGCGTATTTGCATCTAGCTTTTGCCTACGAAGACAGCCAACCTGATGAATTAGTTTCCCTGAGCTACTTGTTAAACAAAACAGCTACCCCAGACTGGAAAAGGCTTTCTAGCAGAGCTTGGAAGTATATGCTGCCCCTAGCGCTGACTTTGTCTGTTCTCAGCGTTGTGAGCAGCGCCCTGGCCTTAGAAAGAGGCGATCAAGGCCCTTCTGTCAGGAATTTACAACAACAGTTACAAAAAGTAGGCTTTTATCAAGCTCCGATCACACAAGTATATGACTTCCCCACAGAAGAAGCTGTACGGCGTTTCCAACAAGCTGCTGGTTTAACAGTTGACGGCATCGTTGATGGCACAACTCGCCAAAAATTAGATAACTGGCGCACACCTGCTTTACCCGCCCAAGCCCCGCAATCCACACCGGTGAGTCAGTCAGCCCCAGCCAAAAAACCTGTGGTTGTGGTGAAGACACAAGCCCAAAAACCCACGGCTGTAAGTACGCAAGTGAAAAAGAGCAACCCAACAGTTGCTGTCAATAGCAAGCGCCGCAGTGCCAAATTCCTAGTTAAGGGTGATGAAGGCGAAGATGTGAGGGTTTTGCAAGAGAGGCTGCGAGTTGCAGGTTTTTATTATGGTAATGCCACAGGGATATTTGGCCCCATTACCGAAGATGCTGTGAAGCGCTTCCAAGATACTTATAAATTAAGCGTTGATGGCATTGTCGGCCCAGCAACACTAGGAAAATTGCCACCAAGCGGTATTGGTGGCCCAGCAGATGCACCTAAAAAGCCAGCAGCTAATCGAGATCAACTCCGACTAGGAGATCGCGGTGAAGCAGTGCGCGTTCTGCAAGAGCATTTGATTCAAGCAGGATATTTAGAGGGAGAGCCAAATGGCTACTATGGCCCCTATACCGCAGATGCTGTCCGCCGATTTCAAGGCTCTAATTATTTGGCAGTCAGTGGAGTGGCTGGCCCTACCACCAGAGCTAAATTGTATAAGTTAGTTCGCACTGCCCCTACCAGTCAGTTTAGTGTCCTGGAAATCCAAAGACGGTTAAGAGAAAAAGGTTTTTATAAAGGCCAACTGAATGGTGTCATGGCAGAGGACACCAAAAAAGCAATTAAGCAAGCTCAAGAATTCTATGGAATTAGTCTTAAAGACGTTAGAAGCGGACGCTTTTAGCATCCGCTTAGAAGTTGTCAGTAGTAGTTCCCAACTGCTTGCTTACCCTTGATAACAGCGAATGAAAAATCATGGAAAATTCCACTCGTTGGCGAGTTTGAGGCTTTTGGCTTGTGATTCCAGCCAGGTACTACAGAGGCATGAGTGCTCGTTGGCACTGAGGGCAGACTGCATGGATTGTCAGCTGACAATCGAGTAAGTGAAAACCTTCTTTTTGGGCAGTCTTGGCGCCAATTTTTAAAATTGAGTCGTTTTTAAACTCAATTGTGCTGTTGCATCGGACGCAAATCAGATGGTGGTGATGATGGGGATAGGGTTGATTAAGTTCGTAATGTTTATGTCCCTCTCCCAATTCCAGTTCCCGCAAAATTCCCATCCTCGCCATCAACTTCAAAGTCCGATAGATAGTTGACAGACTTATGCCTTCACCATCGGTTTCTAGCCGATGATAAAGATCCTCTGCACTGAGGTGTTCACCTTGAGGTAATTCTTGAAAAATGTGTAAAATTGTTTCGCGCTGAGGAGTCAAGCGCCAGCCTCGATCGTTTAGTTCTGCTTTGAGTGAACTAGATGTGTAGACAGTCATACTAATTTTTCTCAACAAAGCTCATTAGTTGCGAATATAGCAAATATTCAGAGCAATTTGCAACAAACATGCCTTATTGATAATCTTTACTAAATACTTAAAAATAATTCATCAAATCTTGATGAGCCACAAAGTAATAAGTGATCCCCACTTTAAACACATTCAGAGAATAATGTTGCATAAACTCCAGTCTAGATAAATGAAAATAATTTTCTATAGACTAGAGAATGGCTCTGGTAGCGGGGATCAGGTGAGTCGGCTCACCAATAAATAGTACACAGTCAACAATCCATTGTCCAGATTTTGTTTCCTGTTGACTGGTGACTAACTAAGTGACTCCAAGTAGTCACGGATGAGGTTACGCCGTTTAGGTTGGCGTAGCTTTTGTAGGGCTTTGGATTCAATTTGCCGTACTCGTTCCCGTGATAAGTCCAAGGCGCGTCCAATTTCGGCTAAAGAGTAAGGATGACCATCTGCTAAACCAAACCGCATGAGAATAACATCGCGTTCACGGCTAGTTAAATCTGCTAACAGATGTTGCAAGTCTCTTTGTAAAGATTCCCGCATTAACATTTCTTCTGGGGTAACACTGTCAGTTTCTAGTAATTCTCCTAACTCAGTGTCTTTGTCTTTGCCTACCTTAGTTTCCAAAGAAACCGAACGAGGAACTCTCAGCAAAACTTCTCGTACTTGAGTTGGTGTCATTTCTAACTCAACAGCTAGGTCTTCCAGAGTCGGAGTACGACCTTTTTCTTGAGCAATTTTGCGTTGAGCTTTTTTAATTTTGTTCAACTTTTCTGTAATATGGACAGGCAGGCGGATGGTGCGACTAGAAGTAGCGATCGCTCTTGTAATCCCCTGACGAATCCACCAGTAGGCGTAGGTGCTAAAGCGATAACCCTTGGTGGGATCAAATTTTTCCACAGCCCGCTCTAAGCCCAGAGTGCCTTCTTGGACTAAATCCAACAACTCTAAACCGCGATTTTGATACTTCTTGGCAACAGACACAACTAGGCGCAGGTTAGCCTTAATCATGTGTTCTTTGGCCTGGAGTCCTTGGGACTGAATTTGCTCCAGTTCTTCCACTGTCAATTTGGCAATTTCTGCCCAGCGACGTTTGCCATTTGCCAAAATCGGCTTGAGATCAGACACTTGCACACCAGCCGTAGCCGCCCACCTTTCTAAAGATGGACGATGTGCCAATTCTGATGTCAGACGTTCCTGAACTTCAATTAACCGGAGATAGGGCACAACTACTTCATCCCCTTGCTTGGCGGCGTTAGCAAGTACTATCCGCATCCGCAAGTAACGCTGGACTTTCTGTGCTTCTGAAACCTCTTCATCCCGACCTAACAAACGCACCCGACCGATTTCCTGGAGGTATAGACGTACCAGGTCTGTACTGCGACGGTTAGTATTAGAAAAAGTAGCGGGATCAGCAGCAGCTATCTCTAGCTCTTGGATCTCTTCTAAAGGCAACTCACCTTCATCAACTGTGATATCTGTGTCCAAGACCTGGCGGTTTTTTTGGGCGTTGTAGGGGGCATCTGCGTAAAAAGATGTTGCTGGCATATAAGATCGTCTCAATGGCTCCAGGTAACAATAGATTACGGTCAGCTAAGATTATGGTCAGCTATTTAACTGTTGCTATTGTTCCCGTGATTCAGGATGAACTAACACGGTTAAGGGTGAAATTACGGTTTTTTTTGAAAAAGTCTCAAAAAAACTGTAATGGTTCTTTTTTAAACATGACTACCGAAATAGTCGGCTGCTGTAGCTCTGTCTTTGAACCAATAGCTATTCAATCCACAGCTAGCCTTCAAGCTTCCAGACTACCTTTTCAACATTTCAACTTTGATGAGACTTGACTGTTACAAAAGTAACGTGGTATAAACATATTTCAGTGGCAATCATGTTTTTAATTTGCATAGTCATATCTACATGACTAGCTCGGTAATATCCTGACAATTTACTAATTTTTCTCTAAGGAATATTTGGTAAGCCGTTGAGGTAGTCGTGGTAGGCAGTAGCTGAGTAGTTACGCTGAAGTCGTAATCATAAATAACTATCGGTGAGATGCTTTACGATAGCTGACACTAATAACCTAATAGTTCCCCATCAGACAGACAAGCTAATAACCACAGAGTAGAAAGCGAGCAGCAGCGAGTGCATCCCTGAATACGATCCAGAAGCTAATTTCAGACAGGATGTTCCCGTTGTCTGATTATTTGTCAAGGCTCAACCTTTCAAGACGAATTTTGAATTGATTCGTGCCCCATTAATACTTGTATTCAGGCTTGATGTCTCGTAACATCAGTTCATCTAAGGCCTGACCAGGGGTGATTTCGCCCACAATTAATCGGTGAACTTGCTCGGTAATTGGAATTGGAATATGTTGCTGTCTGGCTTTTTGCACCAAAACCCGGCAAGTGTTCACTCCTTCAGCAGTTCCTGGTAAATTTGTGAGAATTTCTGTGAGCATCTTACCACCAGCGAGTTGGTAGCCAACTTGGTAATTGCGACTTAAGGGACTATTGCAGGTTGCTAGTAAATCTCCTAAGCCTGACAAACCATAAAATGTTTCTGTTTTCGCACCCCAGAAAGTGCCAATGCGAACCATTTCCATTAATCCACGAGTCACTAAAGCGGCTTTGGCATTGGTGCCTAAATGTAAACCATCACACACACCAGCAGCGATCGCAATTACATTCTTTAGTGTACCTCCTAGTTCTACGCCTACGGGGTCGGGGTTGGTATATACGCGGAAACGACTAGAAGAAAATACCAGCTGCACTGATTCCGCAGCATCAATCCTGCTGCTAGCAACTACCGTTGCAGCTGGTAATGACTGTTGAATTTCTTTTGACAAATTCGGCCCAGATAAAACCACTACTGCATGGTTGGGGAATGCTGTTTGCCAAATTTGCGATGGCGTACAAGTGGTTTGGGTATCTAAACCCTTGGTTGCGGTCACAAAAATTGTCTCTGGAGAAAGGGGGAGAGACTTGACTTGTGCGACTACATCTCCCACACCTTTCATTGAGATTGCAGACAAAATTATTTGAGCATTTTGTAGAACTGTTTCTAGAGTTTCTGCTCCTTGACGTGACCATACATGCACTCTATGTCCATTCACAGCTGCTAAGTTTGCCAGAGCAGTACCCCAAGCACCGCCTCCTAAAATGGCTACAGATTGTGGTTTGTCATTGGTCATTGTTTCGGCTTCGCTCCACAACCAGGCATTGGGCATTGGACGTTTGTAGAGACGTAGCAATGCTACGTCTCTACATCCATAACATTTCCTCTATCTACGAGTACGGGGGTAAAGTTCCATTAATGCCCGGACTTGTTCAGCATGATATGAACTGCGTGTCAAGGGGGAAGAAACAACTTGTAAAAATCCTAGTGCTTCGCCAAAGGCTTTCCAGGCGGCGAATTGTTCTGGACGGATAAAGTCATCGACTTTTAGGTGTTTTTGACTGGGTTGGAGGTATTGCCCAATTGTCAAAATATCACAATCCACGCTTCGCAAGTCTTGCATAACTTGGCGAATTTCGGCATCTGTTTCACCAAGTCCTACCATGATGCCAGATTTGGTGTATACCCAAGGGGCGATTTGACGAGAGCGTTGCAATAATTCTAGAGTGCGATCGTAGTTGCCTTGGGGACGCACACGGCGATACAGGCGTGGGACAGTTTCAGTATTATGGTTAATTACTTCTGGCGCAGCTTCTAAAATTATCTCCAGAGCATCCCAATTACCACACAAGTCAGGAATTAACACCTCAATTGTGGTTTGAGGCGAGACTGTACGAACATCTGTAATACACTGCACAAATTGGCCTGCACCACCATCTGCTAAATCATCCCGGTTCACAGAAGTAATCACCACATGATTGAGTCGCATTCGCCGCACTGCTTCTGCTAATCGTGCTGGTTCTGTGGGGTCTAGTGGCTTGGGTTTTTTCTCAAAATCAATATCGCAGTAGGGACAGGCGCGTGTACAAGCTGGCCCCATAATCAAAAACGTGGCCGTACCCGCTTGGAAGCACTCCCCAATATTCGGACAGGAAGCTTCCTCGCAAACCGTATTGAGCGCTAAATCCCGCAAAATCTCTTTAACGTTACCGACGCGCTCCCACTGAGGCGCTTTTACTCGCAACCAGTCTGGTTTAACAGTCACAATCCGCTTTTTCTAGTGAAGTTTTATAAATCTAATGGTAGCAAGCAAAGTTCATGCTGAAGTAATCTACAGCTACATTATATATAGATGTATTTTGGTCATTTCCCATGGGTTGTGATATCTTGTGTCTATAGTGCCGTTTTTTCGGCGGGATGTAGCGCAGCTTGGTAGCGCACTTCGTTCGGGACGAAGGGGCCGCTGGTTCGAATCCAGTCATCCCGATGTTGTACGTTCGCAAATTATTGCCAAAAAAATATTTGAGAGGGTTCCCCCAACGAAGGGGGTGATTCAGTAGCCACCACTGTGGTAACCCGAACCGTTGCGAACGACTCGCATTTACTAATAATCTATCAACATATTCTCCTAACTCAGATTCTCCAAAAGTATTGGGGGCATTTTTTTCTGAGCTTTGTGACGTTCGTGAGACAGACTTTGTTGTTGTTGTCGCTGGCGATTAAGAAGGTTATATTTTTCACTAAGTAGCTGTTTGATGCTCCGGTAAGATATAACTTCACCTTTTGCTACATCTACCACCGCTAACGTGGCTGGCTTTACTGGCTGCTTATTGCCATCTTCACTCTCAGTAATAACCTACTACAGTTTACTGGTTTTACCAGTCTGGTATTAGTAAACAAGCACACTCCTTTATACTCTGCACCGTGTTGGTAGCTTTGTTGTTTATAGGTGCATATCAAAAGCCATCAAACAAAGGTGGATAAATCACTTTACCTTTGTACTGTTTCTGATAATTACCTAATGGTTTAACCATAAAGAATTCTGCTGTAACTGGAAAAGGAGACTCAATTTCATAAGCAATTGAAGTTTCAAATCCAAAGCGATGATAAAATTCAGGATGTCCCAAGACAATTACGATCAATTCCCCTTTTTTCTCTGCTATTTCCAAACCTGTTTTGACCAAGGCACTGCCAATTCTCTGTCTTTGAAACTGTGGATGTACAGCCATTGGTGCTAAACCAAGTACTTGTAGAGTTTCTTCACCCACTAGGTTAATATAGCTAAATAAAATATGCCCAACTACAACACCTTCAGCTTCTGCAACTAGAGAAAGTTCTGGAATATAGCGGTCTGAATTACGGATTTTATCAACAAATTCAGCTTCATTCCTTTGTCCAAAGGCTAGTGTATTCACCTCTGCTATTGCTGGGTAGTCTGCTACAATTTCACTGCGGATGTTCATGATTCTAAAACTAATTTTATAAATATTCCGTAGAATTTAGTCATGAGCGATTTGATCTGACTTTGATTCTGCAATTTCGGAAATACCTTTTCCTCTGCAATCAGCAAGCTAGATTCTTCTTCAATTTTTTTCCGTCTTTCTGGTGACAATTGTTCTAATTTTTCTTTTAAAGTTTTCCCCATAAGTTATTCTCACTTTTCCTCTTGTTGAGTTTTTAGTTGGGCAGCTTCCCGGAGGGTATTACGAATTATGATGAAAACCTATGACTGGATTGTTGTTGGTGGAGGAATTACAGGTGCTGCACTCGCCTACGAACTAGCAAAAACAGGCTTTAAAGTGTTGTTGTTAGAGCAAGACGCCACACCCCAGAACGCAACTCGTTATAGTTATGGTGGCTTGGCTTATTGGTCTGGTAATACACCATTAACATCTCTACTTTGCCAAGAAGCGATCGCACGTTATCAAATCTTACCCCAAGAGCTAGACGCTGATATTGAATTCCGTGAATTAGATTTATTACTCACCATTGACGCTGATAGTGATACAGAAGCAACAGTTGCATCCTACGCTAATTTTGCCATTCCACCGCGTTTACTCAGTGTACAAGCAGCTGGTGAGTTAGAACCACTCTTGAATCAAGCAGCAATTTCTGGAGTATTAACCGTCAAACACGGCCACATTCACCCACAAAAAACCGCACAAGCTTACATTCAAGCTTTGCTGCGTATTGGCGGCGAATTGCAGATATCTCCAGTTTTGCAAATCCTCACAAACGGTGTCAAAACCAATACCGCAACTTTTCACAGCGCTAATGTGGTTATCTGTGCAGGTGGACTCAGTCGACAGCTATTAACATCAGCAGGTATTACCCTAAAAATTTATTTCACCCACGCAGAAATCATTGAAACTCCACCCATTGATTTGCAGTTACGCACCTTAGTTATGCCAGCACATCTACAACGGTTTCAATTAGAAGCCGCATCCACTCAAGTTGATCAAGTATGGCATGAACCGGGTAATGAACCAGTACCACCGATTTTAGATGCAGGTGCAATTCAATTTCAAGATGGTAGCTTGCGTTTGGGTCAAATTAGCCGCACACTCACAGATCCTCATGCTAAAGTCAACTCTGAAACGAGTGAAAAGTGGTTACGTGCTAGCGTTGGAAAAGTGTTACCAGCATTAGAAAATATACCTGGAACTTGGCATCATTGCCTAGTAGCTTTTAGTGGTGATAGACTCCCTTTGATTGGTGCTATCCCAGGGTATGAGAGTATTCATGTTTTCGCTGGATTCAGCAACCCTCTAGTTATTATCCCGCCATTAGCACAGCGCTTTGCTGGCTTTGCGGCTGGTAAGGAAGATGCAATAATCGCCCAGCTATCACCTAATTAGTATTAAATTTCCCTACTTAAGGATTTAATCTCTTTAATTTTGAAATCAACTGTATCTACAGCGATCAAATTTGCTGCTTCTTCTAAAAGCTGGTTTTGCTCTTTTTGAATTGCTTCTAGACGCCTGGAAATTTCTGCCAAGCGTTGTTGTTTATTTTGATCAACAGGTGAAGAGTTTTCAGATATTAAAACTGTCATATTCTCAGTTGCTTGAGAACCTCTAATTTTTTCTACAGCCAAACTACTAAGTTTACTGAAGTAGAGATAGCTAACTTTAATTAAGGCTAGAAGTAATTTTAAAGGAACTTGTATAATTGACCAACTAGCAGTTTCAATTAAGCGCATAATTGCTTTAATCAAGCTCCAAATTAGAGCCACAATAAACAGCAGAATTATGAAACTGATTATTGGGTGATTAGTTGCCCAGCCGAATATTTGAAATAACCTAAAAAATAAAGGATGCTGTGCCAGCCACTCATTCATATAAGAAGTAATGGCTGTTTGAACTGCTCCTGATGTTGTGCTTTGAATTTGTTCAGCGGTTTGCCAACCTTCTCCTACAGAACCTTTAGCTTGTTCCCAGGTTGTCGTAACCGTATTAATTGCTGTTTCTTTGAAAGACTGAGTTGCTTGCTGTGCTGAGTTAATGCTGGTGTCAACAAAATATTTCGCTTGTTGAAAGCGTTGCCAAATTCCTTCAGGTAAATGTATGTCTATTTGAAGTGTCATAAAACATTTCACCGGGGCTGAAACCGAACACGCAACCCATCTTTAGGGCGGTTAGTAGGAAGTCTTACCGTCTCTAAACTTTGATTGGGCAATATTTCCCAATCATAGCGGCGTAAAAGATGGGCAGCAATAATTTTCATTTCCATTTTGGCAAAGGCTATGCCAATACAGACACGAGGCCCGCCACCAAAACCAATTAAACTAAAAGGATACTGTTTGTGTTCTTGGCGCTGGGGGCTAAATCTATCTGGATTAAACTGATCTGGTTGCGGGTAAATCTCTTCTAAGCTATGAGTTACAAAAATTGAGTACAATAGCTGCCAACCTGCTGGTACATGAAAGCCATCAAACTCAAAGTTTTTAATCACACCCCGAAACCCACCACCTACTGGTGAATGCAGCCTTTCAATTTCCCATAAAACCTGTTCTAAATAGGGCATTTGCCCCAATTGTTCCAAACTCAATGCACCTTGACTTGCAAGTTGCTGTTGTTCTTCCCTGGTGCGTTGCATGACTTCTGGGTTAAGGGCTAACTCTACACATAACCAAGTCAACATTGAGGTAGTCGTTTCATGTCCTGCAAAGAGTAATAACACAGCTTGGGCGATGAGTTCCTTTTCACCCATGCTGTTACCTGCTTCATCCCTGGCTTGAATTAACAAACTCAGGGCGTCTTTGGTGGGGTTTTGCTGGCGTTCTCTGACAACTTGAGTTAAATGCTCTAGGATTTGATTGCGTGCTGCTATAGCCTGGCCAAATTTAGTGAATGGTAAGGGTAAGGGGTTAATAGTAAATAGCCCATTGGTGAGAGTTGTAAATAACTGACTGAGACGGACGGATTGAGGGCTAGGGCTAGTACCAAGCAATAACTGACTAGCAATATCAAATGTGAGTTGTTTAAACTCTGAGAACCAGGTGAATTCTTGCTTCTCCTCCCACTTTTTGAGATAGCTATGTGTAATCTCTTCCATTGTGGTGAGATAGTTTGCCAAGGCTGGCCCGTGTAATGCTGGCATGATCAAGCGGCGATTTTTGCGGTGTTCTTCGCCATCTTGGAGAAATAGTGATTCACCTAATAATACTTTGAAAGGATCAGGCCAGCCTTCACGCCAAGAAAAATGCTCCATCTGGCTAGAAAGCACAAATTCAACTGCCTTTGGCCCTACCATGACTACAGTTGGTCTACCTGCAATATGAGTTTTAAAAATAGACCCATGTTGCTGATAGCGTTGTTTAACAAAGCTGTAGGGGTCAGCAATAAATGCCAGTGTTTCACCTAATACAGGTAAACCAAAGTTACCTGGTGGAATTTGATTGTTTTTTAACATAGAAATGTTTTATATTGCATCTATAATCAAGGTCATTAATATTGATATTGATGTATAAAAATGTTCGATGTTTTAAAAGTCCTGTCGTTAGTAGCAAAACGTTTTAGATCCTCCTAAATCCCCCTTAAAAAGGGGGACTTTGAGAAGCATTTAATCCGCCAGCCAGGGACTTACAGTCCCTGTTTAATAGCATAAGTCCTCTTAAGAGGACTGAACCCGAATTTCTCACAAGCCGCAGATAGATATATGTAGGTGTAAGGTTGAGTTAAGCGCAGCGCAACCCAATATGGATCTTGAAAGCTTAACCGATATCTTGGTGTTGGGTTTCCTGACGTCAACCCAACCTACTGATCTGGTGAGAAATGCAGGTGAAGTATTACCCTGCATAATTAATGTGATTAACCACTAGTCTGTAAACAAGTCCAAATCTGTGACTGCACCCAGACTACTAGAAGATACTAATTTGGCATATTTGGCTAGTACGCCTTTAGTGTAACGCGGTGCAGGGGGTTGCCAGTTGGCACGACGATGGGCTAATTCTTCGTCAGAGATGTTCAATTGCAAAAGCCGATTTGGGGCATCAATAGTGATGATATCGCCTTCTTTGACGAGGGCGATCGCACCACCAACAGCTGCTTCTGGTGCAACGTGTCCCACCACCATGCCGTAAGTACCGCCAGAGAAGCGTCCGTCGGTAATTAAGCCGACGGCATCACCTAAGCCAGCACCAATAATGGCTGAAGTCGGAGCAAGCATTTCTCGCATTCCAGGGCCGCCTTTTGGCCCTTCGTAGCGAATCACTAAAATATCACCTGCTTGAATTTTGCCTGCCAATATGGCATCTAAGGAGGCTTCTTCTGATTCAAATACCCTTGCAGGCCCGGTAATCACTGGCTTCTTGACTCCGGTGATTTTTGCTACTGCCCCTTCTGTGGCTAAGTTACCCTTGAGGATGGCTAAGTGACCTTGGGCATACATGGGATTATCCCAAGGACGAATTACATCTTGATTAGGTGATGGTTCTGTTGGTATATCTGCCAAGACTTCAGCAATGGTTTCACCAGTAATGGTGAGGCAATCGGGGTGTAATAAGCCATGTACCAAGAGCATTTTCATCACTTGGGGAATACCACCGGCTTTGTGTAAGTCTGTAGCAACATACTTACCGCTTGGTTTTAAATCACACAAAACGGGTACACGTCCACGGATGGTTTCAAAATCATCTATAGTTAGTTCTACACCAGCAGCGCGAGCGATCGCTAAAAAGTGTAATACGGCATTTGTGGAACCACCCACAGCCATGATTACAGAAATGGCATTCTCTATAGATTTGCGGGTGATAATTTGCCGGGGTAAGATTTGCTTGCGAATGGCTTCTACTAAAACAAAGGCTGATTTTTCCGTACTGTCGGCTTTCTCGGCATCTTCGGCTGCCATTGTGGAGGAATAGGGTAAACTCATCCCCATCGCTTCAAAAGCTGAAGACATGGTGTTGGCGGTAAACATCCCACCACAGGAACCAGCACCAGGGCAAGCCTGACTTTCCACTGCTAAAAGTTCTTTCTGGTCAATTTTGCCGGCGCTGTATTGCCCTACCGCCTCAAAAGCACTGACTACAGTTAAGTCTTTACCATTGTAGTGTCCTGGTTTAATGGTGCCACCATAAACAAAGATAGCAGGGATATTCATCCGAGCGATCGCCAGCATTGCCCCTGGCATATTTTTATCGCAACCGCCAATAGCCAGCACACCATCCATGCTTTGCCCAGTACAGGCGGTTTCAATTGAGTCTGCAATCACCTCACGGGAAACTAGGGAATATTTCATCCCTTCAGTTCCCATCGAAATCCCATCACTAATAGTAATTGTGCCGAACACCTGCGGCATTGCTCCGGCAGTTTTCACCGCCGCTTCCGCCCTTTGTGCCAATTGATTAATTCCCATATTGCAGGGGGTGATGGTGCTGTAACCATTGGCAACACCCACAATGGCTTTGTTAAAATCTTCATCCTTAAAACCAACTGCCCGCAGCATAGCCCGATTAGGCGATCGCTGCACCCCTTGCGTCACAACTTGGCTTCTCAAATTCTCAGACATTGCTTTTCCTTCCGTGCCATCATCGCCACAAGTGCGATCGTGTTACATAATTTTCTCATGGAATGGGCAATGGGGCATGAGCTACCGTTTACACACAACCGTTGTCTAATAGCCAAAGTCCTCTTCAAGAGGACTGGGTATTTTCTACTTTTTGCACAGTCCATTTTTAATGGACTTTTGCTATAAGGCTCTTATTTTCAATCCCAGACGGCATGGGGAATTTAACGACTTGTGTACACCGTAGTCCATTCCTTGCCTAAGTATTTATTAAATTTTTGATGAAGCTCTCTCAAATACTTAAGATTTAACTGTATTCTTTACTAAGACTGCATACAATAAATTACTTAGTAAGTGGGTGCTACCTCCATACCTTTACTGTTTATGGGTGATGGGGGTCATTTTGTTTTTCCAAAAATTAGTACTGAATTAAATATTCTATGGAAAATTTTCTGCCCCGCAGTAACAGTATTTCTTCGTCAAGCGTACCTAAGCTAGAAATTAACTGTTCGCCGCAGTTAGCAGGCTGGCTGCAAACCCAGGGTATTAGCCTCGCTTTCACTACTTATCAAACTAATCGGCTGTTTTTTATCGGTTGCAATAAGCAGGGTAGGATAGCTGCCCATGAGCGGTTATTTGATAAACCGATGGGGATGTATGCAGTAAATGACACTGTATATGTAAGCACACGTTACCAAATTTGGCGATTTGAGAATTTACTCGCGCCAGGAGAAATATATCAGCAAAGCGATCGCCTTTATATCCCCCGCACCGCCTACACCACTGGCGACTTGAATGTCCATGATGTGGTACTGGATGATGCAGAAAATCTTGTATTTGTCAACACAGATTTTAGTTGCCTGGCTACTATTAGCAATGACTACAGTTTTGTTCCTCTGTGGCAACCACCCTTTATTTCCAAGTTGGCGGCTGAAGACCGTTGTCACCTCAACGGGTTAGGGTTGCGCGACGGCAAACCTGCATACGTCACCGCCTGTAGCACCACCGACACCGCCGCCGGCTGGCGTAATCATAAAGTAGGCGGGGGTGTGGTTATTGACGTGCAAACCAACGACATCATTGCCACGGGTTTATCCATGCCCCACTCGCCGCGCTGGTATCAAGGCAAGCTGTGGCTACTGAATGCGGGGACGGGGGATTTTGGCTACCTGGATGATGGGAAATTAGTGCCGATCGCCTTCTGTCCTGGCTTTGTGCGGGGGTTGGCATTTTGGGAAAACTTCGCCTTTGTGGGCTTGTCAAAATTGCGATCGCCTACCTTTAGCGGACTACCTCTAGAAGAAAGGCTGACGGCTGAGGGCAATACCTCTCAGTCTGGGTTAATGGTGATTGATATAAACACTGGGAACACGGTGCATTGGCTACAGTTCGATGGCGTAGTTGAAGAACTATTTGATGTAGTAGTGCTACCGGGTGTGCGTCAACCCCAGTGCTTAGGCTTCCAGTCCGAGGAAATCGAACGCCTAGTTACCTTTCCTGGCTCTGGTGGTATCGTCACTACCAAACCCACAGCAAAACGCCCCAGTGCAGCAGGAAAAGCACCCATCGCCGGCTTACCCCGCCAAATCTGGGAAGCCTCAAACACCGAAGATTCCCCCATCCCCCTATCTCCCCGTGGACTGAGCGCAGTCGAAGTCCAGCCCCCAAAATACCAGCGCGTCTATCACCTCACTGCCAGCAGCCTAGCTGATTACGATGCCTTCACCTTCCCCAGCTTGCAGCAAAGGTGGCAAACCCAGCCGCAACGGGGGGAATTGGTGGGTATCTCCGCGTCGGTGGCGGGGGAAATGGTGGCGTTTGCGATCGCCGAAATTTTACCTGAACAAACGGCGGAATTGTTATCGCTGTTTGTCGCCCCAGGATATCGGCAACAGGGGATTGCTACCAAGCTGATGCAGTATTTAGACAAAGCTTTGGTGGCGGAAGGCTGTACCCAAATTAGGGTAGTTTACCAACCGACGGCGTTAACTGCAATGCCTGCGGCGGGCGTAGCCAACGCTCTAGAACCTTTGTTATTGAAACTCGGTTGGCAATCACCACAAAATACCCAAAACGGGGAAAGGCGATCGCATAAATTCCTGACTATATCCGCCCGTTCTTTGTTTGAGCAGGGGAAACAGTCGGCGCAGCAGGGGGATTTACAAAGGGCTGTGGCTAGTTTTAGTGAAGCGATTCGCCTGCAACCAGATTACATCGCCGCCTACAACCAATTGGGTAATGCCTTGCAGGGGTTGGGGCGGTTAGAAGAGGCGATCGCAGCCTATCAACGCCTCCTAGAAATTAACCCCAATGTTGCCGAGGCACACTGCAACCTGGGAGCAATCTGGCAGATGCAGGGGAAAACAGAAGAAGCGATCGCAGCTTACCAACGGGCGATTCAATTTAAGCCTGATTTTGCCCTGGCACACCTCAACTTAGGCAGGTTACACGCCAATCAACAATCTTGGTTAGCAGCCGCACAGTGTTTACAAGAAGCAGTGCAACTACAACCAGCATCTACCGCTTACTATGACCTGGGCAATGTCTGGCAAAAACTGGGGGAAACCCAAAAGGCGATCGCTTGTTGGCATCAGAGCCAGCAAGCAGGAGAGCAGGGAGCAGGGGAGAAATAACTATTGCCCCAATCAATCCCTAATTTGAAATTTTGAAATTTGGAGCAAAACAACATGACTGACCCAAGATTTTTAAACATTATTGCCAACCCCTTCGGTCTGACTGATGTGGGGTTTTCTGCTACGCCCACCTTTGCTGATATCGATGGGGATGGCGACCTCGATGCCTTTGTGGGCAATAGTAACGGCAATCTGTTGTTCTATCGCAACACAGGGACTGCCACGAATCCGGTCTTTGCCACCCCCACTACTAACCCCTTCAATTTGACTGATGTGGGAAATTTTGCCGCGCCCACCTTTGCTGATATCGATGGTGACGGCGACCTTGATGCCTTTGTGGGCAATAGTAACGGCAATACGTTTTTCTACCGCAACACAGGCAATGCCACGAATCCGGTCTTTGCCACCCCCACTACTAACCCCTTCAATTTGACTGATGTGGGAAATTTTGCCAAACCTACCTTTGCCGATATCGATGGCGATGGCGACCTTGATGCCTTTATGGGCAATAGTGACGGCAATACGTTTTTCTACCGCAACACAGGTACTGCCACGAATCCGCAGTTTGCCGACCCCAGCACCAACCCCTTCGGTCTGACTGATGTAGGGAATTATACCGCGCCCACCTTTGCCGATGTCGATGGTGATGGCGACCTTGATGCTTTGGTGGGCAATTTTGAAGGCAATACGTTTTTCTACCGCAACACAGGTACTGCCACGAATCCGCAGTTTGCCGCCCCCAGCACCAACCCCTTCGGTCTAACTACTGTGGGGTCTTTAGCGACACCCACCTTAGCCGATATCGATGGCGATGGCGACCTTGACGCCTTTGTGGGCAATAGTGCCGGCGATACAAATTTCTTGCAAAACCAGCCTGCTTCTCGCCCAGCTATCAACTTCCGTCCCCCCACTATCAACCCATTCGGTCTGACTAATGTGGAGTTGTATGCCGCGCCCACCTTAGCCGATATCGATGGTGACGGCGACCTCGATGCCTTTGTAGGCAATAATAACGGCAATACGTTTTTCTACCGCAACACAGGCACTGCCAGCAATCCGGAGTTTGCCGCCCCTAGCACCAACCCCTTCGGTCTGACTGATGTGGGGAATTTTGCCAAACCTACCTTTGCCGATATCGATGGCGATGGCGACCTTGATGCCTTTGTGGGCAATTTTAACGGCAATACGTTTTTCTACCGCAACACAGGCACTGCTAGCAATCCGGAGTTTGCCGCCCCTAGCACCAACCCCTTCGGTCTGACTGATGTGGGGTTTTCTGCCGCACCCACCTTTGCCGATATCGATGGCGATGGCGACCTTGATGCCTTTGTGGGCAATACTTACGGCAATACGTTTTTCTACCGCAACATAGGGACTGCCAGCAATCCGGAGTTTGCCGCCCCTAGCACCAACCCCTTCGGTCTGACTGATGTGGGGAGTGTTGCCAAACCTACCTTTGCTGATATCGATGGCGATGGCGACCTTGATGCCTTTGTGGGCAATCTTGACGGCAATACGGTTTTTTACCGCAACATAGGGACTGCCAGCAATCCGGAGTTTGCCGACCCTAGCACCAACCCTTTCGGTCTGACTGATGTGGGGTTTTCTGCCGCACCCACCTTTGCCGATATCGATGGCGATGGCGACCTTGATGCCTTTGTGGGCAATTTTAACGGTAATACGTTGGTGTTCCTGGCTAACCGCGCCCCCATTGTCAGCAATCCACTGATTGCCGTTGCCACTGAGGATGATGCTCCTTTTAGTGTTAACTTGCTCGCTAATGCCACTGACCTTGACACAACAGACACATTAAGCGTAGCCAACCTCACGGTTACAGGCAACAATGCAGGCATCACTCTCACTGGTAACACCCTCAATGTCTCTCCCTCAGCTTACGCCAGCTGGCGGGCAGGTGATGTGGCTGAGATTAACTACAGTTACCAAGTCAGCGACAGCAATGGCGGACTGACTCCCCAAAGCGCAACTATTCGCATTACTGGTGTGAACGATAACCCCGTTGCAGGTGACGATCGCAATATCACTAGCTTCAATACTCCGGTTTTAATTCTTGTCAGTAATTTGCTTCTTAATGATAGCGATATTGACAGCAACCCCTTGACCCTTAACGTCATCAATGCCATTAACGGCACGGCTGTACTCACTTCCATATTCGGTAATGATGTCATCGAGTTTACACCAGATCCAGGTTTTATCGGTGATGCCAGTTTTGACTACACCGTCAGCGATGGTTTCGGCGGTACTGACATTGCCACAGTGACAGTTACAGTTCTACCTAACCGCATTATCGGCACATCAGCAAATAATACCCTTATCGGTACTGACTTTGTTGATTTTATTAATGGCTTGGAAGGTAACGACTACCTCGATGGTCTAGGCGGTAATGATACCCTTGATGGTGGTGCAGGCAACCTAGACCGCATATTTGGCAGAGATGGTGACGATCGCATTACTGACCCCGATGGTGTGAATGAAGCACGCGGCGGTGCAGGAAATGATGAGATTAATGTCACCTTTGTTGAGAGTTGGGATAACGATACTATCACTACTAATGCCCCTCGTTCCGACAATAGAATTACTGGAGGTTTTGGTAATGATGTGATTAATGTCACCATGAACAACAGTAATTTCTTTATTAATTTAAAGGCAGATGAAGCCACTACCAATCAACCCCAAGATGGTAACGATGTGGTGACCTTGTTGGGAAGTTATGCTAGCTCAGTTGTAGACATGGGTGGCGGTAACGATCTTTTTAATGGCGGTGTGGGGAACGATAATGTTTCTGGTCAAAATGGTGACGATATCCTCAATGGTGGCGATGGCAACGATATCCTCAATGGTAACAATGACAATGATACCCTTGACGGTGGTGCAGGCAACCTAGACCGCATACTTGGCGGTGATGGTGACGATCGCATTACTGACCCCGATGGTGTGAATGAAGCACGCGGCGGTGCAGGAAATGATGAGATTAATGTCACCTTTGTTAAGAGTTGGGATAACGACGCTGATTCTACTAATGCTCCCCGTTCCGACAATAGAATTACTGGAGGTTTTGGCAATGACGTGATTAATGTCACCATGAACAACAGTAATTTCTTTATTAATTTAAAGGCAGATGAAGCCACTACCAATCAACCCCAAGATGGTAACGATGTGGTGACCTTGTTGGGAAGTTATGCTAGCTCAGTTGTAGACATGGGTGGCGGTAACGATCTTTTTAATGGCGGTGTGGGGAACGATAATGTTTCTGGTCAAAATGGTGACGATATCCTCAATGGTGGCGATGGCAACGATATCCTCAATGGTAACAATGACAATGATACCCTTGACGGTGGTGCAGGCAACCTAGACCGCATACTTGGCGGTGATGGTGACGATCGCATTACTGACCCCGATGGTGTGAATGAAGCACGCGGCGGTGCAGGAAATGATGAGATTAATGTCACCTTTGTTAAGAGTTGGGATAACGACGCTGATTCTACTAATGCTCCCCGTTCCGACAATAGAATTACTGGAGGTTTTGGCAATGACGTGATTAATGTCACCATGAACAACAGTAATTTCTTTATTAATTTAAAGGCAGATGAAGCCACTACCAATCAACCCCAAGATGGTAACGATGTGGTGACCTTGTTGGGAAGTTATGCTAGCTCAGTTGTAGACATGGGTGGCGGTAACGATCTTTTTAATGGCGGTGTGGGGAACGATAATGTTTCTGGTCAAAATGGTGACGATATCCTCAATGGTGGCGATGGCAACGATATCCTCAATGGTGGTGATGGTGGCGATTTGTTGACTGGAGGACTTGGCTCTGATACCTTCCGCTACAACGCTTTGACCAATTCGCTGCTGAGTAATTTTGACCGCATCACCGACCTGCACATTAGTAATGATGTCATTGATGGGCCGAATACTGTCAGTGCTGCTAATCTTGCTGAACTGGGGGCGGTAACTGCTTTAACCCAAGCTGATATCAGTGCGGTGTTGACTAACGGTAGCTTTGTTGCCAACCGTGCAGCCACCTTTAGCTTTGGTAGCCGTACTTTCCTGGCGCTGAATAATGGTACTGCGGGTTTCCAAGAAAACAGCGATGCCGTGATTGAGATTACTGGCTTTAGCGGTAACTTGACGAATTTGGCAATTGTTTAAGTGCAAATAGAGCGATCGCTGCTTACCAACACATTATCCACCTCAACCCCAATGTTGCCGAGGCACACTGCAACCTGGGAGCAATCTGGCAGATGCAGAGGAAAACTGAGGAAGCGATCGCGGCTTACCAACGGGCGATTCAACTCAAACCAGACTTGGCAGTAGCGCACCATCATTTATTCGCCAGCAAGTTGGCGAATAAATGATGGTGCATCTAGGAAGCAATGCGGTGGTGAGATCGCCGCCCATAGGTGTCAACTTAAGTTGAAATCCTTGTCAAGATATGATTTTGAACTCACTCAAGTACTATTACGATCCGCGTCACCCCTCCCTCACCCTCCTTTCCAGGGTAGGAGACTGAATTTCTGAGGAGTGGCGACTCCAACCAGTTGTTTAGCAAATGAACACAAACCAAAATGACTACATTTAACTTACAAACAGACAGTTTCAACCCCTTCAATGGCATCGATGTGGGGTCTAGGAGCGCCCCCACCTTAGCCGACCTCGATGGCGATGGCGACCTCGATTTAGTTGTTGGGGAAGTTAATGGCACGCTGAAGTACTACAAAAACACAGGCTCTGCCATCAACCCGGTCTACTTGGAGCAAACAGGCAACTTCAACCCCTTCAATGGCATTGATGTGGGGGTGCTCAAAGACCTCACATTAGCCGACCTGGATGGTGATGGCGACTTCGATTTAGTTGTCGGGACATTGGGAGGCACGCTTGTGTACTACAAGAACACAGGCTCTGCCAGCAACCCAGTCTACAGTCAGCAAACAAGCGGCAATAACCCCTTTAATGGCATTGATGTGGGGTTGTACAGCGCCCCCACCTTTGCCGACCTAGATGGCGATGGTGACTTCGATTTAGTTGTCGGGGAACGGAATAATGGCACGCTGAGGTACTTCAAGAACACAGGCTCTGCCACCAACCCGGTCTACAGTCGGCAAACAGGCAGCTTCAACCCCTTTAATGGCATTGATGTGGGGTTGTACAGCGCCCCCACCTTGGCCGACCTCGATGGCGATGGCGACCTCGATTTAGTTGTTGGGGAAGTTAATGGCACGCTGAGGTACTACAAGAACACAGGCTCTGCCACTAACCCGGTCTACAGTCGGCAAACAGGCAGCTTCAACCCCTTCAATAGCATTGATGTGGGGTATTTGAGCACCCCCACCTTTGCCGACCTGGATGGCGATGGCGACCTCGATTTAGTTGTCGGGACACAGGACGGCACGCTGAGGTACTACAAGAACACGCTTGCCTTTGTCGCTGCCACAGGCAACTTCAACCCCTTTAATGGCATTGATGTGGGGAATTCCATCGCCCACACCTTAGCCGACTTGGATGGCGATGGCGACCTCGATTTAGTTGTCGGGACACAGGACGGCACGCTGAGGTACTACAAGAACACAGGCTCTGTCACTAACCCGGTCTACTTGGAGCAAACAGGCAGCTTTAACCCCTTCAATGGCATCGATGTGGGGTCTTGGAGCGCCCCCACCTTAGCCGACCTCGATGGTGATGGCGACCTCGATGCGGTTGTCGGGGAAGTTAATGGCACGCTGAGGTACTACAAAAACACAGGCTCTGCCACTAACCCGGTCTACTTGGAGCAAACAGGCAACCTCAACCCCTTCAATGACATTGACGTGGAGTTTTACAGCGACCCCACCTTAGGTGACCTGGATGGTGATGGCGACCTCGATTTAGTTGTTGGGGCATTTAACGGCACGCTGAGGTACTACAAGAACACAGGCTCTGCTACCAACCCAGTCTATTTGGAGCAAACAGGCAACCTCAACCCCTTTAATGACATTCAGGTGGGGTCTTGGAGCACCCCCACCTTAGGTGACCTGGATGGCGATGGCGACCTCGATTTAGTTGTCGGGGAACGGGAAGGCATAGTGAAGTACTACCAGAACACAGGCTCTGCTACCAACCCGGTCTACTTGGAGCAAACAGGCAACTTCAACCCCTTCAATGGCATCGATGTGGGGTTTAACAGCAAACCCACCTTAGCTGACTTGGATGGCGATGGCGACCTTGATGCGGTTGTCGGGGAATTTGATGGCACGCTGAAGTACTTCCAGAACAACACACTAGTGCCGTTCACCTTTGTCGCCGCCACTGGCAGCAACAACCCATTGAATAGCATCGATGTGGATTTTTACAGCGCCCCCACCTTTGCCGACCTGGATGGCGATGGCGACCTCGATTTAGTTGTCGGGGAACGGAATAGCACGCTGTTGTACTACAAGAACACTGGCTCTGCCACCAACCCGGTTTACAGTCAGCAAACAGGCAGCTTCAACCCCTTCAATAGCATTGACGTGAGGTATTTCAGCACCCCCACCTTTGCCGACCTGGATGGTGATGGTGACCTCGATTTAGTTGTTGGGGAACGGAATAGCACGCTGTTGTACTACAAGAACACAGGCTCTGCCACCAACCCGGTCTACATTCAGCAAACAGGCAGCTTTAACCCCTTTAATGGCATTGACGTGGGGTTGTACAGCACCCCCACCTTTGCCGACCTGGATGGCGATGGCGACCTCGATTTAGTTATCGGGGAAGAGTACGGCACGCTGAGGTACTACAAGAACACAGGCTCTGCCACCAACCCGGTTTACAGTCAGCAAACAGGCAGCTTCAACCCCTTCAATAGCATTGATGTGGGGTATTTCAGCACCCCCACCTTTGCCGACCTGGATGGTGATGGCGACCTCGATTTAGTTGTTGGGGAAGTTAATGGCACGCTGAGGTACTACAAAAACACAGGCTCTACCACCAACCCCGTGTATAAGTCGCAAACAGGCAACTTCAACCCCTTCAATGGCATCGATGTGGGGCTTTACAGCAAACCCACCTTAGCTGACCTGGATGGCGATGGTGACTTCGATGTGGTTGTCGGGGAATTTTACGGCACGCTGAGGTACTTCACCTCCAATCGCCCACCTGCGGCGGTGAATGATGCCGTTAGCACCAACGAAGACACCATATTCAATGGCAATGTCCTCAGTGCTAACTCTACCACCGCCGACAGTGACCCCGATGGCGATTCCTTAACGGTGACTCAGGTCAATAGTGGATCTGCCAATGTTGGTAAAGAAATCACCTTGGGCAATGGCAAGCTAACGGTAAATGCCAATGGCACTTTGAGCTTTAACCCCAATGGAGGCTATGAGTCTTTAGCCCAGGAAGCCAGCGCCACCGAGAGTTTCACCTACACTATCAGCGATGGCAAAGGCGGTACGTCAACGGCTACCGCTACCGTTACCATCAACGGTGTGAATGATGTTGCTACTATTACAGGTACTGCCACAAGCACAGTCACAGAAGATGCTACTACTCCTAACTTAACGGCAACGGGCAACCTCATCGTTAATGATGTGGATAGTGGCGAAAACAAATTCAACCCCACTGTCATCTCAGCTAGTGGTAATCTAGGTAGCCTCACCATCAACAATACTGGAACTTGGAACTACAGTGTCGCCAACAGTGTTGTGCAATACTTGGGTGAAGGCGACACCAAAACTGAAACTTTTACCGTACAATCTTTTGACGGGACAGCCAGCCAGGATATCACGGTGACGATTACCGGGGTGAATGATGCACCTATCCCTGGCGCAGATTTCTTTACCGCTACCCAAGACACCCCGCTCACCATTAATGTCGCCAGCCTGCTTGCTAACGACAGCGACGTGGATACTGGTGATGTGCTGGCGATTACTGGGGTAAGTAATCCGGTGGCTGGCACTGCCATATTCAACAACGACAGCATTACCTTCAACCCCACCAGTAGCGGTACAGGTAGCTTTAACTACACTCTCAGCGATGGCAAAGGCGGCATTGTTGAGGGCACTGTCAACCTGCTGATAGGTACTCGCCAAATTGGCGGTAATGGCATTAACAACTTCACAGGCAATGACGGCCCTGACTACCTTGATGGCGGCAATGGTAACGACAACCTGTTTGGTGGATTGGGCAATGATACCCTCATCGGCGGTAGTGGTAATGATACCCTCATCGGTGGTGATGGCAATGATAACCTCAACGGCGGTGATGGCAATGATAACCTCACAGGGGGCGATGGCAATGATACCCTCACAGGCGGTAGTGGTGCTGATAGTTTGTTCGGCGACAATGGCGATGACAGCCTGTTTGGCGACAATGGCAATGATACCCTCAACGGCGGCAATGGCAATGATACCCTCAACGGCGGCAGTGGTAACGATAACCTGTTTGGCGACAATGGTGATGATAGCCTCAACGGTGGCAATGATAGTGACTTGTTAGTCGGCGGTTCTGGTGCTGATACCTTGACTGGAGGGTTAGGAATCGATACTTTCCGCTTTGCCCTCAGTGATTCCCTACTGAGTGGATTTGATCGCATTACCGATTTGCTAATTGGTACTGATTTCATTGATGGGCCGAATGCTGTCAGCGCCGCCAACCTCGCCAAACTGGGGGCGGTAACTGCTTTAACCCAAGCTGGTATCAGTGCGGTGTTGACTAGCAGTAGCTTTGTTGCCAATGGCGTAGCTACCTTTAGCTTTGGTACGCGCACCTTCTTGGCACTGAATGATGGCACAGATGGTTTCCTAGAAACCAGCGATGCGCTAATTGAGATTACTGGGTTTAGCGGCAATCTCAACAACTTGGCGATCGCTTAAGTGAAGAGCAATCGCATTTTGAGGAAACTTGAGGTGCGATCGCTCTCTTTTTAATATCAAAGATTCTAGGTTAACGTTTCCGTGTTTTGCGTACCCCGTAAGAGGTTCTGGGTTGACGTTTCCGTGTTTTGCGTACCCTGTAAGAGGTTCTGGGTTGACGTTTCCGTGTTTTGCGTACCCTGTAAAAGGTTCTGGGTTAACGTTTCCGTGTTTTGCGTACCCTGTAAGAGGTTCTGGGTTGACGTTTCCGTGTTTTGCGTACCCTGTAAGAAGTTCTGGGTTGACGTTTGGGGATTACACCCAAGCCGTAGCAGTTTACACCTTAACCTGAATCAGAAACAGAATTGGCAATACACTTATTTTCACGTAAAAAGAATATGCTTTTGTGGTACAGCAATGTTGTGTGCTGAGATAAATAGAGTTAAAGAAACTAAAAAATTGTGTAAATTACTGAAATTTTAGATTTTCTTTGAAAACTCAATAATATTACGTATGACAACTTTTTTAACAATTGTTCACTATAGAGTAATGATAAATTTATCAACAAGGTGTTAATTATGGCAAGACTCAAACGTAATTCACGTACTCTCAACAAAGCTGAAGTCCGTCTAGCAAGCGTTAAATCTATCAATCCTAGCCTTGATATTGGCCAGGGGTTGACGGTCAATGAATATACTCAAAAAATTGCAACTCTGCGACAATCAATAGAAGCATACAACACTGCCCTCTCAAATATTGATGTCTTACTAACCCAGATCGTTGAAAATGAACAAGATTTGGCAGATTACTCTGAGCAAATTTTGCGTGGCATTGCTTATAAATTTGGTAGCAATAGCCATGAGTATCAGATGGCTGGAGGCGTTCGTAAAAGCGATCGCAAGCGTCCTGTTCGTCAAAGCGTGGCTTTGCCTACAAGCTAATACCATATTGCTTTGATAATAATTGGCGATCGGCTGCGGTGTACACACAAGTGAGCAAAAGAGCCAAAATTAAAGAAAAACCTCACCCTGTTCTATCGGATATCCCTCGCCTTAGTAAGGCTATCGTGTAGACATGATTAACTTTGTCGGAAATAGAAAATACCCAGTCCTCTTCAAGAGGACTTTGGCTATTAGACGACGGTTTTTAACCGTTGGCAAGGTTTGTATGTACACGATAGAGGAGAGGGAAAGGTTTTGCGTAGCAAAATCAGGGTGAGGTTTCTCAGGGACTGGGTGACATTCTGGTACTACTTCCTTCAAAATAAATACTATAAAGTATTAAATAGAACATGAGACAACAAGGTGCAATTCTCTGGCTGACGGGCTTAAGTGGTGCTGGCAAAACAACCATTGCTTGTGCTGTAGCCCAAGAACTGCAAAAGCAAAATTACCCAGTAGAATTACTAGATGGTGATATTGTTCGCACCCATCTTTCACAAGGGTTAGGCTTCAGTAAACAAGACAGAGATATAAATGTGCGTCGGATTGGCTTTGTGGCTAACTTACTCAGTCGTAATGGCATAATTGCGATCGCAGCTGCTATCAGTCCCTATCGTGAAATTCGAGAGGAGTTGAAACAGACAACTACCAACTTTATCGAAATTTATGTTGATGCTCCTTTAGCTGTCTGTGAATCCCGTGATGTGAAAGGACTTTACGCTAAAGCCAAGGCGGGGCAAATCCAACATTTTACAGGCATTTCTGACCCCTATGAAGCACCAATCAATCCAGAGATTATCTGTCAAACTGATAGATTTACCGTTGAGCAATGTGTTAACCAAGTGCTTCACTATTTAGAAACTCAAGGTTTGATTATTGGATGGCACATGCTCTCTGAGAATAAATAAGATTGCACATGTGGGAAACTAGAGATGCATAGACGCTCTTAGCGGCTTGTCGCAGACATCATTTTAAACAAGAACCATATTTGATTTTTGAAATATTGTAGTGGCGTGTCTAGACTAAAATAGTGTAAAAAAATTGTAGTGGCGTGTCAAGGCTAATTTTGTGTATTAGCAATCTCTTGTAAATAGGTGGGCATAAATAAAGGTAACTGGCTAGGGTCGTCATTTGTCCTTTGTCATTCGTCATTGGTAAGGATTTTAGGCGTGTTTACTTTTAGTAACATAGTTTTGTTTATTCCCGCCTACCTACTTAGTACGGGCATCTTGCCCGTTTTAATTAGCGGGCAAGATGCCCGCACCACAAGAAAATTTTTTGCATCATTTTAGCCTAGATAGTCCAGTAGCGACTGTCTTAAAAGTCAAGCGATCGTTAACAAAAAATGGCGAAGGTATTGTTTATAGGTTGTTTTTTTCGCCGACTTAACTTAAACCTTAACTTGATGTTCTCTATCTTTCATCACAGAATTATCTATCTTTTATCAGAGGATTGTATTTTATGAATCATCACAATAGATAGATATATAGGGTTCATATTTGATTTTTGAACAAATACGTAGGGTGTGTTGTCGCCAAGCGCCGCACCAGAGCTTTGAATACGGTGCGTTACACTTTGTGGTAATGCACCCTACATATACTTAGATTTTTTCAGAAATCAAATCGGATTCTTATAGTTCACACAAGTTATTAAATTACTCAAACAACCTACCCTGTTCTATTTGACATTTCTCTCTTTCATCAAGTTAAGGTCTACAGACAAATGATTTTATCACCCCTACTTCTGAAGAATTAAGGTGTGTGATGTCTAAGCTGCAAACGGTCGAGAATGTTGGGTTTGCCTACGGCACGCTGCGCCTACGCAAAGCCTCAACCCAATCTACACCTTTGATTGTTGAAAAAAATCGGTACATTTTAACCTTCTATAATCCTGTTACCTGAGGTCAAGTCGCTTCGCTCCAATTCAAAATTCAAAATTCAAAATTCAAAATTAAAGACAATTAGTGGGAGCTTGAACTCACCACTAATTGTTCGCGTAGCGTCTCCCCTTGGGAGAAGACCGCCAAATCAAAGATTGTGGCGGGGGCTTGTACCCAGAATTAATTAATTTAAAATTATTTACATTCTTCATTTTGAATGAGCAAATTTTGCATTTTGAATTCAAAAAAGGTCACTGAAGCTCATGAAGTGTTGCCTCTTACTTACCTAAGCAAGCAGTTTCAGGAATCAAACCGGATTTGTATTTAATTAGTGAGGAAGTGCAACTGCCGTGTCTTCATCAAATACATTTGAACAGCAGCAACCAGAAATTCCAACTTTTCCTAGTTTTGAGTTTTGGAGACAAATAGGTCTAATTGCTGGTGGTACTCTTTTATCAATTAATATGCTGGCAAGTTCTGTTGCGGCTGGATCTCTGGTTGGTTTATTTATTAGTTTACGTAATTTACCAGATGTTAGACAAATACGCAACTTCTTACCAGCAGAAACAAGTTATATTTATGATATTAAAGGCAAATTATTTGTAGGTATACATGGCGAAGCTAATAGAAAAGTCGTAGCGCCAGATCAAATTTCCCCAAATTTAAAACGAGCAGTATTAGCCATTGAAGATAGTTATTTCTACAATCACCCTGGCATTGATCCTGGCGGTGTCGGACGTGCAGCGCTAGTCAACTGGATGGCAGGTAGTGTACAAGAGGGCGGTTCTACGATCACTATGCAGTTGGTCAAAAACCTCTTTCTCACTAAAAGGCGTGCTTTTACTCGCAAAATAGCAGAAGCTGTATTAGCAATTCGCCTAGAGCAAGTTATCAGTAAAAACCAAATTTTAGACATGTACCTCAATCAAGTTTACTGGGGGCATAATAACTATGGTGTGGAAACAGCAGCACGGACTTACTTTAACAAATCAGCCGCAAATTTGACTTTAGGCGAGTCTGCAATGATGGCAGGTTTAATTCAGGCTCCAGAAAAATTTAGCCCTTTTGTGAATATGGATTTGGCTAAACAACAACAAAAATTAGTCCTGGAGCGGATGCTGAAATTGAGATGGATTACTCGGCAAGAGCATGATAACGCCATTAACCAAAAAATTAAACTTGGCAAAATCAGTTCATTTCAACCTAGTACTCACCCTTATGTCAGCAATGCTGTGACACAGGAACTAATTCAAAAGTTTGGCCATGATGCAGTACTCCAAGGCGGAATGCGGGTACAGACTACTGTAGATGCAAACTTGCAAAGAATAGCAGAAGCAACTATCAAAAAGTGGCATAAAACCCTTAAAGGTCAAGGGTTACATAAAAACCAAATAGCTTTAGTGGCAATTGATCCGCGTACACAATTTGTAAAAGCACTGGTGGGTGGTGTAGACTCAAAAGCTAGCGAATTTAACCGGGTAACTCAAGCCCTCCGTCAGCCTGGTTCTGCTTTTAAACCGTTTGTTTACTATACTGCCTTTGCTGGTGGTAAGTTTACACCAGAGACCACGGTGCTAGATACCCCAGTTACCTACCCTGACAATGATACTCAGTATTCTCCACGTAACTATGATAATACCTTCAAGGGTGCAATGCCGATTCGTACTGCCTTAGCTTTGTCTCGGAATGTCCCTGCTGTCAAGCTTGGCCAAGCTGTGGGTATTAAGAAAGTCATCGAGGCTTCCCGCACCTTAGGAATTACGAGTCCAATGGAAGCTGTAACGTCTTTACCATTAGGTGCGATCGCAGTTACACCACTAGAAATAGCTAGTGCTTATGCGACCTTTGCTAGTTATGGTTGGCGATCACCGCCAACGCTGATTGCCCGCGTCACTGACAGTAATGGCAATGTATTACTCGATAATACCCCTAAACCACGTCTAGTTCTTGACCCTTGGGCATCGGCCGCAGTTGTAGATGTCATGCAAACGGCAGTGACAAACGGCACTGGTAGAGGTGCAATTATAGGTCGCCCAGTCGCTGGCAAAACCGGGACAACTTCTTCAGAAAACGATATTTGGTTTATTGGTTCAGTGCCACAGTTAACAACTGCTATCTGGATAGGGAGAGATGATAACAAACAACTAGCTCGCGGTGCAACAGGTGGCGGTATGGTTACTCCCATCTGGCGCGATTTTATGCAGCAGGCACTGAAAGATGTACCCATAGAGAAATTCAAACCGCCTTCTAAGTTTTCTCGACCTAAGCCAGTAGTCAAGAAAAAACCAAAATAAAAAACTCCACTCACAAGGGGGTGGAGTTTTTGGGCATGGGGATTGTAATTTTGAATTCCGCGTAGGGGCTGACCCTGGACTATTGGTGTCAACTTAACGCCAAACCCCACGTCCGCCAGGGATTTAAATCCCTGTCTTATAGCAGAAGTCCTCTCAAGAGGACTGAATTTTCAGTCCATTTTAATGGACTTATAGCGGTTTTCAGACGAGTGAAGTACAGTTTTAAATCGCAAAACCCGTAGGGGCGGGGTTTCCCCGCCCTTGATCCGCCCTTGATCCGCCCTTGATTGTGTTGCGTTCAACCGAGAAAAGCTATAGGCTATGAGACCACCGTTTTAACAACACCCAACGAGTACGCTATTTTTAGCTTAAGTTGACACGTATGACCCTGGACAAATGACAAATAACAACTACCGCATAGTCACAAACTCTTCAGCCGAACTAGGATGAATACCCACGGTGGCATCAAAGTTAGCTTTAGTTGCACCCATTTTAATAGCGATCGCTATTCCTTGAATAATCTCGGCGGCACTTGTCCCGACCATGTGTGCCCCTAGCACTTTATCAGTGTTCTGATCCACCACTAGTTTCATCATGGTTTTTTCATCTTTACCAGCCAAGGTGTAGTACATCGGTCGAAAGCGACTGCGATAAATTTTCACCGCATCACCATATTTTTCTCTAGCTTCGGCTTCGGTTAGTCCGACAGTTGCAGCTTCTGGTGTAGTAAAGATGGCTGTGGGCACGTTCTCATAACTCATGGTGCGAGATTTATTACCAAAGACGGTATCAGCAAATGCCCGTCCTTCATTAATCGCTACTGGGGTGAGGTTGATTTTGTTGGTACAGTCTCCCACTGCATAAATATTCTCTTCTGTGGTGCGACTGTATTGGTCAACAACTATTGCCCCATCATGTCGCTTAACTTGAGTATTTTCTAAGCCCAAATTGTGGGTGTTGGGTTTGCGTCCCACCGCCGCCAAACTGACTGCATCCGCGACAACAGTTTCTTCTGTGCCTTCGTCTCCCCTTAGTGTCACTTTGACACCTTCTGCGGTTTTATCAATCGCAATCAGTTGGATGTTGTTGAGAATACGAATGCCGTGGCTACCCATAGCCTGCTGAATTTCTGAACGCAGATCATCATCAAAACCGCGTAAGATTTTTTCCCCACGAATTACCTGGGTGACTTCAGTTCCCATACCATTGAGGATGGAGGCAAATTCTGAGCCGATGTAACCTCCCCCGATAATCACGATGCGCTGGGGCTGTTCTTTGAGGTGGAAAATATCATCGGAGGTAATAGCATGTTCAATACCCAGAATATTCGGTTTAATGGGATGCCCCCCTACGGCAATGAGAATTTTATCGGCAGTGATTTGGCGCTCACCAATAGCGATCGTATGAGCATCAACGAACTTAGCATATCCTTGGAGAATCTCCACTTTAGAGTTATCCAACATGCGTTGATATATGCCATTCAGGCGCGTCACTTCATTGTTGACCGCCGTGATCATCTTTTCCCAATCCAGAGAACTCTGCACTGGACTCCAGCCGTAACCTTGAGCTTCTGCAAACAGGTCAGGAAAATGAGAGGCGTAAACCATGAGCTTTTTGGGGACACAGCCACGATTGACACACGTACCACCTAGGCGGTCAAATTCCGCAATCCCTGCTTTGGCACCATATTCTGCTGCCCTTCTAGCGGACGCAATGCCACCAGAACCTGCACCAATCACAAATAAGTCAAAATCGTAACTCATGTGTCCTCCAAAGTTGGCGATCGCTCACAGTTAGTAGTAAAGACTAAAACCCTTACCAATACAGCTTTCAAAGTGAATACAAACTCTCAAAAATAAATCTCTCCATCGCCTCTTACCTCGGCTTTCTCTGCGCCTCTGCGGTTAAATAATTTACTTTAAACCACAGAGGCGTTGAAGAGAATACTTGCGTGGGCGGACAAAGCGGCTTCCCGCAGAGAGAAAAAAAGAGATTTTTTGAGTCACCTTGAAAGGGGTAGTCCTTACTACTAAATTAATTCACCTGATGAAAATTAAACTGCGACAGCAGTTTTAGCCCCTTTCAGGTAAGCTAGCATAGTGTCTGCATCTGATACTTCAAATGGATCGGTAGGGCAATTATCATCAAAACCTGGCTCAATAAACACCTTTTCGATGTTGCCGTCATTCACTACCATCGAGTAGCGCCAAGAGCGCAGACCAAAGCCCAGGTTAGATTTATCAACTAACATCCCCATCTTACGGGTAAACTCACCATTACCATCAGGAAGCAAGAAGACATTGTTCGCGCCTTGCTGTTTGCCCCACTGGAACATGACGAAGGCATCATTAACAGAGATGCAAATTACTTGGTCAACTCCCAGCGCTTTAAATTGATCATAGAGTTCCTCATACCGGGGCAGGTGTGAGGTGGAACAAGTGGGGGTAAATGCTCCAGGTAACGAGAATACCACAACACGCTTGCCACCAAAAAGTTCTTGAGTGGTCACGTCTTGCCAGCGATAGGGGTTGGGCCCAGAAATAGACTCATCGCGGACACGGGTTTTGAAAGTGACGTTAGGTACTTTGGTAATCACAGGTATCTTGACCTCTTGGTAAATTGAATGTATCAGGTTGTCAAATTTGTTTTGTGGCTCTAAATCAGAATAATTCTGATTTAAGAAATACTCAATAGTTATAAATACTTAAGTTTTAAAATAAATAAAACTAAGTATTAATTTCTAAGAAAAAAAGACTATAATTTAAAAAGCAAATATTTCATGCGGCAACAAGTATGCAGCAGCAAGCAAACGCAATTGTTCAAACCTTAAAATCCAAGGGTTTGAGGGTGACTCCTCAGAGGTTTGCGGTTTATGCAAATTTGTTATCCCGCACTGATCACCCCACAGTTGACCAAATCCTCACGGAACTAAATAAGGATTTTCCGGTGTCATCGCAAGCGACCATCTACAGTTCGCTGCAAGCCCTTAGAGAAGCTGGTCTGGTGCGGGAGGTGCTACTAGAAGAAGGTGTTTGTCGCTATGATGCCAATGTCGAACCCCATCATCACTTTTGCTGTCGCCAGTGCGGGGGAATTGAAGACATTGGCTGGGATACATTCCAGTACATACAATTAAAGAGTTTGCGTCCTGGTTTGCGCGGGGAGACATACGAAGTGACAGTCCAGGGTTTGTGCGATCGCTGCGATTCAGAAACCTCTGAGGTGAAAACGCAATGACACAGGTCAGAGCAATTACAGAAGCGATTACCAATTTAACAGATGCCGAAACTCGATTTGGTCTAGTTCGTAATGAAGCCGAGCAATTTTTTCCGGAATGGTCGGGTGAATTACCAGAAATTACGGCAGATGAGACAGCTGCTTTAGATGTTCTGCGGCGGAGGTATCTCTATCACCGTGGCAGAGGTGATTTATTAGAGGGGACAGTGATGTTGTTAGTAGTATCTCCCTTGCTGGCACTGTCTGGATTTTATGACCCTCCTTTCAGAATCAAGGCGGAGTCATCTGTAGAACTGGTACTAGATGATGGAGAAGAAGTACTACGCGGACGGATTGACGTGTTAGTGTTACAAAATCAGTTTTGGGTTGTGGTGCTGGAGTCCAAAAAAACTACGCTTTCAGCTTGGTCAGCTTTACCGCAAGCACTGGCTTATTTGATGGCTAACCCCAATCCAGATCTACCTGTGTTTGGCGTGGTGACTAATGGTGATGATGTCTTATTTATGAAGTTAACACAAGCAGAAACTCCTGAATACGGACTTTCAAGGGTTTTTGCAATGTTGACATCAAAAACAGAACTCTACAAAATTTTGCAAATTTTCAAGCATATTGGCCAAATGATATTGGCAGAAACTGTTCCTAGTACAGGTCGGCGGAAATAGCGCAAAGTTGAGCCAGTGTGTTGGACGGGTTCCCCCCGTTGTGCGGACTGCCGCCGGCTTAAGGCAACTGGCGTTGGCGGTGTCGGTTTCCGTCCCGCCAAACTTTGTAAGAGAGACAACCCATTCCAAATAAACGAAACGCCTACGCTGTATTCATTTTGAATTTTGCGAAAAGTTGCGTGCGGAGAGAAGTTGCCAGGAGGGTTTCCCTCCGTTGAGCAACGCCACTTCCTACAACGGAGGGAACCTCCCGAAGTTTGCCGGAAAGAACATCTCCCCGGCAACTTCTCTCCGCAACGGAATGGCTCAACTTTTCAAGACGAATTTTGAATTCACGGCGGTACTAGGGTTTAGCCAAGTACCTTGTGCAATGCCACCAATAATTCATTAATGGTGTAGGGTTTTGCTAACAGGGTGGTGACACCATTTTCGGCGATCGCTTCTAGCTTCTCGTTTGACATCAGTCCACTGCTGGCAATGATTTTTACTTTGGGGTTGATTTTTTTCAAAGTGCGGATGGCGGTTAAACCATCGAGAGCGGGTAGCATGATATCCATGAGGATGACACTAATTTGATCCATGTGTTTAGCGTAGAGGGCGATCGCTTCGATTCCATCACTAGCAATCATGGTTTTGTAGTTGTGAGTTTCTAGGGAAGTTCTAGTAATATCTTGAATGGCGGGTTCATCATCCACAATCAAAATCAGTTCTCCGTGTCCCCTAAATACTGTTAAAGCTTCGGTATGGGGTGTTTCTATACCTTCAACTGCTGGTAAGTACACCTTAAAATGAGTGCCTACTCCCACTTCACTATAGACATTCACAAAACCACCGTGACTTTTGATAATGCCAACAACAGTAGAAAGTCCCAACCCTGTACCTTGTCCCACCTCTTTGGTGGTGAAGAATGGCTCAAAAATTCTATCTAATATTTCCCCAGGTATTCCCACTCCAGTATCGGAGACTGTGATTACTATATAAGGGCCTACTTTGGCTTCTAGGTTCATCCGCGCGTAATTTTCGTCAATAAATAGATTTTTTGCAGACATCCGCAGCTTACCACCATGAGGCATGGCATCACGGGCATTAACGCAGAGATTCATCAGTACTTGATGGAGTTGGGTACTATCTCCAGAAACCATCCATAAATTTTGTGGTACATCTGTGTAAACTTGGATAGATTTGGGAAATGTCTCTTTGAGAATCTTGCTAACTTCCACGATCAGGTGTCTGATTTGTAAGTTGATCCGTCTCCCTTCCACACCCCGTGCAAAAGACAGCACTTGTTTGACTAAATCTGCTCCCCGTTTGGCGTTAATTTCTAGAATTTCCAACAGATGCTGTGTGCGTTCATCGGCGTCGGGAAATTTGAGTGGTAGTAGTTGTGCTCCTGCTAAAATTGGCGTCAAGATGTTGTTGAGGTCGTGGGCGATACCGCTAGCTAGGGTGCCAATGCTTTCTAAACGTTGGGCACGAAATAGTTGTGCTTCCAAACGTTTCTTTTCGGTAATATCTGTATCAACGGTAAGAATTGATTGGGGTTGGCCCTGTTGATCGCGTACCAGACTCCAACGACTAGCCACTAAAATTTCTTTGCCAGTTTTGGTGACTTTAGCCAACTCACCTTCCCATTTACCTTGGTTAAGGACGGTTAAAAAAGCTGTTTCAGCTTCTGGTGGAGCTTTTTCATCATATAACAGCTCGTTAGCATTTTTCCCCATAGCTTCCTGTGCCTGCCAACCGTAGAGGTTTTCTGCTGCTTGATTCCAAAACAGGACGTGATTTTGTAAGTCTCGCACCAGAATTGCATCGGTGGTGAAATTGAGTAATGCGGCTTGTTCCCGAATTTTCTCTTCTGCTAGCTGGCGATCGCGCAATGCGGCTTGGCGATCGCTAATATCTATACAAGCACCAGTAATGCCGACTATAGTTTGTGACTCGTTCCGCAACGGCTCTATAGTTAAATCGTAATCCCGATTACCTTGTGCAGTTGTAATCGATACTTGATCTCTCGTGCCAATACCAGTATTCAGCACTCCCAGTTTAATTGCTGTCAACCGTTGAGCATCTCCAGAGGGAATCAGTTCCCAGTCTTGTTTGCTCAACATTTCTTCAGATGGAAAACCAAAAACAGGGTTATATACCCAGGTATAGCGGAGTTGTTCGTCTTGGTTGAAGACGAAGATCGGTGAGTTTTTTAAAGCCACCCGGAACCGCTCTTCACTCTGTCGCAGCGCCACTTCTACCCGTTGACGCTCGATCGCATAACGCATAGAGCGTACCAGTAAATCCCCTGTGACTTGTCCTTTGACTAAATAATCCTGCGCTCCTGCTTGCATGGCGCCGAGAGCCAGATTTTCATCGTCTATACCCGTCAGCACAATGATTGGTGTGGCTGGGGCTTGTTGATGTGCTTTGATAAAGGTTTCTAAGCCCTGGCTATCTGGCAATGAGAGGTCTAATAAAATTACATCAAAAGTTTGATTAACTAAACAGTTGAGTGCCTCATCGAGCTGCTCAGTGGGCATTAACTCTACTAAGGCCGTGGTTACATCTTTTAAAAACTCTTGTAATAAAAGGACATCACCGGGATTGTCTTCTACTAATAAGACCTTAATCATGTTACCTGCCATGTTGATTACTCCGGTGGCAGCTTGACAATAGCAAACCAAAAATTTTCTATAGAGCGGACAATTTTCACAAATTGATCAAAGTCCACTGGCTTAGTTATGTAGCAATTCGCAGACAAGTTATAGGCTTTAAGAACGTCTTCTTCCGATTGGGATGTCGTCAGGACAACTACAGGAATGCGCTTGAGGGTTTGATCAGCTTTAATTTCGGCTAATACCTCCCGGCCATCTTTTTTGGGCAGATTCAAATCTAGCAGCACGATATCAGGATGAGCCGCATAGGCGTATTTTTCTTGTTTTCGCAAGAATGCCATCGCCTCTACTCCATCTTCCACCACGTTCAGGTGAATTGAAATTTTGCTATCTTCTAAAGCAATCCTTGTGAGTAGGGCATCACCAGGATTGTCTTCTACTAACAAAACCTCAATAGGCATAATCGCTGATCTGATATTCACGATGCTAGCTAACCTGCTATATCTGGAATTGTAAAGTAAAAAATCGAGCCTTGACCCAATTGTGACTCTACCCAGATACTACCACCGTGACGTTCGATAATTTTTTTACAAATTGCCAGACCAATTCCGGTACCTGGATACTTACTGCGACTATGTAAGCGCTGAAAAATCGCAAAGATGCGTGCAGCATATTGAGTTTCTAGACCAATCCCATTATCGCTTACTGAAAACAACCATTCGTTTTCTGTGGGGATGAGATGTGATTGTGTGCCATCTGGTAGAGATGTTTTGTTAACGACGCTGATGTGGATTTTTGGTGGTTCCTCCTGACAAAATTTGATGGCGTTACCGATCAAGTTTTGTAACACTTGTAGCAATTGACTAGCATCAGCCATGACTGTAGGTAATGGGTCGTGAGTAATCACTGCACCACTCTCGTTGATGGCTATTTGGAGATTAGCGATCGCCTTTGCCAAGACAACGTTACAATCTACAAGGGCAAAAGGTTGTCCACGGCTACTGACGCGGGAATAGTTCAACAAATCGTTAATTAAGATTTGCATCCGTCGGGCACCGTCTACAGCATAGCCAATAAACTCATCGGCATTACTGTCTAGCTGATGCTTATATCTCCGTTCTAGCAGTTGTAAATAACTAGTCACCATCCGCAATGGTTCTTGCAAGTCGTGGGACGCCACGTAAGCAAACTGTTCTAACTCGGCATTAGAGCGGCTGAGTTCTTGACGTTGGCGAGTTTCTTGTTCTAAAAGTTGCGCCTGGGATAGGGCTATGCCAATTTGGTTAGCTAGCTGTTGCAATAATTCCAATTCAAAACTCGTCCATTCTCTAGGAGTGTCACACTGATGAGCAATCAATAAGCCCCAGATGTGATCTCTCACCAGAATTGGTACTACCAAGTTAGCTTTGACACCAAACTGCTGCAAAAATTCTCGATGGCAAACTTGGATGTTGGCTTTGGTAATATCCGTGATGGCGCTGACTCTCCCCTGACGATATTGTTCTAAATAGTCTGTCTGAAAGCAGGGGTCAAGAATATTTTGCCCTAAAACTACTGGCCATCTAGGTAGTACTGCCTCCTGTACCACTGTTCCCGAACCATCAGCCCACAGTCGAAAAACCAATACTCGGTCGGCGTGTAGGAGATTTTGGACTTCTGTCACCGTAGTTTGGAGAACTGCGTCTAATTGTAAAGATTCACGGATTTTCAGGGTGACTTCGGCGAATAATTGCGATCGCTGATTTTGCCGTTTTAATTCTGCTTCCGCTAGCTTTTGCTCGCTAATATCAGTAAAGGAACCCACCATCCGGACAACATTCCCGGCTACGTCCCAGAGTGCCTGTCCCCGGTCTAAAATCCATTTATAACTACCATCTTTGCACTTGACTCGATGCTCATTCACATAAAATGCTGTTTGTTTGGTAAAGTGCTCTTGGACTATTTGCAGTACCCAACTCAGATCATCAGGATGAACCCGTGTTAACCATTCATCCACATGGTTGTTAATCTCATGTTCTGCATAACCCAGCATTTCTTTCCAACGAGTAGAGTAGAATACTTCATGGGTTTTAATATTCCAGTCCCAAATCCCATCATTAGTACCACGTAAAGCTAACTGCCAAAGTTCTTCGCTTTCTTGGAGTGCTGCTGCTGTTTGTCGCCGTTCAGTAATGTCTTGCAGATAAACAGACAAGCCTTCTACAGATGGGTAAGCATGAACCTCCAACCAGCGATCAAGTAGGGGATAATATTCTGCAAATTCCACACTGATTTGTTGGGCGATCGCCCGATGCAACTCACTATAAAATGTTGTCTCCACCATCTGTGGAAAAACTTCCCAAATATAATTACCCAATAGCTCATCCTGAGTTTTTTGCAAGACATGCTGTGCTTGACTATTGACGTAGTTAAATCGCCATTCGTGATCTAAGGCAAAAAACGCATCAGTAATCCTTTCGAGAATATTGGTGATCCGATTTCTTGATGCTTCTGCTGCTGTACGTGCTGCTTGCTCATGGGCCATGAGTTCCCCAGTCACCCGCGCCACTTCTACGACATTGCGCCTCAGTTCTAGTTGATCAATCACTAGGCGGCTCAAAGCTACAAGCGCCTCTACTTGGTTTTGGCTGAGTTCTCGTGGTTCTCTGTCAATGACACAAAGAGTTCCTAGCATATCTCCCTTGGGAGTAATCAAAGGTACTCCAGCATAAAACCGCACATAAGGATAGGAAGTAACTGCGGGATTTGTTGCTAATTTTGCATCCGCCAACGTATCAGGAACAACCACAACATCACGTCGCTCATGACACAGGTATGATAACCCTACACTCCGAGGCATTTCTGGTACATCTATACCAAGTTTGGCTTTAAACCACTGACGATTTTCATCAATAAAGTTGACTAAAGCAATGGGTGTGCCACAAATAAAAGCCGCTAACTTGGCTAGATTATCGTAGGCTTCTTCTGGTTCCGTGTCCAGAATTTGATATTGGCGGAGAGCTTCTAACCTCGCCGCTTCGCCATTAGTGGATACAGGTTTCATAAATTTTTAACTAAAAACTCATAGATGATAATTCTTAATAAGTGCAAATTTTATGCACTATAACTTTACTGTTTTTTACATTAGTAATTTTTTTGGCGATCGCTGGCTTTTTGAGGAGTTTTTTTATATTTTTCTCAAAAAATACATCTACTTAAAGGAATAAATTCTTAGTGTTTTCTACAGGAATCAGATTTACTTCACAAACTTACAGGTGGAGGTGAAAATTTGATAGAACAAATGTATTTACCCTCACAAGATCATCTTAACCCTGATCAACATGACTAGACTAGTAAGGCCAGTCAGTAATAATTTTGTCTGGGATGCTTATACCTGATGAAAGATTAACAATGCCAACTCAGGTAAATAGACTTATCCGAGAATGCGAAATACTTACTACACAATAATTTCAGCGATTTTAACGGAATGCGATCGCACTCGCTTAGTGGACGCAACAATAAGATTGGACTTTGGACAAAAAGAAGTTGGTTCGCGAGTATGACTCGCGAACCAACAAACTAGTCATCAGAAATTACCCCAGTTATTTTACAAACTGAGTCAGACTGAGTTAAACCCCTAAAGCCTAAG
>JAHHHF010000004.1 GCA_019359495.1 Goleter apudmare HA4340-LM2
TTAGGCTTTAGGGGTTTAACTCAGTCTGACTCAGTTTGTAAAATAACTGGGGTAATTTCTGATGACTAGTTTGTTGGTTCGCGAGTCATACTCGCGAACCAACTTCTTTTTGTCCAAAGTCCAATACTTACTGGGCATTAACTCATACAGCAAAAGAAGCTGATTTTCACTGTCGAGATAGTTTTACTGTGAACTGTTAACTGATAACTCCTACAGGACAAGCAACATTGGTTCCACCCAAACCACAATACCCATTGGGGTTTTTGGCTAGATATTGCTGATGGTAGCTTTCAGCATAGTAGAACTCAGGTGCATCCAGGATTTCTGTAGTAATCTGGCCGTAACCTGCGTTATTGAGAGATTGTTGATAAGCATCTCGTGATGCTTCTGCTAGCTGTCTTTGACTTTGGGAATAAACGTAAATTCCCGAACGGTATTGAGTCCCCACATCATTACCTTGGCGCATCCCTTGAGTGGGGTTGTGGCTTTCCCAAAAGGTTTTCAGCAGTTGAGCATAACTAATCACTTGCGGATCAAACACCACTAATACCACTTCGTTGTGACCAGTTTTGCCAGTACATACCTCTTCGTAGGTGGGGTTAGGAGTGGAACCAGCTGCATAACCCACTGCGGTGGTGTAAACGCCTTCAAGTTGCCAGAATTTGCGTTCTGCACCCCAAAAACAGCCCAAACCAAAAATTGCTGTTTCTAATCCATCGGGAAACGGAGGTTTCAAGGGATTACCGTTGACATGGTGACTAGCAGGTACGCGCATAGACTCTACCCTTCCTGGTAAAGCTTCCGCAGGAGTAGGGATAACTGTCTTTTTACCAAAACCGAATAGTGCCATTGATTTTGACTTTGATTACTTTACCTTACTTAATATTTTAACGACTTTGGCGATCGCTACGGTAAACTCAATTTTTACAACGCAACTAACTTTCAAAACATCAGAAGATTTATCTCCAGGTTTTGATTGTAAAACTAAAAATATGCAAACAAATCAGAATGCTTGGAGTACTTGGCAAGAATTCAGAGATGGATGACCCCTGGCAGAAATCAGAAGATGGAATGCAACTAGCTAGCGAGATTCCAGATGCCATTTTCCAACCTATTCAGGATGCCTCCCATTGGGTGCAGCAAGATGCCCCTGAGGAGTTTGCAACTGCTTTGCTGGAGTTTTTTATGGCATCTTCATGATCAAGTATTTTTGGAGAGACTAAGTGTGTAGGAGTAATGTCTTTGCCATAGGATTGCTGCTAAATTAGCTAGCCCACAAGTAATTGCTAGCGATAGCAGAATATAAGTAGGAGCCATGACTACGCCAATCATGAACCAAGTGTATACGTGCATTACCATCACTAGAGCCAAAAGACTAGCAATTCCAGCAGCTTGCCAAACTTGAGACGATGGGCGATGTAGTGCGGTCAAAATCATTGTTAACAATGTGGCAAGTAAGTTTGCTGGTACGAGGAATGCACAAATACCCACGCAGTTGGCGCGAGAGAACTCAGCTAAGGTGTTGAAATCAAGCATCAATGTGTTGGGATAGTGTTCGCATATTATATCAAATTTAATATTATTTAAAATAACAGCATTAACCTTAGCAGATTAGTGAGTACAATAAATTAAATATGTAACATAAGTTAAAGTGAATCATGAAACTTTAAAGTTATTAGTTTTACGAAAGTGGGCAATGCCCACCCTAGCTGAATTAACCCATCAAAATTACTGTGTCAATCACATGAATCACGCCATTATCAGCTGCAATATCAGCTGCTAAAACTGTGGCATTCTTGACTTCAAAACCATCAGAGCAGTCAATTTTGATTGGTGAACCTTCAACAGAGATTACAGTACCAAGTGCAGCTAAATCTGCTTGTAACAGTCTTCCTGGCACTACATGATATTTTAAGATTCTCGCTAACTGTGGAATATTCTGCACCAGAGTTGTAATAGTTCCTGGCGGTAACTTAGCAAAAGCCTCATCATTGGGAGCAAAGACAGTGAACGGCCCTGGACTTTTTAATGTCTCTACTAAACCAGCAGCTTGCACGGCTGTAACTAGAGTCTGGAAAGAGTCAGCAGCAACTGCAATATCAACAATATCAGCCATGTATTTCACCTAACCTCTGTCAAAGATTTTAAAGGATAGTAAAGCAGTTTTAACTTTTATTAAACAAAATAAAATTGAATAGTCTTATGATCATCATAGAAATTTCCCTGTAGATAAAATGTCTCAGCGTAGGTACGCAATTATCGGAACTGGTGCATTAGGTGGATTTTATGGTGCCAAGCTGCAAACAGCTGGTTTGGATGTCCACTTTTTGCTCCACAGCGATTACGAACATGTCAACAAATATGGTTTAATCATCGAATCAAAAGATGGTGACTTCAATCTTCCTCAAGTCAATGCTTACTGCGATGTCGCCCAGATGCCACCATGTGATGTGGTAGTAGTGGCATTGAAAACAACGCAAAACCATCTACTACCGCAGATGTTACCACTAGTTGTCAAGGATGATGGGGTAGTATTGGTATTGCAGAATGGACTCAGCGTAGAAGAGGAAGTTGCTCAAATTGTTGATAACGCCAGCATTATTGGTGGTTTGTGCTTTCTGTGTGCCAATAAACTAGGGCCAGGTCACATCCGCCACATAGAATATGGAAAAATTATCTTAGGTGAATATATCCCTGATTATCATCCTGCGGGGATCACAAACAGAATGCGGGAAATTGCCAATGACTTTGAAAGCGCTGGTATCAGCATAGAATTAACTGATGACTTACTGCTAGGACGATGGAAAAAACTGGTATGGAATATTCCCTACAACGGGTTGTCTGTGATTCTCAACGCTCAAACAGATGAATTAACGACAAATTTGCATACTCGAACGTTAATTGAGCAGTTGATGTATGAAGTAGCGATGGTGGCTAAAAGTACTGGACGCATGATCCCGGATAACTTTATGCACGCAATGCTCGATTACACCGTTAAAATGACGCCTTACCGCACTAGCATGAAAATTGATTATGATGCACACCGTCCCTTGGAGGTAGAAGCAATTTTTGGCAAACCATTACGAAAAGCACAAGCCGCAGGTGTGAATTTACCGCAAATCAGTTGTTTGTATCAGCAGTTGAAGTTTTTGGACAGTAGAAGGTGAGGAGGGAGTCATAGTTGCACTAGCGCCAAGACTCAAACATGACGGCTGTTGTGATTAGACACAACAGAATAATTCCTAGAGGAGCAAACAAATTTTGCAGTAGGTACAACAGTATGGGGATAATGTGTAATATGCCCAAACCACTGGATAGAGCATAAGCGATCGCAAAACCAAAAAGTACCCACAAGAAATATTTTAGGGACTTAGTAGCCAATCGGAACAAGGGACTGTACTGTTGGGTATTCATAGTTTTCCATGTCCTTAAGTAGATCAGTGTAGATCAAGTTCACTGGGTGAATTATGTGCAGACTGCTGTTGTTGATATTCCCTATCCTGTTTCTCAGCATCGACTAACACTAGGAATGAGATAAATAAAGCTAAAATCAACAGCAAGAATGAGAATAAACCAGAACGATTTTGATCAATGTCTCGCTCAACACCACATTTCAGGCAGACATATCTATTGGAATTTCTTGTATCTTGAGTAAAGGGGCAATGACTGAGATTGCAATCATGATGACAGTCTTTTTTCAACATCATTTAACCTCCTGTCAAAATATTTCGTGTTAGTAATTAGTAGTCAGCTAGCAGTACTAGCATTGATCACATTTTCTTTCCACTTAACTTAGCTGTTCTTAATTACAAGAGTATTACACTTACAAATAAATTACAGTAGGATTAATGAATATCCTACTCAGTAGGAAAAAGTAGTTTGTAGTATGACGAGGAAGAAGTAGTAAAAATATCGCTATAATTGATCACAAAAGATACAAGCAGCTAACAGATGGGTGCAGAAGAAGCCTTAGAGTTTGTAGATAACTTGGTTTTTCTGAAGACAGGAGAACACCTAGATAAAGCTCAAAGCATGATCTTGCGTGACTTGTGGGAGGATGAGAGGCGGACTTACCACGATATAGCTGATCACCGCAGTTATACAGAAGCACATTTAAAATCAGTGGGTGCTAAATTGTGGAAGCTGCTAACGCAAGTTTTAGGACAAAGAGTCTCTAAATCAACCTTGCAAACGGTGGTTGAGGGATTTAAAAACACCGAGCCGCACAATCTAGCCATCAATAACGCCTACCTACCAGATTTAGATACTAACTTCGTCGGGCGCGATCATGAAATAGCTGAGATGCAAACCCTTGTGAGCCAGGGTGCTAGAGTCATCCTCATCCAAGGTGAAGGCGGTGTGGGTAAAACTACCTTAGCCCGTAAGTATTTTAAAACTCAGGGTTTTTACTTCCTCAATTTGTGGATGGCGCAAGATAGCCAAAATATAGTTCCTGTAGAAAGCGTAGTTGAGGAATGGCTGCGGGGAGACTTTCACGAAGAACCAGGAAGAGAATTTGGCATCAATTTAGACCGACTGCGGCGTAAGTTGCTGGACGGAACCAGAAAAATTGGTGTATTAATCGACAACCTAGAATCTGCACTCGATAAAAATGGTCAAATCATTACATATCGTCGTCCCTATGTAGAGTTATTACGACTCCTCGCTGATCCAACAATTCAATCAGTCACGCTGATTACTAGTAGGGAACCTTTGTGTGAGGCTAGTGTTGATGTCAGTTTGTATTCTCTTAAGGGTTTACATGAGTCTGCTTGGAGACAATTTTTTACCAGCTGTCAGATTAATTTTCATACCAATGCACTGAGTGAAATTTACAAGGCCTTTGGCGGTAATGCTAAGGCTATGAAAATTATTAGTGGTGCAATTAAAAAAGACTTTGAAGGTAATGCGGATGTCTATTGGCGAGAAAATAGAGATGATTTATTAATTGAGAGAGAGTTAAGTAATTTAGTTACTAGTCAGTTTGACCGTCTAGAAAAATTGGATAATGATGCATATCGACTTTTATGTCGTTTAGGATGCTATCGTTATCAAGAAATGACTCACGTCAGTATCCAAGGACTGCAATGTTTGCTTTGGGATGTACCAGAAACACAAGCTCGACGAGTGATTAAATCACTGATTGATCGTTCTTTAGTAGAGCATCGTAAAGGTAAATATTGGTTACATCCAGTGATTTGTACAGAAGCGATCGCCCGTTTAGGACAAAATGGTGAATGGCAAATCGCCAACCACAAAGCCGCAGATTTTTGGACAGTAAGCGTGACTCAAATCGAAGAACCTCAAGATGCGTTAATGGCTTTAGAAGCTTACTATCACTACATAGAAATTGGTGACTTTGAGCAAGCGGCTAACGTCATTATTCGTGATAGAAATAACAAATGGGATAAAAGTTTAGCATTGGGTGTACTGTTCAGCAGATTTGGTTTATTAGAAAAGCTAATTTCTGTAATCACACCGTTAATTAAAAACCTCAATTCTGACTATCACCTAAGCATACTTTATAATATCTTAGGACGGGCTTATCATCAAATAGGTAATGTTAAATTAGCTATACAATGTCACCACAATTCTCACGAAATCGCAGAAAAATACGATGTTCCACAAGAAAAAATATCTAGTAAATTTAATTTAGGTCTTTGTTACATAGATTTGTGGGAAATTGAATCAGCTAACCAGATTTTTCAAGCTGTTAAACAGTTAGCCGCAAAAGATAATAATTATTTTCAGTATGTGGTTTACTGTCAGTGCTGTTTGGCTTATTTGGATTCTGATTTTGGATTTCGAGAAAGTGCTTTAATGAGGTTGCAAGAAGTTGCAGCAGGAATGTCAAATGAGAAACTAACTGCTTGGGGAATAGGAACTAGTTTACTATATAGCAGCTTAACTTATAAAAATTTAGACTGTATAGATAATGCTTTGGAAATTTGCCACCAAGCCATAGCCCATTGTAAACGCAATCAATTTACATCTCTAGAAGCTAGAGCGATATCTTGTCTAGCTTCGCTGTATCGTGAACAAGGAGAATTAGCAATGGCGATAGATAAGCATTTAGAAGCTATTATAAATATGACTAAGCTTTCTGATAAATGCAACTTAGCAAAAGCATATTATAATTTGGGATTGACTTATCAAATCATGGGTGAATTAAACATGAGTCGAGAAAATTTTAACCAGGCGATCGCCCTCTTTAAAGAAATGCCAGCACCCAGACAAGTTGAGAAAGTAGAAATAGCAATGCGGAGTTTTTAAAACATAAAAAATGTGGTATTATGAATAATATTTGACACAAAACAGTTTGAGGAAAACCCTAAATTATTCAGAATTAATCAATTAATCCTGCTTCTCTCGCTCGGATTTTAGTCATCATTCTGATGTTTTTACCTTGATTTTTTAGTTCCTCACAATCAATACCTAAAGTCGCTTGTAGCTTATCCCAGTAGTGACGCACCATACGTTCAGATACACAAATATTTGCAGCGATCGCTTTATCTTGTAATCCTTCATTAAAGGCAAGGCTGAGTAGTTTTAACACTTCTGGTTTAATATTGAACTCCGCATTAATATCGGGAATTTCTTTGATATGAATAAATCCATTTAAAGCACCATCCACTCTAGACAGCATTTCTTGGCTGGCCAGATTTTTGTCAGCAATTGCAAAGCCTCCTTGATGCTTGGCAATTATAGGTTTGATTTGTCCTAGTCTTTTAATAGCGGCAGTGTATACTAATATATTAAAGCTAGGAAAGTTTTGCAAAAATCTCTGTAAGAGTGCTAAACCTGTAAGTGTTTGTGCTTTCAAACCAGGATTTTCTGACAGTAAAATATCCATAATTATCAAATCAGGCTGCAAATTTGAAATTTGGTAAAAAGCTTCACTAGCTGTTTTAGTACTAGTGAGTTTTGCATTTGGATAACGTTCTTTTAGCAATTTCTCGGTACCCGTAATACAAATATCGTAATTATCAACTAGGAGAATTTGCAATGATGTTTCTTTCGGTAAGCATTGGTTCATAGGAATTAACTCAACTTACAAGATTTTTGTGGCTATTAACTCTTGTCGAATATCTAAAGTTTCAAATTGTGATTTCTTCCTTTTCAGTTAAACACATGGCAATACCCTTTTCATAGTAAGCAGCTTCGTTAATAAATACCGGGTATACAGTTGATGTCCCTGTATAGGCGATCGCCTGATTATTCAAAGTGAGAAAAATCGGCTCACCAGGATGTAATGGTTCATAATCTCTAAACTGGAGTTGGGGGTGAATCATCGCTTGAATTTCTCCATTTTGATTTCTGGGATAATCAACAAATTCCAGATATTTATATATAGTTAAAGAGTTATTTATTTGGGGAATTATACCTTGATTGCATCTTTCCAGATAATCCAATATTGTTACTATAAGTTGCTCTGTTTTTTGAAACCATTCTGCACTTAATACACCTTGAGCCACAGGGCCGACTTCAATCACAAAGCCTAATTCACACACAGAAGAGAGAAAATTACGCGCCTGTTCTGGACGAGAGTAACAAACTTTGACTTCAGGATTAATCGAACTGAGATAAGCAGCCAATTGCAAAATAAAAGGATGGCGACTACCTGGAATAATCGTTAGTCCCATATTTGCCGTTGTACTGTGCAAATCCACAATTAAATCTACTGGATATTTACCGTCTTTTCCCAGAGTATTTTGAATATTTTTAGCTTGCTCGTCTTCATGACTAGAGAGGGTTAAATCAGATAAGTCATCACTACTAAAACAGCGATTTAAATCCTTGTCAATGTAGCGCTTATTTGCGGCAAAAGCTTGGGGATTACTCAATAAAGTAACAGTTTTAACACTGGATCTTTGAATCAAATTTGGGTACTGTTCAAACTTTTTAACTAGATATGCTCCAGTAAATTCATTCCCGTGAGTACCACCAACAATTGCTATTTTATTAATTTGCTTCATATAGCCTTTTCACTTGCATAGACTAGCTTATTTATCACAGATACTTTCTCTGAACTGCTAACGTTGACTTCTGCTCTTGCAATTAGAGTAATTGAGAGTGATACTATTTGTCTAATATCTAATTGCTGACAAAACTATATGCAAAACATATAAAAGCTCAATACATGATTGAACTCAGACATCTGCGCTACTTTATTGCTGTAGCGGAAGAGTTGAATTTTAGCCGCGCAGCTGAACGCTTACACATGGCACAGCCGCCACTAAGCCAACAAATCCAAGACTTAGAAACTCAAGTAGGATTGCAACTATTAGAACGGAAAAAGCGCCCCTTGCAGTTGACTCCAGCCGGGGAAGTGTTTTTAGAAGAAGTGCGTTTAGTTTTGGCTCAAGTTGAACGCGCAATCATGACTGCACACCGCGCCAGTCGTGGCGAGATTGGACGTTTGGTAATAGGAGCTAACAGTGCTATTACAAACAGCATTTTACCTGATATTCTGCGGACTTTTCGCTCCCGCTTTGCTGATGTAGATTTAGTGTTGCGGGAATTGACTTCCAAAGAACAAGCCCAAGCATTGTGCGTAGATGCAAAGCGGCTTATCGATAGACATCGCCAAATTGATGTTGGTTTTGATCGCTTACCTATAAGTAATCAATACGACAGTACTTTAAACTATCTGCCAATTTTACAAGAGCCTCTGATTATTGCTTTACCGGAAAATCATCCTTTAGCCAGTCACAGGGAAATTCCTCTAACAGCACTTGCTAACGAGCCTTTTGTCTTACCAGCACCTGAACTTGTACCCTCGTATAGTCAGATTATCAACCTCTGTCAACAAGCAGGATTTTTCCCCAAGGTAGTACAGGAGGCTACTTGGATGATCACCGTACTCAGCTTAGTTGCCGGTGGCGTAGGAGTTGCATTAGTGGGTGCTAACGCTCAAGCCCTCCAGCGTCAAGGAGTCGTTTACAGAGCAATACAAGGAGAAAATTTAACACTACAGCTAGCTGTTATCTGGCGGCGTGATGATGCATCTGTGATCTTGCGAGAGTTTTTAGAGGTGACAAAAGATGTTGCACAGGCTCGAATGAACCAACTGTAATGATGTAGTTATCATATTTGATTTATGGAATTAGTGGGTTTCAGATCCTCAACTTCTTCAAGAAGTCGAGGATATTATTGATCACAAATGATTGAGACTTAACATTAACGGAAACCCAAAATTTCTGAAATCGCCGCCACAATATCAAGATAGAAGTTGCCAGATACTGAACGAAATAACTCAAATTTAGAGTCAGGCGCACCAAAAAATGGTCTGAGAAACCATCCTAACTGCATTCCTACAAATGCATAGAGAAATAACCAAGATCTCAAAATAGTAGTGCGGGTTTTTTTGCCAACTTCCTCTTGTTGAGAAAGTAACTGCATTCCTTCATAGAGAAATTTGATGCCAAATATCCCTGTAATGCCAAATATCAAAACACTTAAGAGTTTAAAAAATTGATAAGAATCAGGAGTAGTTATCAAGAAAAACAGCGTTACTGGAGCTAGGCTAAATAAAAGTACACTAATTACTGACACAGCCGTGAGCAGGACAACAAAATGTTGTTGGAAACTACTGCGAGAACCGAACAAGACATTAAAAAAGAACAGTGTGGGAAAACAAATAACTAATGTGATTAAATAAAATACTGGGAGTTTGATAGCGCTAGATAATGCCTGTGCCCAACTATGGGATGCACCGATAATTGCACCATAGATAGCGAAGAAGATAGAACTAGAAATAAACAGAGCGCTGATTTTACTTTGTAATCGTACTTCTTGGCGAATTTCTTCTAAGAAACCTTGGCGATCGCGCAGTAAACTAATTAGGACTCCAAAGTGTTGAATTTTGTAAGATGGTTTGTTAAGCATGTTCTTAGGCAATAGGGAATGGGCAACAGACAATAGGCATAGAGAAGATTACGATCTCACACCAAAAATATAAGCGATCGCTTGAATCACACTCAGGTAAAAATTCCCTTCTCGTTCGCGGAATAGTTGAAAAATAGAACCAGGATTGCCAAAAAAAGGTCTGAGAGTCCAGCCTAATTGACTACCGACGAAAGCATAGAGAAAGAGCCAAGATTTTAGTATTTTCTGGCGCATTTTACTACTATCATCATCTTGTTCTAACACCACATTTGTAGCATTGTATAGAGAAGAGATACCAATAAATCCTGTGAGAGCGAAAATCACTACATTTAAGAGAATTAAAAATTGGTAATTGTTGGTAGTAATTAAGAAAAACAGCGTGATAGGTGCAAAGCTAAATAAAAGTACACTAGTAACTGCAACTGCTGTTAATACTAAGACTAAATGCTGCCCAAAAGTGCGTCTAGAACCAAAGATAATATTAGAAAAATACAAAGCAGGTAGACAAATCAGGAGTGTAATTAAATATAAAGCTGGTAGTTTGACCGCAGAAGATAAAGCTTGCATCCAGCTATGATATGCACCAATAATTCCGCCATAAATAGCCAGAAATATAGAACTACAAACCAACAAAGATATGATTTTACTGGGTAATCTCACACCTTGGCTAACTTCTTCTAAAAAAACTTTGCGATCGCGGAGTAAGCCAATCAACACTGTAAAGTATTTTATGCTTGTAGATTGCCGTTCCATCATCACTATCCTCACAGATATTTTCTCTAAGACTTTAGTCTTCTCTAGGAATAATTATTCCTCAACATAATCACTACCAGAACCATACTGCCAGCCATCAACTAAACGATGCCAATAATATTGTTGTTTATTGGGTAAGTTATTCACCAACGTTTCTAACATTGGACTTATCCCAAATAGGGCAGTGTAAACACCTAAATTACTGTAATGTACCAGCCAATCTAGCAAACTCGCCAAACCAACTTGGGGAATTATTTTCGCCACTATTTCCGGATGGGCTAAACCAGTTTTTAGTAGGGTTTGTGTCAATGCGGAAAACTGCACCACATCTTGCAAAAATGGCTTGAGTACAGGATTACCCAGTTGTTGCATTTCCTGAAATACGGCTGAGAGCAGTTGATTAATTTGATCAGGAGCAATTTGCTGATTTACACCCACACTCATCGCCTTTTGAAATAGCCAAGTGACGGTGAGACTTGGCTGATAGGGTTGCAGTAGTGCTAGGGCTGTTGATGATAATTGTTCGGTTGCTAGTGCTTCCTGAATGCCAAATGTTAACCGCTTCAGGTGACGTACCATCGCTCCAAAGCCACCAAAACTTAGAGGAGATTGATTACCGCTACTATCTCCTGCTGGGAGAATGCGATTCCAAGGTGTTTTGAGGGGACTTTGGCGATAGGTGGGAAAGAAGCCATACAGCGCCCGTCGAAATTGCAACTGGCTCAATTCCGTACCCTGATATGCTGGTAAGAGGCGGAGATATTCTTCAAACAAAGCTTCTAAACCCAGGCGTTGCGGCTGTGCATCCATGTAGGTAAATAAGTAAGTGGTTCTCCCATCTCTAGCTGGAAAAGCTTCCCAGAAGTACTGGCATTGATTTTGCAAGGATGTGAATGATAACAACAAGTCCCCTGAGTGATTTTCCGGAAAACCTTGGGAGCAACTTCCCACCACTAAACACAAAGCATCGGGTTTTTTGCCTTGACGTGCTTGTTGGGTGATAGGAGAAAGATGTCCCATTGCGTCGATTAACAATCGAGTTTTGTATTGGTTGTTCACCAGCAAGCCATCTGGATGGATTACGGCGTCGCTAAAGGGTGTATTTTCTAGTAACTTACCGCCAGCCGCGAGAAATCTGGTTTTTAAAGTAGCCAACAAATAAACCGGATCAACCCCAATATTCAGGACATTCTCTACCCAAACTTCTGTACCACCGTGAAAGCTGACTCTGGCAGGGTTATATTCAGTAGCGATCGCTTTTGCTAACTCTTCCTCTGTCAGCAAGTCCAATTCTACAAACACTGCTAACTCTTTGCGGGAAATATTCCACTCTTGCTCTCTTCCCCGCAACATCCCCCGCTCCATCAACGCCACTCGCACACCTTTCACCGCTAGAGCGCAACCAATTAAAATGCCTAAAGTACCACCACAAATAATTACATCCCAGTCCACAGCACCCAAAGCCTGCTGATTTGCTTTCACTACATTTGGTATAGGTGCGTTGTCTGTTCTCAGTGATGATAATATGCCATCTGTGCGCCGCAACCCTGCCAAAACATCGCCTGGTAGTTGCGAGAGAATTTCTTCAGTTAGAGACATTTTGTACAAACTCCAATCTACATTTCCAAGCTACCTGAAAATGAAGAAATACCGATTTACTGACTAAATCAAATAGTTGATTACAGCTTTGGCTATAGCTTCATTGCCATCTTTAGCAATTGCTTGAGATTGCTTTGGTGACTGGAGAGGTTGAGAGAGAAAATCCCAATTACCTTGAAAAAACTCAGATGGGGTGAGGATTTGATGCTGATTATAATTAGTCACACCTGCTAGCATATAAGCCGCTTCCGCAAAATCATCACGGGGAATCGTCACGATTGGTACATCTAGTTTTGTGGCTTCTGCAAAAGTACCGTAACCAGGTTTAGACAGCACTCGCCCACAAATCGGCATAAAATCTACAGGGCGATATTTGGAATTGCTAACTTTAGTTACATTAGGTAAATCAGGTGCAGATTTATCAAAAACAATGAATTGCCAATCGGGAAATCGCACTAAGTTATGATAGGGAATTTGCTGCAAACCCAAACCACCAAAAGTCAACAGAATTGTTTTTTCTCTGGGTGTATTTATATGCCAAGTAGCGCGTAAATCATCAACCAAATAACGGGGGGAACCACCAGTCAAGCCAACATCTCTAATATTTGGGAAAGCCTGCATTGGTTCATGGAAAGGAAGACGAAACAAGCGATCGCATTTTGCATAACAATCACTAATCCAATCAGCAATTTCCAGAAATTCGCCACCCCAATCGCGGTAGATAAAGTCCCAGCCAAAGTTACTAATCATCCAGCAGGGGATATCTGTGGCTTTAGCCATGAGAGCAGCCAGAAAGGGAATATCTGCCAAAATGAGATTGACACGATTTTGACGGATAAAATTCACTTCCGAAGCAATTATTGAATTTTGTTTCTGCTTAATTTCCCGCAACTTTGCTAAAGTAGCTACTTTATCCATAGTCAGGCTATCTGCTTGGATCACACCTAAATCAAATGCACGGGGACGATGGATAAAATCGCCTTCAATGTAACACTCTAGCAACCACCTTGGGGCAGTAGTTACCATGATTAATAATATTTCTGGACACAACTTTTGAATTGTCGCCGCCACTGAGGCTGTGCGAGTAGCGTGACCGAACCCGTGGTTAGTGATAGCTATGTATAAAATTGGGCGTTGCATAAATGTAATTAAAAAAGCTTTGCGATCGCCTCAAGCAATTGGTCAATTTCTGATTCTAGTGTTAAATAATGGACAGTAGCACGGATACAATTGGGGTTAGCAATTGTCCGCAATAACAACCCTTGTGATTCTAGTAATTGCACTAATTTTACATGAGACTGATGTAGATTTTGGGCGAGTTGGAAGGAAACTATACCGCTTTCGGGTGGGGAAGTTCGTAAACATTTGACTCCGGGTAAAGCCGTCAACCCCCGCCATAGGTAATCGCTATTACACAGAATTTGCTCGTAACGTTCTTGGGGTGTTCCCCACTGATGATGCACAGCGATCGCTTCTTTTAACCCAGCGTAAAGCGTAAAATCTGATGTAGACACTTCATATCGTCGCCCATCTGGATGCCAATTCACAGGTTGAGCCGCGCTATTGACAGTAATACCGCGCAAACCAATAAATGTAGGTTGCAAACTTTCTCTAGCCTCAGGTCTCACATACAAACCGCCAACACCCGCCGGCCCGCACAACCACTTGTGACCTGTAAAAGCATAGAAATCTACGCCCAATTCAGTTAAATTTAAAGGCAATGCACCGACAGATTGGGCAGCATCTATCAAAAGTAGAGAGTTATTATTTCTGCATATTTCTACTATTTTGTCAAGAGGCAAAACTTGTCCCGTATTCCACAGAACATGACTTAAGACCACAAGGCGGGTGTTGGGGCGCAAGTGTTGGGCGATCGCTTTAACGGGGTCGCCCTCATTTAAAGTTGCTATTAGGGGACAAGTACTAACTTCCACCGCGAATCTACGGGCAATTTCTTGGGTAGTCGCAATCACCCCTGGATGTTCGCAATCAGAAAGTAGCAGATGGTCGCCAGCCCGCCACTCGATACCCCAAAACCCGATATTGCAACCGACAGTGACATTCTCCGTAAAGGTAATTGTTGATGCAGGTACATGCAACTCAGAGGCGATCACTTCTCTGGTTGCTTGTTTCTCTTGGTCAATCCAATTACCAACCTCAGTGCTAAAAGGGCCTATATGCTGAATGTGAGTTTGAGCTTGAGAAATGATATCCAATGCCTTTTGAGGCATAGGCCCTTGTCCCCCATAGTTAAAATAAATCTTATTTGCTAAAGCCGGAAATTGCTCTCGATGTTGAACCAAACGAGTTTTTGCTGTAGAAGTACTGGTCATCAGAAATTCCAAATACACTCATTCACATTTTCCCACCACGTTGATCAAAGGGAATGGAAGATGGGGTGATGGGGAGAAAAACTAATGACGAATGACAAAATATTGTTAATTTAGAGAGATGTTAATTAACGCTGAACTCCTACTGCAATACCAACGCTGCAAGCGCCGACCTTTTTTAGATATTCACGGTGACAGAAGCCAGCGAGATGCTCCCAATGAGTTGTTAGTCAAACTACAACAGGATAAAATCTCTTATCAACTGGGTGTTTTGGCACAATTTAATTATCTCCAGCCAGATTATCCTAGGGGAAACTGGCAAGCAGGACAAGCAGCAACTTTAGACTTGATGCAGCGTGGAGTTGAGTACATTCGTCAAGGAGTGCTGTTAGTTAATTACGAAGATTGGAGTGAAAATCTGCCCGAGTCTCCCAGTTATGAAGGCTACAGACTCCTCAGCCGTCCCGATTTACTGATCAAACAGCCGGGAGAATCCCACTTTGGTGATTGGATATATGTCCCAGCGAATTTAGAATTAGGTAAACGCCCCAAGCAAGAATATCAAGTAGTAGCTGCTTTTCACGCCCAGGTTTTGGCGATGGTACAGGGAGTTACGCCTGATTTAGCTTGGTTAAAACTGCGTACCAAAGACACAGGTTACGAAGTGGATCTACTTAAATGGAGACCACAAATGCAAAGCATTTTGCAAGAGTTGATCCAAGCTTTAGAGTCACCCAATGCACCAGAAGTATTTATTTCCAGGCAAAAATGCAGTCTGTGCCATTGGTATGGTGAATGTTATGCGATCGCTCAATCCCAAAATCATCTCTCACTTTTACCAGGCGTAACACCTATCCGCTACACCCAATTGCAAGCACTATCCATCACCACCCTGGAATCTCTCGCCAATACCAGCCCTAGCGAATTAGAAAACCTCGTTGGTTTTGATGGGGAAGTCGCACCCAAATTAGTAGTACAAGCTCAATCTGTACTCCAAAGTCGTCCATTTATCTTACCCTATACGTCACCAACAGCAGATATTACATTTACTGCTCCTATAGAAATTTACTTTGATATTGAAGCTCAACCAGACTTAAATTTAAATTATCTCTTAGGGGTTTTGGTGGTTGATAAGCAAGCCAAAACAGAGCAGTTTTATTCATTCCTCGCCGAACAACCAGAAGACGAAGAATCAATTTGGCAGGAATTTCTTGATTTAGTTTGGCAATATCCTGAAGCGCCAATTTATCATTTCTGTGTCTATGAATTTGATACAATTAAACGCTTGGCAAAGTTGTACCGCACTCCCTCCTCTTCAGTACACCCAATCTTAAATCGGCTGGTGGATGTGTATGAACAACTCACCCAAAACGTCGCCCTACCTATCGAAAGCTACGCCCTCAAAGCGATCGCTCGGTGGTTAGGGTTTGAGTGGCGTAACCCTGAAGCCAGTGGAGCTAAGTGTATCTACTGGTATGATCAGTGGCTAACGACAGGCGATCGCGCTTTATTAGAAATGATTCAACTCTATAACGAAGACGACTGCCGCGCTACCCGCAATGTCAAAGACTGGTTCGTAGATTTTATGCAAAATGAATATGGTCGACGACTTGCTTAAGTATTTTGCAAATCGATAGTTTTGGAGACTATAATTGTGTTGAGTTTCTTACGCATGAAAAATAAAAAATAAGCCCCCATTAAGATGAGAGATTGTTGTTATATGTAGCAACGACAAATCAGTGAGGACATCGTATTTTGATGCACAAGGAACAGGAATATTAACATCAAACCCCCACGAATTAATTACACGGTAATCTTGAGTTGCTGCTAAACCAGGAAGATTTGATGTAAAACTTGTGGGTATTTCTACATCACTTGTTTGCAAGATATTAATTAGTACCGGATAAGTGGTTGGTTATTTAGCGCGATCGCCCAGATTATGATTAATAATTAAGCCTTATACACAGAGTAGTTTTTGTCATTCCCATCACCAAGCACTTCAGTGGTAATCATCTAGGCAAAACTAATTTCCTGCACGTCTACCCTAAATGCGATGGGTTGGCGATCGCCTTGATTTCTCAGCACTAAATTGCTTACTATAAACCTCTAGATATTAGTCAACAAAACTATGGAATAGATAAATATGCAACTAATCAAAAAACTCTTGACTTTGCCCAAGATTATTTACTTTAGTATCCCAATTTTACTCATCGGTCTTTTTTTCTTTTTCGGCAATTTTGCATCAGCATCTGTTATCGTCACTGGTATAGAGTTTATTGGACAAGCTACCTTACCCACCGGACTAACCTTTCAAAAAACTCAGGTCGGTGGTTTCTCTGGAATCACCTACGACGCCAAAAACAATCTTTATTATGTTATCTCTGATGACCGTAGTGAAAAAGCACCCGCCCGTTTCTACACTCTTAAAATTGACCTCAGCAAAGGTACATTAAAAGATGGTGATATCGTTCCTGTAGGTGTAACCACGCTATTAAATGAAAATGCAGAAAAATATTCTCCTGGGACTAGTGATACAGAAGGTATTGGTTTAACTACTAAAGAAACAGTCTTCATCTCTTCTGAAGGTGATACTCAGCAACTCATTAATCCTTTTATTAAAGAATTCTCAATATCCTCTGGCAAAGTCATCTCAACGCTACCCATCCCAAACAAGTTTTTACCGGATAAAAACGGTAAACAGGGTATCCGTAATAATTTAGCTTTTGAAAGTCTCACCATCACACCAGATCAAAAAAACTTATTCACAGTCACCGAAAATGCTTTAATTCAGGATGGTACAGCATCTCAACCTAAAGTTAGTACTTCTTGCAGAATCATACAGTACAATCTCCTTACTAACCAACCAGAAAAAGAATTTCTCTACCAGACTCAACCAGTTGCACCCCTGTTGAATCTTCCTGGTAGGTTTACTAGTGGATTAACTGATTTAGTAGCCTTGGATAGTCAAGGACACTTCCTTAGTTTAGAGCGGACTTTTACTGGATTGGGATTTGGGGTTTCCCTGTTTGAAGTTTCCCTAGAAGGTGCTGAAGAGATTCAAAATCTTGACAGTCTTCTGGCTGTTGATGACACAAAAATCCAAGCAGTTCAGAAACGACAACTCTTAGATTTAAGAACTATAGAAGCACCACTAGACAATCTTGAAGGCTTAACCCTCGGTGCTAAATTGCCAGATGGACAGCCTTCACTACTTCTAGTCAGTGACAACAATTTCAACTCTCTACAACGTACCCAAATACTAGCCTTTAAGCTCAAAATTGAACCAGACTTCATCAGGCTGCTGCACCGCTTATTCTCATTTATTTGAGTAATTTGATTCCCTGAAGGCGCAGATACCCAGCTTCTTTAAAAAGTTGGGTATCTAAATTTTGCGTATATTTACTTAATGAATTAGGTAGATAAACCAGGAATATTTATGGTTTCCGTAAAATTTCTCATTCGCCTACCTTAACAAATATGTTACACCATGTTTAAGAGCTTTTGCATACAAATTCTCTTTACTTTGATCAAATTTTCACTAAATATTCTCCTAGTTTTTATCTCGAATAGTTGTTTCCCTATTTTTTTTGATATTTTTTCTAGATAAAATCAGATTTCAAAGAGAGTTATTACAGTAATTTTCTGGATTTATTCTAATAAATCGTTTTATGGTACAAAATCAAATTCCCAATCTAGCCAATTCTAAAACCGAATTAGATATTTATATAGGAAAATTGCTGAATAACCGCTACTTAATCAGAGATTTGATTGGTAAAGGAGGGATGGGTAGAGTTTATTTAGCAGAGGACATCGCCAAAGGCGGTATGCCTGTTGCTGTCAAAATTCTTTTGCTCAGTTTGGGAAGTCAGCAAATGTCCCAACGCTTTGCTAGAGAAATTTTTATTGGTGCTCAATTAGGGCGTAAAAGCAAAAATATTGTCCGAGTGTTTAGTTACGGTGTTACTGAGGACAGTACTCCATTTTATGTAATGGAATACCTCCAGGGTAAAAACTTGAAGCGCATTATTAAAAGTGAACATTTATCAATACCAAAATTTTTAGATCTCTGTCAGCAAATTTGTTTAGGCTTACAGTGCGCCCACCAAGGAATTACCCTCAAAGGAGAGATTTATCCGATTGTTCATAGAGATATCAAACCAGAAAATATATTTATTACTGAAGATGCTAAAGCTAAAGATGTTATCAAAATTCTTGATTTTGGTATTGCTAAGTTCTTAACAGAACGTAGTGGGATGACTCTCACTGATTCTTTTATCGGTAGTTTACCTTACTGCTCACCAGAACACATGGAAGGGCGCAAATTATTAGATGTGCGTTCTGATATTTACAGTTTGGGAGTATTGATGTTTGAAATGTTAACAGGAAAGCATCCCTTTCAGACCACTAGCAATTCATTTGGTAGTTGGTATCAGGCTCACCGTTTTCAAACTCCGCCTGCCTTTGAAGAGGTAAATCCGCAAGCAACTGTACCACAAGAATTACAATTATTAGTGACGCGTTGTTTGGCAAAAGAAGTTAGTGATCGCCCACAAGATATTCAAGAAATATTAGAAAATTTAGATGAGGTAAAATGGCAGGTTGAGCATCCTCCTGGTAGTAGTGGTGAACACCCACAAGCTACGTCGCCAGTACAACTCATACCTGTAACATCATTATCAGAAAAAGAGTGTTTACAAAAAACTTGGCCTAAGAATAAACCAATAGCACCAATAGGTTTTCCGCATTTATTACATACTCTCCAAGGTACTATACCCACAGTTTGGGCAATGTTGCCTAAACAAGAAATTGTTAAATTTTTAGCTAACACACATGGTACAGAATTAATTACTAAAATGAATGTATACCCAATGTTGTTATGGGTAACAGTGCTACACGATTCCCAATCATCTCTTACACGATGGCTGTCTTATTTCTTAGATATGAAAGATAGTAGAGGGCAGAAAATATTACGAATATTAGCAGAAATAGGTTACTATCATTTGCTATTCTTTTCTCTGGAAGATCCTAATACTTGTTCCCATGTCATAACATTAAGTCTAACTGCTAAACAGCGTCAGCAAATTATAGATTGGTTAGCAATTAATCAGGATGTAAATGAATTTATTTCTCCTAAGCAAGCTAAAGTTATTTTAAAAGCAGAGTACGAAACCAAGAAGGTGAAAATACTGCGAAATTTGATAGTTGAACCCAAAAAAGAAAAAATCGGTTTCAAAAATTATGTTTCTCAATTATTCTACTATTTCTTGCAGCTATTCATCCGACAACAAAAGTAAAATTTATATATTAAATTTATCAATTTAAATTTTTTCTATGCATTACTAGAGGTTGTCAAGGTGAATCACAGTGCGTTTGCATCTCCACAAAGTACAGGTTTACTTGCCAATCGTTATCAACTCCAGCAATTAATTGGCAAGGGAGGAATGGGTGAGGTCTTTTTGGCAAATGATATTTTGCTAGGAGGGATACCCGTTGCGATTAAATTCCTGACTCATACTGTTTCTGACGCCAAGATGCAAAAAGATTTTGCTCGTGAAGCGTTGATGAGTGCAGCTTTAAGTCAACATAGTATACATATTGTGCGGGCTTATGATTATGGTGTCAGTCAAGAAGGTAAGCCCTTCTACGTCATGGAATATTTATCTGGTAAGAGTTTAAAAGAACTAATTCCTATACCTTTGCTAATGTTTATGACTCTGACACGTCAGATATGCTTGGGTTTACAGTGTGCCCACCAAGGAATTGATGTAGATGGTAAAATTTGTCCGCTAGTGCATAGAGATATTAAGCCAGCTAATATATTAGTCGTGCCAGATCCCATACTGGGGAAATTAATTAAAATTCTGGATTTTGGTATTGCTAAATTTTTAAATTATGCCGCTTCAATTAGTACAAATAAAGGTTTTCATGGGACTTTACCCTACTGTTCTCCTGAGCAATTAGAGGGAGGAGAATTAGATAGCCGATCTGATATTTACAGCCTGGGTGTAATGATGTTTGAAATGCTCACAGGCAAAAAACCTTGGCAACCGGAAACTGATTTTTTTGGGGCGTGGTACAAAGCACATCATTTTGAAGCACCAAAAGCGATCGCTGATGTCAACCCTCATCTAAAGATACCTGCACAACTCAATGATTTAATTATGGGTTGCTTGGCTAAGGCGCCAAGCGATCGCCCACAAAATGTTGCTAAAATCTTACAAGTCTTAGATAATTTAAATCGAGCAAACCATACAAATCTGCCTAAACATTTTCCCTTGGGAGAAGTAGCAGGCGAACAGAGAACTGCCTTCATTCCATCTGCCACTGCATTGAAAAACTACCCTAATATTCCCTTAGGTTCTGGACTACCTTTAGCAGTAGAACAAAGCTGTTGGCAACTTGTTTGGCCTCGAGAAAAACCAATTCAAGAAATAGTTTTTCCCCAACTTTTAGATACTGAACAAGGAAGCCTCACATCCTTGTGGTTGATGTTGTCTAAACCAGAAATCCAGAGTCGTGCTCATTCTACCCGCTACAACCAGTTTATCTTCATCACCTCTCCCCACCCTATGCTGCTATGGCTGACAGTCCTCTACAGTCCCAAACTTGGGCCAAAGTGGCTACCCTGTTATCTAGATATGCAAAATACCCAAAATCAGAAAATGGTGTTGTCATTGGCAGAAAACGAACGCTATCCTGTGATTTTCTTTACCCTGGAAGCATCCCACTCTTGCGCTAATGTCATCAGTAGTTACATCGACCAAAGTCAAAGACAAATGCTGAAAATCTGGGTAGAACAAAGTCAACGCCTACCACCCTCCGCTAAATCCCAGTTGAGTAAACATCTCCTCAAGCAGGAGTACAAGCAAATGCAATTCCGCATACAGCAGCATTTAGCCTCTAAGTCTCAGGTAGTAGCAGCAACTCCTGTGGGAAGTGCTAGAATATCTTGACTGTCAAGTGTTGTGGCTTCATAGCTGGGGCGAAAAAATCCTGAGTAATCGACAGTTAGAATACTTGACAAGTACAAAAAAACTGTGCATAATAGCAAAGTTGCCAAATAAGGGACTGTAGTTCAATTGGTTAGAGCACCGCCCTGTCACGGCGGAAGTTGCGGGTTCGAGCCCCGTCAGTCCCGTAGTAAGTTGGAAGTGCTGAGTAAGTTGAGTGGAATTTTCAGATTAATTAATCTAATTTGCCTCAGCACCTAGTACTTATTATATAAAGAGAGAATCAACTGTGACCGTCAGAGTCCGTATTGCTCCAAGTCCAACCGGTAATTTACATATTGGTACAGCCAGAACGGCTGTATTTAATTGGTTATTTGCTCGCCATCACGGCGGCAAATTTATATTGCGAATTGAAGACACAGACCTAGAGCGATCGCGTCCCGAATATACTGAAAATATCCTTGCAGGACTGCGCTGGCTGGGGCTGAATTGGGATGAGGGGCCATTTTATCAATCCCAACGCCTGCATTTGTATAAAGAAGCAGTACAACAACTGCTAGAACGGGGGTTAGCTTATCATTGTTACACTACATCTGAAGAACTAGAAGCCCTGCGAGAAGCCCAGAAAGCCAGAGGAGAAGCACCCCGCTACGATAACCGTCACCGCAATCTCACCCCAGAACAACGCGCCACCTTTGTCGCTGAAGGTCGTTCTGCGGTGATTCGCTTCAAAATTGATGATGGGCGAGAAATTCTCTGGAACGACTTAGTCCGGGGAAAAATGAGTTGGCGGGGTAGCGATTTGGGTGGTGATATGGTCATTGCCCGCGCCTCGGAAACAGGTATTGGTCAGCCACTGTACAACTTTGTAGTTGTAGTTGATGACATCGATATGCAAATTAGCCATGTCATCCGGGGAGAAGACCACATAGCCAACACAGCCAAGCAAATTTTGTTATACGAAGCCTTTGGTGCGAAGATACCAGAATTTGCTCACACACCCCTGATTTTAAATATGGATGGGCGTAAGCTTTCTAAACGGGATGGAGTGACTTCCATCTCTGACTTTCAGCAATTAGGATTTATGGCTGAAGGCTTGGTGAACTATATGACCTTGCTGGGTTGGTCGCCACCAGACTCCACTCAAGAAATCTTCACCTTAGAAGCAGCAGCCAAAGAATTTAGTTTTGAACGCGTCAATAAAGCAGGCGCTAAGTTTGACTGGGCAAAACTGGATTGGTTGAATAGTCAGTATATTCACAGTATGCCAGTAGATAAACTCACAGACTTACTCATGCCTTACTGGCAAGAAGCTGGGTATAAATTTGATGGTGGACGAGAACGGGCTTGGCTAGAACAACTAGTAGCGTTAATTAGCGCTAGCTTGACCCGTTTAAAAGATGCTGTGGATCAAAGTCAACTGTTTTTCACTGACAGTGTGGAATTTAGCGAAGAAGCCACTAAGCAGTTGCAGCAAGAAGGTTCTGCTACTGTACTTCAGGGGATTGTCGCTGCTTTGGAAAATCAACCACAGCTGACAGCAGACACCGCCCAAGAGATCATCAAACAGGTTGTGAAAGCGCAAAACGTCAAAAAAGGGCTGGTAATGCGATCGCTCAGAGCCGCCTTAACGGGTGATGTCCATGGCCCCGACCTGATACAATCTTGGTCATTGCTGCATCAAATTGGTTTAGATCAGCCTCGTTTGAGCAAGGCAATTTCAGTCAGTAGTTAGCGAATTAGTTCGTAGTCAGGACTTCAGTTATGAAATATTTCAGCACTCAAGTCCTGATCAGGAGATTTCCAAGTAAGTAACTCAAATATCGCTGACCTACTTAACTCTACAAACATCTTGCACTAGAGTGATCGCCTTTCTTATGCTCGTTATAAAGCATAGCTTTATACAAGCCAATTAGTAGTACAAAAATCTTGGCAACAAATCACTGAAAGCCAAAGATCCCTACTTTTCAAAAAAGTTGGGGATCTAATTTTTGAGTTTAGTTTCTTAGCGATTGATACTTGCCTAACCAACTTTTGACTATCCTCAAGACTGAGTGTAGTTAATTCTGCCCATTTTGGGAACTTGGCGTGTAAAATTCATGTCTTGAACAACACTTAGGTAAACATGTAATCAAAATGCCAAAACTAGCGCTCAATCAAGGGATAAGATTATTGTTGATGATATTGACACTCTCCGTTACATCGACAATTAATACCGCAGCTAATGGAAAAGAACCGCCACCAATATTTGGTGATATCACTATTGGACGGAAGTTTTCTCCAGATCCTATTACAGTTCGTGGTGTGAGTGGTGGTTCAATACCTGCAAACCAAGTTGCCAAAAGAGTGGAAACCCCCACTGGCCCATGTACTGGATTCGTTGATGAAGCACCAGGTCATACATTGCAATTAACCAGTAAATTTGACTACCTGAAACTGAAGTTACAGAGTCCGGCAGATACTACCCTGGTGATTAGTGGCCCTGGCGGCACATGGTGCAATGATGAGTTTGATGGTCATAATCCTGGTATAGGTGGTGAATGGCTACCGGGAACCTACATGATTTGGGTTGGTTCCTACCAACAGGGCAAGTATCTTCCTTACACTCTACAAATAACGGAAGTTAAGTAGTAGTCTGTCAATTTTGTTTTGAGGGATTTTTGGTAGTCTCGCTCACGCGGGCAAGATGCCCGCACTACAGTCCATCATTTTTATCTTGACAGACTAGTAGTGGGGCATGGGGAATGAGGTATGGGGCATCATGCATTGGTAAAGACTTAGACATTACCCCCTCTCCCCATCCGCGACAGTAGAAAATTACATGGCGGAAAGCGATCCTTGTTGGCGATCGCTTTCCTCGTGTCATAATGTATTAAAATTAAGTTAACTTTAATTAAGATTCTTGTTGTCGTCATGTATTTGCTGTAACGCTCCTAGAAGCTCCTACAGCAAGGCATATGAGACATGCAATTAAACTAAATGGATTTATGGAGATCCGTTTCACATCTGTCTAGTGAACAAGAGTAAGGATTCAGGATGAAAGAGGAAGGCTGACAAAGAAGATTAGAAAAATGCCCTCTGGACAGCGTTACCGTATATAAGGAGCGTGTCTAGAAGGTTAAGTTAAAATGAAAAATTTTATACTTCTTAACTTTTCTGCGTCCTGAATCCAAGAAGGTGTTCTACACCATTCGGTTGTTAAAGCTAATGATTTGTATTGGCATCTAGAGGCAAATTAAAATGAAATTCTCCTGGAAAGTCCTGTTACTCTGGACATTGCCTGCTTTGGTAATTGGCTTTTTCTTCTGGCAAGGAGCATTTGCTGGTGCTCCTACTGATAGCGGTAAGAATGCTGCTAATACCCGCATGACCTATGGTCGCTTTTTGGAATATCTGGACGCTGACCGAGTTACCAGCGTGGATCTTTACGAAGGTGGCAGAACAGCAATTATCGAAGCAGTAGATCAAGACATCGAAAATCATGTCCAACGGTGGCGGGTGGATCTGCCTATTAGTGCGCCTGAGGTGATTAGCAAGCTCAAAACCAAAGGCATCAGTTTTGATGCTCACCCCATGCGGAACGATGGCGCTATCTGGGGGTTATTGGGCAATTTAGTTTTCCCAGTCTTATTGATTACAGGATTGTTCTTTTTGTTCCGTCGTTCTAGCAACCTTCCTGGTGGCCCTGGTCAAGCTATGAACTTCGGCAAATCCCGTGCCCGCTTCCAAATGGAGGCGAAAACCGGAGTCAAGTTTGACGACGTAGCAGGTATTGAAGAAGCGAAAGAAGAACTGCAAGAAGTCGTAACTTTCTTGAAACAGCCCGAAAGATTTACCGCCGTTGGCGCTAGGATTCCTAAGGGTGTGCTGTTAGTCGGCCCTCCTGGTACAGGTAAAACCTTACTAGCAAAAGCGATCGCTGGTGAAGCTGGCGTACCATTTTTTAGCATTTCCGGTTCGGAATTTGTGGAAATGTTTGTGGGTGTCGGTGCTTCCCGCGTCCGTGACTTGTTCAAGAAGGCTAAAGACAATGCCCCTTGTATCATCTTTATTGATGAAATTGACGCCGTAGGTAGACAACGGGGTGCTGGTATCGGTGGCGGTAACGACGAAAGAGAGCAAACTCTCAACCAACTACTCACCGAAATGGACGGCTTTGAAGGCAACACAGGTATCATTATTATTGCTGCTACCAACCGTCCTGATGTATTAGACTCAGCATTGTTGCGACCTGGACGCTTTGATAGACAAGTAACTGTGGATGCTCCAGACATCAAAGGACGTTTGGAAATCTTACAAGTCCACGCCCGCAACAAAAAATTAGACACTAGCGTTTCCTTAGATGCGATCGCCCGCCGGACTCCTGGATTCACTGGTGCTGATTTAGCTAACTTACTCAACGAAGCCGCCATTCTCACCGCCAGAAGACGCAAAGACGCGATCACCTTGCGAGAAATTGACGATGCTGTAGATCGGGTAGTTGCAGGGATGGAAGGTACTCCCCTCGTAGACAGCAAGAGTAAGCGCTTAATTGCTTATCACGAAATTGGTCACGCATTGGTGGGAACCTTATTAAAAGACCATGACCCAGTGCAAAAAGTTACCCTAATTCCTCGTGGACAAGCTCAAGGTTTGACTTGGTTCACTCCTAACGAAGAACAAGGATTAATTTCCCGTTCTCAACTCAAAGCTAGGATTACTGGTGCTTTGGGTGGTCGCGCCGCCGAAGAAGTGATTTTTGGACCGGCGGAAGTTACGACTGGTGCTGGTGGCGACCTACAGCAGTTGTCGGGAATGGCCAGACAAATGGTAACTCGGTTTGGGATGTCTGATTTAGGCCCCTTATCTTTGGAAAGCCAGCAAGGAGAGGTATTCTTAGGTCGTGACTGGACAACCCGATCTGAGTATTCTGAATCAATAGCTTCCCGGATCGATGGTCAAGTCCGGGCGATCGTCGAAGAATGCTATGAAACAGCTAAGAAGATTATCCGTGAGCATCGCACTGTTACCGATCGCCTAGTAGATTTACTCATCGAAAAGGAAACAATCGACGGACAAGAATTCCGCCAGATCGTCGCCGAATACGCTGAAGTCCCTGAAAAAGCCCAGTACGTACCACAACTGTAATTACCTGGAAATCAGCAATCCAATAAGCAATGGGGATGTTATGTAACATCCCATTTTTTTTGATCTCATCCACCTAATTTTGTAGTATAAAGTGCCTCAAAGATATCTTTTTAGCTCTATTGCTTGTTTGTACCTAGCTGAGATACTATTTTTTTAGTTGTGTAATATACTTCAGTTTTCCCGCCTAGGATATCTCGGCGATCGCTGCCAGCATTGACGATAATATGAGATGAATTAATTGTAGGTAATGGTGAGGGCAGTGAAATATAGCTTTTATCGTTAATTAATATCTTATTAGGGGAAACTTGCTCTAATTTTTTGATAGTTTGTACACCAACATCACCATTACGATAACAGAGCCTACCAAAAGCTAATCCTGTTGCTTTTGTGGGTACTTCTAGTAAGTAAAAATTATCAGGAATCAGCCATTCTCGCCAATTATTATCTCCACCTTTGCCTATATACTTGATCAATGATGGGGTAGCTTTCGACCAAGTTTTTGCCGATAGGGCTTGAGGAAAAACAAATACTGAAATTTTTTTATTGGCATCTAGAGAGACTTGAGTAAATATTGTCCCTTCACGGTATTTAACTCCATCAAGATCATCTTGATTAACTGCAATTTCTGTGAGAGATTTTGTAGTTTGACAAAATTGCACTCTCTTCTCATCTTTTGATTTGAAGGATTGCCAGTAAGCAAATACTGTGAGGCTGATACAAGTCAGACTAGTAACTTTTAGTATCTGAATAATTTTGGTCATTTGTCATTTGTCTAGCCTTGAGGTAGGGTGAGCGCTATGCAGTTTTAGCCTGTAGGATAGTCTGAACAGTATTGAGGCATAATGGTTTCTTGAAGATTAGCACCACTGAGGTTAGCACCTTTGAGATTAGCCCCTCGCAGGTTGGCTTCGCTGAGATCAGCTCCCGCTAAATCTGCACCACTGAGGTTAGTCCAACTCAAGTTAGCGCCTCTCAAATCTGCCCCACTTAGATTAGCTTTAAACAAGTATGCACCACTCAGGTGAGCTTTGTTGAGATTAGCCTTGTACAAGTCAGCTTGATAAAGATAAGCTCCCATCATTTCGGCTTCGTACAGGCTGGCTTCACTGAGGTTAGCTGCAATCAGGTTAGCTGCAATCAGGTTAGCGAAACAGAGGTTAGTCCGGATTAGTTGCGCGGCTCCTAAATCTGCATCTCTTAAATTAGCATTACTTAAGTCAGTACCAATGAGATTAGCATGAGCGATCGCTGCACCTCTCAGAATTGCCTGACTCAAATCAGATCCAATCAAATTAGCATGACTCAAATCTGCTTGGGTAAGTATCGCACCATTCAGGTTAGCAACACTCAAGTTAACTGCACTCAAGTTAGCTTCAATGAGTTTGGCGTTACTAAGGTTAGCACCACTGAGGTCAGCATTACTGAGGTTGGCTCGCACTAGTAAAGCATGACTCAGATCAACTTTATTCAAGTTTACCCCGTGGAGATGAGCGCCTCTGAGGTTATGCCCTCGCAGGTTCGCAGCGCTGAGATCTGGTAACGTTTGGGGATTTATCTTTCTCCACTCTATCCATGTAACTGCACCCGCTTTTAATAAAGCCAGATGCTCTCGATTTGCCATTTTCTCTCCTTTACTCCTGGCGTCCACCTTGAGGATTGACCCTACCTGCTACATTGTCAATTGCTGCTCTTGCTCCAGCCGCACCAGCTAGAATATCTCGTTCTTGTCCACCTAAGTAAAGCCTGCCAAAGCTACCTACAGCTTGCACTTCCAGAATATTGATTAAGGCTGCTTTCTCCGCTTCGTTGGCTGCTAGTGCAGCGTAAGCAGCAGGTTCAACTTCTAATACATACAGTGTTTGTCCTGCTAATAGTAGCTGTCCTCGACGGGTGCGGTTGATCAGTTGTGCTTGATAGGCGTCAATATTGCGGATAATTTGGCTAGATACAACACGTGGTTTCAGACATTCCTCTTTTCGTACTCCTAATGTCGCCAAAATAGCTTGACCAGCAGCCCGCGTTTCGCCTTGGGAGCCGGAATGCACTTCCAGTAGACCGTATAATCGCTCTACTACCTGTACTCCAGGACGGACAGAGGCAGATTTGAGCGCTACATCTGTAATCCGATTAATTTCAATACCAGGAGAGATTTCAATCCACAAAGATGTATCTCCTGGTAATGGCAAGAAACCTTGGGCTACTGTTCCTATATATGCAGCATGTTGAGGCTGCAAGTTGTCGAGAAATACGAAACTGCGTAGTTCTATTCCCAAGGTTATGCTCTCCAGTCATGGGGGTATAAGTTATCTATTGCAATATATGAGTTTAACCTGAAACTACCATCAGGCTAGCGATGAATTTCTTTCTTGTGTGGGCAATGACGAGCTTTGGAGTTGTGGTTTGTAGGCTTTTGTGTTATTTCTCCAGATGCTCAATCCCAATAATCTCCCGATTACCTTCTATTTCCTTGCGAGTATGAAATGTAAAACGGCGCTGATTTGCTGCTAGGTTCCACTCCTCTTGCAAAGCGGTATGAGGATGATTACCGCTATTTAGTATCGCCAATTGTGGCGGCCATAATACTGTAATCCGGCTGACATCACCAACAAAGAGTTTGAAGCGACCGATGTTAGCGATCGCATAAATCTGATCAGACATAATTTCAGGCTGTTAATTTTAGACACCTTGAATTGGGCTTTCCGTCAATTATTTGCTATATAAAGCATACCCAGTCTACTTGATTAGATGTGAGTTATGAACACGCAATTTATTCCAAGGTGGACTACAGCCTGATAGCCTTAGACATTTTTCTCTGACAAAAGCCATAAAAAACTGATAGTGACCTTGTTTATACTGAATTGTTTCTCAATTTTATAGTTTTTATTTCCGGAATTTTACTGAACTTAATTATAATTCTTTATTTATATGATCGAAGAGTACTTTGCAGATTTTCAGTAAATTCAATTTACTATTTTGCGACTCTCAGAAATTTACTAATTGTGAGTTTTATATGTCAATAGCAATATTTTTATTCATAGTCTGGTTAGTAGTTACCGTAATTTTTGCTAATTTATATAACACCTTAATATCCAGAAAAAATCAAGTTGATAATGCTTTTTCGACTATCGATGTTTTGCTACAAAAAAGATGGGATTTAATACCTAATTTGGTGACAGTAGCACAAAAGTATATGCAATTTGAGCAGCAAACATTAACAGAGATAGCTAAACTCAGAACTAAAGTAATTTCGGAACGAGTCAGTAATGACACCAGAGTAGCCTTAGAAAATCAAATTTCTAGTGGTCTTGGCAATATCCTGGTCGCAGTAGAAGCATATCCACAATTAAAATCAAACGAACAATTCATCCACTTACAAGAATCATTACATGAGATTGAAGAACAAATTTCAGCAGCTAGGCGTTTCTATAATACTGCGGTCACTGAATATAATAATGCGGTAGAAATGTTTCCGACAAATTTTTTAGCTTCCTGGATGAGATATTCATTAAAAGTAGCATTTATATCTACTCCTACAGAAAGACAAAATGTAGATGTGCGAGGTCTATTTAATTAATAGATAACAATCTTCCAAAGGAAAATTACTGAACAGAAACCCGACTGCTTTAATAAATCGGGTTTCTTAATTCAACTTATGTCATCCATTCTGATAGGGTAATACAGTTCAATTAGGCTGTACAATCTGTCTTTACTGAAACGTATTGCCCGATTGAGAGAATATTGCTCACTATCACAAATATATTTTTAAAAACCATTAGATTTTTCAGGCAATTTAATGTCAAATAATTTATCAATACTGCAATCTGGTTTGGCAGCCCTCCAACAGGGACAATATGTAGAAGCTATCAATTTATTGGAAAATTTTTGTCATCTCTGTGAAGTAAATTCTCAAAGGATATCACAGGAATATTTGCAGGCGCAAATAAGCTTAGTTAAAGCATATCACTCAACTGGAAAATATCAAAAAGCTCACATACTATGTCAACAGTTAGGAGAAAATCAAAACCTTCAAGTTAAGGCTTGGGCGCAGAGAATTCTTGAGTCTTTACCTCCTGTGTCTCAGGTAAAACTCACACCAGAACAAGCTGCTGAACTCCTGCTAGCTGGACACAAAGCCTTGCAACTCCGACGCTATGCTAAAGCTGTTGCAGCTTTTGAGGAATTTTTTCAAAACACTGATGCGGGGACGCAAAACTATTCACAAGCTCAAATTTGGCTGGTTAAAGCCTATCAAGGAAATGGACAGTTAGAAGATGCGATCGCACTTTGTCAGCAGCTTACCACTAGCGAGCAAGAAATAGTCAAGATTTGGGCGACAAAATTTATTTTGACTTTATTACCTGAGGATATAGCACTTCAAGAATCCACAGCATATGAACCAAACCAGTCTCAACCGACGGTAGGTGAAGCCGCCTCTGAGGGAATAAAACTGAGAACTGTGACGGAGTTCAAGAGTTTCTGTGAACAGAATTTGTTGAGTGATTTGCAAGCTATTGAAAAAACCAGACAACAAGTTTTAAACTCTATTGTTTTTAGTGGGATTATTTTATTAATTATAATAAGCTTTTTAATCAGATTTTTCCCATTTAAATTTTTCGATTTTAATGCTTCTTATTTAGAAAGACCATCATTATCTGTTGTCTTTTACTTCTTGTTAGGACTTTTTGCTTGTTTTTGGATATGGGTGGCATTTTACACATCTGCTACAGAAACATACACTAGTGGTTTTAAATCAAAGATTATTCAGAAAATTTTTGATTTTATAAATACTAACCAAAACCTTAACTATTCGAGTTATTCATCCAGTGCAGATACAAATTACACTCTGTCTGGTTTCATCCACAGCCAGCTTTTTCAAGCTTTATTAAAACCTAATAAAATCCACCAAAATGAATATATATTTGGCAAAGTAAATGACACACTAATCTTTTTTTCTGAGATCACTGCTGAAGTAGAAGTCAAACATGCTTGGGCAAAACGCTTAGATTTTTTGCCCAGTTTTGAAACTTTGGACTCATCTACTCATGCTAGATTTATGTTTACTAGGCGGACATTTTTTTTAATGATGCCAATATATATTCTTATTCTTTTTATCAAGTTTATTAAGGGTTTACCATATGTAGTTACTAGAATGTCTCGTGGTCAAAAAATAGATTATCAACATTTCAAAGAAGAAGTATTAAATAACCAAGTGTCTCGGAAGACTATTTTTAAAGGTTTATTTTTTCAAGCAGATTACAATAAATCCTCAACAAACAAGACTCTAATTGTACCAAATACTCTGGATGTAAATATGCATATTCTGAATAAGCGACAAATAATCAAACTAGAAGATCCGGAATTTAGTAAATTTTTTACTGTTTATGGAGATGACCAAGTTGCAGCAAGATATATTTTATCGACAAACTTAATGGAAAAGCTAGTCAAGTTTAGGAAGAAAGCAGGTAGAAAACTCCATGTTTCTTTTGTGGATAATATGATCTATATTGCTATTGAGTATGCAGAAGATATATTTGAACCTAGACTATACAAGACTATGCTAAGTTTTTCACCAATGCGAGAATATTTTGAAAATATCCAACTAATGCTAGGAATTGTTGAGGATCTGAATCTCAACAGACGCATTTGGAGTAAAAATTAGGATTTAAATATGTATCTCGACGAGTGAATATCTCCGACCACAGAAGCTTTTGACCGAGGAGATAAATTTGCTGCTTACCGACAAATAGAGTCACTTCAAGAGTATGTCTTGGTAAGTCAAACGAGGCAAAATGTCGAGTGTTTTCGCCGCAATTCAGAAGGGAAATGGGTACTGTATCCTTTTGGAGTAGGAGATAATATACATTTAGCGAGTATAGATTTTGAGTGTGCGATCGCCAATATTTATGAAGATGTTAGTTTTGCATCTCCTAACCTGCAAGCTTAACAGCGATCGCTCATATTTAATTATTAATATATTTGTATTTATGCTCCTGAAAAATTTGTTTAGAGACTAATAGAGACTAATAGAGACGTTACATGTAACGTCTCATAAAATGCGATCGCTGTTAATTAAGCAGGAATAAAATTTAAAGCTACACCGTTCATGCAGTAGCGTTTCCCAGTAGGTGCAGGGCCATCGTCAAATACATGACCTAGATGTCCACCACAGCGACTACAATGTACTTCAATTCTGGTCATGAAAAACGACCTATCTTTAGTAGTACCAATTGCTCCTGCAATGGGGTCAAAAAAGCTAGGCCAACCAGTACCACTGTTAAACTTGGTATCGGATTTAAACAATGGTAGTTCGCAGCCAGCACAAACATAAGTCCCTTGACCATATTGCTTATCTAGTGGACTGGTGAAGGCTCGTTCTGTTCCATGCTTACGTAATACCCGAAATTGATCTGGTGTTAAAATTGTCTGCCACTCTGTCTCAGATTTGGTAATTTCAAAATTAGTATTGGAAGTTGCCATGATTTCCGTCCTTTGAGTGAGATATTGTGGTAGCAACGCTGCGCCAACTACTACTACACTAGCTTGTAAAAAATAGCGTTTGTGCATTATCTATTATTTTCTATAATGGATGGGATTGGGTATAAGAGATAAGGAACAGCGAGAGTAACTAATGAGCAATGAGCAATCACATATCTATCATCAGCGATCGCTCTAAATTAGTTCTTAAAGTCTGATTAAAATTGGCTAAGAAACAGTGTATTGTTCTTCATGGGTATAGCGGACGGGAAGGCGTTCAGCTTGATCTGTGATTGGAGAATACACCTGAATGTATGTCAGTGGTCGTGCGTAGACGTGTAGAGTCACAAGATTCTCTGCTGACGTATTAGCTAACTGGTGAATCTCATAGCGATCAACCCTTGTTAATTCATCTGTTTGCAGATATTCTTCTTTATTCAGGATGAGGGATTCTTTACCCTTGCAAGCATCATTCCTCAAGAAAGCTCTGGATGTGAGTACACCTTGGTAAACCCGTGTCACATTGAGTGAGTCTGCATGGTCATGAATATTACTACATTGTTGCGGTTGCCAACAGATCATCACCATATCGAAGCGAGATGTGCGACACACTAGTTGGCGTTGATAAGACTCGCAGCAAAAATTAATATGCATCTGCCAAAAATCATCATTTAAATCCAGTCGGCTTACCCAGTCCTCTAGTTCTACCAAATGGAGTTGGGATGATGGAACACGCATCATCGCCAGCATGAAATCCTCAATGTTCAGTCGTGGTTTCAGAAGGTTCATGGCAGATTGGCTGTTGAGTATGTAAATCTCGGTGTCAAGCTTAGAGATAGATTTATCAAACAGCCTCAAATCTAGGATTTCATCATCCCAAATGATGAGAACAACCATGAATGGCTACTAAGGACTAGAAACTGGAAAAAGTTTACATAATCACCAATACCCCACATTCTCAAACTTTGATCACAGCTATGAATACTATAGCAATCCTATTTCAGTTGTGAAAAATATCGGTTTTGGCTGTTGACTGTCAACGGTTAACAGTCAACAACCCTACATGTAAGATTTTAGAAATTATTTAGGATTGCTATATATCTACTAGGAAAATATTTATGTTTATTATATCGAGGAGATAATTTTATGTTGGCTAATTTAGACTTTTCAGACCTATTATCGCTAATAATATAAAATTTTGGACAGAATTCAATATTTATGATGTAGATGCTGATTTGACAGTTACTTGAAGGCTAGGATGAAGATTTTTGAGCCTTCACCCTAACTTGTTATGTAGTGAGAATTTTAGTGCTGAGAAAAAGGTCTAAAGTCCTAACTACGAACCTTAATTTAGACAAGATATGGTTCTTGATGTGTCTTAATTGTGCAATTAGAACGGGGGTAGGTAACGCAAAGTAGAGCAAAACCTTTAGACATTTGCTCATCATCCAAGAAGATTTGGTCTGATTGATCTACTTCACCTTCAACTACCTTGCCAACACAACTAGAGCAAGAACCTGAGTGACAAGAAAAAGGTAAATCAATACCTTGTTCTCCTGCTGCTTCTAAGATGGTAGTTTCTTCATCCACTTCAATTGTGGTGTCGAGGTCTTCCTTCTTGTTGATCAATCTCACTTGGTAGGTAGCCATTTTCCGATTCTCCTCAAAGGTTATACAATTAGGTCTAAATTTCCGAAGTTTTGAGCGAGTGGTTTGACTCTGCTTTACTCTACGCTTCGAGAAGTGATGCGGAGTGCGTCTAAGGAAAGCATTTATGGTTGAATTGCTGCTAACGAAACTGGCAGAAAACTTTGTAACTAATGTCTTCTGGAGTTTCAAATATTATTAGCTGCAAGGTACACCTTCTGGTGAGCAATCACCTGCTTTGAACGACTTACCACAACCGCAGGTATCAGTTGCATTGGGGTTGGTAAATTTAAAGCCACTTTCAAGCACCCCATCAATAAAATCGATTACTACTCCTTCTAATAAGGGCGCACTTTTAGCATCGACATAGACCAACACTTTGCCTTGTTGGACTACTACATCATCTGGTTGTGGTTGACTGATAATATCTAGGCCATATTCATAGCCATTACAACCACCGTCTTTTACAGAGATGCGAACGCCCTTAGTTGCGCCGTTAGCGCTAGGAGCAGAACCCTGCAAAAATGCTCGCAGACGAAATTCTGCTTTTTCAGTCAAAGTAACAGTCATCAAATCTCCTGATATGTAGCGATTAATAGTTTTGATTACAGGTGTTAGTTTTTGTCAGTTAACTGTTAACTGACTATCCATTGAATTAGATTGGGCGTATCTCCAAGGCGCATTGTTACCGCAAACTGGACAAGAGCGATCGCGCCCAGATCGGCGCTTGGCAAATTCCATCCGGTTGAGGTCGATTGTCAACAATTGCGACAATAGAGGTTGGCTAAACCCGGTAATTAGCTTCACAGCTTCTAGTGCTGTTAAACAAGCCAGTGTCCCAGAAACAGCACCCAGAACAGAAAAGCCGCGTCTGTCCCAATCGGGTTTTTCTGGAAACAGACAAGACAGACAAGGAGTCACACCAGGAATAATCGTAGTCAGGTAAGCCTCCATTCCGTTCATTGCAGCTTCCACCATCGGTTTACGCCAACGCACACAAGCTGCATTCAACAAATCGCGCTCGGTGAAATTATGGGCGCAATCAAGAGCCATATCAGCCGATTGCACTAATGCATCTACATTTTCTGGGGTGATGTAATCATGAATTACTTCTACCTGAACATCAGGATTGATCGCATTCAGAGTTTCTTTGGCTTTGAAGACCCTTGGCTTACCCACCCAATCGTCTGTCATGAGAACCTGACGATTCATGTCATCTAGCCGTAAATCACCACCCCGGACTAGGATCAGTCGTCCAACGCCTGCTACTGCTAGGTAAAGCGCCGCCGTACCGCCTAATCCCCCTACACCTGTAACCAAAACCGTCGCTGACTTCAGGCGTTTTTGTGCTAGTTCACCAAAATTAGGGAGCATCATTTGGCGACTATAGCGTTCTAATTCGGTAGGCGTCAGGTTTACCACTTTTTACCTCCTAATCAGAAGTGATTTCTGTCAGCTTGACTACATTTTTTTGCTTCTCATTAAACACCTTGAACAGTTTTTGTTCATGGGGTGTTGATTCGAGAAATACCTCATAGGCTTTTTGCAAAGCTATGGCATATTGACTGAGCTTCTCTTCTGAACTTAAATCAGGAGAATTTTCATCAACTTCTCTCATGTATTGGGAGAATTTCTTTAAAATATGTAGACGATTTACATTCACAAACTTTTGGTCATAGGGCATGTTGAAGAACTCAAAAAATTCTTCTGCATCTATAAGTTTCTTAAAGTCATCAATATTCTGGCTCATTGACCTTTCTCCATTTTTTTTAGCTGTTGCTTTAGGTCATCTAATTGGCGATATATTTCATAAGTCTCAGCCGCAACATCCATCAATTTTTCAAAGTCTGTTGGCAGTCCCTCTGCTAGATCATGCAGATCCATTTTCATCTGCCCTGCCTTGCTATTTAGGCGTCTAATCTTGCCTTTTAGTTCTTCAATTATCATTTTCCCTTTGTTGTTTTTTGTTTAACAAATTAAAGATTGCCAACTTCAGGAAATCTCTTTGCTAAATCCACGCCTTTTTCTACTAGTTTCTCTCCTTCTTCTGCAACCTTTTCTAAGGATTCAAAGCCAAAACGATGAGCATCTCGTAAAGTTTTAGCAACTAACATCAGACGGCCGGAAAATACAAGCACCCAGCCAAATCCCTCATGGCTTAAATCAACCACAACGTGGGATATTAGACCTGTTTCCTTTTCAATACAAGCTGCGATCGCACGATAAAAGGCCATAATTCGTGCTTGAGTGATTGGGTCTACCTCGCCTTCTAAAGAAATCTCGCGTTTCTTTTGTTTAGGAACTACATAAGGTTTGAGAATCAATTCATCAGACCAATTCCGGTAAACTCCATAGGTATCTTGTCCCCGAATTTGTTGGACAATTGTCTTCAGAAAAGGCGAGTTTACGACTGTATTATTGGTAGTTCCGTTATTGTTGTTATTTGTGCTCATACAGTTGCTTCGTCTTCTACTTCATCAGTGAATTTTGTGGTTTTCTGTTGCAAAGCTTTTCGTAACCAAGGTGGAGGATTACCCTTGAGGGTTTGGACTAACTTAGTCAAAACTTCGGCAATTTCTTCATCTTCTGACTTGGCTTTAATCGGAGTCACGCCCTTCTTAATTAAACGTGCAGCCGCACTACCACCAATTGCCAAAACATACACAATTGTGCAGTCAACTAGAGCATCAAGTTTGGGGGTAATTTTATCTTCGTTACCATCTTCTTTGAGGTCGCCCTCAAATTTCAGAGTTTCTAGGAATTCATATCCTTTGTCGGAAATTTCATAAACATCTACTTCTCTTGCCCAACCAAAATGAGCATTGATATGAACTCTGTCACTTGTTGTGAAGGCAATTTTCATTCTGATTTGTCCTTTGTAATTTGTTGTTTGTCATTAGTCATTTGTCAGTTACCATTAACTAATGACATTCCCTATTACCAATCACCGTGAAAATGTTTAACTCTCTCTTCTTCTGCTTCTAAAAGCAGGTTGCCCATGCCAAACAAAAGTTCCATTGTGCCTCGGTAGCCGACTTTGGTGAATTGCCCATTACCCAAGCGGTCATAAATGGGTAAACCGAGGCGATAGAGGGGAATAGAAAGCCGTTTAGCGATCGCACCGACGTTAGAATTGCCAATCAACAAGTCTGAGCCTGCTGCTAGTTCTTCAAAGTCTTCTAAATCGCCGATGGTGACGCTTTTGATGAGGAGTTGTTCTAGTAGAGGCGATCGCGTGGTTGTCACTGCGCCATGAATTTGCGCTCCCATTGATTGCAAGAAATGCACTGTTGACCACAACAAATCTGGTTCTAAGGCTAGAGAGACGCGTTTAGCACCGAAGTAAAAGTGCGTGTCTAGCATCGCATCTTGCAACTGACGACGCTGGCGGCGGTATTTTTCTGGAACGCTATTACCGCTAAGAATTGCCAACGCTTGCAGAAACTCATCTACAGGCTCTAATCCTGTCAGTTGACCGAATACTTCAAAAGGAATACCAAACCGCTCTTGCAGAATTTGGGCGGCTCCCCGCATACTTTCACCAAGGGCGATCGTGAAGGCAGAACCGCCAACTTCCTTAAGTTGCGCCACAGTCGTCCCACTAGCTGTAATGGCGCTGTAGGAATCTTCCAAATGTCCATCTAAAGAAGCACCAAGATCAGGCACAAAAATGGGAACCAAGCCAAAGGCTGTTACCATCTCCTTAATTTCCTGCACATCTCCTGGTGTAAAGGACGAACCCGCCAGAATTGTTACTTGTTCAATTCTGGTAGCACACAGCCGAGGAACTTCCTTGACAATGCTTTCCACAGCCACAGCAAAGCCATCTTGCAGCGCACCTTTAAAATCTGGTGTGGGAGCAAACACAATCGGTAGGCGATCCAATTCTGGGTGACGTTCCCGAATCTCTTTCAGGAAACGTTCGATATCATCGCCTCTAGTTTCCGTTAACCCAGTGCTACATAAACCGATAATTTCTGGCTGGGATTTCTCTACCAAGGTGAGAATTGCTTGTTCGACATTGTCTTCACCACCCAAAATGGTAGTCACTTCCGTCATGGCTGTAGTTGCTAGGGGAATTGCTTCCCGAAAATGCCGTACTAATACGACTTTGGCAAAAGCAGTACAACCTTGGGAACCGTGAAACAAGGGAATCATACCCTTCAATCCCAAAAAGGCTAAAGATGCACCCAAAGCTTGACTTTGCTTCAGGGGATTAACTGTAACTGGTTTATTAGGAGCAGTAACGATCGCCATTAGCCAATACCAAATTGCATTTATTAGGAAGCAGGGGAGACTTGTACTGAGCGGAGCCGAAGTATGGGGGAGATGAGGGAGTGGGGAGAAGATATAGAAAGATGTAGGTTGGGTGGAATGGAGTGAACCCCAACAAAACGAGAAATTTTTGGCGTTGATTGCAAAATCAAACTCAAATTACATTAATTTTTCTGGAACAGTCAGGGTTAAAACGACAACTGTCAGATTTGAAACGAGAATTGTCGAGTTCTGAAGGCAAAGCGTCAGGTTGCAACCTCAATACACTTCACTAAAACATTGCCTCTCTCTTTTCTCTGCACCCTCTACGCCCTTGGCGGTTCCTGCCAAAATTTCCTCATCCTCCGTCCGCCGAGCAAAGTCGAGGCGCATCCCTACACCTCAGTCAATATCTCTGATTGCAACTCCTCCGCCTCATCCCAAGGAGCAGGCTTGCGGATTTGTTCCCAAATCGGGCTGTAGAGAGCTTCATACAGTTCTCGTGCCATCTCTAACATGCCCACATAACCTGCATAGGGATGGTGGCGTTCTTGGTTAATATCAAGGAAAGGAATCCTGGCTTTCAGGGCAGTATATTGGTTACGACCCCCAGCAATTAACATATCAGCGTTGGTGTCATTCACCAGTTGCAGCAGTTCTTTGGCATTGCCCTTTTCTAGCATGATGCCATCATTACCGATTAACTTTTTAATCTTGGCTTTGTCCTCTTCTGTACTCTTGCGGGTGCTGGTAGCAACAACTTCTATCCCCAAGTCTTTAGCTGCGGAGATAATTGACCAACTCTTCACCCCGCCTGTATACAGTACAACCCGCTTGCCTTTGAGGCGGGCGCGATAAGGAGCTAATGCCAAATCTAAAGCAGCCATTTCCTCTGCAATGAGCTTTTCTGTTCGTGCTTGCAAATCAACATTACCTAACTTAGCGGCAATGTTCCGCAAACAGCGATTCATATCATCAATGCCATAGAAAGATTCTTCAATATAAGGGATGCCGTAACGCTCCTCCATCTTTCTTGCCATGTTCAGCAGTGCGCGTGAGCAGATCATGACGTTGAGTTTGGCACGGTGAGCGTAAGTTATTTCTTGATAGCGAGCATCACCTGTAATTTTCGATAAAACGCGGATGCCCAACTTTTCCAACAGTGGTGTTACTCCCCACATTTCACCGGCAATGTTGTACTCGCCGATTAAGTTAATATCATAGGGTGTAGTGTATTCCGGTTCTGCTGTTCCGACTACATATTCCAGCAAAGCCTCACCACCAAAGCGGTTACCCAAGTTTTTACTGCCAATAAATCCAGGGGCGATGACAGGGATCACAGGAGTACCAATTTTCTCAGCCGCCGTTTTGCAAACAGCATCAATATCATCACCAATTAGAGCTGTCACACAGGTAGCGTAGACAAATACTGCTGCCGGATTGTAGCGTTTATGTACGTCTAGAATGGCTTTGTAGAGCTTTTTCTCGCCACCAAAAATCACATCATTTTCACCCACATCAGTAGTGAAGCCCGTTTTGTAGAGCATGGGGCCAGAAGAGAGACTACCACGACTACCCCAGGAATTACCAGCACAGGCGATCGGCCCGTGGACTAAATGAGCTGCATCAGTAATTGGTACTAGGGCAATCATTGCACCATCAAAAGCACAGCCCCCTTGAGCCGCTCCCGGTTGCGCTTGTTGCGTACAAGACTTGTTTTTCTTTTGCGTTTGTTTCTGCTGATTATGTTCGCATCCTGGCTCACTAAGCAGCTCGTTAATTTTTCCTTGGGTGATTTTCATCTCTCTTCTCTTACTGGATGGCAGGTGTTAATTGTTATTTGTCCTTTGCCATTTGAACAATTAATGACCAATGACTAATAACTAATGACTAATAACTAACAAATGTATTTAGTGATATCCTCTCCACATTCATCAGCTAGGTAGGAAAGCGCCCGAAAACGTAAGCCGACAAAATCGTCGTACAAAGGATTGAGTTTGCACAGTGAGGGAATATGGTAAGTCCGCCCAAATAATTTAATGTCTCTTTCAAAGGGACAACAACATGGTATTACTTGACAAATAAAATGGGCAAAACGAGAGTTTTTTACACGAATTCTATCCACTAGCTGACGCAAGGGATAGAGAATATCAAAACTACCAGCACCCTTATTATTTGGTGGATGGTAATTAGGATGAGGGTGATTATGATCGTGAGTATGAGTAACGCTTTCCATAGTGTATGCCTTAAGTAAAAGGAAAAAGTTAAAAGTTAAAAGAAATACCTTTTAACTTTTGCGGAAAGTTCAGCCACTGTTACCTCGGCGTCCTACGTCGGAATCTTGTGGCTTTGAGCGGAGGAAACCTCCGCTCAAAACTTTCTCAGACGACTTTTTACTTTAGGGGTACGCCGCGAGTGAATCTAATTCCTAACGAACCAAGTCGTAAGAAATATCGGTCTTAGAAGGAATGTTGGTGCGTTGATCGATGTCCTCGAAGATTGTATTGACAACCCAGTTGAGGAGGTTGATCACACCTTGATAACCGATGGTGCTATAACGGTGCAGGTGGTGACGATCCATGATGGGATAGCCGATTCTCACGAGGGGCACCTTGCAATCACGCCACAGGTACTTACCATAGGAGTTACCGATCAACAGGTCTACAGGCTCGGTGAACAACAGAGAACGTAAGTGCCACAAGTCTTTACCACCCCAGATTTTTGCATCCTTACCAAAGGGGCTAGAATCTAGCAATGCTTGGAGTTCTTTTTCAAACACATCATTGGAGTTGTGAACCACAATATGTGCAGGTTCAGCACCCATTTCCAGCATGAAGCCAACTACGCTATAAACTAGATCGGGATCGCCATAGATAGCGAAGCGCTTACCGTGAACCCAAGAATGAGAGTCAGTCATCGCATCAACTGCGCGACCACGTTCAATTTCTAATTCTTCAGGAATCGGTTTACCACTTAGTTCACTGAGTTTAAGCAGGAACTCATCAGTAGCTTTAATACCCCAAGGACGAGAAACTACAACATCTTGCTGCCACTCTTTAGCGATGTATTCGCGGGTCTTAGGTGTAGAGTGAGCTTGCATTACAACTGTAGCTTTCGCATTGATTGCATCTGCTGCATCTTCTAACTTGGTACCACCTGGGTACATATCGAATTCACCTGTGTTAGGTGCATCCAAATAGTCGCTGTTATCAGAGAGAATGGTGTAGTCAATGCCGAACAGAGAAGCGATGCGTTTTACTTCCCGGAGGTTGCCAACGTAGGTGTCAAAACCAGAGATGAAGTTAATCTTGCCATTGCTGGTGGATTTCTTCTTACCTGCTGTCAAGGTAGTCAGAATCCCTTTCATCATGTTGTCGTAACCAGTGATGTGGGAACCAACAAAGCTAGGAGTGTGAGCAAAGGGTACTGGGAAATCTTGAGGAACTGAACCTGCGTTCTTGGAGTTGGAGATAAACGCACCCAGATCATCCCCGATTACCTCAGCCATACAGGTGGTGCAGACTGCAATCATCTTGGGCTTGTAAAGTTGGTAAGAGTTTGCCAAGCCATCAATCATGTTTTGCAGACCACCGAACACGGCTGCGTCTTCAGTCATGGAAGAAGAAACGCCGGAGAATGGTTCTTTATAGTGACGGGTTAAGTGGGTACGGAAGTAAGCAACACAACCTTGTGAACCTTGAACGAAAGGTAAAGTACCTTCAAAACCTACAGCCGCAAACATTGCGCCCAAAGGTTGGCAACCTTTAGCAGGGTTAACGGTCAAAGCTTCACGAGCGAAGTTCTTTTCACGATAATCCCAACTCTTAGTCCATTCTGCAACCCGCTTTACTTCTTCAGGGTCGTGACCGTTTTCAAACTCTCTCTTGTTCTGAAATAATTGTTGGTACTCCGGTTGGTGGAATAGCTCTACGTGATCTTGAATTTTTTCTGGATTCTGAGGCATTTCTGGATCTCCAAGCTGGCTAAATTCTTAACTAATCGAGCAATGAGGATTTTGGGCGGGGTGGGTAAAAAAAGTTGGAACTGGAGAGTGGAAATGTGACTCAAAACTCAAAATGCAAAATACAAAATTCCCAACTTTGAATTTTCAATTTTGAATTTTGCATTCCCAACTCCCCCCTGGGGTTTTAACCCCAGGTTATCCCTACTTATCTTTGTCCCAGTTCCTTAAACGGCAGCTTTTGCTTTAGCTTTGGTTTTTTTGCTCCAAGGAGCGCCGATTAATCCCCAGGTTGGGCTGTTGAGCGCCAAATCCATATCACGAGCGAAGATAGCGAAGCCGTCATAACCGTGATAAGGACCGGAGTAGTTCTTTTGATGGTTGGATGGTTTTAAATAGCTTAATGTTCACAGCAATCAATGTCAGCGACAAACATTGTTTGCATGTAACACATTTATTTTTAGGCTAAATCTAGGCTAGAAATACAGGGTTATTACGCTTCAATTCAAAATTCAAAATCAATTACCGGGCATTTTTGTTCATCTGTGCGATCGCTACAACAAACAAAGCATGATGAGAACCAAGTTACTACAGGAACTAGAGCAGGTAAATCTGCGTTTGAAGTCTGCAAAGGCAAAGGTGACCATTAGAGAATCAAATGGCAGTCTGCAATTACGGGCGACGCTACCAATTAAACCGGGAGACACGGACAAAAATGGCACTGGGAGAAAGCAATATAATCTCAGTTTGAATATTCCCGCCAATTTGGATGGACTGAAAACAGCTGAAGAGGAAGCCTACGAATTAGGGAAGTTAATTGCTAGAAAAACCTTTGAATGGAATGATAAATATTTAGGTAACGAGGCAATTAAAAAGGAATTTCAAACTATAGGAGAATTACTAGAAAAATTTGAAGAAGAATATTTTAAAACCCACAAACGCACTACTAAAAGCGAACATACTTTCTTTTATTACTTTTCCCGCACTAAGCGCTTCACTAATCCTCAAGATTTGGCAAAGCCTGAAAATTTAATCAATTCAATTGCCACCATCGATAAAGAATGGGCTAGATATAATGCAGCTAGAGCTATATCAGCATTTTGTCTCACATTCAAAATCGCCATTGATTTATCTCAGTATGCCAAAATGCCAGAGAATAATTCCCGGAATATCCCAACAGATATAGAAATAGCCGCAGGAATTATTAAATTTGCAGATTACCTCAATACCAGAGGTCATCAAGTTAACCAAGATGTGAAAGATAGTTGGCAGCTTTGGCGTTGGACTTATGGCATGTTAGCAGTTTTCGGTTTACGTCCACGGGAACTGTTTGTTAATCCTGATATAGATTGGTGGTTGAGCCAAGAAAATGTAGATTTTACATGGAAAGTCCATAAAGATTGTAAAACTGGAGAAAGACAAGCATTGCCCTTGTATAAACAATGGATTGAAGCATTTGATTTAAGAAATCCCAAATATTTAGAGATGTTGGCGACAGCAATTAGTAAAAAAGATAAAAATAAACATGCAGAAATAACAGCATTAACCCAACGAGTTAGTTGGTGGTTCCGGAAAATTGGCTTAGATTTTAAGCCCTATGATTTACGTCACGCTTGGGCAATTCGGGCGCATATTTTGGGCATACCAATTAAAGCGGCGGCGGATAATTTAGGGCATAGTGTGCAAGTGCATACGCAAACTTATCAGCGTTGGTTTTCGCTGGATATGCGGAAGTTGGCGATTAATCAGGCTTTGAGTAAGAGGGATGAAGTGGGGTTTATTAGAGAGGAAAATGGGAAGTTGAGGATGGAGAATGAAAGGTTGAAGTTGGAGATTGAGAAGTTGAAAATGGAGTGGGTTTATAAGCGGAGTTAACAGAATTGATGTGGTGCGTTGCGCTTGGCGACAACACAACCATTGATTTGGTATGATTTATAAGAAAAACTACTAAATATTGAGACTCAATTTATCAACAATTGTCAAGATATTGAGAATGAAGGAAGTAGAAACACATGGCAAGAATAATCTTGAACCAAATACTTGAGCAGCTTGAGACACTTGAAATAGCAGAACTTCAGCAGCTTAATCAGACAATTCAAAAGTATCTGGCTAATAAAGAAGAAACTGTTAAGCAAGCAGCATTTCATCAAGATTTAATCGATTCTGGCTTAGTTAAGCAAATAAAGCATCCTGCTTACGAAGCCATAACTGAGCGAAGATTAATTCAGATTGAGGGAAAGCCTGTTTCCGAGACTATCATTGAGGAACGCCGTTAGATGACAATCTACTTCATAGATAGTAGCGCATTGGTCAAGCGTTATATTAAGGAGACTGGATCAGCTTGGGTATTATTGATGAGAGGATTTTGCTAGGTTTTGAAAATGTTTTCAAATTTGAGTGATTAAGTTATAGTAGCCTCCTCGCGTAGCGACTGTCTTGAAAGCCAAGCGCCGCACCATCATCTCAAACATCCCAAACATTTGACACCAGATGGACATCACTACCGCTACCCCAATCTAAGGGATAAATATTCTGCTGCATAAAACGGCGTAGCCTGTCGTAGACATCGCTTTCCTTTACATTGATGGTTGTGAATTAGTAAATATATTATATAGAAAGTCTGTTTGTGATTATCACCTAGCAACAGATTTGACTTTTTCATTTATTAAACTTGATGTGGATGTTAGCAATCAAATGCTTGAAAATGTAATACTTCATAATTTCAAAAGCCATAAGGCTACGGAACTTAATTTTGATAGTTCCCGATTACATGGACTTGTAGGAAAAAACAGTGCTGGTAAAACCTCAGTGTTACAAGCATTGCATAATCTAAGTAGGCTGGCAGATTCATCATTTGCCAAGATATTTCAATATGACAGATCACCTCAGTTTATTACAACTATTGGGGAAAAAAATATGTCTGTTACGGCAAGTGGTTTTTGGGGATATACCAATCGGCAAAATTGGCAAGCATCCTATAGTTGGGAGCAGGAAAACAATGATTCTTGGTATCCGACAGCATCATGGAATATAGATGGAACGCCAGGAAACTTGAAAGGATGGTCAAGTTCTTTAAGTGAATCCCCATATCCAATTCCTCAATCTCTGAAATATGCTGTTTATCTGAAGTTAGTTGCAAGCAATCTTGCTAAAGCAGCTTACAGTGATGAAGTCACGCCGAGAGTTGAGTTCGATGGTTCAGGATTAGCACCTACTTTAGATTTTTTGCGTAATGAGGCTCCAGGAAATTTTGAAGTATTAGAAGAAATGTTAAGTAGAATTGTGCCAAATGTACGCAAAATAGGCATAAAACGAGCAAAAGTACCAGTAATTCGTAAGCGTTTAATTGAAGTTGATGGTAAGTCTATTTCCTATGAAGAAAGTCAGGAAATGACAGGGCAAGAAGTTATATTAGACATGAATACTGGTGAGCGTATTCCAGCCCACGCAATTAGTGAAGGAACAATGTTGACTTTAGGTTTGCTAACTGTGCTAAAGAATCCTACTCAACCTAATTTAGTTTTTCTAGATGATGTAGAACAGGGACTTCATCCCAAAGCACAACGTGAGTTGATGACTGTTTTGAAGGAAATAATTCAAGATAATAAAAATCTGCAAGTTATTTTCTCCACCCACTCACCGTATATTATTGATGAGCTTGTTCCTTCTCAAGTACATATATTAAATAACAGTAATTCAGGCTTCACAATCTCCAAGCGTCTGGATAAACATCCTGATGTGGAATGGGCAAAACAAACCTTGACAACAGGTGAATTTTGGGATGCTGAGGGTGAAGATTGGGTTGTTGTAGGAGAAGCGAGTGCTTGAGTTCATTGTAATAGTAGAAAGTAGTGCAGATGCACGAACAGCTACTAAATTAGCAGAGCGCGTTTTGACAGAGCAAATTGATTGGTTAGATGATGATAGTGTTCAGTATTATTTTCAGTGGACTGGCTTACTAGAAGGAACAGAATATTCTTGCTGGAAAGACATTGATAAAATTGTAGCATCATTAAAATCATCAGGTTTGAGATTCCCAAGATATCTAGGTCATCCTATTAAAGGTGTACCGTTAAAAGCTGATGGAGCAGCATCTATCAAAGTTCTTAATTTGGTACGTTTTCTGCAAAGAACACGACAAATTAGGTCCGTTATATTTATCCGTGATTTAGATAATCAACCAGAGCGTAGAGAAGGTCTTGAACAAGCACGCTCACAACATATTAATCAAGAACCAAAATTAGAAATTGTTATTGGTGCAGCTGATCCAAAACGTGAAGCATGGGTTTTAAATGGGTTTATTCCATCTAATCAGCAGGAGGAACAAATTCTAGAACAAATCAAGTCTGAATTGACCTTTGATCCTTGCATAGAGTCACACAGACTACGCTCTAATTCCCAGGAAGAACCTGATCGAATAAGAAATCCAAAAGTAGTAGTCGGGCAGCTAACAAGCGAAGATATAGAACGCGAACGGCAGTGCTGGGAAGATACTAGTTTACAACTTTTACGTGAAAGAGGTGTAAATACTGGTTTAAAAGATTATATGTGCGAAGTTAAGGAACGACTATCTTCAATTATTTCGTCTGAGTAAATTATATTATGATTGCGACAATAACTGGTGTGAAAATCATAGCGGCTCTTATCAGGCGATCTCATTCTTCACGGTGCGTTACGCTGCGCGACAACACAGGCCAGCTTTGCGTGTGAAGAGTTTGGGTGTCAGCGTAGCTGATCTTAGACATCGCGTTCCTTTTGCAAAATCTAGTTTAGAAAACGTAAATCAAGTTTTGCAACTCAAAAACCTAGTTTAGAAAACGTAAATCAAGTTTTGCAACTCAAAAACCTAGTTTAGAAAACGTAAATCAAGTTTTTAATTTGTAAATTAAAAACCTAATTTACAAATTAGGTTCACAACTCCTAAAAACGGTAATATGAGCAAATTTCCGCAAATCTACTCGCATTTATAGTTTTAGCTCATCCTCATGCTCTAAAAGTTCTGTGGCTTCACTCAGGCTAGTACATCTGCTTATTGCGTATCTTGGTGATACATAGCGAACTCAGTGTGAAATATCATTAGGGTTCTCTACATGAGATTCATCTACTAAGGAAAACTTTATGAGGCAACAAAGACGGAATTCGCTAGCACTGACTAAGGCTGAACGACGGGTTGAAGGATTGCAGACGATTAATCCTGACTTAGACTTTGGCAATAGACTTATCCGAGAATGCGAAATACTTACTACACAATAATTTCAGCGATTTTAACGGAATGCGATCGCACTCGCTTAGTGGACGCAACAATAAGGCTTTGGGGAATTTATCGAGCTAAATTA
>JAHHHF010000005.1 GCA_019359495.1 Goleter apudmare HA4340-LM2
CGTTGTTGGTCAAGTTCTCGTTGGCGTTGTTGGTCAAGTTCTCGTTGGCGTTGTTGGTCAAGTTCTCGTTGGCGTTGTTGGTCAAGTTCTCGTTGGCGTTGTTGGTCAAGTTCTCGTTGGCGTTGTTTTGCAAGAGCGATCGCACTTTGATCTTGAGGAGTAGGTACAGGTTTGGCTACTGGCTGTTGTGTTGGAACTACTTGCTTGGGTAACTGTTGAGTTGTGCTTCGTGGCGTTACTGCTTTTGCCTGTGCTCTTGTTTCTGCTTTTGGTCGAGGAGAAATCTCTATAAAATCAATCGGAATCGTAGCTTGGCTTTCTTGTCGCCATAATAAATGCGACTGATATGAGCGTATCAGCCAGAATGCTAACAAGTGCAGGGAAACTGAACCTATGACTACTGCAATCCACAAACTAGGTGAGTCGGTGTGTCGCCTCCAGTCCTTGGTAGGAATTGAAGTTGTATTTGCAACTCTTGGTGTCATATTACCCTTAAAACCCAATATAAATCAGCCCTACTAAGTGAGTCGGTGGCAATAAAACATAAATATATCTACAACCCTTACCAATAATGCCACTTGCTACAAGCCGAATTACTCCAACGGAGTAAATCACAAAGGATCAATGACGACCTTAGCTAGTGAACTTTATTGGCATCGACCTACTCAATCCAGTTTGATTTTAACGATTAACCATCACTTCTGGTGTCACAGAAAAGGTCAAGACTGTTTCATCGACTCCTTTAAGTTCTAAGGGACTGACTTTTGTAATTTCTTCGTCCTGCAAATAATCAGCCACCGCAGCAGAGACTAAGATAGTGCCGGGAATAGCCGCAGACTGCAACCTAGCAGCAATATTCACACTAGGGCCAATAGCGGTGTAGTCAGCACGTTCAGCGCTACCAAACATACCAACAACTGCTGTCCCTTGGTGGATACCACAGCGAAACCTCACGCCTGTATGTCCCTCAGATCCAAATAGACCTTGGTCTCGCCAATGCTGGTTTAACTTAGCGAGTGAGAGGTGCATTGCCCTAGCTGTGTTGATAGCACGACGTACCTGTTCATTTGGGGTTAATTCTTCCGGTGCTCCGTATAAAGCTAAAATAGCATCCCCCATAAATTTATCTACCGTGCCGCCATTATCAAACACAGTCTTGGTCATAGCCTCTAAATACTCATTCAATAACTCCGCTACTCGCCGGGATCTCAAAGTATTTGCTAGCTGGGTAAAACCGACTATGTCACTAAACAAAACTGTAATCAAGCGCGGTTCCGGTCGTAAATCAAGCGTCAAATCTCCTGTTGCAGCTTTTTGTACCAATGCAGGTGGCAAAAAGCGCTTGAGTACCGATTCTGTGAGATAAGTATTTAACTCCACAACTCGCCGCTCATTTTCTTTTAAAGCCAAGAGATTCTTAACTTCAGCCAGAAGTTCCCGGTCATTAAATGGTTTGGCTAAATAAGCATCTGCGCCATGTTCTGTACTTTCAATGCGGGTTTCTTCATCAACTTTAGCGGTGAGCAGAATGATTGGTATTCCTCTGAGCTTATCCTCGTTGCGGATCATCCGAATCATTTCCAGCCCTGTCACTATAGGCATCATTAAATCAGTGACAATTAAGCTAGGTGAAGTTTCCTGGACGATCCGAAATCCTTCAGCACCATTACGTGCCATCTGGACTTGATAACCGTGGTTACGGATAATGTCAGATACATAAGTTCGCAAATCTGGGTTATCGTCTACGACCAAAATTAAGTGGTGATGTTTTTCGGAAATGGCTTTTCCGTTCTGTTGCAAATCCTGCGAGTTAGATGTGAGCGGTAAATCCCTGGGAATAGTTTCAATATTAGCTAGAGTTGGCTCTACTAGTTCTAAATCAGCCAATTCGACGCTAGCGCGGCTCATATTCAGCTCAGAAGGTGTTTCCAGTACTTGCTCTGTGGGTAAATGGGTATTTCCAGCTACCAGCCACAAGGTAAAGATAGTACCTTCCCCATAAACCGAATCCACAGTTACTGTACCGCCGTGGAGTTCAACCAATTCTTTAACTAAAGCCAAACCCAACCCGCTACCCTCATAAGAGCGATTTTCTGAGCCTTCAGCTTGGCGGAAGCGCTCAAATAGGTGGGGAATTTGTTCTTGAACAATGCCAATACCTGTGTCTTGTACTTGTAAAATGCAGCGATCGCCTTCCGATATGAGTCTGACACTGATTGTGCCACCTTCAGGAGTAAACTTCATGGCATTCGACAGGAGGTTATAAACCACCTTGTCAAATTTTTCCATATCCAAATAAATTTGCGGGCATTCACCAAACTCGGTAACAAGATTTAGCGCCTTTTTTTCGCAATATGGACGAAATGACTCCACAATTTGACTGACAAATTCGACTAAATCGCAGGGGCGAAAACTAGGTTGCATCCTACCAGCGTCTAGGCGTTGCAGATCCAAGAGTTGATTTACTAGTCTTAACAGACGGCGCGAATTACGCAAAGCGATCGCACTTTGAGAATAGGATAGCCCTTCGCCCATATTCACCGCCGATTCTAAAGGCCCCTGAATCAAGGTGATTGGAGTGCGGAACTCATGGGAAATATTTTGGAAAAATTCGGTTTTTTGTTTATCTAACTGCAACAAACGTTCAGCTTGTTCGCGTGTTTTTTGGTATAAACGTGATTGCTGTACAGCGATCGCCGCCTGAGCTGCGACTGCTTTAGACAATTCAATATCCGATGATAACCACACTCTAGCTGTGCGATTAACACGCAAAGTGATACTACCAATGCATTTGCCATCGGCCAACAAAGGCACAACCATCAGCGATCGTGCCGGCATTTTTAACGGCAAATCAAACCCTTTCACTTCCATCGAACAATTACTCATATCCGCAATCACCACAGGTTCCTGTGTCCGCAAAATTTCTTGCAGAATCGGATTTTCTTTAATTGGTGCTTGAGAATTAGGTAATTGCTGCTTTAATTTATGGTGATTACTATCTAAATTTTCTTCCTGAACTGGCTGTAGAGCATTCTCTAGATTTTGAACACTATCATACAAGCCCACACAGCGAACAAACTCATCTTCTTCTGTCCACAAAGACAAAACACAACCATCGACTTGTAAAGCTTGTCCTAATTGTTCGGTAATAGCTGCAAAAATATCTTGCGGGTCTAGGCTAGAACGAATTGCAGTAGTAATTGTATTAATTAGAGCTTCTCGTTTGGCAAGTGCTCGTACTTGCTCATAAGTGTAAGCTTGAGACAGAGCCAGGGCTGCCTGATCCGCTACCATCGATACCAGTTTTACCTCCTCATCCCTCCAGATTCGGGATTCAGAACATTTGTGTAGCGCTAGCACTGCCATGAGTTCTTGTTGAAAAATCAACGGCACAATTAAGCTAGAGCAAATGTTAGCCGTAGCGAAAGCTGCGGTGCGTTTGCTTAGTTGGGTAGTATCACCCTGGATGCGCTCATCATCCACCACATTATGAATCACTTGCACTTCACGGGTTTCCCATACCGTCAGAGCCAGTAAAGAAGAGGGGGGAAGAGAAGAATGATTTTCTCCTCCACTCTCCGACTCTCCCACTCTCCCACTCTCATCGACGGACTTTTGGTAAATGAATCCTTCATCGACTAAGCGCCCCTCTTGGAAAGGACGTAACAAACAAACATCCACCTCCAACATATGACCCACAGTATCAACAATTGCCTGTAAGATTTGCCGATAATCTAAAGCACTGCGAATTGTATTTGTGACCGTGTTAAGTAGTGATTCCTGACGGAGTGTGCGGGTTAGTTCACGGGTTCTGGCTTTGAGGACATTGTGAGTATCTAAAGCTTGACGTACTACTGCTTTTAGTTCCTCCGCTTCCCACGGTTTGGTGACATATTTGAAAACCTTACCAGCATTAATTGCTTCTACTAGGTCTTCAACATCAGTGTAGCCAGTTAGAATGATCCGGATAATATCTGGATATTGAGTCGCCGTCAGGCTCAAAAATTCTGTACCGCTCATGATCGGCATCCGTTGATCGGAGATGATCACTGAGACCTCTCCCTCTTGGGAAAGTAGATCCAGCGCCGCAGGACCAGAAGTTGCTCGTAGCACCTTATAGTCACGGTAGAAGGTGCGGTAAAGCAAGTCAAGGTTGTCTGGTTCGTCATCGACAACCAAAATTTTAGGCTTACTGTTTGCTTGGGATTTCATGCACCGCTTTCCTGCTGCAACGGCAGTTGGATAAAGAATAATCTGATCAGGTAAGGATGTTTCTGAGTCAGGTAAGAGCAGCGCATTTCGACCAATAAGGCTGTTTGGCTACATGACTGCTGAGTGTAGGAGCATTTACTCACAGTAATTCGCCTCAATGGCTGGTACTGATTGCCATTCGCTCTGGTGCAGAGCAATTGGTTTCATATGTAATTTGAGTGTTACAGGGTGGATGCTGGCTTGCCAAAACTTTCCTCACCTCCGGCGAGAACTTTCTAATTATGATATGCAGCACTTAAGGTTGCTTGAAAAAGCCATCTATAGCTGCATATTAAGTTTTCCCGTTGTAGCAGTTGTACTAACACTTATAGGTAAATTTTATTTATGTTGTTCTTAAATTAATTGTTATGTATAAAATAGCACAGTTAAGCGGCAAGTATTTGCTACTCTTTCAGACATGTTAGTAAATGATCGCTAAACTGCCCAAAAAGATGCAGAGTATGTTATCACCTTAAAAAAGAATCCCGGTTATCCATCCATATATTTCTAGCAGTAAAAAGCACCGTCTTGAAAATAGGAACTGATAATTAGGGATCAATAATGAGGTCAAAGCAGCCTTGATAAGTACTTGCATAACGCTAAGAGCGTTATCAACGGCTTATACCATCAGACGTAGCTCACCTCTGTACCCTAGAAGAAAACATCCGCCAGAACTTCCTGAAGCAAGCCTCTTAGATTTATGATTAAGTTGCAATTTCTCACAAAAGTAGAGTTAGGAGCGCAGGTTAAGAAATTCTAAACGAATTTGCAGTTGTACGGCAAGTTCGGTGCTCTCATCATCAGATATTCTCCATAGGGTTTTGATGGTGTTTTAGGATATTTGAGAAAATTACCCTTGAATGAAATTAACAATAAACTAGCCTTGACATCCTGGTTTTTCCATTCGTACCACCAAGAGCCAGTCCCAAATGACGCCGATCAAGTTGAGCGCCAATTCCAAATTCGTGTGGCGACACCTGCTGATTTGCCAGGTGTTGCCCAAATCATTGCTGAAAGCTTTCATTCCCAAAATGGTATATGGGGATGGGCTTTTCCAGTTCTCCGTTTGGGTATTTACGAAGATTTGAAGCATCGATTAGCATCACCTGCTCCTCATCACGTTTGTTTAGTTGCTGTTGATAATACTATTGGTACAGTTAATAATTTAGTAGGAACTGTAGAAATAGGTGTGCGTTTTAGTGATTCGTGGTCACAATTAAGCAGGAGTTTTCCGTACCTCTCTAATTTAGCTGTTTGCCCAAAATATCGTAGGCACGGCGTGGCATCAGGGTTACTGACAAGATGTGAAAAAGTTTCTAGGGAGTGGGGATTCCAAGATTTATATCTTCATGTTTTGGAGAATAACCACCAAGCTCGGAAGCTTTATTTTAAGCAGGGCTACCGCGTGCATAAGGTCGAATCCAGTTGGAATATTTTTCTTTTAAAATATTCGCACCAGCTATTACTACATAAGTATTTGATAGTTGATACAAATATCTAAACTTTCCCATAAAAATGTTTACTTTATAGGGTATTGCAAAAAAGGTTCTTTATCAGTAATTTTTGAATGACTCTAGAAAAGACACAAAATTAAATATCAAAACTGAGTTTTTATTTGACCATAAGCTATAGACTTTTGCTAAGTAGGTGTTATTGAGTTTTTTTAAAATTTTACATTAATTTAATTACAATGAAATCAAACTTAGATAATTTTTTCTAATTTATTAAGTATGTCATACTCGAATGTAAAATTTTCTGTCTCTTGAGATAAACAAGCTAGAAAAAATAGCTATGATAAAAGCCTTTAGATAAAACAACCTCAGAAATAAAAATCGAAATTCCTCATGGTAACTTTGTATTTAAGATATTCATCTTTATAAAAACTTTAAAGAAAGTTCATTCTATGTAGAAGACAAATCCAGTTAAATCTCATAGAATGTGATTACTGAACAGTTTGTATTTGTTCATATACGAAGTCAATTGACCAAAAAATATTCATAACAAGAAAAACTAAGAATCTCATTGGATTAAGAATTAAACTTTGTGACTTGAGTGCATACTACTACCCAATCATTAACAAGTTTGGAAAAACATGGATAGCGAACAGCGCCAACGCTATCAGACTACTATGGTATCAACTTATTACCCTGACACCACTTCCCTTGACTACTTTGTTATGCCAGATGGAACTGAGCAATCTCAAGGCTCGGATATCCTAACACCTTTGCAAACTGGAAAGGTCTTCATAGTTAATAGTCGTAAGCGGAATGGGCTTATTCTCTTTAAGCGCTATCATGCGGAATTTGCTGGGCCTGGAGCAGTCGTAGGCGGGGATTACGATTGTGATTGTCAAAGAGCACTACCAATAGGTAATCTGTCTTTATTAACACCTGAATCTTATGAAGAGCGGCAGAAGGCTTACTTAATCAGGAGACAGTGGATTCGGTTAATTAAACAAATTACGGAAAACCCTGTGCCTCAGCAGCGAGTCCAGAAGATTCTCGATCAATTTGAACAATACTTCCCCGCAGAAATAGTAGCTAACTTACCCGATATTGCCTTTGCTCTTTTGGTGGGTGTGTTGCCACAAACTGTTGGCACAATGCGCCTTTTGGGCAATGAGGGAGGCAACAGGTTAAACTACTGAGTGAATTATCAAAATTTAAAATTTACCAAAGCAGCTTGAATTCGGTTGATAGTGCGCGTGTTTTCCTCACTTGTCCCGATTGTGATTCGCAATCCTTCACTCAGAAGCCTTACCAGAGTACCAGATTGCTTTAGTCTGTCATGTAAATTTTTTAAAACATTGTCTTGTGAGTGAAATATATTTCCTTGGAGACGCAGATAAATAAAGTTGGCAGCGCTTGGGCTAACTTGTAGTTTTGAGTGTTGAGACAAGGTATGGATAAGTTTGTCTCGTTCAATTAATGTTTGAGAAATTGACTCTAGCAAAAGTTCACGGTTTTTTAGCGCAACTAGGGCTGCGGCCATGGAGAAGCTAGGGAGATTGTAGGGTAATCTGACTTTTTCTAAAATGGCGATCGCTTCTGGATGAGCAACACAATAGCCGACACGCATTGCTGCTAGCCGGAAAGCTTTGGAGAAAGTACGCAAGATCACCCAATTCGGTCGCTGCACTAATTCTCCTATTAAAGTATTTTGGCTAAACTCAAAATACGCTTCATCAATCACTACTAAAATTTGTTCACTCAAACCTTTTAACCATGTCAACTCGTCTGTAGTTAAGGGGTTCGCCGTGGGGGAATTGGGGTGAACGACGAAAACTACCCGAATGGGAGGGTTTTGTGTTTGAGCGATCGCTGATTGTGCTGCGGTTAAGTCAATTTCAAAATTGGCTGCATTTCTCTCTACTGTGACTATAGGAATACCGAGAGTTTGCGCCAAAATGGCGTACATAGAAAAAGTGGGATTGGCGACGAGAATAGATCCTTCTCCACCTAAACAGGTGGCGATTAATAGAGAGCGAATGAGTTCATCTGAACCATTACCTACAGAAATATTGGCAGATGTAATTAAGGATGATGTGAGTTTAGCTGACTCATTGACATACTGAGCGATCGCTTCTTTGAGTGTTTTATGTCCACCATCAGGATAACGATTTGTTTCAATTACTTGCTGATAAGTCCAAGCTAGCTTTTCTTTTAACTGGAGTGGCAGATCATAAGGGCTTTCATTCGTATCCAGCCGATCTAACTCTGTTGGAACTGCTGCGTCTGTATCACTACTGGGATGGGGTTTGTAAGCGGTGAACTGAGCTAAATCCGACCGGATGAATGGAAGCATAGTTTTAAGAATGAGTCAAGGGTCAAGAGTCAAGGGTCAAAGTTAATTATTTGGTACTTTTGACTCTTGACTATGCAAAAAAAAATTAATGGGATGAGAGTTTAATATTTTACAACTTCAAGGTAGCTGACAGAACAGACTAATTGCTTGCCATATTTCCGTCATTACATTGCCTAGAGAGTGATCACTTTCGAGTTCTACTAATTCCACCCAAGGACGTAGTAGAACAAAGTCTCGGCTGGCTGAAATGGGTATGACTTCGTCTTTTTTGCCGTGCAAAATCAGGGTGGGAATGGGGCTTTGTAATTTTTCCTCGCTGTATTGATCTGCATCTGTGACAAAATCGTAACTTAGGGGTAGTAAGCGCCCTTCCCCATAATGGTGAACCATGAGATATTTTTCTTGTTGCCAACGCTGCACAGCTTCATCTCCTAACTTAGGCAACCAATGAGATAAAAAACCAAAGGCTGGTGCTAACAGAACTAAGCGCTGCACTTGTGGATACTGTTGTCCCAAATGAGCAGCAGTCAAACCACCTAAACTAGAGCCAATTAGGGTTATTGGCAAAGAATTATTAGCAAATTCAGCAGCTACTTGATTTATTTGACGAGTGATTGTCAACCGCAAAAAATCACCAGCATTCAAATCCGGGATGTTCAGCTTTGTCTGAATTTGAGCAAAGCGTTCTTGTATATCCCGCGCTTTGGCAGAGTTGGAACTAGAAGCAAAGCCATGCAGGTAGATGTATTGGTTAACCATTGGGAATAGGGTATGGGGAATGACAACCTAATAGTATGGTGACGAATTTCTCTGCAATTGTGGGACGAATACTGGCAATGGTATCAAAGTCTTGTCTGGTCGCGTCTATAGCAATTTTCGTTTGAATAAAATACGCAGTAAGGGCAGAGTACAGATAAGATTTTTTTGTACAAAAGGCTTTTGGTGTTCGCTACAAAACATCTGTATTTTACTCAATTGAAAACTGCCATATTAATGCCATATTAGTTTAACTCATTAGCTAAATAAAATGACTTTTTCCTATTTTGACTATGCACAATTGTCTATCTCCAATTTCGGGATAGAGAAACTTGAATCAAAGTTCAAGATAGGAGAAGTTTGTTGAATTCACACACCTAATTTCATCAAGTTTTAGGTATACACAATCTAAACAGCAATAGAAGAAAAGTCTTAATAATTAAGACTTTCCCTCATTTTATAAAGCCTGACTGAGTCAACTCTGCCACAAGTATTACATTACTAAAGCCTTGTTATGTAGTTGGTCTTTCAGGAGGATCGGGTGGTTTCTCTGGTGGTTTCTCTGGTGGTTTCTCTGGTGGTTTTTCGGGCGGTTTCTCTGGTGGTTTTTCGGGCGGTTTCTCTGGTGGTTTCTCTGGTGGTTTTTCGGGCGGTTTTTCTGGTGGTTTTTCGGGCGGTTTTTCTGGTGGTTTTTCTGGTGGTTTCTCTGGTGGTTTCTCTGGTGGTTTTTCGGGCGGTTTTTCTGGTGGTTTCTCTGGTGGTTTTTCTGGTGGTTTTTCGGGTGGTTTCTCTGGTGGTTTTTCGGGCGGTTTTTCTGGTGGTTTCTCTGGTGGTTTCTCTGGTGGTTTCTCTGGTGGTTTTTCGGGCGGTTTTTCGGGTGGTTTTTCGGGCGGTTTTTCTGGTGGTTTCTCTGGTGGTTTTTCTGGTGGTTTCTCTGGTGGTTTCTCTGGTGGTTTTTCGGGCGGTTTTTCTGGTGGTTTCTCTGGTGGTTTTTCTGGTGGTTTCTCTGGTGGTTTTTCGGGCGGTTTTTCGGGCGGTTTTTCGGGCGGTTTTTCGGGCGGTTTTTCGGGTGGTTTTTCTGGTGGCTGTTCGGGCGGCTGTTCGGGTGGTTTCTCTGGTGGTTTCTCTGGTGGTTTCTCTGGTGGCTTTTCTGGTGGCTGTTCGGGCGGCTGTTCGGGTGGTTTCTCTGGTGGCTGTTCGGGTGGTTTTTCTGGTGGTTTTTCTGCTGATGAATCTGGGTTATTAATTGGTGTCAAGGTTTCATCAACAGGTTCTTGATCAGTATTTGACAAGACTTGCCCTGTTTCCACCAAGGAGTCCACTGAAGGATTTTCCTTATTAGTATTCGATGAGAGACTATCGTTCGTGGGCGATTTTGAGGGAGTGCTGAGCTGTAAAAAAGATGGGTTATCCATTACCCCTTTGCCACTTATCGGTGACTGTGCAGCTACAGCTGTCGAGGTTTCAGCTTGAACGCTAGCGATCGCAGGATCTGGGGAAGGTTTAAGACCTTGCCTAGTTAAATCAAGTCCCTGAACCAAATCGCTGGTTTCATAAAAATTTCTCAAGTCAAAATCATATAAGCCCTGAAATTTATTTTTAACAATAACTACTAGCTGACCTGCTTCTAGCAACTGACGTTCAGAAGCTTGTTGGTTAGACACTTCAATACCACTATTTGTCAATGCGCCTAAAACTGTAGTGTCTGTTGTTTTGTCATAGCGCACAAATAATGCTGAACCACGAATTGCTGCTGCTGCATTCGGTGTTTGGATACGTGTTTGCCCTCTTCCAGGTGGAATCAGCAACAGTACAGTTCCATTCGATAGTTGAAAGTTACGAGTTTTTGGCAAAAATTGAAATAATGCCTGTTCTCCAACCCTTGCTAAAGAACCATCATTGAAACGCAACTCTGCAAGAGAGGCTCGACCTGTAGATAAGCCGTCCCCAGGAATTATCGCATCTAATTTACGTGCCGGTCGCCTCTGTGGGCTACTTCTGAGAATTAGTTGCACTAGATTACGCAAGTTCTGAATCTCAGCTCGCGTCAGAGGAGTGTTTGCACTAGCCATATTTGGCGAAGGCAATACCATAACTCCCCATAAACCAATCACCAAAAGCGATAAAAATTTATGACGAAACATAATTCTAGAAACTCGGAGACTTTAACTGATCACAAACCAGTTGAAAGTAGATGCTCACCCAATACAAAGTTATTTTTTATACTTAAAACAATTAGCTAATTGACTTAAAGATTTAACTTATGTCAATGTAACTTAAGTACTATAAGCCCTGCACACTATTATACCCGTTCAACTAAACAATAAATTTACAGGATCAAGTATCATACGTACCAATAATAAAGATAAATATATGTAACTTTTTGGATAAATAAGTCTGAACATCAATAAATATGATTAACGATTACTTGTTATCAAGCTTAGTGAAAGCATCAGGGATAAGTTGAGCAGAAATTTTAGATTTTTAATTGGAACTTCTGACACAGCTTATAAGTCTACGCTTGCCAAACGCGACCAACCTCACTAAAAATGCAATCCAAACGCTGGAAAAGTTTGTTGTTTGCGATTTTGTTAGCTCCTAATGGTGTCAGCTTATTCGGCATCAGGGTAGATCAAGTATGGGCTGTAAATTCGTATACATTCGAGCATCGAAAATCAAGTAATACTTTATACTTGTCTTCTTCACTGCTCTTCAGAGACTACTGTGAAGACAATGTTTGCAAGAAGCCAAGTAAGTTGAGTCCGTTACTGTCACAGGTACAGCCAGAGTCTGAATCCAATCCTACTCCTTTAGTACCGCTAGAGCCTCAACCTAACCCCACAGTCACAGGCACTTCAGAAAATGCTCAGAGGCAGAGTAACCCGCCACCGCTAGAAGGACAACCTAGTAATTTTCCCCGACCTTCTTCTGAACCGATAGAACGACTGTTAGAAACACCGCAAACAGATTACTCTCAGAGGCTAGAAAAGCTCAGGTTGCTGCTGCAAAAAAAAACAATGCTACTGCCTGAATCTAGTAGTAATAGTGAGCTTGAACTAGGTTTGCGGGTGCGGCAAAGATCATTGCCAGAACAACCACTAGAAAAAATACCACCTCCACCCACAGAACAACCTGGAGATAAGTTTAAACCCATAGGCTACTTACAAGGACGTATTGGCTACTTCTACACAGATAATATTTTTTCCTCAAATGTTGATCGTATAAAAGATAGTTTGATATTTTATGGTTTGACACTAGCCTCCACATACCTACCATTAGGGCCTAAAACTTATATAAATGGGTCAATTGATGGTTACCAAATTCGTTACTTCGATCAATCAATATATGATTACAATCAATTGAGATTGAATCTTAGTCTTTACCAGCAGCTATCACAGCGAATGTATGGGGAAGTAGCTTTTAGTAATCAACAGTTGTTCTACGTCAAGAACGGAGATTTTTATGCAGCTGGCGATCGCTTTTTAAACGAAAATTCCCTGCGGTTATCTTTAGGACGGCGAGACCCTCTAAGTTCAAAACTAATGTTAGATAGCTTCTATGAATTCAGCATCAACTTTGCTGATCCAGAAAATCGTAATCGGATAATTAATTCTGTCTGGCTGTCTTTAAGCTATCAATTGCAAGATCCACTCCAGATTGGTATCAATTATCAGTTTAATTTATCAAATTTTACACAACGCCCAGATGCACGAGCAGACACATTTCATAGGTTATTCGGGCAGTTAAATTACCGAATGTCTAACTACAGTAATATTAATTTACAGAGTGGGGTTTCTTTTGGTGGCTCTACTGTCCCCACTATTAATTTTGATAGTTGGTTTTTCAGTCTTAATTACAGTTTGGATTTAGGGCAATTTTGAGGTTGGTTATTTGTTATTCGCCAATTATCAATATTTGTTCTCCTTCATGGCTTATTATCAATAACTAATCCAATCACTCCAGCTACCAGGGTAAAGTTTACCTTGATGGATGCCAGCTACTTCTAAAGAAAGTAAGTTCACACAGGCAGTTACACCAGAACCGCAATAAACGAAAATTTCTTCGGCTTGTTCTAGCTTTTCCCAGCGACAGCGTTGTTCTGCTGGAGGAAGTAGATAACCTGAAGAATCTGTGACTTCCTGCCAAGGGTAGTTAACAGCGCCGGGAATATGGCCAGCAATTTTATCAATTGGTTCTCTCTCACCTCGATAGCGATCGCTCTCTCTGGAATCTACCAAAACTACCTGCGGCAAATCTTTACGATTTTTAACATCTGTAATATCTACTGCCAATTCTGCTTGTATTTGAGGGATAAAGGTAGCCTGTCGGGGTTGCGTAATCATCTCTGTGATGGGATAACCTGCTTTTTGCCAACTCGCAAAGCCTCCATCTAATACCGCCACTTGCTCATGTCCTAAATAGCGCAATAGCCACCACAAACGAGATGCAAAGGCCAAGCGAGAATCATCATAAGCTACAACTAATGTTTTTTGGTAGTTCACCCCAATTTCTGATAGCTTGTAAGCTAAATCAGTAGGATTAGGTAAAGGATGCCTTCCGCCATGTTCTCTCACGGAACTGGATAAATCCTCATTCAAATCCAGGTAGTAGGAACCTTCTATATGACTCGCTTGGTACTGCTGTTTTCCTAGTTGTGGATCAGCAAGAGAAAAGCGACAATCCACAATCACAACTTGCGGATCGTTAAGGTGTTCCAATAACCATGTTTGTGAAACAATCCACTTATTTTCAGTCATAAAATTTAGGGATATGGGACGTTGTTAGAAAGTAATTGTTATCTACTGCCTATTAACAAATAACAAATGAAAAATGACAAATGACAAATGACAAATTTCTACCACAACTAACGGCAGATGGTTCTTTTACTTTTAACTCCAAAGAGTTTGGGGAATCATTTCATAGCCATTATGGAGCGAAGCAGGAAAGTTTTCTCAAGTTTGTAGCTCCTACTCAATTAGCTAGTCGTGCCCACAAACCAGTTTTGCGGCTGTTAGATGTTTGTTATGGTCTAGGATACAATACAGCAGCTGCTTTACAAACTATTTGGGCAGTAAATCCCAATTGTGATGTTGAAGTCATCGGTTTAGAGATGAATCCATCTGTGGCGCAAGCGGCGATCGCTCATCACTTATTCGATAATTGGGATTATCAATATACCGAAATTTTGGCTCAACTAGCTTTTGAGCATCAGGTGTTACGAAATCACCTGGAAGCGAGGTTATTAATTGGTGATGCTAGAAGTTCGATTAAGCAAGTACAGCAATTAGGTTTCCAGGCGGATGCAATTTTTCTTGATCCCTTTTCGCCGCCTCAATGTCCCCAGTTATGGACTATTGAATTTATCCAACAAATTTCTTTGTGTTTACACTCAGATGGGATTCTTGCTACATATTCCTGTGCTGCGGCTGTACGCACAGCATTATTAACAGCAGGGTTACAAATAGGTTCTACTCCACCGGTGGGAAGACGAACACCTGGTACTGTAGCAACCCATTGCAGAGGGGGAGACAATGCTATGGCACGATTTTCTCCCTCTCTCGCGCTCTCTCAGGCAGAAACAGAACATTTGCTAACGCGTGCGGCTATTCCTTACCGTGATCCAAACTTGAACGATCCTACCAATGTCATAGTGATGCGACGACAACAAGAACAACAAGCTTGTTTACTAGAACCCACTTCTCGTTGGCGGAAACGTTGGTTAACGTGAGTTCGACAATTAGCCTGGAAATAAATTTCCGGCTAACAGCTAGAACAGGACTACAGCTAGCTATGTTTATAATGCCAGATTAGCTATCCAGAATTTTGGACAAAATTTTCATTTTTCCTCTAGGAATATCAGCAATTTTGGGGTTTTAAATCACTGGTTCAGTGTGAACCTTTATCAATGCAAAAAATTTATCGAACAGAATTCAGAAATCAGGAGCGTCTCCGGCTCCGCTCCTGACTCCTGTTTATGAAAACTCTATTCCTTTATGGGTAGAGTTTTCTGAATTCAGAATTCTGTATTCTGACTCCTTTTTTATTAATCTCGATTGAGACTTACTATAAATATTAATCTGTGAGAATATCTGAGCAGCAAAATTGTAGTTAAAACTTTAAACTCAATCAATCTAGATACACTATGAACTTAGTGGGCGCTACATACTTTAGCCTCGCTCAATCCATAAATATCCGTGAAAAGGCTGATTTAACATTTGCAGGAAATAATCATACTAGAATAATGCTCAAATACATCTGCCAGCCAGGTTAGTAATTTACTCATAATGGCGTCAACAAGCACAATTTGTAATTTACAAAAAATCAGACTTAATATAGTAGATAAAGCTTGTGGAAATGCCGCTTAAAATGCAGTAAAGTACAAAACTTGCGCTCAAAACCTGCCATTGTTACTTTTTTTAAAACAAATTGGAGTGCCTTTGTGATTAAATGGAAACCCAAGCATACAGGCTCTACCGCAGAAATTGTTGATGGGTCTAACCCCCCAAGCAAAATGAAGAATATAGGTTCCAATCATGCCCTAGGTTTGCAAAATATAGAAGGTGATTCATTGGGATTTTCTAAAGAAGAGATTATGCTTGAAGACAAACCAGCATTACCTTCTTGGATGGAAGCTCAAAATTTCAATTCTAATGATGATTCATTAGTCTCTAGAAACCCAGAATCCATAGGTTCTAAAGTAAATGGCTTTGATTCAGATTTACCAAAAGTTTTAGTAGTTGATGACCATGCGGCCAGTCGAATGACTGCTGTTGCTCTCTTGAACATGGAAGGGTGTGAAGTCATCGAAGCTGACAGTGGTTCAATTGCTGTGGAACTGGTGGCACAAAAACAACCGGATCTAATTTTGTTAGATGTGATGATGCCGGGAATGGATGGTTTTGAGGTGTGCCAGATCCTGAAACAAAATGAACTTACTAGGCTGATCCCAGTAATTTTTATTACGGCTTTAAACGACAGGCGATCGCGCATTCGGGGCATTGAAGTTGGGGCGGATGATTTTCTTACCAAACCTTTTGACCGCGTGGAACTAGCAGCGCGTGTGAAGTCGCTAGTACAACAGAAGCGGTTGAACGAAGACCTAGACCATGCCGAACAAGTGCTGTTTTCGGTTGCTAGGGCGATTGAGAGTCGAGATCCAAATACTGGCGACCATTGCGAACGATTGGTGAAACTAGGAAAAGCTTTTGGTGAATACCTGAATCTCTCACGTAACCAAATTCGAGATTTGATGTGGGGTGGTTATCTCCACGATATCGGCAAGGTGGGTATTCCCGATGCAGTGCTATTGAAAAAAGGCAAGCTCACACCCGAAGATTGGGAAATTATGAGACAGCATGTTTTGATTGGAGAAAATATCTGTCAGCCACTGCGTAGTATGCGGGGTGTTATTCCCATTATTCGTCATCATCATGAACGCTGGGATGGTTCAGGCTATCCAGATGGGTTGAAAGGGGATGATATTCCTTACCTAGCACAGGTATTTCAAATCATTGATATTTATGACGCCTTGACCAGCGAACGCCCTTACAAAAGGGCTTTTAGTACAGAAGAGGCACTGGGTGTGATGATGGAAGAAACAAATTTAGGTTGGCGCAATCGCCAATTAATACAGCAGTTTAAAGAGTTTATTCACTCTCGTCAAAATCAGCAGTTGTAGATAATCAAGGTCATATCTGCTGGAGCAAATAACTTTATTGGTAATGGGAGATGGAGTATGGAAAATGAAAAAAATTTTTGGTAACGCTCAATCCGCAGTCCCCAATCATCAGTCAAAAAAAAATATAAAGTAATTAACCTGACTTGTTACAACATTTCAGTCTGTGGTGATTAGCTGGTATTATTTGAGCCTGAATCTCAAAATACCCAGCGCAACAGCGCGATTCTATTGATAGCTAATAGCGGATTATGGTAGTTGTAGCAATTCTGGCGGCGGGACGCGGCACACGGATGAAATCAAGCCTACCCAAGGTTTTACATTCTTTAGGCGGGCGATCGCTAGTAGAAAGAGTTATCAAAAGCGTAGAACCACTTTCACCTTCACGACAGTTATTGATTGTCGGGTATCAGGCCGAAGCAGTCAAAGCAGCTATACAAACAATTTCTAGTTTGGAGTTTGTCGAACAGACTGTGCAACTGGGTACGGGTCATGCCATTCAACAATTACTTCCCCACCTGACAGGCTACACTGGGGATTTATTGGTGCTGAATGGTGATTTACCACTGATACGTACTGACACTCTCCAAAAGCTGTTACAAACCCACCAAGAAAATCAGAACGCCGCCACCATCTTGACGGCAAATCTGCCAGACCCTAAAGGTTACGGACGTGTTTTTTGTAACAGTGAAAATATTGTGCAACAAATAGTCGAGGACAAGGATTGCACCACTGCTCAAAGGCAAAATCGCCGGATTAATGCTGGAGTTTACTGCTTTCGGTGGCATAATTTGGCAGAGGTTTTACCTCACCTAGAAGCTAATAATGCCCAAAAAGAATATTACCTCACCGATGCCGTCACTCAAGTCGGAAAAGTGATGGCCGTGGATGTGGAAGATTACCAGGAAATTGTTGGAATTAACGATCGCCTCCAACTAGCAACAGCATACGAAATTTTACAAACCAGAATCAAGGAAAAATGGATGGTGGCTGGTGTCACTCTGGTGGACCCCAACAGCATTACCATCGATGATACTGTAGAACTCCAGTCAGATGTGATTATTGAACCCCAAACTCACCTGCGCGGCAATAGCATAATTCAGACGGGAAGTCGCATCGGACCTGGAAGTTTAATTGAAAATAGCCAACTAGGTGAAAATGTCACTGTTCTCTACTCTGTGGTAATTAACAGCACCGTGCAAGCCAGAACTCAAATCGGCCCCTACACTAACTTACGTGGTCAAGTACAAGTAGGTGCTGGTTGTCGCCTGGGTAATTTTGTGGAACTAAAAAATACTCAGATAGGCGATCGCACGAATGTAGCCCATCTATCATATTTGGGAGATAGTACTATCGGTAGCCGAGTCAACATTGGCGCAGGTACAATTACTGCTAACTATGATGGCGTGAAGAAACACCCTACCAAAATTGGCGATCGTACTGGTACTGGCTCTAATACTACCTTAGTTGCACCCATAACCTTGGGAAATGATGTCTATGTGGCAGCAGGTTCAACTGTTACAGAAGATGTTCCTGATGACAGCTTGGTAATTGCCCGTGAGCGTCAAGTGATCAAACCAGGTTGGGTGTCAAAGAAACGTGCATCTCAAAGCCAACCTTAAAATTTTTCGTAGTAAGGACTTTAGTCCTTTATTCTTCAGCACTAAAGTCCTTACTACGAACCTATCAAAACGTTTGTAACAAAGTATTAGGGACGTGAGCATTTTATTCCCGCTAAATTGGGATTAAATTAGTAATAAAGCCAAAATTCCCAAATTCAACATGGAAGAGCTACTAGAACTAAGGCAACTTTTAGAACAGGGTAAAGTTCCAGAAGCCTTGTTATTAGTGGATGAGTTAGAAGAAATGAGCCTGAGTGACAAAATCAATAAAATTGACAGCTACGGCGTCATTCTGCTCATCCATTTAATTAAACAGCAAGCTGAACAACGCTTGACCCGCTCTTGGCAAATTTCTACAGAAAATGCTGTGCGGGAAATCAATAAAACTAACAAGCGCCGCAAATCAGGTGGTTTTTACTTAAATCAGGCAGAATTAATAGATATCCTGCAACAAGCATATCCCATTGCCCTCAAAAGAGCCGCCCTAGAAGCTTTTGAGGGACGTTATGAAGCTGAAGAATTAGCGGTGATGGTAGATGAGCCAGCAATTCTAGCCGAGGCGTTGCAACTGATTCAGCACTAACACCAATTCTCTACAATCCGCAAAGAGATCCAAACCGCAAAACCTAGGTTCTGCAAGGTTTTCGCAATTACGAATTACGAATTGGCATAACCTACCAATTCATCACCAGTCCATTCCAAGGTATCACCAATCTTTTCACCGTCATGGTAAGCTGCGAGTAAGACTTGACTAGTTTTACCCCAAGCGATCGCGCCATCAGCATCAAGAGCGATCGCCCCAAAATCCCGCTTGTTCTCTAAGGCTTCGACAAATGAGCGCTGCATGGCTTCCTTCAGCGATAAACCATCAGTTACACGTACAACAACCTTAGCTGCTAGGCACTCATCTATGATGTCTTCGCCAATACCAGTACAACTTACACCAGCTTTACTGGTAGCATAATTACCCGCAGGCATCGCAGAATCACTGACTCTCCCAATCCGCTCAAAGCCTTTACCGCCTGTAGACGTACCAGCAGCTAGCTTACCAAAGGCATCTAAAGCTACTATGCCGATGGTACCGCGTCGCGCATTGCTAGCTTCCACCAGTTCGGTTTCTGCCACAACCCCAGCCATTGGGCTTTTAAAGTTATCTTGACGCTCTTGTATCCATTCTTGCAACCGCAAATCAGTTAAAGCGTTGTAACTAGGGACTTGCAACTCCCGCGCTAGTTCTGCAGAACCGTAATCTGAGAGTACTCTATCTGGCGAGGTTTGCAGAAATTGTGCTAAATCAATTGGGTTTTTTACCCGCGAGATATTAATCACACCACTAAACCGCCCTGATGCACCATCCATCAGCGAAGCACTCATGCGAATTTGACCATCAGATTGCAGGACTGAACCAGTACCAGCATTAAAGCGGGGATTATCTTCTAACAATTGGCAACCTCGCACTACGGCTTCAGTTGCACTTTTTCCCTCAATTAGCAGAGAATACACTTCCTCTACCACTGTAGAGAGCGCTTGGCGCACCGCCTCCACTCCTCCTTTCCCGTGAAGAGAACTACCAGCCCCCCCGTGAATTATTAATTTCGGTTGCACCTCTAACTTCATATATCCTTTGCGCTATTTGCGTCTGGTGTGGTGTTAGCTTTGATTCGTTTCATTTTTAGCCTCAGAACGCCGACGACGGCAACGTTCTGAGCAGTATTTCACTTCGTCCCAGCAATCTTGCCATTTCTTACGCCAAGTGAAAGGACGTTCACATACTGGACAAATTTTGGTAGGCAGGTCTGATTTAGAACGCGCACGTCCCATAAGAATACTGTGCAGATTTAACCACAAATTTGCGAGACTAATGGAAAATAATTATAACCATTTTGTTACATCGGGAGGATACATTTTGGCAATAAATGTGGGGTCAATCCCCCATAGACTTATTTCTCGGTAAATTACCTGGCAATATACGACTATTTGCTGTTTTATTGACTGTATAGCAGGTTAATACATCCCTCCCAATGATGATTACGAAGGGATTTACAGAAAATTAGGGAAAAACAACAGCAAGTCCATGAAGGTAAATCACAACAGCCAACATCCAGGTGTTTGGAGGGTGAAAAACCTCATCGCAAGGCGAATATTATTCTGTAGTGCATAAAACTTACTTTAAACAGTATTAATACTGAATTAACTAAAATATCGGGAGCAGTCTGAGCAAAAACAGGGTATTGTTAATGATTTGTGTTTTTAGCTCGACTTTATCCATTTTTACGAAAACCAAAACCCGACGCTCAAACCATTATGGGACAGTAGTTTTAGTTTTTGGACTGGAGTGCAAATCAGTGACATGGAAAAAGTATTTGCCAAAAAACCAGGATTTTTGCCGGATAAGGAAAGCCAAGTTCTTAATTTTGGATAAAGTCGAGTTTAGGCTGTATTTAATTTTGAATGTTGTTAGCGCAGCGTTAGCGAGTCCGCGTTCGCTTTTAGCGTCTCGAAGAGAGCGTCATTTTGAATTTTGAATTGATTCATGTAGCTAACAACAACAACAAACGGCTAACTACGCGATGATCTGGTAGTTGATAGAAGTGTAATTCTCCTTGCATCTGCTGAATGAGGGTTTGGCAGATTTGCAGGTGTAAACCTGGTGGTTGATGGAGGAGTGAGGGAGCCAACACATCCTTGGGTGTATCTTGATTGAGCGCTGCTAGTAGTTGTGGTTCGATAGTGCCATTGTCTGTGATCGATAAGTCTAGGGTGCGTTCATCTAAGCGGCGACACCAGATGTCAATTCTGCCACCATTGTGGGAACGGTTACAGGCAGCAACTAATAATTCATGGAGAACTAATTCAATTTTGACAATATCACCAGCGATCGCCATTGAGGTTTGATAGCCTAAGGTGGGAATATCTTTGAGGTATGAAGCGCTTTTTGGTGATTCCTGCTCATCAGTTCCTTGTCCCAAACCATGCACACCCACCCACAGCTTTTGTTGTTTGAGTAAACTTTCTATTCTTTCGAGGGAACGCTTGAGCAAACTGGTGACTGGCATAGTTTCAGCGTTGATATGTAATTGCCAATCTTCAAGTTTTAGCAGTCCATTGATGGCATTGGTTGTGTGGTCTAGTTGCCTTAATAATAGCTGGTAGCGTGTCTTAGTCAGTTCAGTATTAGGAATACCCAAATCATGGATTTGCCCAATTAACAGTGTCGCCGTTCTTTGGATTTCTTCTAGACGGCGATGTTTGTACCAATTAAGTTGTTGTAATTCGTGGGTTGTGGAATCTAAAAGTTGGGTGATTTGTTTTTGACGACGGAACCAAGCTAATTGAAAAATCAGAGTTTCTACAGCACTGAGGCTTTGTTGTGACCATTGACAACCATGATGTGCTGCCATTAGTACTACACCTGTAGGTTCATAAGCGGTGGAAGTACGTAAAGCCATCACTAAAACTTGACCAATACTAGGATTATTCAACCATCTTCTGGTTTCTAGGGGTAAATCATCTACATTCAAGATTAGGTAACTGTCTGTGGCCAGTGCCCATTGAATGAGAACTTCACTTTGGATAGAGATAGATGCATCCATCTCTATGGCAAATTGATTATTAGCAATTACTCCAGGAATAATTTCTACCTGTTGTTGACCAGGCGTCCAGGTAAGTAGTAGCGCCAAAGGACAGCCAAGAATAGATGCAATTTCTTTCAAAGCTGTACGTTCTGGATAGGTTTCCCCTTTCTTAGTTTTTTCTTGTGGATCTGGCGTTAGGATATTTAAACACTGCCCAGAAGCTCGTAAAATCTTCTGTTGCTCCTCATTCATAGATTGCATCTGCCACTGACGCATAATTACACCAATTTGCTGACTGACAGCCCACAACAGTTCTTTTTCCAGAGTTGTCCAAGAATGATGGGTTTCGTGAGTGATGATTAAAAGCGTCCCAGGTAAACGCTCTTGAGTGCAGTTGCAAATTAAGAGTGAATGGATGTTATTTCCTAAAAACAGAGGACGCCAGGGAAAAAACCGCAAATCTTCATCTAAGTGCTCAATCTCTATGGCTGCACTGGTACACTGTATGAGTTGCCTATCTATTTCTGTGAGAGTATTGAGCGTAAAAGTTAAAGGTCGGCGGTTATGGGGCTGACTCTGGTAAAAAATTTGATAATGATTTTGTTCCTTGTGGTACTGCAATAGTAAAAAGCGAGTGGCAGCTAATCGATCTAAAACTCTTGTTGCACAGTTGTATAGTGTTTCATGGAGGTTATGCTCGCTATAGATAGCTTGAGCAACTTGACTAGTTAAATGGGCATCCTCTTGAATTTGTTTAATGCTCTTTTCTATGCTGTCAGTGGGAGCCGCTAAAGAGATGAACCCAGCCGCACCCTGGACAAATTTTTTGTCTGCATCCGACCAAATCCGTGGTTTATGGGCTTCCACCGCCAGAAAACCCAGCAAGTCTTTTTGCCAAATAATCGGGGCTGCTAGGAGCGATCGCACTCGTAGGCGTTGCAACAACTTACCCGTAAAATGGCTTTTGAGGGAACTACGTGCCTCACCAATCCAAACAATTTGATTAACTGCTAAAGCATAATAAAATTCGCTCAAGTCCTGGACTGTGATACCCACCACTGATTGCTGCGGGTGATGAGATTCACGCCCCATGTTGATCAGCTGGTTGTTCATGCGACACCAAAAATAGCGCCCTTGTCGCTCAAACCAATAAATAGCTGTCCGACTGGGAGAAACAAATTGATGGGTTGCGCCTACTACTGCTTCCAGCCTTTTATCCAGGTTACTTAAGCTATGTAAATTTTCCAGCAATTTTAACAAGGGAGCTTCTGAATGCTTAATTTGCTTTTGCTGGCAATTGATCTCATGCTGATAAAGCAATGCCCCTAGCTCACCGATAACTATCATGAGCCTAGCTCTGGCTTCTCCTGTCAGTAAGTAGCCCCAGCGTTCTGAACCGAGTAACAAGATACCCAAACAGCGATCCTGATAGCGAATTGGTAAAATGATTGTTCCCTGGATCTCAGATTTCTTTGCGACTTCTTGCCATTCTTGGGCACGGTGTTCATCTCGTAAATCCGCTACACCCAAGGGACGCTGTTCAATTATGACTTGCTCGAATAAATCTCCAGGATTGAGTAGTAACCGTTTTTGTAAAAAAGTGCTGTCATTACCAGGAGTTAGGCCTCCTTGACCAAGTAATACGTGATTTAGGCGATCATAGAGAGAAATCCAAATCAGTTGATAGTCGAACTGCTCTTGGAGATAAGCAATAGTAGTTGCAATCAGAACGTCAACATTATCCTCTTCTCGAAGTTTCTGGAGCACACGCCCCAAGGAAAGGATCTGTTGTTCGGCGGCTATAGGTTGTTTTGGCTGCCCCATCTGATTATTGGTCAACATAGCATGTAATATATAAGATGCCCAGAAAAGCACGGTGAGTGATAAATTTTCCCCCAGTTAGCTGACATACTACGTTCAGAAAGAATGGGGAATGGAGAATAGGGAATAGGGAACAAAAGAAGAATTTCTTTCCTGTAGCTTTTTCTGGCCCGTTAAAAGGGCACATTGGTTAATTAAAAAGATTTTGAATGTTTCCTACTACTAAAATTTCTCTTAACTAGACCGTATTAGACTATATTTATTCGCTCCCTGTTTTCTCTTGATATATCCTGATTTCTTGTTCCCTGTTACCTGTTCCCTGTTAAAAATGGATTTTTATCAAGTAGGAATTCGTCCACTGTTGTTCAATCTGCTCAAAACCGATCCAGAGTGGTTACAGCAACAGACGATTCATAGTTTGAGTTGGCTATCGCAAAAGGGCGATCGCCCTGCTGTTAAATCGGTAAATAGATTACTAGAACAGTCTTTGTGCTTACAAGATCCACGCCTAGCACAAACTCTATTTGGGCTAAACTTTCCCAACCCTGTAGGTTTAGCAGCAGGGTTTGATAAGGATGGAGTTGCAGCCGATATCTGGTCGAGTCTGGGTTTTGGGTTTGCGGAACTGGGAACTGTGACATTTTTGCCCCAGCCAGGAAATCCGCGTCCCCGTTTGTTTCGCTTGCCATTAGACAAGGCTGCTCTCAACCGGATGGGTTTCAATAATAGCGGTGCAGAGGCGATGGCGGCAAGACTTGCCGAGAGAAAACAAGATTTAACCCTTCGGTTACGCTCAGGGTTCAATTTATCAATACCTATAGGTATAAATTTAGGTAAATCTAAGTTAACACCCCTAGAAGCAGCTGCAAACGATTATCTCAATAGTTTTCGCTTACTCCAAAGTTTTGGAGAGTATTTTGTGGTCAATGTCTCTTCCCCGAATACGCCAGGATTGCGATCGCTCCAAGATGCTGCCATGTTAGGTAATATCTTGGATGTATTACAACAGGAAAATAATACACGAAAGCCAATTTTTGTCAAGATAGCACCAGATTTGACATGGGAAGCGATCGCTGACATTATCACTCTTGCGCAAACTTACCAGCTAGCGGGAATCATCGCCACTAACACCACCATTAGCCGCGATGGTTTGAAAACACAAGTAATTGCCCAAACTGGCAAACCAGTCCAGGAAGAAGCTGGGGGAATTAGTGGCGCACCATTACGCGATCGTTCCATCGAAGTCATACATTTTATTTGGCAGCAAACCCAAGGAAAATTGCCAGTTATTGGCGTTGGTGGCATCTTTTCCCCTGAAGATGCCTGGGAAAAAATTACTGCTGGTGCTAGCCTCATCCAAGTCTATACAGGTTGGATTTATGAAGGCCCTTTGATGGTGCGCCGTATACTTGCGGGGTTGCTGACAAAATTAGAACAAAACGGATTAAATTCAATCTCTGAAGCCATTGGTTTAGAAGCAAAAAGCCAAAAGTAAAAAGTTAAGATTCAAGGCTCAAATTGGCTAATTTTGCCTTGTTTCTATGACAGAAAAATTCTGACTTACTTTTAGCTGGTGCTTTCTTCATCCAAAGGAAAAAACTCTTTTGTTTTTTGGGAAAAAGACCAAGCAATACCATCTGGATCACGACTGCGACTCCATTCGGGAAACTCCGGATCATTTCGCCGTTTGTACACCGTACTGGAATAAACATTCAAGCGCTTGGCAAGTTCAGATTGGATCAAAGAACCAAAAACCAACTGTTTTTCCAGTGGAATTTTTACCTCTTCATGGCTTGCTGGTGGTAGTGATTCACTATCGGCTTCTTGCTGTTCGGGCTTTGGTGGCGGTGGAGCCAAAAGCGTGCTAGCAGTTTTAGTAATTGGTTGAGCAGTAAGTTCCTTTTCAGGTTCACTGCTGTCGAGGATGTTACCTAAAATACTAGAAGTTATGAAGTAATAAACATCACCCCCTTCTTGAGAGCTAATTATGCTTGCACCGAATTCAGTGGCTTTACTATCTAAGTAGCGTTTTGCCTGTGTACCAGAAAAATTTGCCTTCATTGCCAATTCTATTGGCGTAATCTTTCCCTGGTTTTCCCGAATCATCTGGTGGAAAGTTGGGTTAACTTTCTGACACGACTGTTGCCATTGGTACAATTGAAAAACATTGATACTAATGACTAGTAGTGCTAAAGCCAGCAAGGCTTTCCAGGTGGAAACCAGGAAAATAATCAAAAACGAGATTGGCAAAAGCAGAACGAGAAAACCCTTCCCGTTGGCTTCTATTAGTTTTTCACTCATGCTGATTACTGCCAAGTGAACTGTTTAGAAACAATAATACTGATCTTGGCAAAAATTGTGACATTTTTTTGTATCGTTTGGCAAAGTTGTGGCAAATTTGCCCACAAAAATTTTTCCTGGTGAGCTTAAGGCTAACCATACTGTCTAAAAAACCAGTCTTGGGGAAGATTTCAGGAAAAATAATTTGCCAAATCACCAAATCAAGTTTCGGTGTTACAACACAGGCAAATCTAAGATAAAAGTATTTTTTATACAAAAAGGTATCGTAACGACATAAGTATAGAATTTAAACAGTAATTCAGCCCATGTCATATCCAACTAACTACACAACGTAATTTTCAGGCTTTACAAAAATTCATCATCAAAGCTATATTCCTCTTCCCTCCTGCCTTGTCATAACGATAATTTTCAACACTGAACTACGTAGGACTTAAGCAAAAAATTTAGAATTAGCTTTCTGGAGACTTGACAGCCAGAAATATACGTATTACATTAATACTACAGAGCAAAGTTCACAAAGAAATCAGCTTTCTTAATGGCGGATAGCTCAAGTGTCAAAGCACTCATATTCTCTGCAAAAACTGACATATCTAGGTTCATCGCATACAATTTGCTAGCCAGAACCTTGATGTTGAAATTTTGAATTGTTATGTGACGGGTGGCGAAATTGGTAAACGCACCAAAACATCCTTATTCAGCCCTTGCCTGCAAAGGCCGACGAATGAGGGTTATCGATTGCAAATCAGGTACATTGTGGGTTCAAATCCCACCCCGTCACACCAAATCTAATTTTGAATTTTAAATTGTTGGTGGGTAGCTCAATTTAGTAGAGCAGTGAACGGGTTAATCACCCATAGTCCTTGGTTCACAACCTTGCCTGTAAAGGCCGACGAATTGAGGGTTATCGTGAATTCATCGGTTGCAGGTGCAAATCCTGCCCCGCCATCCAAAACCTAATTTTGAATTGTTTATGTGGCAGGTAGCTCAGTAGTAGAGCGCCTAAAACATCCTTGTTCACCCCTTGCCTGCAAAGGCCGAAGAATAAGGGTTATCGCCTTTTAAGCGGGATGTCGCAGGTGCAAATCCTGCCCTGCCACCTTTCATTTTGCCCGCAAGGGACGGGAGATGAAGCTATGAACTACAACTTCTTTATTAAAAACAAAACTGCTACGCCCCAGACTCAGCCTATCCCTGGAAGGGAAGCAGAGATGATTCAGGGACGTTCTGGCGGGTTTATGTTTAATGCTGGTATTTGGGAGATGCTGCGCCGTTGTCTGTTGATTGGCACTGCACACAGTACTTACTATGCAGGTAAACAGGAATTAACTGAAGATTTTGTAGCTGTGATTCAGCAAGCTGTGGCTGAAAATCCCAACCGTGTGGCGGAGGAAATTATCTACGCTAGCGATCGCCGCGCCATTAATAACAGTGCGCCGATCTTGGCTTTAGTACTGCTATCAATGGATGCCGCACCAGCAGCGAAACAAGCTTTTGCTGAAATCTTCCCGCAAGTTGTCCGCACTGGTAGCCATTTTTATGAATGGCTAAACTACACCAAATCTCTGCGAGGATTTGGTAAGGTGGTGCGTGAGGCTGGAAAAGCTTGGCTCTCCCGCGAAGATGTGCCAGGTTTGGCTTATCAGTTGTTGAAATATCAACAGCGTCAAGGCTTCACTCACCGTGATGCATTGCGATTATTCCATGTCAAACCACCGACAGAAAATCATCGTCAATTATTTGAGTGGGTTGTCAAAGGTTGGGAAGAATTGCCAGCAGATATCCCCTCACCAGCGTTAGCGCAGATTTGGTGGTACGAGTGGCTAAAGCGCAACCCTAGCCAAACACATGAAGCGATCGCTCAAGGGCACTTAACCCACGAAATGGCTGCACCTGTGGGTAAAATGGACAAGCAAGCTTGGCAACTGCTGTTTGAGCAAATGCCGATTGGTGCGATGTTGCGTAACCTCGGTTCCTTAACAGAACTGGGTGTGTTGCGTGCTGATGAAAGTGCAAACATCTTGCGTTTGCAAACAGTTCTCAACAACAAGGAACATCTGCGTCAGGGACGCATCCATCCGATTGATGTGTTGAAAGCCTTGAAAACTTATGAATCTGGCGGCAAATTAGGACGCAGCAAGAAGACTTGGCAGCCAGTTCCTCGAATTGTAGACATCTTAGAAAAGGCGGTGGAACTTTCTTTTGATGTGGTGCAGCCCACAGGCAAAGTGTTTATGCACGCTATTGATGTTTCTGGGTCGATGTCATGGGCTGCTGTGGAATCAGTAGGACTTACCTATTGTGAGATTGCTGCCACGATGGCATTGGTAACAGCCAAAGCAGAAGAAAACTACATGATTCGTGGTTTTTCTACCAACTTTAAGGAATTGGGTATCACTGCCAAAGATAGTTTTCGGTCTGCGGTTCGTAAAGCTAGCAACCAAAACTACGGTGGTACAGATGCATCTGTGGCTTATGACTGGATGATTAAGCACAAGTTTAAAGCAGATATCGTCTGCTTTTGGACTGACTCAGAAAGCTGGGCAGGGTCGAAGCATCCAACTCAAGCGTTGGCAGAGTACCGCAAAAAGGTAAATCCCAATGTTAAGGCGGTGTATATCACCCTTGCACCTTACAAGATTACCTTGGTAGATCCTCAAGATCCTCTGTCTTGGGATTTGGGTGGGTTTGATCCAGGTATGCCTCGTATCATTCAGATGCTGGCGACTGGTGAACTTTGATAGCACAGTGCGAAGATAATATGGTGATAACTTAAGTAGTATGTAACCACAGTTATCACCAATATCGAAGAGAATTATCTGAAAAAGTACCCAGTCTTATCAGATGACAAATTCATTCACTAAGTTCACATTACTGACCTGTGTCCACTTGAGTACAGCTAGCTCATCGATACCACTACTGATGATGGTATCTCCCTGGCTTTGGGTGAACCGGAGAGTTTCAGGACTCAAACCTGCCCCCAAAATAAAGTGGTCATGAGGCTGTACCCCATAAATCGTTACAAAACCTTCACCAGCATTAAGCACGAAAGTATCGACTCCATAACCACTGTAGACGTGATCATATCCAGTTCCAGCGTTGATAAAGTTGTTGCCTTCGCCCGCATAGATGAGGTCATTACCTGCTCCAGTGAGGATGAAATCATTGCCTGCACCAGCATAGAGCAAATCATCACCATCACCAGTTGTAATTTGATTATTCCCTTCACCGGCATAGACTGTATTATTGCCAGTCGCCAGTTTGATGACATCTTGCGCCGCACCAGCATATACCTTGGTTGAACCGCCCGTTGCTGTGATCGTGTTTTCGCCTTCTCCAGCGTAAACAGTTCCATTAACGACGGTAATTTCATCCTTACCTGCGCCAGCGAATACTGTGGTATTTTGACCTGTTGCCAGAACTTTATTGTTGCCTTCGCCTGCATAGATTTTGACATTATCTACTTCACTGAGAAATGCCTCATCCTGAGCAGTACCAAAGAGGTCACCAGAACCGGTAATAGCATCTTCAAACCCAGGAGGAATTAGGGAAAAAGTAGTTTTGAAGGCTACAGGTAACTCAACCTCCCGGAAGGTAAACATCGTATCCGTATCAGCAGATGAGATGTATAAGGTATCAAAGAAGCCTGGACTGCGAAAGTTCAAGGTTTGGATTTCATCTGTAGGAACACTACCCAGATTAAAGACTTTGGAGTGAACTGGGGTATAACCATTGAAGGCTTTAACAAGAATCTCCGCCCCATTATCAGATGTAATGCGATCAACTTTAACTAAAGCATCTAGTCCTGCAAAACCAGTAATGCTGATACCAAGGGTTTCATCTCCATCAATAAGTTTGCGTGCCCTGGTGTTACCATCATCTCCATCTTGAATACCAATACCCTGGCGTCTATCTAACCAGGTGCGATCGCTAAAGTGAGACCTTCTGCCAGAGTCTGGGCTATCCAAGGCAAACAGCTTAAATGCTCCTACATCAGGAACAACACCATTTTGTCGTCCTTTTTTACTATCTGTGAGTGTTCCATCCTCAAATGCTTGTATATTTAGACCACCTAATTTTTGACCAAAACTAAGTTCAACAGATGATCTGTAGCCAAAAAAGTCCAACCCACCGACTTCTTCTCCAGAAGGTCTGATGATACTCGCTGTTTGATCAAAGAGGTTTTTATTGTCATTTGTTGATAGCCAATAAACCCCTCCTCCATTTGGTTTAGTGCCTTTAGTCAACAAATCCCAACTCAGTAAGTTCTGACCTCCAGCGTCCTCAAAGATCAATCCACCTGATCGATCCAAATCCAATTCAAACAAAGAAAATTCCTTGCCATTAATATCCCAATTAAATGCTGAGAGTTGATCTGCTCTTAATCGGAAACTGTTCGCCGGTAACAAGCTGGTATTTGCGCTGAAAGCAAACTCTCCGGAAGTGTTATCTGTGAAGCTAAAGTCAAAAGAATTCAGATCACCTGGTAAGGTAGAAACCGAGTACTCACCGATCATCAATTGCCGCAGCAAATTACCCGCATCATCAGGTTTATAGAACTCAGCACTAGGGACAAACCCAGCCATTGCCAAAATTTGTCCGAAATTCTCACCAAAGTTCATTACTGTCGGGGCATCTCCAGGCTGGTTGAGAGTAATATAAATAATCTCCTCCAGGGTTTCGGGAGTTAACCAGCGTGCATCTGAGCCTGGTAGGAAGCCGATTAGCTCCCCAACCACATCGGGATGGGCGTACTCCAGTTCTCGCTGGTCACGGTTGTCTGTGACACTCAACAACCCAAAGTTTGCCCGTTCTTCTGGAGTAAGTGCAGCTAAAAGTGGGCTGTCTTCACTCAATGTACCTGGTAGAATTTTGAGGATGATTCCCCGAAAATCTCCATAGTCCATTTCGATAGTCACGGTTTGAGATTCACCAGGAGCCAAGCCTAGGCGGTTATCAAGGGTGCCTGGGTCACCAAACGAGGTTTCATCGGCATCCTGATCAGCAGCAGGCGCACCACTCTTAACATTAATAAATTTCGAGTTGCCGGCTAGGATGGGGGTGAAAGGCCCGTTCTTCTTCAGGGATTCCAGCTTGTTCGGTTGAGCACCGTCTATAATCTTGGCTGTCAGCAGAGTATTGCCGATGGAATTGGGGAATTGCCCGATATCTAGTTGTTGATTGTACGTATTGATATCTGACAAGCTGTTGGCGATGGGGAGGTTAGCGCCATTGGGAGAACCACGTAAGTCGCGGCGATCGCCCTGAGTAAAACCATCAAACTCAGGAATGATATCTGCCAGGCCCTGCTGCTTGGTTTGATAACCAAAACTGGTCAGATAAATCCCTGAATCCAGAGGTGAAGTGTTGGTAATCTCCATTGTGAAGCGGAATTTGTTACCACCTTGGGCACCACCTTCGTTCTCAATGGTATCTGGATTATCAGTAATGACCTCAAAATTGGAGAAAATTGTGCGGGCAGACGCACCAAATGGGTCGCCACTGCGCGGTTGCCGTGGTCCATCATCAGAGAAGTCTTCGGGAACTTCTTCAAAACCAGACCGAGACGGGTTGGCAGAATCGATGGTTGCAGAGAGAGAGCCGGGTTCATCGTAGTTCCCTGCCAGCAATTGTCTGAATAGCCCCTCTTCAGTTTGAATGTAGTATTCACCGATAGGAACAAAGGGATTTCCTTCTCCAAAACCACGCAGCAAGGCTTCAAAGTTGAGTACACCAGGTATTAGATCACCCACATCTGTGAAGGAAAATACTTCGGTTTCATCCCCTAAGCCACTGATATCGTAATCACTGCGGGTATGGTTGCGTCCAAGAATATCGCTGGCGGCGAAGTTAGGACGAGGAAGTGTGATGTATTCCTCGTTATTTAAGACGAGATTGTCCTGATCGTCAAGGGTAGCAAAACTGGGGTTGAAGGTGCCATCGGAGTTTCGCAGTGCTTTCACGTCAATAAACTCTACGATGTCAACTACATTACCACTACCATCCACAAGCACTGGAAAACCAGTTAGGGGATCTTCGATGACAGTGCCTGTAATCGTACCTTTGGGGACTCGAACTAGTGCACCATCATCAGTACCGAAATCGAGAGCCAGACGAATAGTTTGAGATTGACCTGGCTGTAGCCCTTTTGTTGGGTCAATAAACAGGTTGCCGTTCTCATCAACAAATCTAGCACCGCCAAATTCTAGGGCTTCATTCTCCTCGCCCGCATTGAATGTTTCTGGGAAATCACTGCTGCTGTTGATGCTGATAAATTTGCGACTACCAGGAAATAATCCGCCTGCTGGGGCGTTCTTTTTGACCGATCCGAGGGGAAGCTCTTCTCCGGTATCAATCCTGCTAGCGGAGAATAACTTGTCACCAATTCGGCTTCCCAATTCAGGAGATTCGCTGAACTTGGACTGAAATGCAAATGCTGTCAGAACCGCTCTTGGATCTGTGCTGGTGTTGGTAATTGTGACATTAAACTCGAATACATCTCCGCCTAGTGCGCCTTCACCTGGCTTGACAACAAAGTTTGAGAAACTGGCAGTGGAAGAGGTTTCAAATAATGTAGGGGTTGGTCGTCCTCCTCCTGGAGAATCGTCGTCATCTCCCCCTTCTGCCTCAAAAGCAATAAAAGGATGGACAGCATCATCTACGACACCAATTTGGGATGCCATGATATTTACAGATCCTAATAAATTTTTCCAAGGATGACTTGTGTGGATTTAGATGCTAAAGTCTCTGATTTATGTGGATTTAGATGCTAAAGTCTCTGATTTATGTGGATTTAGGGACACAAAATCCTTCTGCGCTAAAGCTAAAAGCTTATGCATCTCTATATAGATATGGAATTCTTGATATTTCGTTGATTTTTACAATTCACATCAGACGTACAAGTTAAATGTGAATGTCTTTCATCATTTCATACAGCTATTGTGGTTGTCAGTAAATTTACATAAGTTTTACACTAATCTTTATATTCGGTTAATAAAATAGCGTAAATCCTCGTAGTATAAGATAAGGCGCAGTTCACAGAATATTTCCGGAGATTATTAAATCAGTTGATGTGAAGATTTTTGGATCACGCAAGAGGTAAGAGAGGTGCAGAGAGTAAAAGTTTGAGAAATGGAATTTTTAATTCAGGACTTACCCAACTGGCACAATTACCCTCTGGCAAAAGAGTCAAGGAGAGCCAGTCCGGTCTTCTCCCAAAGGGAGCCACTGCGTTGCGGAGAGAAGTTGCCGGGGAGATGTTCTTTCCGGCAAACTTCGGGGGGTTCCAAGAGTTGTAGCAAGTGGCGTGAGAGGCTAGCGCCTGCCGTAGGATGCCCAAAGGGCAGGGGTCTCACGCCACTCCCCTCAAGTCGGGAAACCCGCCCACAGGGGTGGCTCCCCCGGCGCAGGATATGTGCAGTGCTGTAGTAGAGGAACCGACGTTCAAAAATTCAGGTTTTTTGGACTCTTGACTTCTGACCCTGGACAACCTCAACGAAAAAAATATGATACTTGCGTAAGTCCTATAATTTTCATCCCCAAATTCACCAATGTCTATGATTCTTCTGCCCAAGGCGTGGTGGGATTATCTGCATCTTCTTCATTTAAAGAGAAAGTATTCATGGATGAGGTGTCGGTTTTCGCTTCTGGACTAACTAATTTATCTAGTGCCTCTAGTACCTCTAACGCTGACTGATAGCGCTGTTTAAAGTCTTCCAGCACCATTTGAGAGAGAATTTCTGCTAGGGAGTCACTGACTTTGGCTTGATCTCGCCATGTCAGTTCTTGATCAGCTTCTCTAGTAAACTCGTGGGGGGCGATACCAGTTAATGCTTTAATTGCAATCATGCCCAGTGCATAGATGTCACTGTTGTATTGGGGACGACCAAAACACTGTTCGCTTGGTGCATAACCTTTAGTCCCGATGCCAATGGTGAAGGGGGTTTGTTCGGAATTTTCTTGTTGGAGCATGGTGACTTCTTTGACTGCTCCAAAGTCAATGAGGACTAGTTTCCAGTCTGAGTGTCGGCGGATAATATTGCTGGGTTTGATATCTCGGTGAATCACGCCGTTTTTATGGATAAATGCCAAGGTTTGTAGTAAGTCCCTCAAGAGATCAATAACTGAGTTTTCCGGAATTGATTTTCCTGATGCTAGTTCCTGATTCAGAGGATGACCAACTATATATTCTTGAATTAAATAAAATTCTGCACCTTCTTCAAAGGAAGCCAAAAGTTGGGGTATTTGATGATGGGTGCCTAATTTTTCTAAGGTTTGCGCTTCTGATTTGAATAAACGTCTGGCGAGTTGTAGCGCCTCGGATTTGGTGTTAGCTGGTTTTAGCTGCTTGACTACACAGCGTGGATTACCGGGACGTTGGGTGTCTTCGGCAATGTAAGTTTCGCTGAAACCGCCAGAACCGAGAACTTTAACAATTTTGTAGCGTCCGCCAAGTATTTTGCCTGCTACTTCTAAATCTCGCTGCTGGAGTAGGTCTTGCAGGTCATCTTGTTGGCTGATAATTTCTTGAACGACGGGGGAAGATTTGTATTTCTGAAAGATGTCTACTAGTTGGCGTTTTCTGGCAATTTCCCTAGCTGCTTCAGTTCCCAGATAAGATAATCCACTAAAAGCGATCGCTACTATGGGCACTGTGGTCGGGAAAATTAATTGACCATTTATAAAAAATATATAACTGACTCCTCCCCAGATGCTAGCCAGGGCGATACTCAACATCAGTCTACCGAAGCCCCGCTTGCTTCTAGTCATGATCACTACGCTACCTCCAACCAAGGCCAGCACAAACAAACCCCGCAGAGGCTGACTCTGAATTGCTGGGATAATTGTTTTGCCAGTCATCAAAGTAGCGATCGCATTGGCGTGGATTTCTACACCTGACATTTTTTCTGGAGTGGTGCTGACAGCTACTGCATGATAGTCGTTTGCTAACTGGGCTGTGGCACCAATTAACACGATTTTGTCTTGAAAAACCTTTCCTTGCTGTAAATAGGTGTTCCAGTTTTGGGGATCTAAGACGTACCACAAGGGAATTGGTTCAAATGTCCCCGCCGGGCCCCAAAAATAAATGCGATTGCCTTGAGGTCGGGGATAATTGATTTGTGCTGCCCTCAAAACTGTTTCATCAAAGGAGGGCAATTTATCTGCTAGGGAATTATCTTCTCCTAGTAACTTGGAAAACTCACTAGCTAATCGATGTACTTTCCCATCCACTTCTAACGGGAAATTTACCGTACCTATGGACACTAACCCTGTGCGAAACATCGGCTGGGGTTGGGTTAATTGTAGGGTTTGTCCTTGGTGGGTCTCGGAGTTCTCGTAAAGGGCGGCTAAGGTAACTTTATTGCCGTATTTTTGCAGTACTGCTTGCAATTGGCGATCGTCTGCTGGCCCATAACTACTTGGGGTATCAAAAACTACGTCTACTCCCACAGATCGGGCACCAGCTTTGAGCAATTTTTCTACCACCTGGGCATATGCAGCACGTTTAAAGGGAAAGGATTTCAGTGGTTCCAGGTAAGCATACTGTTGTGGATTTGTTTTATAGTACTGTTCAGGGAGTGTTATTGACTGATTGTCAATTGCTAAGATCACGATGTCTTCTGGCGGCGCGATCGGCCCACGCAGTTGCAAAAAAATGGTTAGCGCTTGGTTTTCCATCAATTGCACCAAACCCACGCCAGAAGCACTCAGCACTGCTGCTGTTATTGTGGCAGTACCAGTGAGCAGATGACCAACACCTCTTGTCAGTCGGCGATGACGTATTGATGCTGTCGAAGTTGCTTTTGTAGGTTTACTTAACCGTCTAATGGCAGCAGAGACATATTTTTTAGTTAACGTAGATCTAGGTTCTTCTGCCATATCGTGTTACTTATTAATTTATGTACAACGTTTTTATTTATTCAAACCCCGGTCTATTGCCAAAATATTGAAATCAGACTTAAATGAAAATCTTATACATTTGTAAACTATCCTTTATTCTTCAACAAACTTGTATTAGTAAAGTCTCTTCAGGGAACGCTGACAATCTCAGTACTGCCTAATTTGTTCTCTGAGTGAGGCATAGGCTGTGATGATTCCACAAAATTGAGGTGAGGGTGTTCCGCTTCTCTACCTAGTGGTTACAAAATTATACTTTAGCTTATTCTACAGCTATACCTCCCGCAGCAACCAATGCTGATCCCCAAGAGAAAGTGTCTTGTGTTAATGATGGCAAAACCTCGTGATGGGAATGAGCCTACATCTGACACCTAAGACCTATTTCATACCTCTTTAGGAGTAAACTTAACTGTTATACAGATGGCAATGCTGTTATTGAGTCAGTTTTATTGGTAGATTTTGATCACAGAGTACATCTAGCTGTGACTGAGATCAAAATGGTTCTACATCTGGCATATCTACTCTAATGTTGTAGCTAATTTTATGCTTTGAAAGAGGTAAGATAAAAGCTATACATAAAGATCCGCCTTATAGACTTTAGCAAAATTATCATTTGAGAATTGCTATAATCTATTGTTCAATCTAAATACTTTTCTATATATTAGGTGTATTTTTCTATGGGTTCTCCAATGAATCGTCTGTCTATTTTTGTAGACGGAAACAATATGTTCTACGCTCAACAAAAAAATGGCTGGTTTTTTGACCCCCGACGAGTCTTAGAATACTTCAAACATGAGCAATCGGAAACAACATTAATTAATGCGTTCTGGTACACTGGCTTAAAAGACCCACAAGATCAAAGAGGTTTTCGAGATGCTTTAATTAGTCTAGGATATACAGTTAGAACTAAAATTCTTAAAGAATATTATGATGATTCATCCGGTCGCTACTCCCAAAAAGCTAATTTAGATATTGAAATTGTTGTAGACATGTTTAATACAGTAGATCAATATGACAGAGTAGTTTTATTCAGTGGTGATGGAGATTTTGAGAGAGCAATCGAACTTTTACGCTCAAAAAATACACATATAACTGTAGTATCGACTGAAGGGATGATCGCCAGAGAATTACGTAATGCTACGGATAGATATATAGATTTAAATGATATCAGAGACCAAATAGAAAAAACAGACGGTTAATATCCTTAGCAATTATTTACAAAAATTAAAAGTAAAGCCCTAAGGTAAAAAATATTCATATCCGAATAGTAAACACTAAAACAACGAGCCGAAAATGAGCAACAAATCAGAGCGGATCATCATTTTTGATACTACACTCAGAGATGGAGAGCAGTGCCCAGGAGCAACTCTGAACATAGACGAAAAGCTAGCGATCGCCAAGCAACTAGCACGTCTGGGAGTAGATATTATTGAGGCAGGTTTTGCCTTTGCCAGTCCTGGAGATTTTGAAGCAGTTAATAAAATTGCCCAAATTGTGGGGACAGAAGATGGCCCGGTGATTTGTAGTTTGGCGAGGGCGCGCCATGATGATATTAAAGCCGCAGCCGAGGCGATCAAACCAGCAGTTCATGGTCGGATTCACACTTTTATTGCTACTTCTGATATTCATCTGCAATACAAGTTGAAAAAAACCAAAGCAGAAGTTTTAGCGATCGCTGAAGAAATGGTAGCCTATGCTAAAAGTTTCACAGACGATGTGGAATTTTCTCCCGAAGATGCGGGACGTTCTGAACCTGAGTTTTTATATCAAGTATTAGAACGAGCGATCGCCGCCGGGGCAACCACAGTTAATATTCCTGATACTGTGGGGTATACAACTCCCAGCGAATTTGGGGCAATCATTAAGGGTATTAAAGAACATGTCCCCAATATTGACCAAGCCATTATTTCTGTGCATGGACATAACGATTTAGGGTTAGCAGTTGCCAACTTCTTAGAAGCCGTGAAAAATGGCGCTAGGCAACTAGAATGTACCATTAACGGTATTGGTGAACGAGCAGGTAATGCGGCATTAGAAGAATTAGTGATGGCGTTGCATGTGCGGCGACAATATTTCAATCCCTTCTTAGGTAGACCAGTAGATTCGGAAGAATCACTCACCAATATTGATACCCGCCAGATTTACAAATCTTCACGACTAGTTTCCAACTTAACAGGAATGCTAGTGCAACCAAATAAGGCGATCGTGGGAGCAAATGCTTTTGCCCATGAATCAGGGATTCATCAAGATGGAGTTTTAAAAAACAAACTCACCTATGAAATTATGGATGCTCAATTGATTGGTTTAACAGACAATCAAATAGTTTTGGGCAAACATTCAGGGAGAAATGCGTTCCGTACCCGCTTGAAAGAATTAGGCTTTGAACTGTCAGATACAGAATTAAATAAAGCATTTATCAAATTCAAAGATGTCGCCGACAAAAAGAAAGAAATTTCTGATTGGGATTTAGAGGCGATCGTTAACGACGAAATTCAACAAGCACCCGATTTATTCCGAGTAGAATTAGTGCAAGTTTCTTGTGGTAGCAACGCCCGTCCCACCGCTACAGTTACTCTTCGTACTCCTGATGGTGAAGAACTCACAGATGCAGCCATCGGAACTGGGCCAGTAGATGCAGTGTACAAAGCTATCAACCGCGTGGTGAATGTTCCTAATCAGTTGATAGAGTTCTCTGTGCAGTCAGTCACAGCAGGTATTGACGCCATTGGAGAAGTCACAATTCGTCTGCGACATGAATCTAGGGTATTTTCTGGTCATGCGGCGAACACAGATATTATCGTTGCTTCCGCGCAAGCTTATGTTAATGCGTTGAATAGGCTATATGCATCTTTGCAAACTCAAGAACAGCCAGCAGGAGTAACAGCACATCAAGTTTGATATCTGATGCTATAAAATTCCTCCCTGAATTTGGCTACGGTGTACACACAAGTAGATCCAGAGCGAGTTTCCAACCAAAAAAGGTGGATTCAAACTGCTGAAGCCCCCGAGTCAAAGTAGTAATTCCTGGAGGTTTTTGAGACTTGTAACCAGACCAAC
>JAHHHF010000006.1 GCA_019359495.1 Goleter apudmare HA4340-LM2
TGGTCTGGTTACAAGTCTCAAAAACCTCCAGGAATTACTACTTTGACTCGGGGGCTTCAGCAGTTTGAATCCACCTTTTTTGGTTGGAAACTCGCTCTGGATCTACTTGTGTGTACACCGTAGCCTTCTCTCAAAGGGGAGACGCTACGCGATGTGGGGAACCCCCATGAGCATTGCTCGCATCATCAACCAATTGCTGAACTGCACGCAGCTCAAATAAAATTTGACGGACGCAGAGATAGAACATATGTTTGATTTCAGGTAATATCAATGTGTCTTGCAGGTTGGGGACACCATGCTTCCCTAAAAAACTAGGATATTTGGCATTGCTGGTGATGGGTCGCCAATATTTGTAACAGTATGTGAAGTGTTGGTAGCGTAATTATCTTGAGGCGCAGTGAAATTGTTACTCTTTCAAGATTCCCTAAGTATGTTTGATAAAATAAGGGTAAAATTTCCTCAGGGATAAGTATTGTTCACAAAGACTCACCTGTATTTTTCTACTATAATGCGGTTAAACCTTGACATTAGGTGAGTTAAGGTGTGGAGAATGTGTCGCTAACTCAGAGTCTATACGTTTTATTTTTGTTACTTTTAGCATAACTGATTGGAATGTCAAAAATTATTTCTATTCACTCCTATAGGGGCGGCACTGGTAAATCTAATACCACTGCCAATCTGGCAACACTGATTGCACGTGAGGGAAACCGCGTTGGGATTATTGATACCGACCTGCCTTCTCCGGGAATTCATATCCTATTTAGTTGGGGAAATAAACAGAGCGATCGCACACTCAATGACTTTCTGTGGGGAAAGTGTAAAATTAGCGATGCCGCCTATGATGTTAGTAGTGTTCTAGAAGGACAGGGAACTCCAAAAAGTAAAATTTATCTAGTCCCTGCCAGTGCCAAAGTTAATGATATCTCTCGTGTCTTAAGAGAAGGTTTCGACGCAGAATTATTGTTTCAAGGATATCAGCAGCTGATCAAAGATTTAAAACTAGATTACTTATTCATTGATACTCATCCGGGTCTCAATGAAGAAACGTTACTTTCCTTGACAGTTTCTCAAATTGTGTTGTTAATCCTGCGACCAGATCAACAAGATTTTCAGGGAACAGCTGTGACAGTAGATGTGGCTCGGCGTCTCAAAGTCCCTAATCTCTTCCTCATAGTCAATAAAGTCTTGCCTGAATATGACTTTGAGCAAATGAGTAAAAAAGTCCAAGTTACTTACAATGCGCCAGTAGTAGGGATTTTACCTGACTCTCCTGATATGCTGCGGTTAGCTAGTCAAGGGATTTTTGCCGTGAAATACAGTAACCATCCCATCAGTCAAGTTCTGCAAAAAATAGCCCAACAAATCACTGGTAAGACCGTTAATATTTAGGTAATAGCCATAGAATAATTCAGCAGTAACCGTGCCCTATTTAATCTACGCTCCTGAAACGCCCAATGAAAGAGTTTATGAATTGAAACCAGGAGTCAATACTATTGGTCGGCAAATCGACAACACCGTCGTTTTGCTGGGAGCAACCGTATCCCGTCGCCATGCACAGATTCACGTCACCCCCAATGGAGCAATAATTCAAGATTGTCAGAGTAGCAATCACACTTTTGTCAATCAAGTCCAAATCGATGTTTGTGAACTTCATGATGGTGACGTGATTGGTTGTGATGAATTCCAATTGAAGTTCGTTCATAGTCTGACTTTATCTCAGCCTAAGCCTATTGGGGATGACCAAGAATTATTAGACAATAATTTAAAACAAATTCCTCTCCCCCAAAGTTTAGATCAACTGCAAAATTTGGTACATCAGGAGCCTAGCAATCGTTCAGTACTAAAATTGCATTCCAGCGATCGTGAGCAACAAACAGTCAATAAACTGAAAATTCTCTTAGAAGTCAGCAAACAACTATGTTCCCCTGACGAACCCGATCAACTCCTACATAAGATCATTGATTTACTTTTCCAAATTATGAGAATCGATCATGCAGTGATTCTCTTAGTAGATGAAGAGTCTCAACAACTCGAACTAAAAGCCGCCAAATCACAAGAGGATTTAGTTGGCGAACAACAGTTCTACAGTCGCAAGATTGTCGATCTGGCTTATCAAAGTGGGGATGCAATTATCACTCAAGATGCCAAACGTGATCAGCGATTTCAAGATTCTGTCTCTATTTTTCGAGAAGAAATCCAAAATTGTATGTGCGTTCCTCTCAAAAACTATACGGAAGTTATCGGTGTGTTATACGTCGATAATTTATCTCTTTTTGTTGGCTATAGCAACGAAGATTTAGAGTTTTTGATTGCTTTAGCCAACCAAGCCGCAGTCGCTATTCATATGTCTCGTGAATTTCACAAACGAGAACAAAAACTCAAACAACAAGTATTAGAATTACAAATTCAAATCGATCAAACGAGAAAGGAAAATGAAATTGCCGAGATTGTCAACAATGATTTCTTTCAAAGATTGGAGCAACGCGCCGAGAATTTTAGAAATAAAAATAGTCTGATAGAAGAATAGATAGGAAAATTTTGACAATACCAAATGATAGGTTTTATATGCTAAAAACTCTTTATCTCATGCAGCAAGCCTTCGACCTTAAAGAAGCAGTTCGCTATAGCATTGGCTTGGTAGTAGTTTGCTTGGTAGTCCTCGTTTTATTGTGGTTGCCAGATATTTTAAAAGAGAAGTAAACTTAGGACAATGTTTTATATCAAGCAGTAATTCAACATCTTTTTTAAGAACCATGTGGAATCAATCTTCCCGTATTGTTGTAGAATAGGGGTTTGATTGGCTGTAATGGTTCTGACTGGAGGCGATCGCTAAAATTCACAGCAAATCGAGAAATAGAACCAAAACATTTCCAGTTGGTCAAACTTTAATAGTGTTGGAATGGTAGAGTCAGTCCGTTCACTTTAGAATCTTCTTGAGTTTTTGTTAAGAAATAAGATGCGTTCGCCCTGATTCTGCCTTAAAGATTGATCTAAGCCTAACTTTCTAGCTACTAATAAACTACAGCCATCTACACCAGCCACTACTTTGGCTGTATATTACTGTTTTGTCCCATCCTCGCATACACCTGGAATGCCAAATACTGTAGCGTCTTTCAGTAGCAAATTCTCAACTTTAAATCCCTCTTTTGTATCAGTACAGGCTTTATTGGCTTGGAATAAAATATTATCAAAAATCCACTGCCTAGATGTAGAAACGTCTTGAGAGTCACAGTATAAATATTATTTTTGCAAAAAAATATACAGGAATATGCATGAATTACTCACTACAAGATTACTTGAACTTAATTGTTCCTTATCTTTCAAATCTACTTATTTCTTCACAACAATTAACCTATATTAAACAAGTGGCTCAATTATTGCCGCCTCTCTCTCCAGCGCTGTTAGAATGCCGATTGGCAGATAAGCAACCACAAGTAGATTTATCTGTTGGCTTACAGCCGATGAAGTTTCCGATCGCCCAACCACTCATATCTTATCCATTCTGGCAAGAACTTGACCGTTTCTGTCAAGATTGGACAACTGTTAATACTCTCCCCCATGAGACAGTTAAGGATATTTGGCTGGAATTTGATCTTGATGGTGCAACAGATGGGTTAAGGGTAGCTTGCTGGTTTTTTAGTTTGCGGGGAGAGATATTTAAAGATAAAAATCCTGCGGCTTTATCAAAGTTAATGCAGATCATATCCTGTGTGCAGAATCATCCGGTTGATGAGTGGCGTAGGGCTTTAGTGGAAAGATGCGTCGCTGCTCTACCTGATGGTGTGGGGATTAGTCAAGTAGGCGCAATGCGATCGCGTCACGGAAAACCGCTACGACTCAACATCGGTGGTTTATCGATAGAAACAATTCCTGCTTACCTAGCTCAGATTCAAGAACAAGAAGTGAAAGCAGAATTGGTCGAAATCATGAATCTTGTGAAACATCTGAGCGATCGCCTAGTTTTGTGCTTCGATGTTGAAGAAAAAGTTGGTTCTAGAATCGGACTGGAATGTTATTTCCACCAGCAGCCCAAAAAGGAACCACGCTGGCGAGAATTCCTTGATTTGTTAGTAGCTATGCAATGCTGTACACCCCAAAAACGAGATGCGCTGTTGCAATGGCCTGGGTTAATTCAAGAAAAAAATAACCAAGAACTTTGGCCTGTGAATTTACGAGCATTAGACTCATGGGTTAGCCAAGGAAACATTAGTGTTTTTTGGCGGACTATCAATCATCTAAAGCTAGTTTATCAACCTGATCGCCCTCTGGAAGCTAAAGCTTATTTAGCTTTTGGTCATCGTTGGTTTAATCCCCGTCAAGCTGATTCTGTATCGACTGCTAGCCTGTCGCCTGAAATTTGATTGGTAAAAATGTTCGTAGTCAGGACTTTAGTCCTTTGTTCTTAAACACTAAAGTGCTAACTATAAACCTGACAAAATTTTGATCGTAGACCACTACTTAAAATAGGGAATAATTCATGATTAAGCCAGGGACAAAAACTTTCACAACCGAGATATTAAAAGGTTCTCGTGTCAAATCCACACGATAAACATCTTGGTACTCAGCTTCCCTCAGAGATTGCAAAACATAGTTATAGTCTGCGAATAAATCACGGGTAGCAAAGTTAGTTAATGTTTGCCAAGCAGTTGTGCTAGTAAGGCGATCAAAGTAATTGTAGAGTTGGCGATGAGTTTTAGTGTTTTCAAAAATTTGTGTAGCGTCGAGATCATCCCTTGCACCGTGGATAAATGTCAGTCGTGATTGAGCAGCTTCAGTGATAGCGCGTGTGGCTGCAACACTAGGGCTAAGATGAGTACCGTAACCTACATTAACTATCAATGTAGGATTATAGGGATTTTCGTCCAGAAGAATAGCCCAAAATGTGTTGATTGCAATACAGCTTTCTACCCAGATCAGCACAAGCTTGAAATCAGTCGCCCTGATGCGCTCTAATAAGCTTTGCACATAAGGATCGTCTATGGTTTGCAGATCGATAAATTTACATCTTGTTTGTAAATTTAAGCGTCCTTGAACTACCAAGCGAGCGATCGCATCTCGTTCTATGATTTCATAAAGACCATGAATTGTCGCTTCTACAAGATGATTCCCACTGGCTAAACCATTAGTACCTATACGATATAAATTCGGAGAATAACGAGCCGAACAATCGTAAACAGAGCTTGCGGGTAACCACATTTCTGAGTGGGTAAGTAAATTTTTTCCCTTGACCCAATCAAGCACAAATTCGGGATGAAAGTAGAGATGGGGAAGGTATCCTGGTAATATGTGAGGCTCTACAACCTGTTGCCCTATTGACTGTAACGATTTATAACTATGGCGCTGTAAATGCTGATCTGGTGACTCTGCATGAAACACTTCAATCGCTTCCATCAACGCTGACACTTTAGCTGTCTCATGAGAAATTCCTTTACCATTGCTAACTTGTAGCCAAGGTCTTGTGGGTCTAATGGCGCAGTATACGGGGATACCGAGTCGATCTAATCCTGTGACATCAGCACAACGAGTAATCCCCATCGCTAACAAGTGTGGTTGGATATTAGCTAAAGTTTGTCCTGGGGGAATTAAACGATGAGTATCGTTAGTATAATTTTTATTAAGTTTATCCATGTTAATGTCTCTTATCTCTGAAGGATTTCTGCGGCTTTTCCTGTAATTTGCCACTCGTGGAATAATGCCTGGGGAAAAGACCAATAAATACCAAAATACTCAGGCTCTTTAGCGATAATCCATGTTTCCAGTATTTTTTCTGCTACCCATACTTGATCTTGCTTGTCAATAGTAATTGTACTCACTGATTCTGTATCTGGATGCACAATGCCATTTTGCCTCGCCCATTCCACAATCAAACGACGCTGTGATAGTTGTTCCCAAATATTCCCTTGTGGCTCAACATCACCAGTTAAGCGTAATTCTGCGTCAAGGGCTGTTTGATAGTTCCACTCGATCCCAAAATAGTCCGGCCCTTCCCTCACAATCCAATCAATCAAACAATACTCTTCCAGGATTTCTTGATAGGTTAATGGAGTTAAACCATTGGATTGCAACCATTGAGTTTCATCCACAATGCTATATTTTTGTTGCCATTGTTGCAGGTAAGTTTGCCAATATTCTGGAGGACAGGATATCTGATTTTGTCTCGCCCATGTCAGCAGGAAACAGCGTTTTGAGAGTTGCGATCGCATTTTTGCTTGCAGTTGTATATCTTGTTTAAGCAGTTGTAAGATATCTTTTCCCAGCTTCAGTCCGCTAGAGGTGACAAATCCCGTCATGTTTAATCGCTCAAACTGTAAATCTACAGAAGAGTAAGAAAAACGCTCTCTCGGTTCTGCTATTTGCATATGACTCAGACTGGCGTATAGTTTCAATACCCCTATAGCATCGATTTGTTTGATGTTAATCTTGTTGTGGTGTAAATAATGTTTGAGTTTAGTCGCGCTCTCTGTCGGTAAGTCTTGAATCACCTTACTTTGGAAAAGTTGCTGGTAAGATCGCTGTGGATAGTAGAGTTGTTTAGCCTCATCAGTTAAACAGCGTGCTTGTTCGGCAGTTAGATAGTTTGCTTCTACGGCTTTAAGTAATGTATAGCGGATATTCACTAAAGGCTCAGACATGGAAACAAAACCAGAATCTTCTGCACCATGTAACAGAGCTACTTCATCATCGCTTTCCAACATACCATTGCGATACCATTCAAACACCTGACCGTGACCAACCATACCGAAAGGTTCTAACTCTACTGCTCTTAAAGCTCCCATACTTGATGCACCAAATACTTGAATACCCTCTTCAATGGCATGAATGAGTTCCCGATGCCAAACTGAAGGTCTACTGTGAAAAATCCCATCAATGAGAATGATGGCTTGCACACCTGAGGCAATAATTTGGTAAATATCGCCCTTACTGGCTGGAGGATAGTAGCGAGCATCAAGAATTTGATGGGCTTGATTTCTGGGTAAAGATGGGCCTAAAAATACAGCTACTGAGAGAGATGTGTTCATAAGCAAATTTAATAATAAAAAATTTATGGTTTTTATTGCTATCTATTTGAGTTGTGAATAATGTTAATCTATTAACAATAATAGGGGAATTTTCAAACATTACTCATGCTGTCAGCAAAAACCTGAACTTTTCATGACTTCAGAAATGTGATCGCAGCGATAAAATTTTTATTCACTGACAATTATGCTTGGTTAAACAGAATGAATATTGAATATATTACTCATGCTTCTTTGTTATTTCAAGCAGAAGACTTTTCACTTCTCACCGATCCTTGTTACTTTCTAGAGCCACTTTTTGCCACAAGTTTATTTCACTTTCCTCCTAGAAAAATTACCACAGACATGTTTGGCAAATTGAACTATGTTTATAGTTCACATATCCATGTAGATCATAGCCATCCCGCAACTCTTAAACAACTAAAAAAGCAGGTAGAAACAGTTCTTTTGCCAGCAGAAAGACCAGATTTAGTCAAAAGATACCGAGATATAGGTTATGAAAAAATTATTCTTTTACAAAATGGCGAAACCGTCAAACTCAATTCAGCACTAGAAGTCACTAGTTATTGGGACGATCCAGTCGATACAATTTTACTGGTAAAAATCCAAGATAAAGTAATTCTCCATCAGAATGATTGTCTTTTAACTCCCAGAACTTTAGCAAAAATAGCAGATAAATTTAATATAGATTATGCTTTTCTGCTTTATACTACTTTCGCTAATCATCAACCAAATTTACTATATGGTTCACCTGAAGAGATGAGCCATATAGTAGCAGCAGACGAAGTAAAGTTTTTACAATCACAAATTGAACTGATTAAAATTCTTAACCCAAAAAAAATAATTCCCTATTCCATGACTTTGAGCTATTGCCAACCTGATCAGCTTCATTTAAATGGTTATCAGAGAATGACGCCAACTAGCTTTAAAAGTCAACTCTTAGCCCATCTACCAACAACCGAATGTTGGATATTGCAACCAGGAGATATCATAGATTTGGAGCTAGATTACGTTAAAACTGCTCATGGCAAAAACTTTTGGGGAGAAGACCTTCAGGAATACTTAGACAACATTTCTGTATATGTAAAACAGGAAAATATTGCTAACTTTAACTTCGGAAATGCTGAAAAAAATAGAGGAATAACTACAAATTATTTACAAAAAAGTTTGAACTTAAAAATCCCATCAATATTTACTAATAAAATTATTGCTATTGATGTGATTGGGAATAACCATCAAGTCCTTTACATAATAGATGTCAAAGAAAAAAGAGTTTTTACAAAAAACTCACAATTATTAGAACTTCCTAATAACTATTTTGTTAAACTCTCCATTCCTGCCAGTACCTTAGATCAATTAGTTTCTCAAAGCTTTGATGACTCAATACTTGACTTTATTTTGTATTCTAATCGAGTTTTTTTAGAGATTAATTATCATAAAGGGCTTTCCATCAAAGCACAATTTGGTCTATTAATTAAAACGTTAACATTTCTTTTTGCTCATCAAGAGCATCATATTTAAAGTCAATGTGTAACTTTTTTATATCAGGGCTATTTCATTCTAAAAAATTGCTTAAGTGTGTCTAACCCATTCGATTCGACCATGACCTTTATTAATTAGTGAAACAGTAGAGTCTGGTACAAAATTTGTTTTAACATCTTGAAACAGACCTGGTTGGTTGCCTTTAAGGGCAGCAATGTAATCATTGCCAGTCTCGATGATAAATAAATCCACAAGTTTTTTTGGGTATTAATGGCATCAAAAACGAAAACTGCCCCTTGATGAGCTAATTTTTGAATCAAAATTCGGTAGAGCTTTGGTTTCATTTGTTTTAGCATCTACTTCCCACGGCTCTAAAATTAAACCACGCTCGACAATGTAGGTGCTAACTAACATTATTCCTGGTTGGCTCACGGTATTAAATGTATTTCATTGTTTAACGCTTTATCTTACCATACAACCTTTATGTTTAGAATGAAATAGCCCTGTGTTTATATATTCATATAATGTAACATAATTTTATTTATTTTGGTGATGAAAACCCTACTAGGAGTTAATTTTGTCGATCCCTGAACTTTTCATAACAAAGTCCTGAACTTTTCATAACAAAGTCCTGAATTTTCCATAACCGCAAACAATTTTTGTCTTGATACTATTTAACAAGACTGCTAAACAGTCTATTCAAAGGTTGTATAAAGGAGATTCAAATTTATGTCTGCTGAAAATGCAAAAGAAATGATCCAAGCTCTCCAGCAAGATGAAGCACTACGAAACCAGGTTGAAACAGGCAGTTCTAGTTCTGAAGCAGCACTCAATCTGACTGTAGAGTTAGGCAAAGAGCAAGGGCTAAATTTCACTGCTGAGGAATTCCTGCGTGAACTAGAGACGAGGGGATTAAGTGTAAATTCTGCTGGTCAGCTAGAAAGTCTATCCGGAACAGTGGGAGAAGAGGGCGAACTTTCAGAAGAAGCTCTAGAAGCTGTGGCTGGTGGATTTTATTATGGCTCTGGTAGAAACTGCTCTCAATGGTAAAAGATGGTAAGCAGATTATCTGGCTTTAACACTGGATGTCTGCTCATGACGACTTACATCTTAATATTAATTTATTAAGGGGGAGCAACCCAAAACTGCAAAAACATCGTTGAATTTGTTCTCGATATATCTTTGCATCAATGGGACTCTCCCATTAATAGCGGTTACACATTTATCCTTCGCTGGAGAGAAAGATAAAGAAATTGGAACGTTGATTCACCTATCAAAATCAATGTGGTGGAGTAATAGCCAGTCTTGATATCAACAAATTTTCATTAATTTAACCAGATTCCTATAGCTTTATTAAATAAGGAAAAATATGCTTAGAACAAGTAGTTATACAATTTATGTAGATTTACCTGATAACCCAGAAGACGTACTTCTCGTACACGGTTATTCTGGTGCTTTTGATAAAGTTAAACGACAGATAGTAAGCTATTTACGTTCTGCTCAAACCACGCATCGTCCCAAACCTCTGTACGGAGAATGGGTTTCAGAACCTCCCGTTGAATCAGATTTTGTTGCACCTTCACAAGCAACTATTGATTCATTGAAACGCCGGGGTTATTTGACTGAAATGACAGTGGAAGAAGAAGAGATATTTTTCGTGAAGATGGCAACAAAAGTGCATCAGATTGAAAGTTTATTGATGCCAGTCTATATCATCATGCCCACTTATAGCTGTAATCTGCGGTGTTCCTATTGTTTTCAAGATCACATGCGGACTAACCCTGCTTTTAAACACTTGTTGCAAATCATGCAGCCAGAGATTGCAGACAGGATTTTTGCAGCTATGCCTCAAATTGAGGCCGGTCATGGAGTTCCTGCAAATGCAGATGTTTCTCGTGGGATTACCTTTTTTGGTGGAGAACCCTTATTAGCAGAAAACCACTCAATTATTAAATATATCATCAATCGGGCATCATCCCTTGGTCAGGCGCACTTTGATGCCATTAGTAATGGGACTGAGTTACACGCCTATAAAGATTTACTCGGATCTGAGAAAATTTCAGCTGTGCAAATTACCCTCGATGGGCCCACAATCGAACATGACAAGCGCCGCATTTATGCTGACGGTAGTGGTTCTTTTGACAAGATTGCTGATAACATCACAATGGCGTTGGATTTGGGCGTGCAAGTGAGTGTACGGATGAATATCGACCGCAATAATATTCAACAATTGCCTGATTTAGCTGATGAAATTATAGCTAGAGGTTGGCACCGCTACGAAAAGTTTGCTACCTATACAGCACCAATACATGCATCTAATGAAAAAACAGATGTCAAGACAACCTTTAATTCCTGGCATTTGCAGAAGGCTTTAAAAGACATGCGTCAGGAATATCCAAGTATGGAAGTAATTTTACCTCCTGATGATGCTTTACCTGACACGATTAGACAGATATTCGCACAATATAAAGATCCATTACAAAAGAAAAAATCTTTGCCTCCTTTTAAAGCAAGTTTTTGTCAGGCACATAGAAAAATGTATGTGTTCGATCCCTTTGGTGATATCTATGCTTGTTGGGAGAAAACTGGTGATCAGAAAATCCGGATTGGTCAGATAACTGAAAATAATCAAGTAATTTTGAACGAAGAATTGAATCAAACCTGGCGCAATCGTTCAGTAGTTACTAACCCCACCTGTCGGAAATGTCCTTATGCTCTTTATTGTGGCGGTGGGTGTGCGGTTTTGGCAATGAATCACACTGGCAATTTTCATAATAATTATTGTGATGGTTTTGCTAGTCGTTTCCGTGCAAACGTAGCACAGGCTTATGAAGATCATGTTTCTGGTGCTGAAAATCTTGTGAAACGGAATAAACCAGTTTGTAGTTGCTAAATTTCAGAAATTGATTTATCTGGTGATAGCGATCGCGTCCATGCTAACTTAAGTGTGGACGGGTTTTTCAACATTTATGAGCAGCAGTAAATATGGCATTTGAACGCAAGTTTCAAGATCGTCTTTTCTTTACTCCTATATATGGATTTAGACTCAATTTAACAGAGAGTTATATTGCGGAACTAATTCAAGAAAGTCATAATTTGTACGCAAACACAGGAATTTACCCTGAATATCGTAGCACTAGAGATGCATTTCAAAGTCAAGATGATATAAATAATCAGGCGCTATTTAAAAAATTGTTTGATGTGATTTTGCAAATATTTAGCGAATTCATCTGTAAAGATTATCAAATTGATGCTAAATACCGACACAATTTATTGGTCAAAAAAGCTTGGATTAATGTCAACCCTACCGGAGGATATAACGTTATTCATAATCATCCTAACGCTTTTTTTAGTGGGGTTTATTATTTGCAAGCTTGCGAAAAATCAGGAGAAATTGTGTTTCTCAATCCAGTACCAGAACAAGGCTTGACCACCCCATATCAGTTACTTAATAAAAGTAGTATTTATACTAGCGATCGCTATGCCTATGCTCCTAGCCAAGATTTATTACTTTTATTTCCTGCTTATCTCAACCATTACGTTCATCCTAATCAATCTGAAGAGGAAAGAATTTGTATTGCTGTTAATATTGGCATCTAAACTATGACACTACAAAATACTCAGCAAATCCAAACAATAGTTATTCTTGGTGGTGGTTCGGCAGGTTGGCTATCAGCAACATATTTAAATAAAATCCTGAATAATGGCAAAGGCAGTCCTTGTCAGATTACTTTAATAGAGTCTGCCGATATTGAAACAATTGGTGTCGGAGAAGCCACGATTCATACCTTTCCCGACACGTTGAAATTATTGGGGATTCCGGAAAGTGAATTCTTAGTTAAATGTAATGCTACTTTTAAAAATGCCATTAAATTCGTGGATTGGTCTGGGTTACCTGGGAAAGATGTGTATTGGCATCCTTTGACTAGATTACCAGAAACTAACGGTCTATCTATACCGTTATTTCACTCTTGGCTGCAAAGTAAATTGCAAGGAAATTCTGCTGAATTTGATGCTAGTTGTTTTGCAGCAGTCACGTTGTGCGAAATTAAAAAATCACCCAAGCCAATCAGACATAGCGACCCTCGCGTCCCACTAGATAGTTATGGCTATCATCTGGATGCGGGATTGTTGGCTACCTATTTGAAACAAAAGGGCAAGTCAGAGAGAATAATACAAATTGTCGATAACGTTTTAGATGTTGATTTTGCTGAGGATGGTTCGATTCTTCATTTAATGACAGAAAATCACGGCGCAATTGCCGGAGATTTATTTATTGATTGTTCGGGTTTTCGTGGCAGACTAATAAATCAAGCATTGCAAGAACCTTTCATTTCTTATAGTGATCACTTATTGTGCGATCGCGCTGTGGCTTTACCAGTATTCTATGAAAATGGAGATAGATATAACGAACAGAGTGGAGGTATTAATCCTTACACAACCTCCACAGCCCTAAGTGCGGGATGGGCATGGAATACACCGCTTGTCGAAAGAAGTGGCAATGGTTACGTGTATTCAAGTGTTTTTATTTCCCCTGAACAGGCAGAGATGGAGTTACGCCAACACTTGCAAGAATACAATACTCCAGCCCGACATATACAAATGAGGGTAGGCAAAACTCGCCATACTTGGGTAAAAAATTGTGTCAGTATTGGTTTAAGTAGTGGATTTATTGAACCTTTAGAATCAACCGGTCTTTATTTGATTGAGGCGGGACTGTATTATTTACTCCAAAATTTTCCTGATAAACAATTTGATCCAATGCTCCGGGAAAATTACAATTGGACAATTCAGCAATTGTATGAAGATATCCACGATTTTATTGTCCTCCATTATTGTTTAACCCAAAGAGAAGATACCCCATTTTGGCAAACTCATAAATATCACTCCCGTATTCCTGATTCATTACAATATCGATTAGAAAAATGGCGATTAATGTGGCCTAACCACAACTTTGCAGCAGTATCTAAGCCAGTGTTTGGTGATTATTCTTATATCTGTATTTTAGCAGGGATGGGGTATTTACCTGAGAAAGCTTTGCCGATTGTGGCACATCAACAGGAGTTATCTGCACAGATGTTTGCTAATTTAAAAAATTATTCGCAACAATTGACAAACTATTTGCCCAATCATGTCGATTATCTCAAAGATATTCATCAGCGAGATATGTTGAAAAATTTGTTTGTGAACTAACTCAAAATCAGAAATTAATGGAAGTACTGGAAGCTTGGGAAAAGATTGTCGGATCAGAAAATTTATTCACCCAAAAAGAGATTACTGAGGCTGCTGCAACTGCAACTTTTGCAACTCAGCAGCGAGTACTGGCAATAATTCGACCAAGCGATCGCTTGCAGGTTCAAGAATGCGTTAAGATTGCCAATCAATACCACACTCCAATTTATCCCATTAGTGGTGGTAAGAACTGGGGCTTAGGTTCGAGAGTGCCACCCCAAGATCATAGCGTGATTATTGATTTAGGTAGGCTAAATCAAATTGTGGACTATAACGAAAAGTTAGCCTACATCACAGTAGAACCAGGCGTCACTTTCCGTCAAGTCTATGAATATCTCCAGGCAGTGAAGTCGAATTTATTTGTTTCCGTCATTGGTGGGTCGCCGGAGGCTAGCGTTATTGGTAACACCTTAGAAAGAGGGGATGGTTTTGGTCCCTATGGAGATCGCTTTGCTTATGTGTGTGGACTAGAAGTCGTCTTACCAACGGGAGAATGCATCCATACGGGATTTAGTCGCTTTACTAATACCAAAACAACTCACGTTGCCCGTTGGGGAGTAGGCCCTTATTTGGACGGAATTTTCACCCAATCCAACTTGGGGATTGTCACCCAAATGACAGTGTGGTTGTTACCTATCCCTACTTACTACCAGACTTTTAGCTGTACGATTGAAGAAAATGCAGGTCTGGAAGCTTTACTTGATCGCGTCCAAACTTTAATACTGCAAGGAACGATCAGAGATACTTGTTTGTCCATCTGGAATTGTTACAAAGTTATTGCCAAACAGGGGCGATTCCCTTGGAAAATAACTCAGGGTAAAACCCCTTTGTCTTTAAAAGAATTGAAAGGAACAGAACCTTGGTTTGCCAATGGTTCATTATTTGCTAGCAGTGAAGCCGAAGGTCTAGCACAACGCCAAATAGTTACAGCAGTTTTGGATGATCAAGTTCAGCAACTGGTTTTCAGTGAGACAGAACAAGAAACACAGGGATTTGGCGCACCCCATGACGAAAATACTAGGAGTACCTATTGGCGTAAGCAAACGCCAATTCCCACAGATATTAATCCCGATCGTGATAGCTGTGGGGTAATCTGGCTTTGTCCACTGTTTCCTTTTGATGGTAAACAAATAGTCGAAGCTTTAGAAATGATCATATCCACCATTAAACTTTATCAGTTTGAGCCAAATTTGGGGATGGTCTGCATCTCAGGTAGAAGTATTCGCATGTTTGTTGCCATTATGTATGACCGACAAGTGGCTGGTGAGGATGAAAAGGCGATCGCCTGTCATGATCGCTTGCTAGAGTTATTACTGCAAGCTGGATATATTCCTGATCGCCTAGGCATCCAATCGATGAATGCTTTACCCTCAGGAAACGACGATTATGGCGAATTTATGCGTCATCTCAAACAGCATCTTGACCCCCAGAATATCCTAGCCCCCGGTAGATATGACTGTTTTTGAAAAATGGGTATGAATCAATTCAAATTTCAAAATTCTCTAATTTTGATGGGAGAGCAGGTGGTAACTCTTGACCCTAATCCAACTGTCGGGCTACCAAGCGAGCAAATAATCCATCTTCCTTGACCAACTGATCATAATTCCCCACCTGCATGACGCGCCCTGCTTCGACTACATAAATGCGATCGGCGTGGCGAATTGTGCTGAGACGATGGGCGACGACGATGCGAGTCGCATTTAATTTATCTAAACTTTCAGTGACAATCGCTTGAGTTTGATTATCCAGGGCGCTAGTCGCCTCATCCATCAAGAGAATTTTGGGTCTGAGAACCAGGGCACGGGCAATTAACAATCGTTGTCTTTGTCCACCAGAAAGGTTAGTGCCCCCTTCACTAACTACTGTATGCATTCCCATAGGCATGGCCTTGATATCTGCGTCAAATCCTGCCATGCGGGCGGCTTCCCAAGCTTCATCTAAGGTGACTAAAGCCCCAGCAGCAATGCTGTCAAAAATCGGTGAGGAAGAAATACGGACATTTTGCAGTACTACACCTAATTGTCGCCGCATCGCTTGCACATCTAGTCCGGCTAGGTCTTGTCCGTCATAGTACACCGTTCCGCTTAACGGCGTCTCAAAGCCCAACAACAAGCGAAACACTGTAGATTTACCGCTACCACTCGGTCCTACTATAGCCACAAATTCTCCCGGTTCGGCATGGATGGTGACATCATCAAGGGTAAGGGGGCCGTCTTCTCGATAACGGAAAGTGATGTGTTCTAAAGAAATCCTTCCTGTCAATCGTCCTGGATCTGCCTTATTTGGATCTGATTCTAGCTCTGATTGGACGATCGGTTTTGCCCGTTCCCACAGGGGAAATATTTCCAAAATCTCACTCAAAGTGTTGCTAATCTCGATCGCACCGCCAATAAAGACAGAAAAAGCTGCATTAAACGCCAGAAATATCCCTGGTGAGAGTCCAGTGGCAGTTTTCTGAGTAGCCCCCATCTGAATGAATAAAATTGCAAACCAGAATATCAGTACGGAACTGATCGCGGGAAGTGCTTCGTTAAAAACTGTCAGGCTATCATCAATGCGTTTGATTCCCGATTGTAACTTTGAGCGTCGGCTGTACTTTTTCGCCCAAGCGGCAAAGGCCCGTTCCTCGGCTGCGGCGACGCGCAACTTGGCTACACCCTCAATGAGTTCTACAGTTAGTCCGTTAATATCTCCATCTAATTCTTCTTGTATACGTTGTTTTTGGACTAACAGCCGACTAGACAGAATAGTGACAATTATTACTAAAACTGTTAAGCCAACACCGACAAGTGCCAGTTGCCAGCTATAGACGATCATCAGTACCAGGTTAAGAAGAGCAAAAGCACCAGTTAAGAGGGTGCGTTGGGTAGAGCCACTCAACTGACTACGAATTTGAGTAACTACCAGCAGCCGATTTACCAAATCACCAGAGGCATAGTTACGGAAAAATCCCGGACTTAATTTGAGTATTCTGTCCCAAACTGCTGGTTGTAAAGAGGCATCAGCAGCATTTTCCACTCTCAAGGTAATAATCTGCTGTGCTAATTGAAAGGTAGCTTGTCCGAAAGCTGCCGCAAATAAAGCTAGTCCCAGTTGGGATAACAAAGAGCGATCGCTATCGGGAATGGCATCATTGACTAAGATGGCAGTTGCTTGGGGAGTTACCATGCCCAGTAGCGATGCCAAAATCCCCAAAATGATGATTAATGCCACATCTTTTTCATAGCCCTTAATGCCAAAACGGAAAATCTCCAACGCGTTGGTGACGAATGGGGGTAAAGGCCGATAGAAGACGTAGGCTTCTGGCTTCAGATTAGCGATCGCCTCGGCATCAACAATTGTGCGGGTCAAAGATTCTGGATCAAAGAGTGAATAACGAGACCCTTGCTCTGGCAATAAAGCCACTGGCTGGTTAGCTTTGGTGTAGCCTAACATCGGGCCATGTTCCTGTTGCCACCAGTCACCGCTCAACAAAACTCGACGACTTTGACATTGAGAAGCTCTGGCAATTACCTCTACAGGGTCTTTGACACGATCAAAGTCCTCTGATTGGGCTGGTGGCACAATGGTGATTCCCATTGCTCTACCCACGGCCCCAGCCGCAATTAGCAAGGGAGTCCCTTCAGCGACAAATTCTGTTTCTTGGGAGTCCAATACCGAGGCTAGCTCTCCCATCGAGGTTTGAATCGTCTGACGGTTGATGTGTTGTCTTTCCTGGAAGCGGCGAAATTCCGACTCGATTTGCTGCTCTTGTAGAAGATTAAAGTAGTGAAAAAAGTAATTGTGTAACTGAGCAAAACTGGCGGGGATCTGTTCGGCGTTTTCTAACTCTTGGGTAGTAGTTTTATATATTTCAACGGAATTTTCCGCCTCCAACCAGGTACCGAGAACCAACGGTATGCGTGGGGACGTGTTATCTAATTTGAGGTCTGTGATTCCCCGCCAGCGAGTGATACCCTGTCGCACACCGACCCAAGTCACTATTTTTCCTACAGGCTGTTCACCCACAGGCCGTGGTGGGACAAGGGTTTCATCTTTTAGTAATTCTAAATACTGCTCTTTTTTCTCTTCTTTGACATTCTTGGGGCTGTCGGTTGGTGTGATCTGTGCTGCGAACCATTCTCCCAAATGATGCAGCCAACCTTCCATCAGGGCGATCGCTTCCAAGTTCTGATCTTGAACTTCCTTGACTAAATCCTCCAACGTCAATTCTAGTAATTCGGTTTCTTCCAGGGCTACTGCCAAAATGCCTCGGAATTCGTCTTTTCTGGCAGTTGGCGCTAAAGTGGCTCCAAACAAGGCTTCGCCAGCACAGACGTTAAATAGAAAGCGGCGATTGCCTTTTAGCTCTTTGTTGTCCACTAAGATGCTATGTAATACCAGAGAACCTGATTTCACTATCCAGATGGTCTGGGGGTCATTCAAGAGCAACGGTTCGTTACCTTTAATGATGCGTCCTTGGTGAGCAATAGTCATAGCTTATCCTTCTTGAGTGCCAACTAAGCGGGTATAAACTCCAGGGCGGCTGCGTAACTGTTCGTGGGTGCCTCGCTGTGCTACCTTCCCCCGTGACAGGACGATGATTTCATCACAATCTCGGATAGTACTGAGTCGGTGGGCAACGACAACGCAAGAACAACCGCGCCGACGGAGATTTCTGTCAATAATTAGCTCGGTTTCCGCATCAAGAGCGCTGGTTGCTTCATCCAGAACTAATACAGCCGGATTTCTCACCAAAGCCCTGGCAATTTCTAAGCGCTGGCGCTGTCCTCCACTTAAATTACTGCCGCCTTCATTAAGTTGGCAACTATAGCCCCCAGGCATATTTAGAATCAGATCGTGGATGGCAGCATCCTCACAAGCCTTAACAATGTCAGCCTCCGGTACAGTTGGGTCCCAAAGGGTAAGATTTTCACGCACAGTACCGGCAAACAAAAAGATTTCCTGCTCTACCATCGCTAAAGAACTGGCGAGCACGGGGCGGGGTATTTGATGGCGGGGAAGGCCATCCAGGAGGATTTCACCAGACCAAGGTTCGTAGAGTCCGGTGAGCAACTTTGCCACAGTAGATTTCCCAGAACCGCTACCACCAACTAGAGCGACTCTCTGACCGGGTTTTAATGTCAAACTTAAATCTTGAATTAGGGGATCACCGAGGCGATTGTAGCCAAAGGAAAGTGCCTGTAACTCTATGTATCCTTGCAATTTAAAGGAATCTTGGGTGTAGATTTCTAGGCGAGTGTTATCTTGATTGACTTGTCGTTGCGCTTCCGGATCGACTGGGTTTTCCAACACATCGTCCAAGCGATTTAAATCTGCTTCTAACTCTTGTAGGGTACTCCCGAAATTCACCAAGTCATTCACAGGCTTGAGAAATTCTTGAGTCAGGGCTTGGTAAGCAATCAATCCCCCAATACTCAAGGTGCCTGCCATGACTCGAAATCCACCGACTACTAAAATTGAGGTCACTGCCAAAGAAGTCAATACTGTGGGTAAAGTTCCCAACAATCGAGTCGGTAGTTCTAATTCCTGTTGGGCGTTGATGCTTTTGGCATAGTATCCAGCAAACTTAGAAAATAAGTCTGACTCTAAACCACTTGCTTTCACAGTTTCGATGGTTTGAATGCCGCTAATCGCCACCCCAGCTACTTTGCCTGTTTCTTGAGATAGCCTAATATTGGCATCCACTCGGTTACGTGATAGGGACTGTAAGGCCACGAAGTTGGCGGCAGCGAAGAGAATGGCAATTAAAGTTAACACAGGGTCGTAGAACAACATGATCAGGGCATAAAAAACCATCATGATCGAGTCGATCGCTGTGGTTGCTAATCGCCCTGAAAGTACCTCGGCCACTTTATTGTTGAGTTGAGCGCGACTGCTAATTTCTCCGGCAAAGCGTTGAGCATAAAACCCAACTGGCAAGCGGATTGTGTGCCACAGAAACTGTCCCGACATAGAAACTGACAGCTTCAGCAACAAGCGCCTTAGATAAGTCAGCCGCAAACGAGCTAGCAACCCTCTCAGTAACGCCACCATTACCATCCCCAACAGCAGGGGACGCAACCAGTCAGTGCGGTTTTCTACCAAAACTTCATCGATAAATATTTGCGTAAAAGCTGGTACTGCCAAGCGAGGAATCGTCAGCAGTAGTCCCGCAACTAAGCAGAAAATAATCGCTTGGCGCGAGTTTTCTAAGCGGGAGAGCAATGCAGTCAGAATCCCCTTTTTTTTGCCTCCTTTTTTAAACTCCGTCCCTGGTTCCATCAGCAGGACTACACCCGTGAATGCTTGGTCGAATTCGTCAAAGGAAACTGTCCTTGGGCCTGTTCCTGGGTCGTTGAGATAGACGGTTTTATCAGTGAATCCTTCAACCACCAAAAAGTGGTTGAAGTTCCAAAACACAATGAAAGGGGGTTTAATCGTTTGCACATCTTCTAAAGATTTTTTAAACCCTTTAGCATTCAAACCATACAGTCGAGCTGCTTTCAGGACGTTAGAAGCTTTACTACCATCCCTCGATACACCACACTCGCTTCGCAATTCCGTTAGGGGAACAATCCGACCGTAATAACCCAAGATAATACCTAGTGCGGCAGCCCCGCATTCTACCGCTTCCATTTGCAGTAAGGTGGGAGTCCGCACTCGGCCAGGATGGCTGGGTTTGAGAAACTTGGAAATAAATGCTATCGGCATAGTTTCCTAATAAATACCTGTAACTGACTTCAAGATGGGAATAACGTAAGAAATGGGAGCGACCTCTCCCAATTTGACGCGAACCTGTACACTAGTTCCTGAGGTAAGTTGGATGTCGGGGCCGCTGGAGGAAGACCATTTGTAGCCACTTTTGGTATTGGCTGTCTCTAGTTCGGCAAATACTTGCACGGGAGCTCCTCCGCCACTAGACGCGAGATTTCCTGCTAAACTTTCGGCAAGATTTTGGTTACCAATGACGGTTGACATATCTTGCAATGTCACTGGGAAGGGTGTCACATTTTGAATTTTGCCAATCACGCCACCAAATCGTTCTCGCTTGACTAAACTGGGGGTGACTTGGACTTCCATTCCCGATTTAATTTGTTTGCCGTCTTTATCGGCAAAGTAGATAACGGTCATCAGTTTGGCATCGGTACCTTTGACATTAACTGATCCTAGACGAGCTCCTCCAGAGACTATCTGCCCTGGTACAACAGCTAATTCGATGACTTTGCCATCGTAATCGCTAATAATTTGGCTTTTTAGTTCTATTTCTCGCTCTAGTTGGGCTATTCTGCGTCTGACTTCGTCAATATTATTATTGATATTAATATTTGCTTCTAATTCTTCTTGCGCTAACCTCGCCAGTTGACTGTTAACGTCTTGCAGTTTGGTGTTTAGTTCATCAAGTGTGTTGAGACTTTGCTGGTATTGGCGTTGAATATCAACTTGTTGTACTTGAATGTCTTGCAGTCTGACGTTGAGTTCGTTAGCTTGGTTAATACTGTCTAAATACTGCCGTTCTGTACTTGCTTGCTCAAGTTCTAGCTCTTTCTGTTGGGATTCGATGGTGGAGAGTTGGGCTACGCTGTCGAAGTACTCTCTTTGAGCACTTAACATCACATCGGCACTGACGATTTTTTCCTCATACAACTTACGCCGTGCTTCCAGCTGTGTTTCTAGTTCTGGTAGCATTTTATTGATTTGTTCTAAGCGTTTTTTGAGAGCTTCGCTTTTTTGCTCAATGGTCACGAGACTTCTTTGACGCAGACTCGGTAAAGTTCTTTGATCACTACTTAATCTTTTTTCAATGACACTACGATTTTGGGCGAGTAAACTGAGATTTTTTTGACGCAAAACCGGGACAATAGCCTCTCGCCGCAAACTAGCTTCGATCCCGGCTTTTTGTTTGGCGAGATTTTCTCTTTCTGAAGCTAGTCTTTTCTTGCGGAGTAAATTGCTTTCTTGTGCTTGTGTTAAGAATCCTACCAGTTTTCGCTTTTCCTGCTGGAGTTGCTGTTCTAAGGAGGGTTGACTGATTAGGCCGATGATCTGTCCTTTTTTCACCTCATCTCCAGATTTAATATTCAGCTTGACTACTGTTCCCTCGCTTGGTGATTGCAATTGGATGACGCCACGAGGATAAAGCAAAACGCCTTGTCCGCTAACGGTGAGAGGGAGCCGACCAACCACGCTCCAAACTGCGCCCACTGCGACTAAAGATCCTAATCCAGCTAGGGGTACCCAAGCTCTAGGATTGACCACATTCATCAACTGGTCGAGGCGTTCCGGCGAGGATAGGCGTTCTAAGGATTCTTCTCGAAATAGTTTTTTGGATGAGTCTGACATAATAACCAGGGCAAACGTAATTTATAGTGGTACATGCACGATTGATAAAAAGCTTGATTAATGCAGTTAGAAAAAGAATCGATGTTTTGGATCGAATAATTTTGCTTACTTGTAAAATTTAGGTCAAAAATCACACTATCAAGTATTTATTAGAATAAATCTTAAATGACTGAGTGACGTGACACAAACAATTCCCTAAATTAACAAAAACAGTATCTTTTTGTTCGATTTTCAAGAGTGTGGAAGTTATTTTGTTGCAGCCAGATTTAACTCTCAAATTACGTCAAATGTAAATCAATCAATTAATATTGCTTGATTGGCATGGAGAGTAATTTCAAGATGAAGAATGACAACTTTATTATGGTGTCTACGATCGCTAGCTAAACCTAGCTAAACTTTTAATCGTTTGAGCATCCAGTCAAATCTCGCTCCGCCGAGGGTGAGATTATCCATCGTATCGAGATCTATTTCATCTTCGTAGTTTGCGTCTAGTTCTAGACTTTGCCCGATTTGGTAGCTACTGCGTCCGTATCCCAAGCGGCTAATCAGCCCTTGCAATCTCCCAGAAAGTAGCATGGCAACGACGCGGTAGAAGCGAGCTGCTGTACCTACATCCTGTTGTAACTTGAGCAGTAGTTGCTGTTGGGGAATTTTCAGCAAAATAGATTTTTCTAATGCTCTCAAGGTATAGGTTGATGTGGGGTTATCTAATGTGACTGCTTCGCCGACAATTTCCCCCCGGTAGAGGCGGACGATCTCTCTTTCTATGGATTGATCGTTTTCTTCATTGCTTTCTAAGGCGGCGAAGAGGTTGGCCAGGCGATTCTGTTGTTCTTCTTTAACGAAGACTGCAAGTGTCCCTTGCAATACGACATAGAGATTTTCGATTTGCTCACCAGTCCGGATGAGAACTGAGTCTGCGGGGATTTCTTCCAATCTACCAACGCCCAGCATCCAGTCCACATCGCTGTCGCTGAGTTCACCAAAAATTAGGGGTACATCTTGCAGTGGTGGAAGTTGTCCGGTTTTCGGTCGCAAAAAGTGTTGTACGAGCCTCCAGAAACGCTCTGAGAGTAAAGTGGCGATCGCTCGATAAAATCGAGACGCAAAACCGAAATCCTCTTCTATTTTTTCAGTCAGTGCCTCATAGGGCACAGCCAACAAAGCTGAATTTTCTGTGGCTTTAATAGTCAGCGCTGCTGGGGTGAGTTCCACAACAGGCATCTTTCCTAAGACATCTCCAGGAGCAAAGCGGGCGATTTCTTGCTCTAAATCTTGCTCGTCTTCTAGTGCGGCAAAAGCACGCCCCAACCTGCCACCTTGGTTTTGACTGATGGTAGCTGTCAGTTCGCCACCCAGTAGCAGATAGAAAAAATTAGGCGATCGCGCTTGTTCAATCAAGACATCTCCTGCCTGAATTTTCTGTGACTGTCCATTTTGTTTAAGCCATTGAATATCACTATTACTTAACTGTTTGAGAAAAGTATCTGTCATAATTTCACCTATTTCATCGGCAAACTTTTGATTAGTCCCGTATTCTACATATTTTTTGCATGTCTTACGTAGCTAAGGCTACCTCCTATGTTGCTGGATTTGCAGTATATTACCAATGAACAGAAATAGCGACTGCATAAATAAAACTACTATTCTTAATCTTTCAAAGCTCTGATATACAAGGTTTTTGAATTTTGTAGACGCAAAGCCCTAGGATATTTTGAATCTTGAATTCCGCGTAGTAATACTAGATGTCCTACAGCTTATCAGGGTTACGGGTTAATGTAATAATTTTTTGATAATAATTAACGGCTGCTTCTATTAAAGATACTGCTTGCTCAGAGGCTAATTCTTCGAGCCTCAGTGTTGTCAAAGCTATTAAAATCGCCATTTCTGGGTGACTCTTTTTTACTGATTGGCTATATTTTCGCTCAAACTTCTCTAGATTTTCAGCAGCAGTTTTTACCAGTCCTTGTAGGACTTTAAACGCTGCTTCTGAAAGTGGTGGCTCACCCCGATAATTTTCTAGTCTTCCCCCTTGACGGTAGGCTGGAAACCCCTCTAACCCAGCAAAATGTAAAAACCAGTCTGCCCGATAATCGCCGATTGCACTCACAATCCCGCGATAATCTGCAATTAACTCGTCAAGAATGTTATTTCGCATCGAGCCGAACCAACGGCGTGTAACATAATGGGTGCATTCATGTTCTAAGCGAATTTTAAAAGAGAGTTCCAGCCATTGTTGTTCGTCGAGTCCTAATTCGGTAGCGGTAACATTGCTATATGCTCCCCGACTGAGCAAGATAAACCGATCCCGATACAGTTCTGGACGCTGAATCAACCGTTGCCACTCGACTGCCCAATCTGTGTTATTACATTGATTTTGATTTTTGTCAAGCCATTGTTGTTGATATTGATGCACTCGATGCCAGTTGTTATATCCTGCAACAATGCAAGATCCCATTGAGTCGGGGACGAACTGGGGTTCGTTGCGTTTAGTTAGTGCTTGGATTAAGCTGACAAAATCAGCGCGGTTGCCTGCAACTATGACGGGAATTGCACCAGCCAAAGTAGGATATATATATAGTTGCAGTTGTTCGGGTTCTAGCAAAACTAACCCCGTGGCAGTCTTCATCTCTTCGGTTGAATGACCTTTGCGAGTTGCGGCTCGATAATCTGCCGTTTCGCTGATCCCAGCCAGAATGGGAAACTGTAACTGAACTAAATAAGATTTTAAAGTTGCATAAGCCCCAACGGTGGCGGATTCTTGAGCATATTGTTCCCAGGTAGCAAGATATGGCTCGGATTGCGGTTGGTACAGATCCTCTAGCAGAGGGCGATCAAAGACGTTCTGATTGTAGATCAGCAATTCCTGAATTTCTGACTCGCTAGCTCCATAAGCTGCCAAAGTCTCAGCACAAAACTGTAAAGAATCCATTGCTACTAAAGAAGCTGCTCAAGGCGTGGTAGATATAATAAAATAATTTATACAAATTTGTAATAGGTAATTAATAATTCGTAATTAGGAAAAAGCGATCGCTTGTTTAATTTCCGCACCCAGCAACGCCCAAAATTCAATTACTATGTATGCATAGTGGTTTTGCACTCGCTGACTACTGGATTACAGCAGCCAACGTTTCCATTGCCATTGACATTCGCCGACAAAATTCAGCACAGCGACGGCACATATCCGCACAAGCTTTCATCTGAGCATAATCACCGCAGCGAAGCTCCTTTGGAGCCGCTACGCGATCGCAATCTTGAGCGCTGCGCTCCTTGCACTCCCTATTCACCCGCCCTTGCCTCAAAATATTCCACAATGAAGGCATCCAGCAGCAAACTCATCTGTCGCTGTCCTCGTTCAACTGGCTGGCCGTTAACTCTCACCACTGGTTAATAGTAGTGTTCTACAAGTAGAATATCTTGGAATTGTTTGTACCAGGGCACTTAGCGATCGCTCTCGCTGAAGGCATAGCTGAGTGAATGCTAAACACTCTTGCTTCATAGATTTTGGTTAAATGGAGAATAGGAGACTCGAACCCCTGACCTCTGCGGTGCGATCGCAGCACTCTACCAACTGAGCTAATTCCCCATAGTTCTTCACAGGTAGTAAAACCGCTTTTGGTTTCACCCCAATGACTAATAACTTAGACGTGTTTCCACCATCTACCATTATATTATTCAACGACCGTAGGCTGTAACTCTTTTTGAGAATAAACTTCCTGTATCCGTTCTAGCTCCAAATCATGGAGATAATCCACAGTCCAGTTACAGCAACGTTGGAGCATGTGAAATGGATAGGTATTAGCTACCCCTACTACTTGCATCTGCAATCGCTTGGCGGCGGCGATACCTGCTGGGGTATCTTCAATCGCCAGACACTCGTGGGGTTGCAGATTTAAGTCGGGATATTCCTGATTCAGGCGTTCTACAGCCAACAGATAACCATCGGGTTCTGGCTTAGTGGTTTTGATATCATCACCAGCTACTACAACTTGAAAATACTCGGCTAGGTTAGCGCGATTGACTACTATGTCTACTTCTTGACGAATTGCATCACTCACTAACCCTAGTTTGAGATGGCGCGATCTCATCTGAAATATCACATCTTCCAAACCTGGATATAAAGGCAGTTTTTCGATTTTCTCTAGTTCTAGAGCGTACCCTTGAGCTTTGCGGTTTAGCAACTGAGTTAAGTAGACTTCACTCACAACACGACCACGACTTATAAGTAAATCACGCAAACCAGAGCGATCGCTACGTCCCAAACAAACTTGCTGATACTCTCCTCGTTTGAGTACCAGATTTTCTTCCAGCAGTATTTGCTCTATGAGTTGCTGGTGAATTGGTTCATCATTAATGATGACACCGTTAAAATCAAACAAAATTGCCTTTAAACTCATGCCCTTTTTACACCAAAAGCTGGGGAACCAAGTCCCTCCAAACCATTATTATCTATTGTGTTGTCTGTCCATGTTGGTACATACTGCCGGATATTTGTGGAAATGGGTTTGACACCGCTAGTTACTTGATGTATCCACCAAACATCTTGGGTTTGCACTGCTTCAAACCCGGCTTTAGCTAAACACCTCGCCACGTTGAGAACGGCATACTCACGCAAATACTTTTCGTCAAATACATCCTTGAGCCATTCTAATTGACGCAGGGTTGTTTGATTACCATCTAAAATTAATACTTGTCCACCCACTACTAATAACCGGAAACTTTCTTGCAGAATTGCTTGGGATACTATAGTTGGGACTTCGCGCAATAACAAAGAAGCCGTAACTAGGTCAAAAGAACCTTCAGGGAAAGCAGTTCTCTCTGCATTACCATGTCGCCAAAGGATGTCTAAACCGACACTTATGGCTTTATGTTCTGCCATGACCAACATATAGGGGGATAAGTCTAATCCAATAACCTCTGCTTGAGGGAAAGCCTGCTTTAACATCAAAGTAGTGGAACCTGTACCACAACCTAAATCTAGGATGCGCCGTGGTTGGACTTTGATGCTATCTATCAGCGCCTGACGTACTAAGGTTTCGTTCGGGGCGAGTAAATATTGGGTAATTGGATCGTAGGAAACCACCGCTTGGGGGTTGAGATATCCACCCTCAATGCCTCGAAACTTGTAGTTACTATAGTATGCAGGAGTTGTCACATCAGTTCGTTGGAAGCGATCGCTCTGTTTCTCCCAATCAACACTCTGAGCATAGCGTTGTAAGCCTGCTTCATCAATCAAAAGACCCACCACAGGGGATAAAAAGCGTTCCCAGATTGTGTTTTGGCGTTCTGTCATAAAATTGGGTCTAAGTTGATGGGTCATTGAAACCAGAGTCATCTTCTTGACAAATTTTAATATATTACTCGTATCTCTGGAGCGATCGTCTCAGGCATAACTCTTTTAGTTGACAACCGTAGCTTGCTTATACTACAAATGTAGTATAAATATTTGTAGTAAGCACCTTAGGGCTTCAAAATCCAGGACTAAAGTCATGAGAATAAACTATAAAGTATAAAAATTAGAATTTTTCCTGTATTTAACTAAGTAATAATCCGTAAACCCAAAATCCCAAACATTATGCCCTACGAAAAGTTAGAAATTGCCACACCGTCCCCAGTCTTATCCTGGGCAAATCATCCTCTTGGACATGAAGAAACCAAGATGGCTAAGAATGTGGCATCACTGCCATTTGTGTTTAAGCATGTAGCATTAATGCCAGATGTCCATCTAGGTAAAGGTGCTTTAGTCGGTTCTGTACTGGCGACAAAAGAAGCTATTATACCCGCAGCCGTGGGCGTAGATATTGGTTGCGGTATGAGTGCAATCAAAACGCCATTTACTGCCGACCAACTAGAAGGTAAGCTGAAAAAAATCCGCTTGGATATTGAAGCCGCAATTCCTACAGGTTTCAACGAAAATAAAGACGTTGAAAAATCGGTCACCAACTGGCAACCCTGGAGTGACTTTAAAGACTTGCATCGAGGGGTACAAGATCTGCAAGGTAAAGCCATGAGACAAATGGGTTCTCTTGGGGGAGGAAATCACTTTATTGAAGTTTGCCTCGATACAGAGAACCAAGTTTGGCTGATGTTACATTCTGGTTCACGTAACATCGGCAATAAGCTAGCGCAATGCCACATTCACACAGCTAGAGAGTTAGCCAAGATGGCAGGTAATAAATTACCCGACCCAGATTTAGCTTACTTTGTCGCTGGTACATCAGAATTCCAAGCATACTGGAACGATTTACAGTGGGCGCAGGATTATGCACGTGTCAACCGCGATGTGATGATGGCACGCTTTAAAAGCATTGTGGAAAAACATTTGGTAGGCGGTAAGACAATTAAACCCTTACTACAAGTAAATTGTCACCACAATTACGCTGAAAAAGAAGTGCATTTTGATGAAGATGTGTATGTGACTCGCAAAGGTGCAGTCCGCGCTCAAACTGAAGACTATGGCATTATTCCTGGTTCAATGGGGACAAAATCTTTCATTGTTAGAGGGAAAGGAAATGTTCATAGTTTCTGTTCTTGCTCTCATGGTGCGGGACGTTTATTGTCGAGAAATAAGGCAAAAAATGTCTACACACTTGATGACTTAATTGAGCAAACCAAAGGTGTAGAATGTCGTAAAGACGAGGGGGTATTAGATGAAATTCCTGGTGCTTACAAACCGATAGACCAAGTCATGGAGAATCAATCTGACTTGGTGGAAGTTGTTGCCACACTCAAACAAGTTATGTGTGTCAAAGGTTAAATTCAGTAGGGTGGGCAATGCCCACTCTTTGATTATTTTCAGCTAGATTTATGCAAACAAAAGGCAGTGAGATACAAAGGATGTAGAAAAAATTGAGCAATGCTTGATCAAGAAATTAGACATCTAGATGAGTATAAGCAGCAAATCCTTACAGCAATGTCAGGCAGAATATATATCAGAAATACAACTTTACCGATAACAGAAGATGGTGCTTGGTGTGATGCACTTATATTTTTTCTAGTAGCTCACAAGTTAAGATATCTGGCACGATGATCATCCTTGATTTAGCTCTCTACAAGTAATTCTTGCTCTTGCTGTTCTTCTTGCTGCTGCCCTTGTGTAAGTTGTTCACATAGTTCATTCAATTCTAAATTTCCCTCTTGAATAATTTGTCTGGCCAGGTTTTCTAGTCGCTTAATATTTTCCGGACTCGCATCATCCATATCGTCATTAGCTTCAGAGAGAATGCCTTGAAAGCGATAATATTGTTTAGGGATATCATCTGCTTTTGGTAGCAATTGTTCTAACTGACAAGCTATCGATTCACTGTTAGCGTCTAACATAATATTCACCAATGGTTCTACCCATTGAATCAGTCCCCAATTTACCGCCTGATCGTAGTGATATTTACGAGTTAGCGAACCTGTACCCAATGAGACTACTAAAATATCATTTAAAGTTAGCGGTTGTTTATGAGGTGTTTTTGAGTCTAGCTTTTGAGAAGATATTAAGGCTTCCATAATTGCCAAAGACGTGGGGTTATTGGCAAAGACGCAACCATCAACTAAAGCATAATAACCGCGATCAGTTGGGTCGATTGTTTCAATTTTGTAAGGTTTGAAATAACTTGGTGCAGCAGAAGTTGCCATTGCTGCTTGTTTCATCGTATAACCTTTGCATAGCTTGCGGAAGTTCTCGCCTAATGTTTGCTTATGCACATTATTCACAAAGAAAATGGGCTTCCGCAACTCAATATCATAGCTGGTGACAAAAAGTTCAGTCAGTGCGTCTTGTAGTAGAGTGTCTCCAAAAAATTCTGTTAAAACTTCATCTCTGCCTTTAGAAGAATACTTTGCCCTGATAATGTCGTCAATTTTAATTGATCGCATGAGGAATGACTCAAAAAAGATGCGATCGCCATTTTTCCGATACATATCAATCAAGTCTTGAGCCTGAAACTGAGGTCGATTTTTGTTGTTGGGATGTGGCTTAGTGAGTCCTGCTCCCAGAATAGCCCCAGTTGAGCTACCAGCAATCAGGTTAAACAGTTGACAAATCGGCTTCCCTGTACGTTTTTCAATCTCGTCTAGAATGATGGCGGGAATAATCCCGCGTATACCGCCGCCGTCGATTGACAACACCTTGTACTTATAAGGCATACACCCTCTTACTGCACCCTTTCATATGGCTTTTAGTAAGCACTTTAGTGCTTAAGTAATCAAGGACTAAAGTCCTTAGTACGAACATTTTTCCCTATCAAGATTGGAGATAATCTTGATAGTATAGTATTATTTAAGACTAAATACACAGTATTTTTACTAACTTTAATGATAATAAAAAGTATTTAACTAACTCTTGTGGGGTGGGCGTCTCGTCCGCCCGTTTAATTGGGCGAATATGAGCGAACAACCGTACCCTAAGGGTTCCGCTTTAGCGGTACGCCCCTACAATATGTCATTCTTTAACCTCAAAAAAAGACTTGGGTTTAAACAAACTCCAAGTCTCAGGGTTAACTTTTGTGGAAGTAGTATTTTTGGTTAGAGTGTCAAAGATTGTGGATTTGTCTCAATTAACTGCGCCAAATCCTGCAAGAATGCCGCAGCATGGGCACCGTATATCATCCGGTGGTCTGAGGTAATATTTACCTGCATTTGTTGGCGTACACCAAACAGACCATCAGCCGTAGCTACAACTTGCGGACGAGATGCCCCGATCGCTAAAATTGAACCTTGTCCAGGTGGTAAAATTGCATCAAATGTATCGACACCAAACATACCCAAATTAGACAAGGTAAATGTACCACTGTTGTATTCGTCAGGTTGGAGTTGTTTGCTCCTAGCCCGCTCTACCAAAGACTTCCAAGTACGTGAGAGAGAATAAATATCTACTAAGTCTGCATTCTTTAGTACAGGTGTAATCAATCCGCCATCATCCATAGCTACAGCTACAGAAATGTTGATGTCAGAATGATAGACAATTCCTTGGTCTGAGTAACTGGCGTTTATTAATGGGTGTTTTTGTAATGTTACCGCTACGGCTTTTGCCAGGAGGGCTGTCATTGTCACCCCTTTGGACTTAATTTGTTTGTAGAGCTTGTCTAACCCATCAGTAGTAATTGTGTAACCCACACGGAATACAGGTACGGATAGGGTAGCCACCATATTCCGCACCACAGCATTTTGGAAGGTGGTGAGGGGCGTTATTTGACCAGGTACGGCATTAGTGGCGACTGGTACTGGCGCAGATGCAGGTGTAACCGGGATGATAGTTGGTGTAGATGGGGCTGGTGCAACTGGTTTAACAGTGGGTTGCTTGCCCTGATTTGCTACGGCTTCCACATCTTCAGCAACGATGCGACCATAGGGACCACTGCCTTTGAGTGTATTTAAATCAACTTTTAATTCTTTGGCTAACTTGCGGGCGCGGGGTGAGACTACAACTCTGCCTTCGCGGTGGTTAGAACCATTTTGTGAAGCTGAGGTAGGTGTGCCCACTGAAGCGGTAGCGGCGATTGGTTGAGGAGCGGAGGTAGCAGGAGTAGTAGCGCCACCAGAACTGGCGAGAGACTTAGCGGTGGCGATTTCAGCTTCTGTTTCTGCAATGTAAGCGATCGCTGACCCCACGGTTGTACTTTCACCAGCTGGCACTAAAATCTGAGCCAGATACCCTTCATAAAAGGATTCTACATCCATATCTGCCTTGTCTGACTCGACAACCACCACTGTTTCGCCTTTTTCCACTTTATCCCCTGGCGATTTCACCCAGGAAACGATTTTGCCTTCGGTCATGGTGGAACTCAGCGCCGGCATAAATACTTCGTGAATGCTCATAGGGTGGTTTCAGAATCAATAATTTTTGGACTTTAACAGCTTTTGCCAGATCGAATTGTATCTTGGCTGGAGAGTTTTGGATTTTATATTTTAGATTTGGGCATGGGGCATTGGGGAAGATGAGGATAATAACCCTTGACCCCTGTACGCGATTAATCGCGTCTCCCCAGGAACCTAAAGGCGATACCAATGTCTATATGTGGAGTCATTCTCAACATGTACTATAAGTTTATTTGCTGTTCACATAAAATTGTTGTATACCTGTGTCACTACTTTAGCAATACAACGGTGCTGCTCACAATCACAAGATAGAGGGTTTGTGGTTAAACTTCAATTTAAAATTCAAAATTGATAGCTAATCTACTGGAAATTCTTGTTTAATTTTATGTCAGTAAAGTGGAAACTGTTTTTGATTTTGATACTAAGTAGCTTTGCCACTGCTGGGGTTTATATTACTCAAAACCAGCCATCAGTAACCATTTTTGAGGACACTAGCGAGCTACCACCGCAGATACAAGCAAGCCAAATATCTCAGGAGATTGTGGCATACCCAGAACGGTCTGACTATAAAACTATACCTCTTAGCCGGATTAATTCTACTCTCCAAGGCAGTGATCCAGCTACCCTGGCTCTGAATGCTTTTGATGAAATTGCTTTGGTGCGTGGGCCGCGAAAAGTAGAGGTAGTATATCCACAGCGCAATCAAGCCTTAGTCACAATTACACAAGTCCAGCAGACTAATGAGCCAGTGGACGCTATAAAATATCGAGTGGAAATGACTACCTTTGGGCGATCGCTTTTAGTGAGTTCACCACCTGTTTGGCAAATCATCTGGGCTGGCTCCCAGGTGCAATGTATACCCAGAAGCCAGCCCCTACGGGGAATTCAAAATTCAAAATTCAAAATTCAAAATGAAGAATCCCCTTTAAGGGACTGTCACAGTCCATCTGACAACTGACAAACGTTAGATATCGCCGCGAATCTCTTCGACAACGCCATCGCGCAGCACGATTTCGACCTGTGTTTTGCTAATGAGGTTATCACCGGTTTCTATCCGGAAAAAACCTTCCATCTGAAATTGGTTGACTTCCTGATCTAATTCGAGAAACTGGACTTGCTGAAGGTTTTGCAAAAATTGATTTTTTTGTTCTAGCAGTTCACTTTTCTTTTGATTGACTTGGAGTTGAATATTGTCAATTTGTTGGATAGTCTGGGGGCCAGGTGGTTGCAGACTCTGTTTTTGAATGGCGGAAATCGCTCTTTGTCCTTCTGCATCTAGTTGTTGCAGTTGTTGATCGGTTTGATTGATCTGGGCTTGCAATTGCTGTTGTATTTCCTCTTTCCACAGAGGAGTCACAATGACTTTGACATTAACAACGCGCTTCAACAGTAAATGAGCTTTGGAGACATCCATAAAAATTTCACGTTCACTCTTATAGTTTGCGGGTGGATTTACTAGGCAAACATGCCGTCAATAATACCGCGATAGCGTTCTGTGACAACATGTCGCCGAATTTTCAGTGTTTGTGTCATCAAGCCATTTTCAATGGAAAACGGCTCTGGAATGAGTTTGAATGGACCAACGCGGTCATCCGCTCGGTAGCCTGGACGATTTTGCACTTCTCGATTCAGTTCTTTGCGAAATAAATCCTGGATTATTTTACTCTCCAGGTCTATTTTTTGACTGGATGCGTCGGTAACATTATCATCTTGTATATTTAAACTCAGGTTCTGAGCTTCTGCCCATTTTGCCAAGGCTTCAACATTGGGAACAATTAGAGCACCGATACTACGCTGATCTTGACCGACGAGCATGATTTGATCAACATAGGGCGATCGCAAACACGCATCTTCAATCGGTTGTGGTTCGATATTCTCCCCGTTGCTTAAGACAATCGTATCCTTGGCTCTCCCAGTCAGCACTAAGTCGTTCTGTGGCGTTACCCAACCCAAATCACCACTATCAAACCAACCTCCGGCGTCAATTGCTTTAGCTGTCGCTTCGGGATTTTGATAATAGCCTTGCATAATTTGCGGGCCTTTCAGCAATACTAAGCCCCGCTTGCCAGCTGGTAGAGGTATCTTTGTCTCAGGATCTACAATTTTAACTTCTGTACCGGGAATTGGTTGCCCGGATGAACCAAGTAGGTTGCGCCAAGGACGCCGTGCATTAGTCACAGGAGAAGTCTCTGTTAAGCCATAACCCTGCAAAATATTAATCCCAATCTGCTCAAAAAAGCTATCTATGTGTCGAGGAAGGGCACCACCACCGCTAATTACATGCTTGATTCTTCCTCCCGTTGCTTCCCGGACTTTAGCATAAACTAGCTTTTCTCCTAGTGCATGGAGGGGGAACAACACCGTGGCTAATATCCTGGCTCCTATGCGCTCAAGCGCTGAAGCTTCCAGATGATCTAAGCTCAATCCCTGAGCAGTACGCCGTGCTTTGATGTACACATCACTCATACCCAACAAAAAGTTAATTAGGCGTTGTTTGTTGGCTGGTTGTTCCCGGAACTGCTTTTGCACCCCTTCATAAATTGATTCCCACAGCCGGGGTACAGCCACCATGTACTGGGGTTTGAATTCTTTCAAATCTCGTTTGACCGATCGCAAGTTAGTATAAACCTGCGTGCAGCCTTGAGAGAGTAAGAAATACTCACCACTGCGTTCGTAGCTGTGCCAAGTAGGGAGGATGCTTAAGACCACATCTCCTTTGTGTGGTTGCACTACTGACCCTAAGGTTGTTACTTGGTGCAACAAGTTACCATGAGAAAGCATCACGCCTTTGGGTTTACCTGTTGTCCCAGAGGTATAAATGAGAGTTGCCAAGGTGTTACGGTTTTGCTTGACTGGCTCAAAAGTATGGTTACTACCAATTTCGACTAACTGAGTAAAATTCACTACTTGCAGATTTTCTCCTGTCGGCGGTGTTTCATCTGAGAGTAAGACAATTAGTTGAATTGGTGGATTGTTGAGGCTACTCCGCAGTTTTTCCAGTGTCTTGATATCTTCAACTACCAGCACCGTACTACCACTATTAGCGATGATAAACAGTAATTCTTCTCGTTCGGCTTGGGCACTCCGTACCGCATTCACCGCCCCAGCCGTCATAATACCTTGATCCGCAATGAACCACCGAGGACTATTATCAGCAATCAGGGAAATGCGATCGCCTACTTGGACTCCTAATTGCTGTAAACCAGCTGCAAAATGTTGAATTTGCTTTGCTAACTGAGCATAAGTAATAAACACCTCTGGTTGAGCATGGGGGTTATGCAGGGCAACAGTATCACTAAATCGCTGGGCCGCTAATGGCCAAATTTCTGGTAGTGAATCTACTTTGGTGTAATCTGCTAAACCCTGTAAGGCTTCGCGTTCTCTCTGTGTGATATTGGATAAAGCCGTAGCGGCAGGTTGGGTTGTTGACATAACACATTACCTAAAATATTTACTTTGATTTGCAATGATTTTGCTATGTAAGTTACAGTAAACTCCCTCTAGATACAAAATGTCCTCTTGGTATAGCATTTTGGGACATTCAACAATATCTATTTACAAAAACTTATGATAGGATGCATTTGTACAATCTAAAAGTAATAGATTGTAATGTAATCAATGGCATGAATAATGCTTGTAGCTCACAACAGCGACCACCTAATTTGTCAAGGCGGTGATTACCTATGGTTTTCAAGGATGCTGCATTACTGACCTTCATCAACGCGATCGCTTGTCTGACTTTCCCCAAGCTTTTATCAATGATTTTAGCTCCTAAATCCCAAGCCACTGAAGCATCGCTACAGGATTCTAGTCCAGAAATAGCCAGATTACCAATCACCAGTTTTCCCTATTGTACGGCTTACGTTTTGACTGGTAGTCAATCCTGTAGATTTAGTCCTCATTTCTGTGCTCAATGTTCCCCAAATTGAAACGTTGTCCCAGAAATTTTGGCGTTGCTGAATGAAGGGATGAAAATTAAAAATTCAATCTCTCAAACTCTTACTCTCTGCGCCTCTGTCTTGAAAAGTTCAGAGAAGCTCCTGCGCTCCACGCCAGCTTGCACAAGTCGGGAAACCCGCCCAAGTAACTGGCTCGACTTTGCGCTGCGTTTCTGCATGAGACAAAAATCATCCCACTGACTCAGCAACGCCGAAATTTTGACTTTACGAGGGCTACTGTGTATACACAAGTCGGTAAAACCTACCTTCAGCCTGGGATTGAAAATCCCAGTCTCACAGCATAAATCCATTAATTGCTTAAAGCTAAACGCATTGAATGAGTTTAAGTTTTAAGTTGGAAAATTATTTTCCAACTATTGACTTTTCTTATAGTAATTAAAAGATATTCAAAACTCTAAATGTAGTCACTCACACAGTTTGTGATCAAAACTAGAAAATAGAGTCAAAAATTGTCGTCACATAGGAGGTGGTCTATGAGTTTCATAGATGCAGTCTTATTAACCCTACTCAACGCTGTTGCTTGCGTTGCTATGCCCAAGCTACTGTCTTTAATTTTGGCGGACAAGACCGAAAACAAAAGAAGTATGCCTCCAGATTTTAGCATGTAATCACAAAAGTTAACCAAGAAAATTCCCAGTTTTCTCTAGTACAGCACGGTGAAAATAGCGCAAAGTTGAGCCAGTCTGTTGGGCGGGTTTCCCGCAGGGTACGGACTGGCGTCAACTGGCGTTAGCGGTGTCGGTTTCCGTCCCGCCAAACTCTGTAAGAGAAACCACCCATGCCAAATCAGCGAAACGCTGGCGCTTTATTCATTTTGAATTTTGAATTCACGGCGGTACTAGTCTCTTTCATCGGGGGTAAATTCACCCTTTTAGAGAGACATCACCGACGATTTTCGCGCCGCCATTTCCCTCTAACTAGGCGAATTTCATCATAGGTGTAACTGTCACCCAGTTGTTCTTTAATTGGTGTCAACGAGATATCACCAAGTACTTCTAGAACTTGCCAAATTTTTTGTTGGCGTTCTAGAGGAACCAACTGATTTAAATCTACAGGCTGATTTTTCTCGATTAAATCTGCCAGGTGGCGGATGATTGTAGTAGGGCGAATATTGCGTTTTTGAGCAATTTCATGAACGCTCAAACCTTGTTGATGTAACTGGAATGTCAAAATTTCCGTGTCAGAAGGTAAGCCATGAAAGAATGCAGAATTATCCTGTGGATCTAGTACACCCTGTTCTTGACGGTAGGCGCGAATTTCTGCAAGGAATTTTTCACCATATTGGGAAAGCTTGTGACTACCGACGCCAGAAAGTTTACCAAACTCGGTGAGAGTTTTTGGTTGTACCTGGGTCATTAATTTCAGGGTAGAATCTGGAAAGACAACGTAGGGTGGCACAGACTGTTCATCAGCTAGTTTTTTACGCAGCGATCGCAACTTCTGCAAGAGAATTTCCATCTCTGCTGCTTTTGCATTTCCCTCTTCCCAGGTAATTTTTTGTGCTACTGGAACAGCCACAGAAACTGTGCGTTGTCGGCGCATAACTTCCCAACTCAAGGCGTTGAGTTTTAGAACTGAATAACCATCGCTGGTTTGTTCTAGCAAGCCTTGATGTAAAAGCGATCGCCCCAACATTCGCCATTCATCAACAGTTCTATCTTTACCAATACCATAGGTAGAAAGTTGATCATGTTGATTGAGGGTAATTTTTTGGTTTTTTGCTCCCCGCAACACATCAATAATGTGTAGCATCCCAAATCTTTCTTTACAACGCGCCACACAAGATAAAAACTTCATCGCTTCAATTGTCCAATCTTCCACTGGTTTGGGATAACGACAATTGTCACAGTTACCGCAATTCCCCGCAAACCTTTCCCCAAAATAACCCAGTTGAATTGTCCGCCGACAGTCTGTCCCCTCGGCATAATCTATCATTTGCCGTAATTGTTGTTTGGCAATCAACTGTTCTTGGGGGTCAGTTTTTTGCTCAATACTCCATTCAATAGTTTTTATATCACCAAAACTAAAAAATATAGAGCAGCGAGAAGATTCACCATCTCTACCCGCCCGCCCTGATTCTTGATAGTAACTTTCCAAATTACGGGGAATATCAAAATGGACTACTAACCGCACATCTGGTTTATTAATTCCCATACCAAAGGCAATCGTAGCGACAATCACACGCACATCATCTCGGATAAAGCGAGTTTGATTTTGGCTGCGTTCTTCGTCATTTAATCCGGCATGATAGGGTAAAGCAGCAATTTTATGATTTTGTAATTTAAAAGTTAGTTCATCAACTTTTTTACGAGTCAAGCAATAAACAATGACAGAACCTTCTGATTCTCGTATTAATTCTAATAACTCAGCGTAAGCAGATTTAGTCTTGGCGCGGACTTCATAATAAAGGTTTTGGCGGTTAAAGCTGGTAATGTGGATACTCGGCTGCTTTAACCCTAGTTGCTGAATAATATCACCACGGACGCGGTCTGTAGCGGTGGCGGTGAGGGCGATGGTGGGTATATTAGTGTAGCGTTTGCGTAATGACTTGAGTTGACGGTACTCTGGGCGAAAATCGTGTCCCCACTCCGAGACACAGTGCGCTTCATCAATGGCAAAGCTAGAAATGCCAACTTGGTGATGGACTAAATCTAAAAACGGTAGAAACCTTTCACTGAGAAGACGTTCTGGAGCGACATACAGTAATTTTACCCTACCGTTGAGAATAGCTTCTTCCCGCGATCGCACTTTATAAGCATTGAGACTGCTATTGAGGAATGTGGCGCTAATATTATTATTTCGTAACCCTTCCACTTGGTCTTGCATCAAAGCAATTAGCGGCGACACCACCACCGTTAAACCTTTTTTCAGCAATGCAGGTAATTGAAAGCACAGAGATTTACCGCCACCCGTAGGCATCACCACCAGTAAATCTCGATTTTGCAGCGCATCTTCGATAATTTGCCTCTGTCCAGGGCGGAATCTGTCGTAACCAAAGTGATATTTTAGCGCTTGTTCGAGATTGGGATACTGAAGCATAACTGACTATCTTTTGGGGCAAGTCACTTGCTTGCCATCCGCATCATAATGTTATGTGTAAAGTTTAATCGCAAATTTACTTATGCCGAAAGCAATTTGGAACGGAGTTATTTTAGCCGAGAGCGATCGTACTGTAGTAGTGGAAGGCAACCATTACTTCCCCGCAGACGCCATTAACAAGCAATACTTTCAGGATAGTAACACTCACACTACTTGCCCTTGGAAAGGTGTTGCCAGTTACTATACTATCGAAGTTGATGGGCAAGTCAACAAAGATGCTGCTTGGTACTATCCCAGCGCTAAGGACAAAGCCAAGAATATTGAAGGCTATGTCGCTTTTTGGCGGGGTGTGAAAGTCGAGGCGTAGGAAACTGTTACCTGTTCCCCGTTTCTTATTCCCTTCTTCTAAGATACAAGGGTGTATTGTCGCGCAGCACAATGCACCGTCAAGAATTCTAGGTGCGTTAGCCTACGACATAACACACCCTTCAGACTGGGAGATAGACAAGAATGGTCAGCAGCCTTAAAGAACTCTTAGAAGACTCAGAACTTGCTCATATTGATGACCCAGAAGAAAAATTTGTCACTAGTAGCGTAAGTTGGCAAATGTATGAAGCGTTACTAGCCAAACTAGAAGATAACTCTCATTACCGTATCACCTACTTAGATGAAATCTTAGAAATTGTGTCACCGTCTATCAGACATGAAAATATCAAAAAACGTTTGGCTATTTTCACAGAACGCTATCTCTACTCTCAGCGAATTCGATTCAGCCCTATGGGGAGTTCTACTATTAAAAAACAACTCGGACAAGCTGGGGCTGAACCAGATGAATGCTATTGCATTGGTGAGAAAAAAGATATTCCAGACTTAGTGATCGAAGTGATCATCACAAGTGGTAGCCTTGACAAGCTAAAAATTTATCATCGCCTGGGAGTTGCTGAGGTTTGGGTTTGGCAAATTAATCGCCTCAAACTTTACCATCTGCGCGAAGAAATACCATCTGAGTTTGTAGATACCCACAGATATGAACAAATTATTTCGAGTGAGTTTTTGCCGAAATTAGACATTGCTTTATTGGAACGATGCACCCAGATTTCAGACGACATTCAAGCGATTGACGAATTTGAACAAGGTATGTAAATCTTCTTTGCTGTAGCTTGTTTGTGCAAGCGATTACAGCCCGTAGAAATCCTCATCTAGGATCTGCTCAACCGAAAAAGGACAAACCATTGGATATTCGCTTTCCTCAGGGACACGAACCCCAAATTTAGCCAGCTTACCTTCTTTTATCGCCAGCTTTCGACCATCTGGATAAGCTTTTTCTATTGCTTCTACCAAAAAACTTTTGAGAGAAGGAGTATCTAACAAATTATTCATAACTCGTTGACGATGTTCAAGTACTGAAGCATACCAACTTCCTTTCATTGTATCGGGTATATCATATTGAACCATTAACTTTAGTAAATGCGCTAACAAAATAGTTAAATTGCTCTTTAAAGCATTTTTCTCTGCCCTACCCAAATCAACTAACTCCTCAATCAAATGCTCAATGTCGATCGACTCAAATTCACGATTTCGTAACTGTTGAATCGTTTGTGCAATCCAATATTGCAAATCCTGATCATATAAATTATTAGACATTCTTCAGATTAACTCCGTTTGGTTTCAATAATATTTCTACATCATTAGGAAAAAGACAATCGTCAGTTATTGACAGTGCGGTTGTCTTGAAAAATAGCTTTTCCGGAAACCGGACAACGCTTTTTCCGCAGCCTACGACATAACATGCCACTACAGATATTTTATATTTCTTCATATCTTGTTGTCTCACTAGAAACGCTTCAGTATGCAGTAAAGTTGCGCGATGATGACTGAAAATCAATTGCATATAGCAGTTCCCGGTTAAGTGAGGTGCAGAACCAATATTTTTAAACGCTCCAGGGGCGCAGAGTCAAACGCAGAGTGACGCGGAGATTAGGAAACGCTATATACAGCCAAACTGCTGTCTGTAATCACGCTCTTATTAACATCACATGGGCTATTTATTCTGCTTGTGGCATAGCTTCATATCCGGTTTCCAGGGATAAAAATTATTAAGACTGACAGCAATATTTTTCCCTTATGTGGCGACTCTAATTTCGTCTACTCTTAAGGCATTTTTCCCCTTCTTTCTTCCCCCAAAGGTATTGGGTCTGCCAGTAGTTTAGCAGCTTCATTCTGCCATTGGAATTATCAGGAAATTCTATAAGTGACATAGGTTTTTTAACCGACTTAAAATTTAGCAATGTAAACTTTTACTCTTGATCACAAAGTACAACTTTTTGTGAATTCGGTATCATATGTAACAATATTATTTTTAATTCAATCTTAGTATACTTAGTCACATTAAATAAATATTACATTCTTGATCCCAACAAGCAGTCTAGTCATAAAAACTAACTTTCTAGAATGTTTATAGACAGCCAAGCCCAAAATAAACCAAAAAAATCATGAGCAGAGTACATCAATAAAAATACGATTTACAATTAATTATTAACTACTAATTTAGTACTGAAATTTGCCTATAATCATAGTCAAATCTCTTATCATTTCTACATCTTTTAGATTGTCAATGCATCAATAACGCTGCTAAATATAAGTTAACTGCATACCAGCATTAGATACAAATATAGCCATTTATGTATAAATAAATTAAATATAAACACGTAGCTAAAAGAGATATTTCTTGTAGCAGATAGATAAAAAAAAATTGACATATTAAATTAAAATAAATATTAATCAAAGTTCCTAAATCTTTTCGGTAAAAGTGCTAGACGCAAGTTTTACAGACGCTTGATACCTTTTTACAATCAGCAACATACAAACTATGAACGCTACCACTGAAAAACGCATCGCCTTGATTTCAGTTCACGGAGACCCGGCAGTTGAAATTGGGAAAGAAGAAGCTGGAGGACAAAATGTCTATGTCCGTCAAGTGGGTGAAGCACTAGCGCAGCTAGGATGGCAAGTTGATATGTTTACTCGTAAAGTGAGTGAGGCGCAAGACACCATTGTTCAACACAACCAAAATTGTCGAACTATTCGTTTCAAAGCTGGTCCCTTAGAGTTTGTACCAAGAGACAATCTTTTTACCTATCTGCCAGAATTTGTGGAAAATCTTCTGAAATTTCAGAAAGAAAACGGCATTAGATATCAGTTAGTTCACACAAACTATTGGCACTCTAGCTGGGTAGGAATGCAGTTAAAGACTATTCAAAAAAGCAAGCAAGTTCACACCTACCACTCATTAGGAGCAGTCAAGTACAACACAATAGAAAAAATTCCTCTAGTTGCTAGTCAGCGATTAGCAGTAGAAAAAGAAGTGTTGGAAACAGCAGAAAGAATTGTAGCAACGAGTCCTCAAGAGCAACAACATATGCGATCGCTCGTTTCCACGAAAGGCAATATCGACATTATTCCCTGTGGTACAGATATTCGGCGCTTTGGCTCAGTTGAGAGAACCGCAGCGAGAACAGAGTTAGGAATTAATCCAGAAGACAAAGTTGTTTTATATGTGGGACGTTTTGACCCGCGCAAAGGCATAGAAACCTTAGTCCGTGCTGTGCGAGAATCTAAGTTGTACGGGTCAAAAAATCTCAAGCTAATTATCGGTGGTGGTAGCACACCCGGAAACAGCGATGGTATTGAGCGCGATCGCATCGAGGGTATCATTCAGGAATTAGGGATGAGCGACTTTACCAGCTTACCCGGTCGTCTCAGCCAAGAAATTCTACCCACTTACTACGCTGCGGCTGATGTTTGCGTTGTTCCTAGCCACTATGAACCCTTTGGACTCGTAGCTATCGAAGCTATGGCCAGTGGGACACCAGTGGTTGCTAGTGATGTCGGCGGACTCCAGTTTACCGTGGTTGATGAAGAAACTGGTTTACTAGCGCCACCACAAAATGTCATAGCCTTTGCAAAAGCCATTGACCGCATTCTCTCCAATCCTGAATGGCGAGATCAACTAGGTAAAGCTGGGAGAAAACGCGTCATCGAAAACTTCAGTTGGGATGGTGTAGCTCATCAACTAAGTGAACTTTACACCCAATTGTTGCAACAAACAGCTAAAGAACCTGTATTAGCCACTAAGTAATTTGCTGTGGAATCAGCAATTGGGATTGAGTAACACATAATAATCAGTCCGCCAGGGAATTTATTCTCTAGCGGACTGGAATTTTTGCGTTAAGTTGACACCAATAAACCTAAGTGTACCCCTAAGTTATTTGTATTGAGCATGTTAAGTTTTTGAGAACACTGCGGAATTTTAAGTATTTTTTCTTGTGTTTATCGTTTTTTATTTAGTAAACATCTAAAATTAAAGCCCTATTTTCCGTAGTTTTCCTAAAATATTTAAAGCTTTTTGTATATAAATTTTCTATTAAAAATGCTACTAATTCTCGACAAAACACAAGAGTTTGTTTTAAGCTTAAAACAGCATAAAAACATTCCACTTAAATAGAATTATTGTAGTTATATCAGGTAAAAAAGACGTTAATTAGTGTCAGTTACTTTCTTATTTAAGTGGAAAACACAGCACAAAAATCAATCACGAAAAATAATTAATTATTTCCAGGAGAAACAATGCTACTCAATCAGCTTAGAGGTTTTAGTAAATTATTTTGGGCTTTAGGTTTAGTTAGCTTGGGGTTATTCATGGCTCCTAACCCAGCTAAAGCCGCCACACTCATACCATTGAAATCCCAAGATGCTAACCCAGGCTTTGATGATTTCGATTTCAGGGCACTAATAAACAACGGTGACTTTACAGAGTTATTTGTTGCCGAGGGTCGGATTGGTAATAATAGTACAGGAACCGGAGAACGAGAACTAGGAATTAATACAGCAACTGGTGCAAATGTAGATCCTGGTAATTTTGCTTGGGGAAATGCTAAAGTCTGGGACTTCAATCTGGAATATACAGGTAGCCAGGTGACTTTCAAAGTTTTCGATGCTAACCAAACAATACAATTGTCTCAAGCTTTTAGCGGACCTGTAACAGACATCTATTTCCGCACCTTTGCTCAAAAAGGTAATAATAACAACCTGCAAAATGCTCTGTCCCTGACTGACCTAGTTTTCAATGGTGTGAGCATCGGGAGTTTAGCATCCGCAAGTACAAGCACCACTGCGGATGTAGATTATTTCCGTTTGGGTAAGATTTCCACTCCCTTCACACTAACTGGTAAAACCTCAATGAGTTGGGTGGGTACTGCACCTAGTCGTTCTAATCTGGCTTTTCAAATCAAAGTAGGTACTTCCAAATCAGTCCCAGAGCCTAGTGTACTGGGTGCTATTTTTGGGGTGACGATCGCAGGTGCAACTGCTGTGAAACGCAAAAAGGCAGCTATTCAGCAGGTTGAGATTTGATAGATTTGGGCACTAATACTAAAGATAAACACGGTCAGGATTAATTAACCTGACCGTTTTTTCATTATGGACTAGACACGATAGCATATACTGAGCATCGACCTTTGACAGCCAACGGCAAGGCAAATTCTTGTGCAACCAGTTGACTTTACTACCCTCACAGCTGCTTGTAGCGAAATCCGCGCTAACTGGCTACCATCAAGGACAGAGCAAGTTTACCAGCGCGATCGCTACACTATTCATGTGGCATTGCGTACCCTAAAACAACGGGCTTGGCTAGAGATTTCTTGGCATCCCCAAGCTGCACACATTTGCATTGGCGAGCCACCACCGCGCATCCCTGATACCTTTACCTTTAGCCAGCAACTAGTACACCAATTGGGTGGTTTGGCCTTGGTGGGAATAGAAGCGATCGCTCCTTGGGAGAGGGTGATTGATTTACAATTTGCTCGCCGTCCGGGAGAAAGCCCTCTGTATCATGTCTACGCGGAAATCATGGGCAAATACAGCAATGTCATTCTCACCGATGAGAACAATCTGATTATCACCGCCGCCCATCAAGTCAGTCAGCAACAATCTAGTGTTCGTCCCATCCAAACCGGACAACCCTATGAAACACCACCCAAGCTGACTGGTGCCGTTCCTAGTTTGAGTGAATCTTTAGAACGCTGGCAAGAAAGAGTTAGTTTAGTACCAGGAAGCATTAAGCGTCAGTTACTCAAAAGTTATAGCGGCTTGAGTGCAGCACTGATACATTTAATGGTGTACTCGGTGAATTTATCGCCAGACACTACCACCGATACCCTGACTCCCCAAGATTGGGAACGGCTATTTCAAAGGTGGCAAGAATGGCTACAAGCTTTGGAAGCCAAAAAGTTTCACCCCGCTTGGACTCCATCTGGTTACACTGTCATGGGTTGGGGTGGAGTGACAGATGCAACAGACATCCAAGAACTACTCAGCCGCTATTACACTGACCAACTCAATCAACAATTATTTTCCCAACTGCGACATCAGCTCAATCAGAAACTCAATAATATTCTGGTGAAGTTGCGCCACAAGGCTAAAACCTTTGAAGAACGCTTGCAGCAATCAGATCGAGCCGATGAATATCGCCAGAAAGCTGATTTGTTGATGGCTCATTTGCAAAACTGGGAGCCAGGGATGAAAGAAATTATCCTCCTTGACTTTGAGACTAATAAGCCAATAGCGATCGCTCTTCAGCCAGATAAAAACGCTGTGCAAAATGCCCAAGGTCTTTATAAGCAGCACCAAAAACTCAAACGTGCGCGTGCTGCTGTTGAACCGCTACTGTTGGATGTAAATACTGAAATCGCATATTTAGAACAGGTAGAATCAGCAATATCTCAGATAGAAAATTACCAAACAGCAGAAGATTTGCAAGCCCTAGAAGAAATTCGTGAGGAATTGATTGGACAAAAGTATCTAGAAGATCCAGAACACCGCAGCCGTAGCGCCAACGCAGACGCCAGCACCAACTTCTACCGTTACCGCACTCCCAGTGGCTTTGAAGTATTAATCGGCCGCAATAATCGCCAAAATGACCAACTCACCTTTCGTGTAGCCGGGGATTATGACCTGTGGTTTCATGCTCAAGAAATTCCAGGGAGTCATGTATTACTGCGTCTAAAACCGGGGACTGTCCCAGAAGCAGCTGATTTGCAATTCGCTGCTAATCTAGCCACCTACTACAGCCGCGCTCGACAGAGTGACCAAGTACCAGTAGTTTATACCCAGCCCAAGCATGTCTACAAACCCAAGGGAGCCAAACCAGGAATTGCTATTTACAAGCAAGAGCGTATCCTCTGGGGACAACCGCAATTAGTAAGGAAGAGGGAATCGGAAAACGGAAAATAGAACTTGGTCTAAATACTTAGTACCGCAGTGAATTCAAAATTCGTCTTGAAAAGTTTCCTCGGTTGGGAAACCCCTCCGGGGAACGGCAGTCCACTTGGCGGCAGATCCCTTACGGGTTCAGCAGTCCCTCTACTTGGGGAAACCCCAAGATCGAGCTGCTTCACCGCACGTGTGGCTGCGCTCACCGCCTACAGAACTTTCCGCAAAATTCAAAATGAATACAGCGTAAGCGTTTCGCTCATTTGGAATGGTATGTCTCTAGCTGAATATAAATTAGATTATGTCGTAGCGATAAGAAGTAATCATGGAGTCTGGGTACCAGCAGGACAGAGCGTTAGGGCGAATAAGTGGTGTAAATTTGAGAGAACATTTAGCAATCAGAAATCAGAAATTAGATACATTAGGGAAATAATTTATGGTAAAAAAAGAGCCATAACTTACTGGGAAATAAATACTGATCCAGAAACCATGCCAGAGAATTCAACTTCTTTCGTAATGACAAATCTTCAAGGTAATCTCAAGAAAACTTTAGGGGATTTATATGGATTAAGAACTTTGAATTTTTATTAATACTCCTAATTAGGGTCTACTGAATAAATGTTGATTTATCAATAATTTGGGGCTATTTCCCTACAAAAAGGTGCCTGTTTATAGGGGTATCAGGCTGAAAAATCTGGCATTTCTTATGGGTTAGGTCACAAAAAACCACAAAAAATCAGGATGAAACTATTGCCTGTTGCCTCTCTTGCAAAGTTGCTCTACTTGGGGAAAACCCAAGACCGCACTTTGCGCTATTCCCTATTGCCTACCCTCACGAGAAGACTTTTTCAGCAAGCCCTAATTAGTAAACAATATTACATCTTTGTACCTGAAAAACATCTTCAATCCGTTCAAAAAATGTATTTTAAGTGCATACTAAATTAGTAACAATACTGAATTGTACACTCAACTTTGCAATGTCATTAAAAAAGTTTTACGAATACCTCATCAATTATTTATGCTTTAGACTTATCGTATGTATAAATCAACTATCAACAACGAACTCTTAAATAATTAATGAGTTGATTTAGTGGCACATAAACCATAAACATGACTTTATGAAATTCATATTCCTGTTAGTAAGTCAGTTTCTTTAGCAAATTAGTCAATATAGCAGCCCTATTGGACTTTGGACAAAAAGAAGTTGGTTCGCGAGTATGACTCGCGAACCAACAAACTAGTCATCAGAAATTACCCCAGTTATTTTACAAACTGAGTCAGACTGAGTTAAACCCCTAAAGCCTAAG
>JAHHHF010000007.1 GCA_019359495.1 Goleter apudmare HA4340-LM2
ATATTACTATTTGTTGGGTCTCTGGTGGCTATGCTTTTTTCTGCTCGTCACTATAAACAGGATTAATCATTCATTTATTCGCGAGTCTCACTCGCGAACTATTTTCTTTTTGTCCAAAGTCCAAAAACTTACTTGCTCGCTGTAAAAACCAAATGTTCGCTCTTTGGGCACTACCATCCGAGCAATAAACAAAAGTTGGTCTTCATAATCTTCTATTTTGGGACGCTCTACCATATTGACTACATCTTCTAAAACTAGAGGATGTAAATCAAAAACTCTACCCATTCTTTGTAATATGTCTTGATTACCTAACCCCTGTAAGTCTACCCAAGAAACAGATTCACTATCTAGATAATCAAGGCACTCTTCTGGGGCTTCTACTTGTTTACGAATAAAACTATCTTGGTTATAGTCAATCAAAAAAATTGTTGGGAATTCTGCATTTTCATCAATGATGAGAGTTCCTGGTAAAGTTCCTGGTTGATGATAGTAGTCATTACGAAATGACTTAGTTACTGCTTTGGAAAAATGGTGAAGTTTTTTGATCATACTTTTTGCTGACGGGGCATTGGGCATGGGATATGAGAGTAAGTAGGTAGGCGGCAATAAACAAAACTATGTTACTAAAAGTAAACACGCCTAAAATCCTTACCAATGACGAATAACAGGGAGCATCCCAATTTTGCAAAAATAAAATTTGTAGTGAGAGCATCTTGCTCCCTAATGTCCAGGAAGCGGGCTAGAGAGCCATCACTGCAAAAAAATAAATTTACACATTTGAGATGCTCCCGAATGACAAAGGACAAATGACGACCCTTGCCAGTTAACTTTATTTACGCCCACCTACTTAATCACTAATGACCGTTGACTCTGGACACTTGACAAATAACAAAAAACAGTTTGCCTGATTTAGACAAACTGTGTAAAGGATATTCTAGCTAGGGAAATGGAGATTAGAACATACCCATGCCGCCCATGCCGCCCATGCCACCCATGCCGCCCATACCACCCATGCCGCCCATGTCAGGGGCAGGAGCAGCAGATTTTTTCTCCGGCTTTTCGACAACGAGGGCTTCGGTGGTTAACACTAAACCAGCGATTGAAACGGCGTTTTGCAGTGCAGAGCGCACGACTTTGGCAGGGTCGATAATCCCAGCAGCAATTAAGTCTTCAAATTCACCAGTAGCAGCGTTGTAACCGATGTTGAAATCGGTATTGCGGACTTTAGAGACGATAATCGAACCTTCGGCACCAGCGTTATCGGCTATTTGGCACAGAGGAGCTTCCAACGCTCGTCCGATAATATCAGCCCCAATTTTTTCTTCACTATCTTCGAGGCTGTTCTTAATCGCCTCTACCTTGGTGGCTAAATGAATCAGGGTTGTGCCACCACCAGGAACAATGCCTTCTTCCACAGCAGCTTTTGTGGCGTTAAGAGCGTCTTCAATTCGCAGTTTTCGGTCTTTGAGTTCGGTTTCCGTAGCCGCACCCACTTTAATCACCGCTACGCCACCAGCTAGCTTGGCAATGCGTTCTTGGAGTTTTTCCTGATCGTATTCAGAATCAGTTTCTTCTAACTGCTTGCGAATTTGAGCAATTCGCTTTTGGATTTCTGGCTTGGTGGTGCTACCAGCCACAATGGTGGTGCTTTCTTTGTCAATGGTGATGTTACGGGCAGTACCTAGGGCTTCTACAGAAGCAGTATCTAGGCTTAAGCCAATTTCTTCCGAAATCAACTGACCATCAGTAAGGATAGCAATATCTTGTAACAAAGCTTTGCGGCGATCGCCAAATCCAGGGGCTTTGATTGCCGCTACAGATAGTACGCCCCGCGCTTTGTTAACCACCAAAGTCGCTAGAGCATCGCCTTCCACATCTTCCGCAATAATCAGCAAAGATTGACCTAAACGGGCAACTTTTTCCAAAACAGGTACTAAATCCTGGATGCTGCTGATTTTTTTGTCGGTGATCAAAATGCGGGCATTTTCAAATTCAACCGTCTGCCGCTCGTTGTTGGTGATAAAGTAGGGGGAAATATAACCCCGGTCGATCTGCATACCCTCTACCACTTCCAGTTCAGTTGTCAGGGACTTGGATTCCTCAACGGTAATTACACCGTCTTTGGTGACTCTATCCATTGCTTCGGCAAGCATTCTGCCGACTTCTTCATCATTACCAGCTGAAACAGTAGCGACTTGAGCGATCGCACTTCCTTCCACTGGCTTGGATATTCTGGCAATTTCCTGTACCAAAGCCTCGACTGTCTTGTCCATCCCCCGCTTTAAACTCACAGGGTTACTACCAGCAGCAACGTTCTTCAACCCTTCCCGAATTAACGCCTGTGCTAAAACCGTGGCGGTGGTAGTCCCATCCCCAGCAACATCCTTAGTTTTTGATGCCACTTCTTGAATGAGTCTTGCCCCTGTGTTTTCCAAAGGATCTTCTAATTCAATTTCTTTGGCAACAGTGATACCATCGTTGACAATTTGGGGTGCACCAAATTTTTTTTCTAACAGGACGTTACGTCCTTTGGGTCCCAAGGTGATTTTTACGGCATCAGCAAGGGCATTAACACCCCGTTCTAGGGCCCGCCGCGATTCCTCATCAAATGCAATAATTTTCGCCATGTTTTATTTCTCAAGCGCTTCCAATAGACAATTTAGCACTCACAGAGCAAGAGTGCTAATTTTCCCAACTATTCAGATTACAAATGGAAAACAAAAAATTGATTAATATACATTTGCTACTCATGTCAAGTACTGGTACTAATGGTTAAATTGGGAGATGAATTTTTTATACAACTCCCTTAAATCCCTCGGTATTGCTGAACCTAGCGGCACCGGCTGGTTAGCGGTCGTATTTACGTTCCTTTTGGCTTGCTTAGTAACATGGCGGTTGATGCCGACAGTACGCAAATTTGCCTTGCGGGTGGGTTGGGCTGACCAACCAAACGCACGACGACTCAACAAAGAACCCTTGCCCAATGCAGGGGGACTGGCTATCTATACGGGAGTAATTGCCGCTTTGGTACTGGCGACACTCTTACGACCTATAGAATTGCAAAACGTTTTGGTTCAGGTGCTAACCATTCTCTTGGGCGGCACGATATTAGTCCTTGTGGGCTTTATCGATGACCAATTCGGCTTGCCTCCCTCCGTGCGAATGTTGACTCAGATTTTGACCGCACTGTTACTTGTTGCCAATGGCATTAGAATTGACCTCTCTTTTGGTACACCCGTTGACTATCAACTTTCTGTATTGCTCACGGTATTTTGGGTAGTAGGCATTACTAATGCCATCAACCTGATGGATGGTATGGATGGCTTGGCCGGAGGCATCAGCTTTATTACTGCCATGAGTCTGTTGGGTGTTTCCGCTCAGATTTCCAATAAAGCGGCGGCAACGTTAGTATTAGCAGCATTGGGGGGCGCAGCGTTGGGCTTTTTACGGCACAACTTCTACCCCTCAAAAATCATCATGGGTGACGCTGGCGCATACTTTTTCGGTTATGTGCTGGCGGCGACTAGCATTCTAGGCAAACTGCAAGTCAATACAGTATTTTCTCTAGTACCGACCGTTTTATTTTTGTTGTTACCAGTCATAGACACCACACAAGTAATTGTGCGGCGACTAATGGCAGGGAAAAACCCGATGAGTCACCCTGGCAAAGACCATCTGCACCACCGCTTACTGGCTTGGGGATTCTCCCAAAGACGGGCAGCATTTACCCTGTGGTCATTTACTTTAGCTTGCAACTTGCTGGCGATGAGAGTCCAGGGCATGACTGTAGCAGTGATGCTAGCCACTGCCATCAGTATTATTTTGCTTTTGAGTTTTACTGTCTGGCAAAGAGTCAGACGGGTGTGATCAACAATTCCAAGTTTGATGAGTTTAGACCCCGGACTTTTTAAACAAGCCGGGGTTTTGCGTTATTCTCTTCTCTAGTCGTCCAACTCACCTTTTTTGAAAGCTGCTGACAACTCTTGGTTGACATCGCGGTACATTTTGCCAGTTTTATCAACCATCAATAGCCTCTGTTACATTCTTGTTTCGGCGTTGTTGAATCTGGGGATGAATTGTCATTCTGTAAAAGCTTTTGCAAACAACCTGACGTCCTACGGGGATTTTAGGTAAAAGATGTCTTATGACGGTTTACGCCATCACCATACCGCCATCGACGTTGAAGACTTGCCCGGTGATATAGGCGGCGGCGGGGTCTGCGGCGAGGAAACGCACCATCCCAGCAACTTCTTCTGGTTGACCGTAGCGACCGAGGGGGATATATTTGAGAATTTCTTCGGTGTTGTTAAGATTGCTGGTCATATCAGTGGTGATGAAGCCAGGGGAGACGGCGTTAACGGTGATTCCACGGGGTGCAAGTTCTTTGGCGACGGTTTTGGTGAAGCCAATGACGCCTGCTTTGGCGGCGCTGTAGTTGGCTTGACCAGGGTTGCCCATTTGTCCAGCGACTGAGGCGATGTTAATAATCCGTCCCGAACGTTGCTTGAGCATCACCTTACTGGCAGCCCTAGTGCATAAGAAAACACCAGTAAGATTGAGGTTGATGACGGCTTGCCAATCTTCTGGCTTCATCCGTAATAGGAGTGTGTCGCGGGTAATACCTGCATTGTTGACCAAAATATCAATGCGTTTATATTTATCGATGACAGCGTTGAACAGTGCCTCTACCTGATCAATTTGAGAAACGTCGGCTTGTAGGGCGATCGCTTCGCCTCCGGCGGCAGTAATTTCCGCAACTAGGCTGTCAGCAGCAGCACTAGAACTAGCATAATTGACAACAATACTGGCTCCATAACTAGCTAATTCTTGAGCGATCGCTCGTCCAATTCCCCGTGATGCACCAGTGATAATTGCGACTTTACCTTGTAGACTGGGCAAATTTGCACTCATGAACTATTCCTTTGCATTTCAAATCACCGCGCTAATCATCTTATGGCGATTCGTACCTAGAATCCCCAGATGCGAGCAAAAAAGCGGAACTTCCTAGATGGGGAATGGTGTGCGATCGCAAATCTTATTTTGCAAAATACGCTATTTTAAAAATAAGATTTAAAATTCGTGGACTTATTTCACGTTACTAAAATAAGACTTCCAACTATCCAGTTATATTATGCAAAGTAGTCCCAGGAGATTGGGGCGAGATTTAGCAACAATAAAAACAAAATGATGTTACACCGATTTTCTGAGCTACGCATTACTATTGAAAGCAAATAAGAGAAGAGCGGTGTGTGTCACATGGCTACTAAAAAACAATTCAACAGCTTTGAAGAGATGCTGTCTGGTTCTGATGTTCCTGTGTTGGTAGATTTCTATGCGGAATGGTGTGGCCCCTGTCAAATGATGGTGCCAATTTTAGAGCAAGTCAATGCCCAACTGAGTAATCGTCTGCGAATCGTCAAGATTGACACAGAAAAATATACAGAGTTAGCAAGCCAGTATAATATTTATGCACTACCAACTCTGGTACTGTTCAAGCAAGGTCAGCCAGTGGATCGGATTGAGGGAGTAATGCAAGCACCTCAGTTGGTGCAACATTTAGAAAATATAATTTAGGTTGTGTTCAGCATAGAGGCGTGAAATTTTGCGCCTCTATCCCCAGATATATTTTTAAGACTTGATTGAGTACAAAATAAGAGGTTCTTTGAAAAGTCTAAATTAATACCAGCCCTAGCGATTAGAAATCGCGCGCCACTTGCTACAAGTCGGGAAACCCGCCCACGGCGCTGTCTCCCCAAAGCAGTGGCTTGGCTACACAGACAAAACCCACCTCCGTGGGTTTGAAAGACCTGATTTTTGGTTAGTCCGCGCAGGCGGACTTAGTTTGTGTAGTAGCGAATTATATGCCCAAAACTTTTTAAACATGGTCAAATAGTCAAATTAGCTACACAGCTACAAAAAAACTTTTATAGTGAGGACTTTAGTCATCAAATATATTTACTCGTCAGGAAATGTTTACCAGTTGGTAAGGTATAGGACTCATATTTGATTTTTGAACAGATACGTAGTAGCGTGTCTAAGCTAATTTTGTGTATTAACAATCTCTTGTAGTACGGGCAATATGCCCGTTTTAATTAGTGGGCAAGATGCCCGCACCACAAGAAAATTGTTGGGAGCATCCCAATTTTGCAAAAATAAAATTTGTAGTGGGAGCATCTTGCTCCCTAATGTCCAGGAAGCGAGCTAGAAGCCCGCACTACAAAAAAATAAATTTACACATTTGGGATGCTCCCAAATTGTTTGCAACATTTTAGCCTAGACACGCCAGTACACATACTTTTATAGTGAGGACTTTAATCATCAAATATATTCACTCGTCAGGAAATGTTTACCAGTTGGCAAGGTATATGCATATAACCCAACGGTAGATGAACTTCAAAAATCAGGATGATTTAATTTACAAGAGTCTTTCACTTCTGTTTACCAGGTTTGGTCAACTGACCAAGCCTTTTTTTACATATTAAGTTGCTACGCGTTCAAATTATATAGCAATCCGTTTTGATTTTTGAAATTATTTGCATAGATAAGAGGCAATAGGAAAGAAGGCTTTTTGAGTGTGAGTTTTTTCAACAATCACATGGGATCTTTATATAAACACTCTTTATGGTCGTTAACACTGAGCGTAGTCGAAGTGTTAACAGTCATTTTAACCGAAAGTAAATATATACTTAACCTAGATAAGTAATCGGGCATAAATAATTTCTTTACTATGTCCTATTCCCGATTTTCATGAGTGTATTTATTTTTGCAGCTTCTAAAGGTTTCTATAAAGCAGAGTTTATGATTGATGCAAAATATTTTAGCAATATATTATACATTTTTAATACGGTGCATACTTCTTCAGCAAGATGTTTTAATCAGCCAATAATTTTAGATTGTACTTATACTTTTACCCTGAGTGAATTTTGGGCTTGGTTTCCCTCCCAAGCCCTTTTTTATATTATTTATACTGATATCGGGGGCATGGGGAGAGAAAAAACCAAATGATAAATAACAAATGACCAACTCAACCTTGTTCTGCCAATCGCACAGCCACACTACCTGCATGAGCAGGCAAACCTTCTGCTTGTGCTAACGTCACAGCTGCTTGACCAATTGTCTGCAATGCTTGTTGATTGCATTCCAAATAGGTAATGCGCTTGAGAAAATCATACACACTCAAGCCAGAAGCAAAGCGGGCGGAACGGGCGGTAGGTAGCACATGGTTAGGGCCTCCTAAATAATCGCCAATAGCTTCTGGGGTATAGCGTCCTAAAAATACACTACCCGCACACTTAATTTGATTGGCAAGTAGTTGTGGTTCGTCTACGCACAATTCCACGTGTTCTGGAGCGAGTTGATTTAACAGTGGTATGCTTTCTGCTAAATCACTGACTATGATCACCGCCCCATGCTTTTGCCAACTAGCAGCTGCCGCTTCTTTAGTGGGTAGATTAGCGAGGACTTGTTCAACTGCCAAAATCACTTTCTGGGCAAATATTTCCGAATCAGTAATTAAGATTGACTGAGCACTTGGATCGTGTTCTGCTTGTGAGAGTAAATCCCAAGCAATCCAATTGGGATTATTTTTACTATCAGCTACAACCAAAATTTCTGATGGCCCAGCAATACTGTCAATCCCCACAGTGCCAAAGACTTGGCGTTTAGCTTCGGCAACATAGGCATTACCAGGGCCAACAATTTTATCTACAGGGGCAATGCTTTGAGTACCGTAAGCTAAGGCTGCTACTGCTTGTGCCCCACCAATACCGTAGATTTCCGTAACGCCAGCAATTTGAGCAGCGGCCAATACTGCGGGATTAATCTCACCGCGAGGCATTGGTACTGTCATGACTATCCTGTCTACACCAACAATTTTTGCAGGTAAGGCATTCATGAGCACCGAGCTAGGATAGCTGGCACGTCCACCGGGGACATAAATGCCGACTTGGGATAGGGCTACCCAATTTAGTCCCAGTCTCACGCCGACTGTATCTGTGTAGCCTACATCTTGCGGTAATTGTCGATCATGAAAAGCGGCAATTCTTTGTGCAGCTAGTTCTAGAGCTGCTTTGACATCAACAGGACATTTAGCTGCTTGTTCGGCAATAAAGGTATCACTCAGAGGCAATGACTGTAAGTCGAAGTGATCAAAACGGCTGGTATATTCCTTAATTGCGGCATCACCCCGGACTTTGACATCAGCTAGAATCTCTCGTACTGTCCCACTTACATCAACTGTAGCTTCCCGGCGATCGCTCACCAAGGCTTTGAATTTGACGGCAAAGTCTTTATCGGTTGTTGGCAGTAGTTGCATGGACAGTATGGTGAAGGCAGAATCATTATATTTATTAGTTTAGAACAGGAAGCTACTTATCGTTAGGTTAGATCCTTGTGAGTAAAAGACTTAGCATTTGCACCAGTATAGGTAGTCACAATATGACCATCACCAGTCATTTGATACTTATATGTTACCAATCCTTCTAAACCTACTGGACCACGGGGTGGCATTTGTTGAGTGCTAATTCCTACTTCTGCACCAAAACCATAGCGGAAACCATCAGCAAAACGGGTGGAACAATTGTGATAAACACCTGCGGCATTTACCAAGCCCAGGAAGGTTTCCGCCGCTTTTAAATCTTCAGTAATGATCGCTTCGGTATGACGAGAACCAAAATTATTAATATGGGCGATCGCCTCTGCTAAAGAATCCACTATTTTAATCGATAAAATCAAATCGCTATATTCTGTTTCCCAGTCTGTGTCAGTAGCGTTGGTAATATCAGGCAATATTTCCAGAGTACGTTTATCTCCTCTGATTTCCACATGAGTTGCTTGCAAAGCAATAGCAATTCTGGGGAGAAACTCTGATGCAATTGACTGATGCACTAATAACGTTTCAATCGCATTACAAGCAGCAGGATATTGAATTTTGGCATCAACTGTAATAGAGACTGCTTTGGCAATATCAGCAGATTGATCTACATAAAGATGACAAATTCCATCTGCATGACCTAATACGGGAATCCGAGTATTTTCTTGTACAAACCTGACAAAAGCGTTAGAACCTCTAGGAATAATTAAATCTACATATTTATCTAATTGCAAAAGTTCTAATATTTCTTCTCTAGTTGTCAACAACTGCACCGCATCCGGGTGAACAGCAGTGTGAGATAATCCTTGTTTAATTGCTTTAACGATAGCTTCACAAGAACGTACAGCTTCTTTACCGCCTTTGAGAATTACCCCATTACCAGACTTGATAGCCAAAGAAACGATTTGAATTGCTGCTTCTGGACGGGCTTCAAAAATGATTCCCAACACCCCCAAAGGACAGGTAATCCGCTTTAAGATTAAGCCTGTATCAATTTCCCGGTGAATTTGCACTTGTCCTACCGGATCGGCCAGTCTACCAACATCTCGCACCCCAGCGATCGCATCTCTTAACTTATGTTCATCTAGTTGCAACCGTTTATAAAGTGGTTTGGCAATGCCATCAGCCATAGCTGCTTCACAATCAGCAATATTCGCTTGTAAGATTTCGTCTTTAGCTGATTCTAAAGCTTGAGCGATCGCTTCTATAGCTTGATTTCTCTGTTTCGTGGAGAGCAGTGCTAGTTTACTGGCTGCTTGGCGAGTGTTTTGCGCGATCGTCACCAGGGGAGAAGTCGTTTGGACAATAGTCATGGCACAAAGGAACGTCAAAGTATAACAAAATCTTTACCTTATTTTCATCCTATCAATCTTGGGTGAGTCAGTATTCATAAATCACAAATTTAGATGCTCTGCATCAAGAGCCATTATGGTTGACTCTCAAAAAACACTACTTGCAAAAACTACTACTGGACTGACAAGCCTAAAATGATGCAAAAAATTTTCTTGTGGTGCGGGCATCTTGCCCGCTAATTAGAACGGGCAAGATGCCCGTACTACAAGAGATTGCTAATACACAAAATTAGCCTTGCCACGCCACTACACTGATTTTTGAGAATTGTGCGAAATCACGATGACAGGTGCTGTATCTATTGAGTATTCATAGATCAAATACTACTCCTTTACCAGGGAGATACTATGTCATTGCAATCTGGATTAGATGCCTTTCAACAAGGACGTTATCAAGAAGCCGTTCAATTATTAGAACAAGTCTGCCGGAATGCTGTAGATCAAACTTCTTCAGATTACCTGACAGCGCAGATGTGGTTAATGAAATCATATCAAGGCACAGGCGACATCGAAAAAGCCACTATCCTGTGTCAAAAGCTACTAATGAGCAACAACCCCCAGGTACGCAGTTGGGCAGAACAAGCTCGTCAAACCCTCCCCCGCGAGGTAGCTACTCCATCTAGTGCGACTCAAAAAGCCGGACGTGCTACCACTGCTGGTGTCAAATTAACAATGGGTGGTGTCGGTGGTAGTTTAGCATTAGCGTCTGGCGTCACCATGATTTTGCTGTTTGGCATGGTGTTTGCCTTAGGCTTGAGCTTAGTATTTATTTTAGGTAGTGACGATCCACTCCAAGGATTAGCGATCGCTATTGGTATCACTTTAATTTTTAATCTAGCTGCCTTTTTCCTGTCGCCCTTCCTCATGGATTTAACCCAGCACTGGCTTTATAAAACTTGCTGGGTAGAGTTAGCAGACGTAGAACAACAAAGTCCAGAGACAGCAAAAATTATTCGTCAAGTTTGTCAACAGAAAAACCTCAAAGTTCCTCGCCTGGGAATCATCGACGACCAAAACCCCACGGCTTTTACTTACGGCTCATTACCTAATAGTGCCCGGTTAGTCGTTAGTCAGGGGCTTTTCACTTATTTAGATGATGATGAAATTGCTACCGTCTACGCCCACGAACTAGGACACATCGTCCATTGGGACTTTGCCGTGATGACAGTAGCTTCCACTTTGGTACAAATTTGCTACTTAATTTACAGCACAGCCAGGAGACTCGCTCGTGGTGGCAATAGCAAAGGCAAGGATGCTGTGCAAACTGCGGCACTAGTCGCTTACATTTTCTATATTATCGGTACTTACCTACTCCTGTATCTCTCCCGCACCCGCGAATACTTTGCCGACCACTTTGCAGCCGAAACCACAGGTAATCCCAATGGCTTATCCCGCGCCTTAGTGAAGATTGCCTACGGCATTGTCGAAGAAGGTTCCCGGTCACCAGAACCCAGCCGCTTGATTGAAGGTACCCGCGCCTTGGGCATCTATGACCATAAAGCAGCAGCTTCCACCGGCACAGCTTACCGCATTGCTTCCGACCCCCAAAAAATTGGTCGCGTCTTTTTATGGGATATGTTTAACCCTTGGGGCTGGTGGATGGAGTTGAATTCTACTCATCCCCTCACAGGTAAACGAGTCCGCGCCCTCAGCACCTATGCCGAACAACTGGGTTTACCAACTGAGTTTGATATGGGGCGAGTTATGGGCGAAGGCAAAACTTTAAATAAGGGCAAACTGTACGGTAACTTTTTCTTGGATGTGGTGCTTTACGGTGCAGAAACCATCGGTTTCTTAGTTGGCATAGTCATCGGTATTGTTCTCTTATCAAGTTCCCAAAATATCGGTTTGATATTTGGTGCGCCATTCGTTGGCTTGGGAATCGGAATTATCATCAAAACCTTAGTGATGTTCCCCGACTACAAACAAGCACCAGAAACTGATATTCTCACCCTGATGTCAGACCCCTACGCCAGCCCATTGCGTGGTCAACCTGCGAGACTCCAAGGACAACTGATTGGTCGTGGCGATGCAGGTTATAGATTTGGTGCCGATTTAAAAATCCAAGACCGCAGTGGAATGCTTTATCTGCGCTACGCTTCCCGCCTCGGCCCCATCGGTAATTTCTTGTTTGGTATGAAGCGAGTTAAAAGCTTGCTTGGTGAACAAGTCGGGTCTGTTGGTTGGTTCCGTCGTGGCGTTGCACCTTGGATGGATTTAATTCAACTCCAAAGTCAAGGTGGTACTGTTGTCAATAGCTACCACCGCTTCTGGTCATTTATCCTTGGTGGTGGTTCAATTATTTTGGGAGTGGCCTTGACGATTTTCATGACCAGCAGTTAGCCTGTTCCCAGAGCATTTCTAATTTTTCCAAGCTGTATTTTGCCGGGAGGTGGTTTGTCACTACCTCCTTTTTGTTTGGGAAAAATTTTTAGGCGTTATATCATATCGCTACTTACTTTGGTGCATCAAGCTATTTTAGTGGATTATCATTGCTCAATGCGATCGTATTTGCCTTCTCAATTTTTTCATCCCCGTGAGGGGAAGTGATTTAAAAACCGATCACCTCAAAGCTTATAACACTATCTTTGCAAGAGTTTCCATCCCCGTGAGGGGAAGTGATTTAAAAACATTGAGTTACATCGCCGAGACCTTGAATCAACCCGAGTTTCCATCCCCGTGAGGGGAAGTGATTTAAAAACATTTTCTTTCGGAGCTTGTGATTTTTGCGTCTCCGGAATTGTTTCCATCCCCATGAGGGGAAGTGATTTAAAAACATTTTCTTTCGGAGTTTGTGATTCTTGCGTCTCCGGAATTGTTTCCATCCCCGTGAGGGGAAGTGATTTAAAAACCCTTGGCTTCTAGAAGGCTTACACTGAAAGGGTTTGAAAATGCCATTTTCGGGGCTGGTGTAGTTTGCCTGTCAACAAGCATAAATTATTGACATTCTAAGACAGTCACACACGCCTCAAATGCTCACACACTAAGTTACCCGGGGCTGTTAACACAAAAATCAGGGTTTTGGCGATCGCCTGACACCCCCGAAAAATTCCCGTGTGTTTAGTCAAAACAACTATCCTTGCTTTCACTCGGAAAGGATAAATTAAGTTTTCAAGGTTCTGTTTTGTTTTTATTATGAAAGATAAATAATACCAATTTGACAAAAGAATGCAACAAATGGGCAGGTAGGGGCACGGCTCCTATAGACTGTGGTACATCAAATTATCTTACTGGTGCTGTGCCCCTACAAATAATTGAAGTGTTGCAAAGCTTAAAACATCAATTAGCATAACTCATTACGCTGAACTTTTCACAACGTCAACCGTAAATTTAACATAAGTTATCTTGGCTAGAGAATTTATGCCTGTGGCCAAGACTCCAGCACAGCGCTGATTGCATCCCTATCCAAAGGACGTGAGAACAAATAACCCTGTGCTTGGTCACATTGCAATAACCTTAGTTGGATTAAATGGTTCATGGTTTCCACACCTTCAGCAACCACACTCATTCCTAGGTTGTGCGCCAGGGTGACGATGGCGCGAATAATTGCTAACTGTTCACCATCTCGATCCATTTGCTTGATGAATGAACGGTCAATTTTTAAAACATCAATGGGAAAATGGTGCAAATAAGCTAAAGATGAGTAACCTGTTCCGAAGTCATCAATGCACAATTGCATTCCCAAAGCCTTGAGTTTTTCCAGAACAGTAGCGGCCTGTTCCGGGCTGGTAATAATGGCACTTTCTGTGATTTCTAGCTTTAAACTGCTGGGATGAAGACCAGTCTCTTGGAGAATTTGGTCAATCTCTTCCAGTAAATGAGGTTGGGAAAACTGTTTACCAGAAAGATTGACGTTGATGGTCAAAGATTTCATGGCAGGATATTGTTGTTGCCACTGTTGTAGCTGTTGGCAAGACTCACGCAGTACCCATTGCCCAATTGGGACAATTAATCCAGTTTCTTCTGCTACTGGTATAAACTTATTGGGTGAAATTAGCCCCCGTGCTGGATGTTGCCAGCGAACTAGTGCTTCTAATCCGGTAATATTGCCTGTGGTAACTGACACAATAGGCTGGTAGAAAACTCGCAACTCCTGCCGCTCAATTGCCCAGCGCAAGTCTGTTTCTAACTGCAAAAGGGCTACTGCTTGGTCATACATGGTAGTATCAAATACTGCATGGCAAGCCTTACCCTGCTCTTTAGCACAGTAAAGGGCAGTATCAGCGTCTCGAAGCAAATGGGCAGGTTGATGATATTCCTCTGTACCTAAAGCAATGCCCATGCTAACTGTGGTAAATACTTCATATCCATGCAAGTTAAATGGGTGCTTGAGTAATTTATGGATTTGTTCTGCTGTGTGGGTGGCGTCTGCAACGGTTTGAACGTGGGAAAGTAGGATGGCAAATTCATCTCCACCCAAGCGAGCAACTGTATCTTCAGGCTGTAGGAAGCTTTGCAGGCGGTGAGCAAGTGCCACTAGTAGTTGATCGCCAACCAAGTGTCCTAGACTGTCATTCACAACTTTAAAACGATCAAGGTCTAAAAATAAGACAGCAAACAGTTCTTCTGGAGCACTTTTTACCTGTTCTATGGCTGCTTCTAGCTTGTCCATAAACAAAACTCGGTTGGGCAGCCCAGTCAGAGCATCATAGAACGCATGGTGGACTAACTTTTCCTCCATGAGTTTACGTTCGGTAATATCGGTGGCCATGCCTTCGATGCGAACAGGTTGACCACTATTGTCATAGACTAAATGGCTGCGGTTCAATAGCCAGCGCACCTGTCCATCAGGTCTGATGATCCGGTATTCTAGTTCTTGTTTTCCAATTGAGAGTAACGGTTGAATTGCAGCCTGCACCCGTGGTTGATCTTCTGGGTGAATCACTTCAAACCAAAGGTTGTTGTTAGCAAAAAATTCTGATGGGGAACGACCATAAATTTTCCCAACGGCAGGATTGAGATAGAGAGTCGCAAAAGTGTCGGCGGAAATTGACCAAACTGCATCTTCCAGAGTAGATAAAATGCCATCTAGACGTTGTTTGCTTTCTTGTAATGCGGCTTCTGCGAGTTTGCGGCCACTGATGTCGGTAATCATGCCCAAGACTCCAGTATAATTACCTTGCTCGTCAAACATGGGTGTACAAGAAACCATCGCCCACAGGTCTGAGCCGTCTTGACGACGGAATTTAAAATCGTGTGTCTCATTAATGCCTTGATGACGACGTTTTAGGTAAGCATTGGCAATTTCTACCCCTTCCGCATCCATAAAGGAGAACAGTGTTGCACCAAACATCTCGTCAGTGGTATAGCCTAACATCATTGCCATTTGTTGGTTGACAAAGCTGGTCAGATTATTCTGATCGAGTACCCAAATACCTTCTGTTGCTGTTTCGATAATACGACGATACTGTTCTTCTCGCTGCTGTAAAGTCTCCAGCGCTTGCAAATGCTCAGTGATATCAGTCTGAACACCAATAAAGTGAGTCAAGTATCCCAAGGCATCAAACACAGGAGCAACATATAATTCATGCCAAAACGGCGTCCCATTTTTACGATAATTCCGTAAAATTACATGGCATTCTTTTTGTTCTTGAATGGCTTGACGCAACTTATCTGAGACTGTCTGATCTTGGTCGTTTCCTTGTAAGAAGCGACAGTTGCGTCCAATGGCTTCACCAGCCGAGTAGCCTGTAATCTTTTCAAAAGCTGGATTGACGTAAACGATGGGATTGTCTGGTTGATTAGGATCTGTCAAAATAATCCCGTTACTGCTAGCAGCAACTGCACGCTCCATCAGATGTAGGCGTATGTCTGGGAGTTGGTTGGTGATTAGTGCTAGAGTTGTGGCGATCGCTTGAGTCTCTACATAACCTGGAACGTTCTCAAAAGCTGGGTTTACATCTAACTTTGCTTGAGTATTTGTAATTTCAATTCCATTTGATGCCTGCTGAGTTCTCAGATGCTCATTTACATCTATAAATATCAATAGTGCTGCTAGCCTATCCTCATAATTAACGACTCTGGCAGAAATTTCTGTTAAGAAAGTATCTCCACTCACTCTTTTGAGTTGCACTGCACAATTTTTCACTAAGTTACCAGTTTGCAACTGGCTAACCAAATGAGTCCATGTAGCAGGATTGGCGTAAAATTCAGGGGTAATTTTGTCGATTTTTTTACACTCGTCAATCCCAAAAAAAGGCTCTAACAGCTGGTTTTTAAATAAAATTTGGTTGCTTTCCAAGCATACAATCGCCAGAGGGAATGGGCTAAGTTCTGCGAACGAGTTGAATAGTTCCTGCCAATTTGATTTTGATGGCTGACAGGCTGTCACTTCTGGCGGTAGCATTGGATTCATATCCTGAAACTCTTCCATCCAAGGTGTCAGTTTTTCCCTGGTATTGTTTAGCTGATTCCGATTTTTATATACGTGGCGATGAGTAAAAACCATTGTTATACTTTGATTAATTACCACAAGAACTCAACCAAAATCCGACCTTTTTGGTAAGCTCTGACAAATTAACTCATACAACTTGTACACTAGCTAAACAAAGGCAGTGATTTTGCTTTTATCAATCTATAGGAATCGTACTTGAATCTTGCTAAGTATATTGAGAAATAAACCTTTGTATAGCAAGCTTCTAACTAATTTGATTTTTTAACAGATACGTAGGGTGTGTTAGCGACAGCGTAACGCACCCCTCCCAAAGCTTTCGGTGCGTTACGGCTTGCGCCTAACACACCCTACACATACTGAGATTTTTTCAGATATCAAATCGGATTCCTATATAAACAAGAAAAATTTTTAGAAAAATCAATGAGATTTTCCTGGGAATAAAGCATTTAGCATTGATCACAGATAGCCGAAAACAGCATAGCCGCTCCGGTTTAGAAGCCTATGAATTGGTAAGTGCTAAGTATTGATTGTCAAAGTGAGTTTTTCAACTATTTTTTAACTTTACTTCTTTAGATAGATGTAATTACATTTTTTACAGAAACTTCATATCTATTTAGTATTTCTTAACTTTTGGGCAAGTAGTTTATGCAAGTACTCAGTAGAAGTATAAGAGCATAACACTTAAAGCAATTTTTTTTTATATTTAAATATTAAGTAACGGTGAAAAAAGGACGAAAAAAGTGACAAAATTACTGTATACGAGAAAACATAATTAATAGATTTGAGCAAATTTTTTCCTAGCTTAAGGAGGATCTGATGGTTACAGTAGCAGTACTAGGACAACAGGTCGCCATTGGCCCAACCAAACTACTAATTAATAACGAATGGGTAGAAAGTGTTAGTAGCCGCCGATTTGCAACGATCAATCCCACCACAGGAGAGGTAATCTGCGAAGTGGCAGAAGCAGACGCCCCAGATGTGGATCAGGCAGTACAAGCAGCCCGTAAAGCTTTCAGCAGTGGGGAATGGCCCAAGATGTCAGCTACTCGACGCGGTGAGTTACTCTACAAGTTGGCAGACCTAATTGAGCAGCATATTGATGAATTAGCGCGGTTGGAAACCTTAGACAACGGCAAGCCACTACAAGATTCTTTGGGCGACTTGCAGTTAGTCATCGCTTGCTACCGTTACTATGCAGGCTGGGCTGACAAGGTACAGGGCAAAACGATTCCCATCAATGGGCCGTACTTCTGCTACACTCGCCATGAACCTGTGGGTGTGGTTGGTCAGATTATCCCGTGGAATTTCCCACTTTTAATGCAGGCGTGGAAGTTAGCACCAGCTTTGGCAACTGGTAACACTGTGGTGATGAAAACGGCTGAACAGGCACCTTTATCAGCGCTGCGGGTGGGCGAATTGATAATTGAGGCTGGTTTCCCGCCTGGTGTAGTAAATATCTTATCAGGATATGGCCCAACCGCAGGGGCAGCGATCGCTCGTCACATGGATATTGACAAAGTGGCTTTTACTGGTTCCACTGAAGTCGGACATCTGATTATGGAAGCATCTGCCAAAAGTAACCTCAAGCGCGTCACGTTGGAACTTGGTGGTAAGAGTCCCAACATCGTTTTTGCTGATGCTGATTTACATGCCGCCATTGCAGGTGCCCACAATGCCATATTCTTTAACCAAGGGCAGTGCTGCTGTGCTGGTTCACGGCTGTTCGTCGAAGAAAAATGCTATGACGATTTTGTGGCTAGGACTGTAGAACGAGCCAAGCGGCGGATTGTTGGCGATCCTTTCGATACCACAACAGAACAGGGGCCCCAAGTAGACAAAGATCAATTTGATAGGGTGTTGGATTACATCGAGTCAGGGAGGCGCGGAGGTGCCGAGATGCTATGTGGTGGTAATCAAGTTGGCGAACGCGGTTTCTTCATTGCACCCACAGTCTTTGCTGATGTCCGTGATGACATGAAGATTGCCCAGGAAGAAATTTTTGGCCCTGTGATGAGTATCATCAAATTCAAAGATATCGATGAAGTGATTCAACGAGCCAACGCCACAATGTACGGACTCGCCGCCGCTGTGTGGACTAAAGATATCACCAAAGCCTTGGCGATCGCTAACAATGTCCGCGCTGGTACAGTGTGGGTAAACTGCTACGACGTATTCGACGCTGCTGCACCCTTTGGTGGATTTAAGCAGTCTGGTATGGGTCGAGAATTGGGCGAGTATGGACTGCAACAATACACCGAAATCAAGACTGTCACTATCAAATTGTAGTTCGGCTTAGAAAGAAAGGCAGAGAGCAGATGGCAGCAGGTTCAGAGTATTATTTAGTTTTCTGCTTTCTGAATTATTACTCTGATGTAAGTTCAACACCCCTGCTCCCTCATCCTCCCTTTCCCCCTTTCATTCTTGAGCAAGTTGGGCTTTTGCCTGTTGCCACAAATTTTCTAACTCTTCCAAGCTGTAATCTGAAAGGGGACGGTCAACAACCGCCTCCATTTTTTGTAAGCGCTGAATAAATCGCTCATTTGTGCCTTGTAACCCGGCGCTAGGATCTAGGTTATGCCAACGAGCTAGCTGAATCGTCGCAAATAGTAAATCACCTAATTCAGCTTGTTGGGCGGCTGGCGTTTCTTCAGCTAAAGCCTCTTGAAACTCCCCTAACTCCTCATGAAACTTTGCCCACACTCCAGCAATATTTTCCCACTCAAACCCAACAGCAGCAGCCTTTTGGGAAATCTTCATCGCTGCTGTTAGTGGGGGAAGGGTACGCCCATAACGACTGAGTTTAGTACTGAGTTTTTGGTTTTCTGGGGATGCTTCCCCTTTCTCTGCTGCTTTGATTTGCTCCCAGTTTTGTCGCACTTCATCAACACTAGCCACCGACACATCACCAAACACGTGGGGATGACGGCGAATTAACTTTTGGGAAATACCTTCAGCAATTTCTTTGAGAGAAAACTGTCCAGATTCGCTAGCTATTTGAGCTTGCAGTACCACTTGTAATAGTAAATCTCCCAATTCTTCTACGATCGCCTCTTTTTCCCCTCTCTTGATCGCATCCACCACTTCATAAGCTTCTTCAATCACGTATGGTGTCAACGTTTCGGGAGTTTGTGCTAAATCCCACGGACAACCACCATCAGGCGATCGCAATTTTGCCACCACATCAATTAACTCTTGCAACGCCACCAACGTCAGATTTTGAGACTCCATAAAACCTCTGCGTTTCTTTGTCTTGAAAAGTTGAGCCACTCCGTTGCGAGGGGAGCCCCGGCTTTCCTGCGGCAAGATCCACGAAGTGGTACGAGGAACTTTTCGCTGCGTTTCCCTCTGCGTTCCTCTACGTTGGAAAAATCAACTTATTTGATTCTCTTTTGATTTCTCACTCTCCCCCCCATAACCCGACGGCCTCTACCAGTCGCTTTACGTTTCTTAATTTTGACACTAGCAAGTAACCCCTGAACACCCTGCTTTTGAAAACGCTTATATGCCGAACCACCCCAATCACTCAGAGAATGACTCATCGCCCCCAATTCCAAACCCAAAAATAGGGCCAGGAATTCGGTAGAGTAAACAGTGAGCGATCGCCCCACCGTTGCACCTAAATCCTGCCAAGTAAAAGCCACACCACCCAGCTTTTGGGCAATTATCAAAACGAAAATTGCCAAGATTCCTAACAAAGTCACCAGATAAACCACTCGCAGTGTTGTACCAATAATCGGCCCGTGGGATAAGAAAGAACGATGGCGCAAACTTTTTTGATAAGGTAACCAAATCCAGCGCAACCAACCCCAGCGTTGAAATTGCACAGAGTAAATATCCAAATCCGGGCCAAACATCAGCCCCCCAAATAGAAACCCACCTGCAACCAACAAAGTCACATTGCTGCTGCGAGTTTGCCAGAGACTAACACCCGTCACGAACGGCAGAGTATATAAGGTAATGCGATCGTGCGTCCGACCAGAGGGCATCCTAAGTCCTGAATACTGAGTAACTGAATACTGAGTCAGTATAGGAGAAAAAAGATTTTCCCAAAACTACTAGCGCCATAAGAAATTCTGTGCTACGTTAGTAAAGAATTAGTTAAAAGGGCGGTTAGCTCAGTTGGTAGAGCGCCTGCCTTACAAGCAGGATGTCATCAGTTCGAGTCTGGTACTGCCCATACATGAAAAGCCGTCAATTTGGCGGCTTTTTGGCATTTGTAGACGCATTGTGGCTTGGACTTATTGCAGGTAGTTGTTCAAGCTCTGTATGCTGCTAAATTGTATGGGCGGAATATGGAAAAAAGGTTGCGATCGCTCAAACAGAGGATCAGCCTTGGAACTCTTGGAGGTTGACCCTGTTTTTATGGCTTTTTAGGATATTTTGTTTAGATTCTCATCTAATTAGCGAACTTATGTAACATTTAAGATTTTTTTTATATTTAATAAATTAAGATTTTCTTTAGATTGTTTAAAGCACAGATGTGCGTGAACATCTAGAAGGTGCTGTTATCACAAAGGTACGTCCTATGAATTCCAAAACATTACGTCTACTCTGGTCTGTAGTAGAACAAACTCAGGCTAATACTCTTCTTGGACTCAACGATACCGATTTGGTCACACAGTTATTGAGGCAACTTGATAGTGAACAAGCCTTCAGTCGTGAAGAAACTAATAGTCTGAGTGCCTACATATTCTCTAGAACGACGCTCATACGCGACTTAGCTATGGACAGAGGCTCATAGTACCCCTGGACGGGATTCAAAATTCACAAGGCTGATGAAGTAGGTCTTGCAGATATTTTAAATAGTTAGTTGATTTATTCCCTACTGTCATAGGGTGTGCAAAACTTCTTGTCTCTAGTTTTGAGTAAATAAATTGTATAGAAACAGTCTGACTATTTTTTGATAGTATAAAGAGTCTGACTCGTTAAATCACCATTGACGTATGAGCAAAGGGACCCTGTTTGATAAAGTTTGGGACTTACACACCGTTGGTACGCTTCCTTCAGGGCTAACGCAACTATTTATTGGACTACATCTAATTCACGAAGTCACCAGTCCCCAAGCCTTTGCTATGTTACGCGAAAGGGGTCTAAAAGTACTGTTTCCAGAGCGGACTGTGGCGACGGTAGATCATATTGTACCTACAGATAACCAAGCGCGTCCCTTCATTGATTCTTTGGCAGAGGAGATGATTGAGGCACTGGAGCAAAATTGTCAAGAAAATGGCATCACTTTTTATAACATTGGTTCTGGCAGTCAGGGGATTGTTCATGTCATCGCCCCAGAACTGGGACTTACTCAGCCAGGACTAACGATCGCCTGTGGAGATAGCCATACTTCTAGTCATGGGGCATTCGGAGCGATCGCTTTTGGTATCGGTACAAGCCAAGTAAGAGACGTGCTGGCTTCCCAAACTCTTGCCCTAACTAAACTGAAAGTTCGCAAAATAGAAGTCAACGGTATCCTTAACCCTGGTGTTTACGCCAAAGATGTCATTCTTCATCTCATCCGCACCCTTGGTGTGAAAGGCGGTGTCGGTTATGCCTACGAATTTGCAGGCACTACCTTCCTGGCAATGAACATGGAAGAACGGATGACTGTCTGCAACATGGCAATTGAAGGCGGTGCCCGTTGCGGTTATGTCAACCCCGATCAAATCACTTACGAATACCTTAAAGGTAGAGACTTTGCTCCTAAAGATGCCGATTGGGACAAAGCCGTGGCTTGGTGGGAATCGCTCAAAAGCAATGCTGATGCAGAATATGATGATGTTGTCGTCTTCAACGCCGCCGATATTCCACCCACAGTCACCTGGGGAATCACCCCCGGTCAAGGTATTGGCATTAACCAATTCGTACCCAAGCCAGAAGAACTAGCCGAAGAAGACCGCTTCGTTGCCGAAGAAGCTTACCGATACATGGATTTGTTCCCCGGTCAACCCATTAAAGGCACAAAAATCGATGTCTGCTTCATTGGTAGCTGCACCAACGGCCGGATTAGTGATTTACGAGAAGCTGCCAAAATTGCCCAAGGTCGCCATGTCGCCGAGGGAGTCAAAGCCTTTGTCGTCCCTGGTTCCGAACGGGTGAAAAAAGCAGCAGAAGCCGAAGGACTAGACAAAATTTTCCAAGCAGCAGGCTTTGAATGGCGTGAACCTGGATGTTCTATGTGCCTAGCCATGAACCCCGACAAATTACAGGGTAGGCAAATCAGCGCCTCCTCGTCTAACCGGAACTTCAAAGGTAGGCAAGGTTCATCCTCCGGGCGCACATTACTGATGAGTCCAGCAATGGTTGCTACTGCCGCTATCAAAGGCGAAGTTTCCGACGTGCGCGAGTTGCTGTAACTCTCTCGCCATTATCTAAAATCTCTGATGGTGCGTTACCCTCCGGCATAATGAACTCTACTGGCGTGTCTAAGCTAATTTTGTGTATTAGCAATCTTTTGTAGTACGGGCATCTTGCCCGTTCTAATTAGCGGGCAAGATGCCCGCACCACAAGAAAATTTTTTGCATCATTTTAGGCTTGTCAGTTCACTACAAGATGCAGAATTGCCAATACACTGACGCAAAATTTTTCTAAAATCTCTTTCTTCGTGTCCTTAGCGTCTTCGCGGTTCTTTTAAAAACATGGTAAGTGAAGTTAAAATCGTCTCCGGTCGTGCAGTCCCTCTCATCGGCGACGATATAGATACAGATCGCATAATTCCCGCCCGTTACTTAAAAGCCGTCACCTTTGATGGCTTAGGTGAAGGTGTATTCATTGATGACCGCAAAGCATTAAACGGTGAGCATCCTTTTGACCAACCCCAATACCAAGGTGCAACAGTATTGGTTGTGAATCGCAACTTTGGTTGTGGTTCATCACGAGAACACGCACCCCAAGCCTTGGCGAAATGGGGAATTCGTGCCTTGATTGGTGAAAGCTTCGCTGAAATCTTCTTTGGTAACTGTGTGGCTATGGGTATACCTTGTGTCACAGCCGATGCAGCCAATGTTAAACAACTGCAAGAGTTGATAACTGCTAATTCCCAAGCAGATGTGACAGTAAATCTAGAAACCCTACAAGTACAAAGCGGTAACTTTAGCACTCCAGTGACCATTGGTGAAGGCACAAGAAGCACATTCATTGCTGGGACTTGGGACGCTTGCGGTCAATTGGTCGCTAACACTGACCAAATTCGGGTAACGGCTGCGAAATTGCCTTATGTGGGTTGGGGTAATTTAGCCGCGAGTTAAAAATTTTAACTAATGTCAGTTCGATAAACCTCTGCTTGTATGGCGTTCAATACAGGCAGAGGTTTTAATTATGCAGATTGATTTCTACTCTTTTAAATAACCTAGTAAATACAAAGAAAATTTTTCTTCACCTAATACAACACTTAGCGCTGCACCTCAACCTTGATACGGCTCGTTTCCAATACGATTCGATTAAAACCAAGCAAGAAATTTATGGTTCAAAGTTAAAGTTGCAATCAGCTTACTAGCCAGAATTTTTAACCCTTTTCCACAGGATTTAGCCTTCAGCCCGTAGCTTGCTTCTCGCACAGTGAGTATTTTAATTCAGGATTCAATCGAACCGTATTGCTAAAGTTACCAACAACATATATTCCTCTTACAGTAGATAACTCTATGTGCCGAATGGCAGAGGTCTTTAGAGAAAATTTAAAGCTAACCTGTATATACAATAACAACATTTACACAATTCTAATAAAGCTAGATTTTAGGCAATTTATAAAGGAAGCAAACAGTAAATTTAACTTAAAAACTCTATTTTGTCTGTTGTTTGCCAGGTAAAAGAGCCAAAAATCAACTGCTAAACTCACCTCTCAATCTGAGAATGCAATGCGATTCAGTTAGTGATAATTATGGGAAACCTCTAAAATCATTTTTGTCAGCAGATAATCTGAGTGAAGTTCCCTTTTAACTCAACTGTATTGCTTTCTATGAGTGGGCTTTATTTTAGTTATAAGGAGGAAACTATGAGTTTTCAAAGTACGGCAATTACTTTCAAATGGTGCGCCTTATATTTGGGATTAGCTGGTGAGACTGTTCCTAAAGAACAAGCACTATTTGTATTGTCTAGTAGTCAATTTTTAGTGACATTGCTATGTGGTGTCATCATGGCATTTGCCTTTCAGTTATTATTCACTAATCTCTCTGTAGCTGTAGGACTTTCTGATAGAGGGACTGAGGCACTGACTGATGATATTGATAATACAGAAACATGGGGCGGGAAAATTCGCCGGGTTGAAGCTAAAGTTGGTACATGGGCGCTGGTAACTTCCAGTATTGCGTTATTCATCGCTTGTTTTCTCGCGGTTAAATTGAGCTTAATCCCCAATCCGGCTTTAGGAGCAATTATTGGTGTAGTTATTTGGTCAGCCTACTTCTCGATCATCATGTGGCTAGGTTCCAGTGCTGTCGGTTCTTTAATTGGATCTTTTGTGAGCACTGTAAGTTCTGGAATTCAAGGATTGCTGGGTACAACGACAACTGCAATTGGTACTAATGTTGCTCAAAAACAGATGGTGGCGACTGCTGAAGAAATTACCACCGCAGTGCGTCGAGAATTAACTTCAGGTTTTGACACTGACAGTATTAGAAATTCTCTACAAAGTTCTTTGAGTGCTCTACAATTACCACAGTTAGACATCAAAGAAATCAGAAATCAATTTGAACATCTACTCAAAGATGTAGATTTACGGGATATTGGCGATCGCACATTTCTCAACAATATTAATCGTCAGACTTTTGTGGATTTAGTCAGCAACCGCACAGATTTATCTCCCAAGGAAATCGATCAGATTGTTGACCAACTAGAAGCAGCTTGGAAGCAAGTTGTTAATCGTCAAAATCCTACCGAAAAAGTCCTGAATTTACTCAAATTTGCTAGCCCGGAAGAACTCAAATCAGACAAATTGGGTGAACGACTGCAACAGTTAATCAATGTTGGTAATGGTAATGGTAAACAAAAAAATGGTGTTGTAGACCGAGCTATTCAATATGGCTTAGGTGCTGCGGGAACAGCAGTGTTAGAGAGAGTGGATCTGGCTGATATCAATGTGCAAGAAATCACAGATGAACTGAAAAAACTCGGCAATCAGGTTCAAGATGTTGATGTCAATAAAATTGTTGAGCAGCTAAAAGAGTTTGCTAACAAAACAAGTCAAGTTGGCTCTCAAGTAGCTGGAAGCTTCTCAAGACAACCTCAAAATACTATCAAAGCAGATGTAGAAGACTATATCCTGAATTCTTTTCCTTGGCATTTCAATCGTATTACAGTTAAAGATGAATTTCGAGAGGTCATTTACGACTCAAATGCAGACCCCAGAACTTTACGCCGTCAGTTAGAAGCACTTAATCAAGATGACTTTAGTAACTTGCTGAAACAACGGGGTGATATCAGCGAAGCCAGGATTAAAGAAATTAGCGAACAATTAGCAAGTATTCGCCAAGAAGTTTTACAAACTGTGCAGCAGGCGGAAGAACGCGAGCGATCGCAAGATCTACGCAGTCGGATAGAAAACTATCTGCGTTCCACTGGTAAAGAAGAACTGAATCCAGAGGGTATTGAACGTGAGTTGAGCAACCTGCTAGAAGACCCAGAAGCTGGCTTTGAAGATTTAAGCCAACGATTGAGCGAATTTGACCGCAATACCTTAGTACAGCTACTCCAGCAACGCCAAGATATCAGCGAGGAGGAAGCCAATAATATTGTTGGTCAACTAGAAAGTGCTCGCGACAATATCATTAATCGCGCTAGGGAATTGCAAGCACAAGCAACAGCTAGAGCTTCGGAACTGCGCCAAAGGGTAGAAGATTACCTGCGGAATACTCACAAAGAAGAACTTAATCCTGATGCGATCAGGCGTGATTTTAGAGTGCTGTTAGAAGACCCGCAAGCGGGAATCTATCTTTTGCGCGATCGCTTCTCTCAATTTGATCGAGATACCTTGGTACAGTTATTAAATCAGCGTCAAGATTTAAGTGAAGAACAAATCAATCAAACCCTAGACGCTTTAGAAGAGGTGCGAGACAATATTCTGCAAGCACCGCAGAAAGTTGCAGACAAAGCCAAAGAGCAGTACGAACAAACCACAACAGCGATCAGCGAATATCTGCGGAATACTAAGCTAGAAGAACTGAACCCAGAAGGTATTCAGCAAGACCTGCAAAAATTACTGCAAGATCCCCAACAAGGCGCTTTTGCATTACGCCAACGCCTCGCGCAAATTGACCGCGAAACCTTAGTTAAACTGCTTTCTCAGCGCCAAGATTTGAGTAAAGAGCAAGTTAACCAAATTATCGACTCCATACAAGCAGCGATTAATAATATTGTCAAAGCGCCGCAACGCTTGACGCAACGTGCGACTAGACAAGTTGCAGACTTTGAAGCCAACCTGGAGAACTACCTCCGCAACACCAACAAAGAAGAACTGAATCCCGAAGGAATCAAACGTGATTTACAATTGTTACTGTCTTCGCCCCGTGCGGGAATGGGAACTTTAGGAGAACGCCTAGCTCGATTCGACCGTTCTACATTAGTAGCCTTGCTGGCTCAACGTGAAGATATTTCAGAAGCAGAAGCCAACCGGATTGTAGACCAAATTGAATCAGTGCGTCATTCAATTGTGGAACAGTACGAGCAGATTCAGCAAAGATTGCGATCGCTAGTTGAAAGGAATTTTGGTAGAATTCGTGACTATCTCAACTCCCTGGAGCGTCCTGAACTCAATTATGAAGGTATTCAGCGAGATTTTGCCAAATTATTCGACGACCCACAAGCTGGATTGGAAGCATTGCGCGATCGCCTTTCGCAATTCGACCGTGATACTTTAGTAGCTCTACTCAGTTCTCGTCCAGATATCTCTGAGGAACAAGCCAATCAAATTATCCACCGCATTGAATCTGCACGGGATAATGTATTGAGTCAAGCTGAACGCATCCAACAAGAAACCCAAAGAAGACTACGAGCTATTCAACAGCAAGCGAAAAAGGAAGCTATGCAAAGTAGAAAAGCTGTTGTAGATGCTGCTTGGTGGTTATTTAACGCTGCTTTTGTCTCTCTGGCAGCATCAGCTATAGCGGGAGCTTTAGCGGTAATTACTCCTAATTTGTTTGTTTAAAATGTCTATATTTTATTGATCGAGCGTAAAACCCCAACCCAAGAGTAGGTGGGGCGTTTGACAGAAAAGCCTCTCAACGAAAGAGAGGCTTTTTCTTTGGTTTCTATTTAAATCAATTCTCATACCAATTTGAAAAAAGAATGGGACAGATACACACTCCCAAAGCCTTATTATGCCTGGCTTTCTTAATTTTGAATTTTGAATTCGTATCACTTGTTGTGTAACCCAATTTTCATCAGGCTTGCAACCTTTGTTTAATACTTGGTTATTGCCTTGCAATTCTTACATCGGACTGAAAAAACTTCTGAGTGATAAGTAATAAACAATACTATCCCCTAGCTCCTAGTTTCCTTTCATGACAGCCACTAGACATAAACCCTCAAAATGCACCTCAATTATTATTTGCACAACTAGAAGCCGTCCGTGAGAAAACTAAAGTTCGGAATTTATGCTTTTTCTTAATGGTAGTCAGATAGTGCTCAAAGTAACGAATAGCAGATGCACAGTCGTAAGTAGCAATATCTAAAGCTTGGAAAAAAACCTTCGTAGGAATGTCAAACTCTAAAAGTTTTTCAGTTAAATCTAACAAATCTTTATCGGATGCGGGAAAAGCCATCTCTTCCGATTGTTCTAAGTCAATCAAGATATCTTCAAACCAAGCTTTAGACATTTAGTACCTCCCCGAAATCATTAAGATGGATGCTCTCACTAGTGATAAAATTTGGCTACTCTCAAGCCTGGGAATTTGCTGAAAATGATGTAGTGAGACAACATAGTACCACCCAAAATTTTCCCGCAATTAGCCCTGAATCTAGCCTGCAAAGCTAGTTCTCACTCAAGAATTACTCAATTTTGCTTTCTCCAAATTACATTGGATCATCGGCATTACAGGGCTGGTTATCAATGCACCCAAATAAACTAGATGAAGGCAGTTTTGCTCAAAACTACAAGTAAGGGGAACCGTGCTTATACGGGATTTATAATCATGGGATATCTGAAGGATCAGCGCAATTGCGGAAAGATGGCTGAGTTTTAGGGAGTGAGCTATCATTTGAAGTCACTCAGCTACTAACTATGCTTAAGTGAGCTATCCACATATCATTCCATCGATACTTGGTAGCTAGGGAGAGTAAATAGTAATTTTTAATCTCTTATGCTTGATTAACAGCAATATTTAACTTAAATGTCTAAATAATTAAGTATTTTAAACTTAGCAAAACCACTATTTTCGTTGCACTTATTTACATAAGTAACAGTATTCTATTGCGGTTTGTAAATATTTTGTATAAGCCAGATGAATATTCCTTTAGACTGAATTTCAATTGAAAAAAATTGGGATAAACGCAAATGCATTCGGTAAATTTGTTTTCTCATGAGTTTGTAGTTGCTGTTTCCTTTGTGGCTTGTATCGCTGGTCTACTATTGCTCTGGGACGGCAAGCCGCAAAAAGATGATATAGAAGAAACAGAGCGGATTTTGTTGAGAATGAGCTTTTCTTACTGGCTAGTTTACTGTGTTGCTTTTGGCATTGATAAAATAGCTTTGCCTGATTGGGAATCAATACAAATGACTTTAAGAATAACTACCGCACTGTCATATTTTTTAACATTTTCTTGTGTACTTAGCCTACCGTTACACAGGTTTGCAGTCCGCCAAATAGAAGAGTAATCAATATAATTCGTAATTATGTCCAGTAGGGATAAATGGCAACACTGTCTGGTTCAGTGCTGACTCTGTACTCAAATAATTACGAACTACGAATTTTTAAAATACTCAAATTCTCATGGCGATCGCAATGGCGTCTAAGAGCTGCTCTTGTTCCAAAATTGTCAAGATAAACACCTCCTGCACCGTCTTACCTTGTCTTGCAATCACTTTATAACCCCCACGAATGGGTACAGATATCCGCAGTTGCATTTTCGGAGCATGACCTCTAACTCTCCCTATCACTCCTGGTGTCACAGTTTGAATGCCATCCTGTTGACAGAGACGTTCTAAAATGGGTATGAGTCCGGGAATGTGGGTTGAGTGATTCCAAACTAGTCTGCCATCCGTGGGTTTGCCCATGACAATTAAGCCGCCTCTAAAGGAGCCATTGTCAAACCAGCACGACGCAGTTGCTGGTGATATAATTCCGCAGGTTCTTGGGGGCCTACCCAGACGATCGCCTGTCCTTCATAATGTATTTGGTTGGTCAGATCCCAAGCCAAATCTCCTGTCATCCCCGGAATATACTTCATCAAGCAATCAGCCACATGCTGAAAGGTATTAAAATCGTCATTTAACACAATCACTTTGTAATTGGGATAGGGTTTGCGGGTAACTTGATTAGACCGTTCAGGAGCTACAGTTGGTGCTGTGGCCATCCCGTAAACATCTGCTGAAAGTCTGGTAACCATAAAGCAGTTAACCAACAAGGTTCTACGACACTACACTACAAATAACTAGTTTAGTCCATACTAGGGAATGGGGAGCGAGTAGACTAGGTCTTTACCAATGCCCTATTGCCTATTTTGTGCCAAACAAGCGATCGCCTGCATCTCCTAATCCGGGAATGATATAGCCATGTTCATCTAGATGGTCATCAATAGCGGCTGTATACATAGGCACGTCAGGGTGTACCGCACAGAAATGCTGGATACCTTCTGGTGCTGCCAGTAAGCAGATAAATCTAATTGATAAGGGATTAGTTGATTTTAGACGTTCCACTGCTGCCACAGCCGAGTTACCAGTTGCGAGCATAGGATCGACAACAATCATATCTCGTTTGTCCACATCATGGGGAACCTTGAAATAATACTCAACTGGAATCAAGGTTTTTGGGTCACGGTATAAACCGATATGTCCCACTCGTGCTGATGGTATCAACTCCAACATACCATCTAATATCCCTTGTCCTGCACGCATCACAGAAACTAACACCAGCTTTTTATCGGGTGCAAGTATAGGAGCATTCATCGGGGCTAGAGGCGTTTTAATTGGCTCATATTTGAGTGGTAAATCCCGCGTGACTTCATAAGCCAACAACAGGCTAATTTCTTTGACAAGGCTACGAAATTTCGTTGTGCTAGTTTCCGCCTTACGCATCAACGTCAGTTTGTGTTGAATTAATGGATGCTCAATTAGTGTGACTTGATTTTGCATATTTTGTGATTTGTGATTTGTGATTTGTCATTTTTACTTTGACAAATCAGAGCTAAAATACGGTGCCGTCACTTGCTATTTGGATTGGGGGTATACCGCCTGTTCTGAGTTCTGCGGCAATTTTGCGCCCAGATGTCCAGGTTCCCCCTTGCAAAATTTTTACCAGTGGTAATTCCTCATTACTCATACCCAGCTTTTCCCTGACTGTCACGGCGATTCGATCTAAAAGAATCACAGTCAAGGCACGCCACTCAACTATAACTTCGGATGCTACCGAGTGAGATGAGGACAAAATGTCTGGATGTTTAGCGCTAATTAGTCCCAAATCTAGACATAAACCCCCGTTACGGTATTCTGGTAATCCAGTGAGGGCATCTAAGCCAGTAATGACTAAACCGAGTTCCTGTAGTGGTTCTAACAGAGAATAAGTTAACCATTGAGATAGTTTATGAAATGGCACTAAACCATCATCACTGATGGCTGAATGCTGCCATACATCCCCCAAATTTACCCCGGCTACTTGGATTCTGCCAGGCCAGATATCACTCAATCCTGCTAAGACTGCATCTAAAACAGTCGTCGCTGCTAATTGTCCGTTTTCGGCTTGACCAACAAGATAAATAACAAGATTTCCTGGACGGGGATTTTCTTCACCAAACAGATCAGGTGAAGAGGTTAAGGCTTCACTTAATTTTTGTAATAATTGCCAGCGTCCAGAAATTCCCACCAAGGGATTTTCTTCATTTACCTGAAACCCAGATGTTAATTCTAACTCTGTGAATGTTTGTAATCTTTGAGCATCTGTTTGCAAACAACCATTACTGGCAAACATCCCTTGACAAAACATCTGAAAACTAGCAACAGCCAACCCTTCCGATCGCCCCAATTTTAACTCAGTTGACCGCTCATAATAAAACCAGCGATCGCCAGCCCCAGCATCCAATAATACACTGACAATTGCCAAATCAAACTTAGCGATCGCTTTTTCTATCGGTGTCAATCCCGCCAACAGACTATCCAACCTCGCTAATCGCGGCACACCGCCAGCTTCAAAATGCCGCCAACGACTGTGAAACGGAATTTGCAGACTTGGATACTCTCCCCGCATCACTGCAATCACATAATCTGCCACCCGTCCCAACTGCGTCAAATCGCAAGTAAAATACTCCGACTTCCCCTCATTCACCAATGTAAACAACTGTCCACAACGTTCCCTAATCGCCACCGGAGAACGAAGATATGCAATCTTTTCTCTTTGCGTCCTCTGCGCGACGGACACTTTGCTCAAGTCCACAGATCTGCCTACGCCAGTGTCCTCTTCTGCGGTTCTTATCTCCATTCTTCACCTTCCTGATACACCCCGGATAATGTAGAGACTTAGCAGTGCTACGTTAAATCTCGCCCCTTCACCGCACCCAAACCATCTGCATCTAACACCTCTCCCGTGGTGTAATAACCGGCGGCTTTTTTCGCCTCAATTTCCACCCGTGCATCATCAGGAATCAAATCTTCTGGAATGGGAATCCTTTCCCCAATTTCAATACCTGACCCAGTAATTGCGTCATACTTCATATTACTCATTGATACCATACGGTCAATCCGGGTAATGCCCAACCAATGCAACACATCTGGCATCAGTTCTTGCATCCGCATATCTTGGACTCCTGCTACACATTCTGTACGTGTAAAGTAGGCATCAGCGCGATCGCCTCCTTCTTGACGCTTGCGGGCGTTGTAAACTAAAAATTTCGTCACTTCTCCCAAAGCCCGACCTTCTTTGCGGCAGTAAACAATCACACCTACACCCCCTTCCTGGGCAGTTTGCACACATACTTCAATGCCATGCACTAAATAAGGGCGACAGGTGCAGATATCGGAACCAAAGACATCAGAACCGTTACATTCATCATGTACCCGCACTGCCACAGGTTTACTGGGGTCAGTAATTGCCGCAATATCACCCACAATATACACCGTCACGCCCCCAATAGGTGGCAAAAAGACTTCCAAATCAGACCGTGTTACTAGTTCTGGGAACATCCCCCCGGTTTGTTCAAATAAAGCGCGGCGTAATTCTGCTTCTTTGATCCCAAAGCGTTTGGCAATTCCTGGTAAATACCAAACAGGCTCAATTGCGGCTTTGGTGACGACCAAATCGCCGCCTGGTTTCATAATTTTGCCATCAACTTGTAAGCGCCCTTTAACTACTGCATCTTGCAGTTCAGGCATATTGATGTGAGCTTGAGTAATAGCGATCGTCGGACGGATATCATAGCTTTGGGCGTAATAAGATGCGAACACCTCACTAGCGATCGCCCCAAAAGGGTCAAGGGAAACAATTTTATCAGAGTCAGCCCAACTGGCATGGGGACCTAAGTGTACTATTGGGGACGTATTGGTCAGATCAGCGCGATGATCTGACTGTAGTGCCCCGCTAGCCACTGCTAAGGCGCGATAAACTGCATAGCTACCAGAATGAGTACCAATAACGTTACGGTGTGCCTGCTTAGTCAGTGTGGCAATAATTGGGCCACGTTGCATGGCATCCGCAGCACCCCAGTGAATGGGGATTGGTTTGGGACCAAAGCGACTGGGATGAGATGTGAGAACAATATGCCTGGAAACACTGTTTGGCTTTGGCGTAGTCATTATGTTTTTTGTGTAATGTTTTTATCAAGTATTAGTTGATTTGGATTTGTCAACTACCAAGAGTCGGTTTTTATTTTGTTTATTTATTGATGTCCTCATCACCAACTATACAAGACTGTACACTTGGCTTCGGTACTCATAGTATTTCTGAATACAACAAAAACTAACACAAAAATTACCTCAGTTGCAATTGTGTTAGGAGAATTTAAAGATGACTTAAAAAATGAGTTAGTAAATGTTCTAGGAGATAATTTTGTGCGAGAGTTAATACTACGGATGAAATTACCTAGACCAAATTCATGGATTCTTTATCTATCAATTCCTTACTTGAAGATTTGAAAAATTCTGACCCTATAGTTCGGGATCAGGCAACTAAGAAAATTTGGCGGATCTGGTTTCAACAAAAGGGAGTTTATGGACTGGAAAAAATTGACCATAGCCAGAAGTTACTGGATACAGGGGAAATTACTGAAGCCGAATCTGTGCTCACAGAACTAATTGCCGAACAACCAGATTTTGCCGAAGCTTGGAATCGACGTGCTTTTCTTTACTACAGTATTGGTGATTATCAAAAATCTCTCACCGACTGTCAGATGGTTGTACATCTCAATCCAGTACATTTTGGGGCGCTACACGGCATGGGCTTGTCTTATGCGGCATTGGGAGAGTATGGTGAAGCTATCAAAGCTTTTAAACGTGCTCTGGTAATTCAACCCTATTCGTTGGTGAATCAAAAGTTGATTCTAGAATGTACATTCAGATTCAGCTAAAACAGCACTACCAAAAGCGCATTATCTTATTTCATGAATCCTTCCCCAACTCCAACAACAGCAATTCATCGTCTGAGTCGTCGTCAATTTATTCAGTATAGTTCTATCTGGATAAGTAGTAATTTTATTGGTGCTTGTAATAATGAAAACACCCGAACAACTACAAATTCACGGTTAGATAAAGTCACCTTCGGGACAAACTGGATCGCCCAAGCAGAACATGGCGGATTCTACCAAGCTATAGCGACAGGAATCTATCAAGACCACGGTCTGGAAGTAACGATTAAAATGGGTGGGCCTCAAGTACCAAGTGGTACTCAATTGTTGATGGGAGGTGCGGTAGATTTTTTCATGGGTCATGGTATTGATGCGATCAACGCAGTAGCACAAGGAATTCCCAAAGTTACAGTGGCGGCAATCTTTCAGAAAGACCCCCAATGTATTATTGCTCACCCCAATACAGCAGTTAAAACGCTTGCCGATCTCAAAGGCAAACCTATTTATATTTCTACATCTGCTAACGTGACTTATTGGCCTATTCTTAAAGCTAAGTATGGTTTTGGTGACGAGCAACAACGTCCTTATAACTTCAATTCTGCTCCCTTTTTGACTGATAAAAATGCAGCACAGCAAGGCTATGTCACATCTGAACCCTTCGCTATTGAACAGCAGGGTGGATTTAAGCCGTTGGTGTTTTTATTGGCAGACTATGGTTATCAAACATACTCAACTACCATTGAGACTAAGCAAGAACTAATCGCCAAAAATCCAGATTTAGTACAGCGATTTGTGGATGCTTCTATAAAAGGTTGGTATAGCTACTTAAAAAATCCCCAACCGGGTAATCAGCTGATTAAACAAGAGAACCCCGAAATGACAGATGAGCAACTGGCATATAGCATTGGCAAACTCCAAGAATATGGGATGATTGTTTCGGGTGCGGCTGAACAACAAGGCATTGGGGCCATGACTGAAGAACGATGGAAATCACTACATGACAGTATGGTGAATACAAGGATTTCTCAGTCCAATGTTAATTATCGAGATGCATTTAGTTTGCAATTTGTCAATAAAGGTGCAGGGTATTACCAGCAGCCAGTAAGCGTAAGCGATCGCTCAATGAGCCTAAAATGAAAAATCCAGCGATCGCACTTACTCAAATTAGCAAGGTCTATGCTAATGGTACTGTTGCTGTGCAAGACCTGGATTTAGTCATTCCAGAGTCACAATTTGTGAGTTTGGTTGGTGCTTCAGGGTGCGGTAAAAGCACAGTACTCAGACTAATTGCTGGATTAGAGGCGAGCAGTTCTGGTAGTGTTGAGTGGGGTGTACCTCAGCCAGCGCGAAAACTGGCTTTTGTTTTCCAAGATGCCGCACTTATGCCTTGGGCAAATGTCAGAGAAAATGTCCACCTACCCTTGAAGTTGGCGGGAGTTTCTAGTCAAGATTCCCAAGCATTAGTACAGCAAGCTTTGGCGTTAGTAGGATTAGAGGGTGTTGGGCACATTTACCCCCGTGAGTTATCTGGTGGGATGAAAATGCGGGTGTCGATTGCTAGAGCGTTGGTCACTCAACCCAATATTTTACTGATGGATGAGCCATTCGGATCACTTGATGAAATTACCCGCAGTAAACTCAACAGCGACTTACTTAATTTGTGGGAGCAAAACCGTTGGACTGTAGTTTTTGTCACCCACAGTATTTACGAAGCTGTGTACCTATCAAATCGCGTGCTGGTGATGGGAGCAAATTCTGGCAGGATAGTTGCAGACATCACCATTGATGCGGCCTACCCCCGTAATGAAGAGTTCCGCACTTCAACAGTGTATAACGAATATTGCCGTCAGGTTTCGCGGTGTCTAGCCACAGCAATCTAATTCGTCATTCGTAATTTGTAATACACTTTGGAAAGCCACCTACCGTGTCTATACGTAATAATTTAGAGCCATATTACACAACGTTGACATACCTGACAACTTTACAAACAACAAACTACACATGACAAACAACAAAACCAAACTCCTTTCACCTGATGTTTGGGCGCCAGTAGCAGTGGGTATCCTGGTTTTAGTTTTGTGGGATGTCTTTGTTCGATTTACAAATTTACCACCTTATATACTACCTGGCCCCATCTTAGTGTTGCAAAGCTTAATTGCTGACTGGCATGAGCTGTTACCTTCACTATTAATTACACTACAAATCACAGTAATAGCTTTTATTGCTGCCGCAATTTCTGGCTTACTAATAGCGATTTTATTCAACCAAAGTAAGTGGATTGAACGCAGTTTATTTCCCTATGCAGTGATTTTACAAACAACCCCGATAGTAGCGATCGCACCTTTAATCATCCTCTGGCTTAAAAATAACACCTTTGCCGCCCTAGTAGTTTGCGCCTGGATTGTCGCCTTTTTCCCCATCGTCTCCAATACTACACTAGGACTCAACAGTGTTGACCGCAACTTGCTCAATCTATTTCAACTCTACAAAGCTTCCCGTTGGCAAACATTGCTGTATCTGCGTTTACCAAGCGCCATGCCCTATTTCTTAGGTGGGTTAAAAATCAGTGGTGGTTTAGCATTAATTGGTGCAGTGGTTGCCGAATTTGTCGCTGGTACTGGGGGGGCCAAGTCAGGTATCGCTTATCGAATTTTAATCTCTAGCTATAACTTACAGATACCCCGGATGTTCGCCGCATTATTATTAACGACAGGACTGGGTGTAATAATTTTTTTAGGTTTGAGTTATTTGTCTGAATTTATACTAAAAAACTGGCATGAAAGTGCTACTAGACAGTAAACCTACTATCAAATACCTCTTGTCTGAGCAAGTCCATGAATCTAGTCAGCTGACTACATGGTTGAGAGGGTGTTTGAAAAGTCTAAATTAATACTAGTCCTGGCGATTAGAAATCGCGCGCCACTTGCTACAAGTCGGGAAACCCGCCCAAAGCAGTGGCTTGGCTACACAGACAAAACCCACCTCCGTGGGTTTGAAAGGCCTAATTTTTGGTGAGTCCGCGCAGGCGGACTTTGTTTGTGTAGTAGCGAATTATATTCGCCCAAAACTTTTCAAACATCCTCTGAGATATATCCGGGATTTACTCACTATCTATCTCAGAAGATATCCTGAAAGAACGGTGCAACTTAGAAATAACTTGGATATAATTATTGCAACATAAATTCTGCTAATTTAGGTAATATATCAAAATTGAACAGCGATCGCATATTTAATTTGAATATTGCCTAGTTGAGAAAATAAACATCTCTGCCGTCTATCCAGACTAACACATGAATGATGTGTAAAAGCTGAACCAATTATTTAGCAAGCTATTTATTTACAGGAGAGTCCCACAACAAAGTATAAAAATGACTTTTATTCACTTCCTATTCCCTCTTTTCCAACCAGAAGATGTGTAATCCTGGATCAAATGAATGTTAGGAACAACTCTCCGAGGGCGCTACCAAATTATTAAACAACTAGCAAAAGGAGTCTTTGCTGAGACTTATCTAGCTAAAGATAAGGATTTACCTTATAGTCCTTATTGCGTTGTCAAGCGGCTCAAACCCAACTTTACCGATCCGTTTCTTTTACAGACGGCTAGACGTTTATTTGAGCAAGAGGTGCAAGCTCTTTACCAATTAGGCAACCACGAGCAAATACCACGGCTTTTAGCACATTTCCAGGAAAACCAAGATTTTTATTTAGTTCAGGAATTTATAGAAGGTGACGTTGTTAGCCAAGAACTAAAAACAGGTAGAAAATGGAGTGAAGAAGAGGTAATAAGTTTTTTAGAAGACGTATTAAATATACTCAGGTATGTCCATCAACAAAATGTTATTCACCGGGATATTAAACCTGCAAATTTAATCAGACGTACTACCGATGGTAAGTTAGTTTTAATTGATTTTGGAGCAGTGAAACAGATCAGTGCATTGGCTGCCAACTTGCAAGGAAAGACAATTGCTGTTGGTACTCCTGCTTATATGCCGTGTGAACAAAATAGTGGTCAACCAAAATTTAATAGTGATATTTACGCTGTAGGGTTACTTGCTATCCAAGCTCTTACAGGAATCTTTCCTGATCACCTACCAAGACATCCCGATACTAATCAAATTCTTTGGCGAGATCAGGTAGACATTAAACATATTAAACCTCATCTCATAAATATTTTAGACAAAATGGTCAGCTATGACTTCCGCGATCGCTACCAATCTACAACTGAAGTATTACAAGCACTTGCAGATATCAAGAAGCATAGAGAGTGGAAATTCAATAAAAAATTTGCAATACCGATAGTAATAATTGCTGCCATCCTATCTACAGCAGTGTTGGCAACTCCACAAATTATCAAATTATTCAACACATCTAAGCCATCTTTATCAGTAAATCCAGAATATTCTACTTATGAGAATCCTCGCTACAGCATTCAGATACAATATCCTCTATCTTGGAAAGTACAACCAATAGGAGACACCTTCACAGGGGATGTAGTTAAGTTTTGGTTATCACCAATAAATAGTACCAAAAAACCACTAGTAGAGGTCAATATCAATGTAGAAAATGTGAAAGATTCCACTTCATTAGAAGGATATACAAATATATCAGTTAATGAAATCACCCAATTTTTCACTGATGTAGTAATTCTTGATTCTCATGCTACTAAACTATCAGATTTCCCGGCTCATCAGGTAATTTATAGTGGGAAAGAAGAAGGATATAATGTTAAACGTATGGCAGTTTGGACTTTAAGAAATAACAAGGCGTACATAATTACCTATAAAGCAGAAGAAAGTCAATACGATAAGCATTTACAAACAGCACAACAAATGATAGATTCGCTAAAAATTTACTAGTCGTTTGTAGCGATGGCTATATTATTTTCAAATGTAGAAAACTTCAGAAAACTCCGCGTACCTCTGCGCTAACCCCTGCGTACCTCTGCGTTAAAAAAAGGTAAGAATTTTGAGCCGCTTCACAAAAAACAGTATTAGCCGCTTTTCTTACTCTGTAATTCTCTAATTCTTTGCATAGTATCTTGGTAATATTGAGTTTTGCTTTGTTGTTGATATAAATCTGCGGCTTTTTGATAATCTAACAGAGCCTTTTGATTATCTCCTAACTCCTGGTAAATCAGACCACGATTGTAGTAAGCTTCTGCAAATTCTGGGTTGAGACTAATGATTTTGCTGTAATCAGCGATCGCACCTTTATTGTCTTGCAGCCTGCGAAGGACAAAAGCCCTAGCAAAGTGGGCAGAGGCATCGTCTGGTTGAATACCGATCGCCATGTTGTAATCCAAAACCGCTTTCTTGTACTCCTTGAGTTGTCTGTAGGCAAAACCCCGCCTGGAGTAAGCAAGCACACTGTTGGGTTGCAATCTAATTGCCTCATCTAAATCAGCGATCGCTCTTTTATAATCTTGGAGACCAATGTAGGAATCACCTCGATTTATGTAAGCAAGAGTGTAGTCAGGTTTGAGGCTAATTGCTTGATTTAAATCATCTAATCCTTTTTGATAATCTCCGAGTTCATTCTTAAGTGCGCCTCGGTTTAAGTAAGCTGCTGCATAATCAGGATTCAGGCTAATAGCTTGAGTATAATCTTTCATCGCTTCCTGATTTCTTTGCAGGAGATCCAGAGTTAAACCCCGGTTCATGTAAGCAATAGAACTCTTGGGCGTCAAGCGTACTACTTGGCTTAAATCCTCATAGGCTGCTTGATAATTTTCCAGATCGTAGTAAGCTATGGCCCTTTGAAAGTAAGCATCAGGATGATTGGGATTTTTTCGCAAAGCTTCTTCATAAGCCGCGATCGCACCTTGGTAGTCTCCTTGTTGCGCTTTACCGCCACCTGAACTGAGCAAACCTTCAGTACTCCGTTGTTTGCCAGATTCTGTGGTTCTAATGGTTGGTTGTTCGGTGACAGTTGGTTGTGGAATAGTAGTTAGTGTCCCTAATTTACTTTTAGCAGCTACAAACGTATTCACAGGAATTCCCAATCTTAAAACAGTTCTCGTGGAAATATCAGGTTCCATAGCTCGCCCATTAATCCCCACTAGCAGACTGTTTTCATCTAGTATGGGGCCACCGCTCATTCCTGGTATGGCCTCGTTGTCATAACCTAGGGCATACCCCTGATCTGAATTTTGCAAACGACTACGAATATATCCTTTAGTAAACTGGTAACTGGGTTGATCTGAACCTGGTATTTTGGCCCAACCCACCGCATAAACAGTCATTCCCTCTGTTAATTTGTCAGAGTTACCAAACTTGGCAACGCCGTAATTTTTTTTACTAGTAAATTGTAATATTGCTAAGTCTAGATTGGGCAATTCTTGGCTGTAGTAAACTAGATGGCGATCGCCATCTGGAGCTATAATCTCGTATCTCCCAGGTTCTTCAACGACATGGTGATTAGTTAGGACAAAATATGTATCGCCCTTGCGTTCAAAAATTATCCCAGAGCCAATACCAATTCCATCTATGCGGACAGTAAATTGTCTGGCAATATCACTAACTTGCTTGGGAGATAATGCCATGCTTAATTGAGGTTGCATGACTACGACTGCTGCACCAATTAGCACTGTGGGGAGGGCATCAGAAAACTTCATCTTTAAACCTGCTCACCTAGAAATTGAGCCAAAATATAGAACTGCATGGGACTTTTGCTCCAGCTGGCGATGAGCTTCTCCTACACATTTTTGAGAGAATGAAAATTTGGAGTTAACATCTTTGATAGATGATGTCTTCAATTCCACAATTGCTTCAATCGGAATACCCCAGCTATATTTACTCATTCGTTTCTTTAGGGGTGCTTCTGGCTGTGTCCCATCTTGATAAGTATAAGGCTCACCCCAAAGAGGCTCCGCATGTATGCCATTAATAGCCACTACCTTGCCTTGCCGATTTAACAAAGGCCCACCACTCATACCCTTTTGAATATCATTGGTATACCCAATGCGATAACCACCCTCCAAAGTTTTGTCCAACACCCAGGAAACCTCACCTGCTTTGAACACAAAACCTACATCCTGGGTTCCCTCAACATCGAACGGAAAACCAGCGGCAAATACTTGATTTCCTACGCTCAAATTTGAGGCGGAGTCAAGGGATGCTACAGCATATCTGTGATTGGGACTATAAAACTGTAGTATTGCTAAATCTTTGCCATTCAAACAATTAGTATCTAATTTCTTTACCTGCTTGGGAAGTTTAACTTCAAACACGCGACTATCAGGTGTTTGAATTTTATAAGGAGGCTCGCCCGAAATCATGACGTGGGCATTAGTCAAGACTGTATAAACAGAATCTTGTTCTTTAATGAGAATTCCTGAACCTAAAAAGCCGTCTGCAAGTACTTTAACTGTAATTGACTCAGCTGTGTGTTGTAATTTTGTTGTCAAACCCTGACTTAAGGGTTGCTCAACTGCAACCCTAGGGCTTGTTGGTACTGATACTGGCAACAAAATTGATAAACCCCCAATACAAGCAATTATGCTTAATAAGCGCCAATCCATGTTGGTTTACCTGGCGATTTCCTCAACATTCCCATACTGGCCGTCCAGATGGGCATTGTACTGATTCGCTTCCTCCATCTATCAGCTTTTGGACATCAAGATAGGAGGCATTACGAACATTGGAAATTACATTGTTGTTGTCATCTTTGAGTTCAATGATTCTACCACCGCCACCTGTCGGTTTATAAAGCAAGCGATCTAGAGTTAGCTGGGGATCTGTTCCTGGTTTGAGAGTAATTAATACCCCGTTAGGCAAACAAGGGCCACCACTGTAACTAGCAACACACAATACGGGTTGACGTTTATATTCCCCTGCTCTGATAAACTTTAGTGTGCCATTTTGATAGAACCGATTGAACCGATCAGATATGGCTTCACAACGTTGCCAAGGTGTCCAAGGTGCTGGAAAAGCTGTATCAATCCAGCTAATAATTGGTTTGTTACCTCTATTAGTGTTCACAATCGTTGCTGGGTTACCCCTGCTCATACCGCAGAAAAATTTAGCACTCTGAGCATAGCTAGATTGAACATTAATTGCAGTAGAACTTAATGTGAGTGCTGTTACACTAAGAGTTTGGACAAATAAATTGAATTTCATTGCCATCTCCTATTTACCAATAAGGTGAATTTCATTGCCATTTCCCACCTGCATGTAAAAATCTTAAAATATAAATTTTTTAAAATTGATAGGTATTATTAGAACTTATCTATTGATATTGACGAAAAATACAAAATATGGATTTTGGAAAAAACACATTTGCTGCTGGGAACATTGCTGTACCGTTGCGTACAGAAAAAACTAATTTTTGTTAATGCATATTCTGATTAATTTGTACACTGTATAATTTCCAGTATAATTCTAAATTTCACTATATATCTGGATGAATTACGCTTTTTTTTAGAAAAATCTTCTTTTTGTTAATTTTCTTAATATTTATTGTCAAATCATGCGCTTTTTAACCTTATATTTAGACGTTCACTAACTTAGATTGAGTAATAGTTTTGACATTTATTTATCTAAGTGTAGGATGTAAATCCTCCACTTTTTCAACATCTATTACCGCCTGTTGGGACATTTATCACCTAGTAACAGACTGCCACATCCCAAAGAAGGTTTATTTCTCAACATGGCATCTAAATCAAAGGTAAACAACTTGTAAACATCGGGAATGACATCTGCTTTTGGTTTATCTGCTAGCCCTCGCGCAATTATTTTTTGAGCGATCGCACCGCGATCAAAACTCAAGCGCAGATTTGCTGCTTCAATTGCAGGTAAAATCTGATTGATTTGCAGACTACAACTATTATTACCACTGAGTTTTGGCTCGAGACAATATCCATGTTCATTTGAGCGATCGCCCCTATGAATAGCAATAACTTGTCCATCTTGATTCAGTACCGGAGCACCATCCATACCCTGACGAGTTTGGATGTTATAAGCTAAACTATAGCCGCCTTCAGAATGAGGTTGAGAATTAATTTGATTTAAGGATGTGGTTTCTGTAATCCTTTCTCGACGAGGAGTTTGATTTTGAGGTACAGGCCAACCAGAAACATATAACACATCTTTGCTTCTCAGTTTCTCAGCATCTCCCACAGTAGCCACAGGGTAATCGTGTTCGCTATCAAATTGAACTAGGGCTAAATTCAGATTTCTGACTCTGGTTCTTAGTTCCCCATCTTCTCGACCTAAAGCGCGAATGCTGGAATTATCTTCGCTATGTTCGACTAAGTGTACCTTGCCATCACTTGTGCGTACTCCATAAAATCCTTGAGGTTGCACAAGACGAAGGGCTGTGAGTGCGTAATAAGTTTTACCTTTGCGGGCGACAATTACCCCAGAACCAGAATCCCATTCCCTGCGTGCCTTGATATCTCCTGCTGGCAAGGCTGGTGCGATTAATACGGTAGTCTGGGAAGCGATCGCATCAACTTCGTGTTCTGGAAGTGCAAGAGCAAATGTATGAATAAATGCGATCGCTATGACTGTAACTATTGCTAGTAAAACAGTAGCTAAATACCTGTAAAATTTCATATTTCCAAAATTGCGAACGTAGGGGCGCGGTTCCCGCGCCCTGAATTGGTTCCCGCGCCCTGAATTAGTTTCCGCACTCACGCCTAAAAGCGGAAGGTGGTACGAAGAGTACCTACAAAAATTGTATCGTTATCAGCAATATGTCCTGGATTGGTGACAACGAAAAAGCCTGGTGTAATCCAGATATTATCACTAACCCGGAAGCGGTAGAAAGCTTCAAAGTGCAAGGAAGTCGCTTCATCTTCCTTACCAACAGACCTGGGCAATCTGTCTCCAGTGTTGTTGATCGCAATCCCTGTTGTGTCTAGATCTCTGTTGTTATCTGTGACCGGCACGTCAGGTTCACCTCTTCTGGCAATTTCAAAAAAAGGTACGGGTGTGCCTGGTGTCTCAGGGCCAGCATCAACTAATTTGGGTGGCATCCCAAACAGCAAGCCAAATAAATCGCCTTCTCTACCAAAGGGATCAGATAGACCCAAGGAAACTAGGAAAGTCGCAGCAGTTCCATAAGGCTTCTTACCGGCGGAAGTGCCAATGCCATCAGGAGTTCCGCCATCACCCCCAATCGCATCACCAGAAAGCGGAAAATCAGGTAGTGGATCGCGGAATTGGGTAAACATATACCCTCCCCAAGCGCCAAAGGTCAATTTTGGAGTCACACGCCATTGCAAAGTCGCCCCAACAGCATTGGTATTAGCAGCGCGATCGCCGATAAAAAATCTACAGCAGGGATCAAAGCCAGAACCATTGGCGCTACCCAGAGGCGAAGGCACGGATGAACCAGACCATAAGCCAGAGGTTTCGGCATTCACACTACCTGTAAATGTCCCCAATACCCCATCGCTGGTATAGGCGTTGACGTAAGTTATGCCCGTAACCAGATTTTTAAAGGGTGTCACGACCAATTGGGCACCAAGGACACTTCTGTCTGCGCCAAAGAATCCTCCTTCTGGGTTACTGCTATTTCCTGTACCATAAGCTACTTGCAAGCGTAGTTGGTCGGCAAGTAACCAATCAAAGCCGACACCAGCATCCAAAACTCCGCCGATTTTAAAAATGGGACTTTGTTGTCCAAAGCTGGAAATTGAGCCTCGCCCTGTATCAAAGTAGGGAGAATTGGCACTCAAGACGTTGCTGAGGCTGAAACCATAGGGAATGACACTAAAGACAACGCGATCGCCAAAAGCCGGGAAGCGATATTCTAGTAAATCCAAAAAGACTCGATTTCCTAGGCCTGCTTGGTAAGATAGCCGAGACATATAGGTATTCAATGACTCGGCATTCGTAAAACCACCGTTATCAGAGTTGCCTGTGACTAGGTAAGTCCGCAAGCGATCTTTACCAGAAAACGAGGTTTCTAATCCCAAGCGGACTAGGTGAGAGAAAGTTGTATTAGTATCTGGCTTGTTACGATTTCTACAGTCAACTTCACGATTGGAATTGCGATCGCTAAACGGGGGCGTATTGTCAGGTAAAAGTCTGCATCCCCCCGGCGGATTACCTCCAAACGCCGAGGACACGGCAAAAATTGCCTCTCCACCCAGTACTGTAGTTGTGGAAAATTGATTCGCCTCTAGTTTTGCTGTCCGCGCTTCCACACTATCAACACGACCTCGCAGAGTCGCTAATTCAGAGGCAAACTCTTCTTGTAGCTTTTGCAGCGTTACTAAATCCTCTTTACGGACACTGTTGTCTATACCAACAGCAATTATTTGATTAATTTTGTCTAAGGCTGCATTTAATCCCGCCGCAAACTCGTAGCGAGTCATCGCCCGATTTCCCCGGAAGGTGCCATTGGGATAACCAGCAATTACGCCATACCGTTCTACGAGAGATTGCAATGCTTGAAATGCCCAGTCGGAGGGTTGCACATCTGATAATTGAGATACAGATGTCACCTGGTCGATGTTGTCTGTGGGAGTATTGCCATCACCCTCTAACTGGGAAATATTAATCGCCGGATCTATTGATTCTTCGTGTGCTTTAACTGGTGCTTTTTCACTTAATAGAGCTACATCTGTTGTTATAGATTGTTGTAGTATTTCTTCTGTTATTGGTTGTTCAACAGCTTCTGCCACAGCTATTGATAAACTCAAGAAAAATGCTGAAGCACCACTTAAGAGTAAATAATTGATTCCTGACATCTTCTGCAACCCTCACACTATAGATAATCATCTAGCAAGGGAATTACCAGGAACAAATTACTCAACAAAAATTAAGAGTTCTTACTTAACAAATAATGGTAATCATTACTGTTAACTAAGTACCATATTTATTTTTGGTCTCCAATTTAACAATGTGCTTCAAATATTAAAAGTATTGTATACCAGAACAATTTCAATTTGAAGTAGAGTCAGCAAGTTTTAAGTAGGTAGGTGCAAATAAAGCTAACTAGTGGGGGTCGTCATTTGTCTTTTGTCATTAGTAAGGGTTTGAGGTATATTTACGTTTCGTAACTGAGTTCTGTTTATTTCCGCCTACTTACTTATATAGTGATACCCAGAAGTGTTGAATGTTAAGAAAAAACCGATAAAAATAGCCCAAAATATGATAGATTTTGGGCGAAGGACTAAAATATCTTAGTTTAACGTGATTATAAAATCATTTCCCAAGATTGTCAAAGAC
>JAHHHF010000008.1 GCA_019359495.1 Goleter apudmare HA4340-LM2
CCCAGAGCGGGAGCTACGGTGTACACACAAGTTATCGAATCACTACCAGTTCTTGAATTACCCCACCCTAACCCTCCCCTTGTAAAGGGTGAGGGAACTAGATTTTCCGGTTTCCCACCTTTCCAAGGGGGGATTAAGGGGGTAATTTGACTTGTGTGTACACGGTAGCTTGCTAAGGGAGGGTGCGCTGTCTTCGCGGGTGGGGTATTTATATGCGTCTTCATATTAAATTGGTATGAGGTATGTGGGTCAGCAGCATGTACACAAATATAGACCAAGATAGTTCAGTTCCGTGATATTATGTCCGCCTAATATTAGTTATAAATTCCCGCATCTTTCACAACATTCCAGTGGCCTTCATGATAGGTCTTCCACCTGACACAATATGAGACAATAAGCAATGTGAGATACTCTCATGAAATTTGTACCCATGAATTTCAAACCTCACCAAAGCACATTTGACGACAAACTGAGTGCAATTATTGGACTAGTGATTGCATTAATATTTATTGCGGTAGGTTTTTGGGTTCGTAACAAAGTCGCACATGAGCGGGCGACGCTAACGGAAACACAGGGTACGGTAGTAGACAGCCTCAGTCGTCGTGAGCGCGATAGTAATGATCGGCCAAAGGAAACCTATGCACCAGTAATAGAGTTTCTCATCAAAGGCGATCGCATTCGCTTTACAGGTTATTATGAGTCCCACAGAGCCAGTAAAGGTAACACAGTAGTTGTCCGTTACGATCCCCAGCAACCAGCAACTACTGCCCGTATAGTGGAGCCGTTTGAAGGTTTAGCACATTGGATGGCGTTTGGTATGGGTGGGTTGCTTGTGGTCTCTAGCGTGGGTAAGGTTTTGCCTATACGTTGGTCTTCAGATGGGAAATCTGACCAAAGTTGATATTGGACTTTTAGCTTAAATATTACAAATAATTGATGTTGAACAAGGTGAATTAATTCACATATTTCTAGCCAAATATTTGAGATACTAATCAATGAAACCTTTACTTAGTAACGCTGAGGTTGGGTGATTTCTTAAATCGCGGATGGGTCACTGGATTCTTCTTTATGAAGACCGTTCTTGTCTCTTTTAATGCTTTCTTCTAGGGCTTGAATTTGCTCGCGTCGGGCTTCTAATTCCAGAGTACGACGTGCCAGGTCTTGATTTTGTAGTGTTAAGGACTGTCGCCAATGTTCTGCGCGTTCTGCTTCTTGTTGCAAAAAATCGGGGGTAATGCCAGAAGCAAGATAGGTTTGTACCAAGTACAGTACCCAGTTGGTAGCATCTTCCATGCGTTCAATCTCGCCTGTTGGAGATAGCTCTACCAACAACAGTAATTTTTCACTCATAGTGTTGCCTTTACCCAGCAGAATAAAAGCCTCCTCTGGGATGATGGACCAGAGGTTATCAGCTTCTTGACGCGCTAATAAGCGTAGCTGATGCTGGTCTAGAAATTCGTTTTTATGCACCTGAGCTAGGTATCGCATGACTATTGCGTCCCTCCTAATTTCAAATTGCAAACCCCAAACATCATTTTTAATTTTTTTGGGAGCAAAAATTATGAATTATGGATTGTGAATTATGAAATTTAAGTATGACTCTAATTCATAATTCACAAATTATCCATTGCAGTTATACTAAACCACGCAAGCGACTACGTAAAATTTCGGCTTGTGTTTCTGCCTCTGCTAAGGCTGCTCGCGCTCCTTGTACTACATCAGCTCTAGCTCTATCAACAAATTTCGGATTACTCAACCTAGCATTGAGAGATTGTACTTCGGCTTCGGCTTTGCTGAGGCTTTTCTCTAGTTTGGCACGCAGTGTTTCAATATCTACTACACCCTGGAGAGGAATTACCACTTGTACAGTACCCACAACGCCAGCTATGGCATTTTCTGGTTCTTGGGGTGGTGATGACTCGGTTGGTGATAGATGCTCGTTACTAGTCGGTTTGAACAAGCGTGCCCAAAACTTGCTTCTAAACTGCGGCGACGATACATAACGGGTAATTAACCAAGTTGTGTAACCAAGACCAACAATTTCAAAGAAAGTTCCGAGTGCGGGAACATCATCAATCGCATCAACAGCAGCGTAAGCGAGGCGAGTGAAAACAAGTATCACCATCGCCCAGCCAATTAGCTTCAAACCCCGCCCAGGTTTTGCAGGTGGAAGTGGTACTGTTTGGCTAATTTGGTCGCCAGCGATGGTTAAATTTTCCACCTTCGCCAAATCTTTGATATAAGCTTGTCCCGCCGTGAGGATTTCTCTCTCCTTGAGATTTTCGCTTTGCAAATTCGCTGTTACCTTCGCCCCTGGTTTAACATCAGCTTCAGCCCGTAAGTTGCGAATGGTACGAATAGTGCCAATTAATAATTCAAATTGTGTCTCTAGTTCGGGATTAATTAGCTGAGTATCCGCTTGGGGATAGCTTTGTAGCGCCAAGACTTGGGGGGAATCTGCTGGTTGCTGAGTCAGAGTCTGCCAAATCTCCTCGGTGATGTGGGGCATAAAGGGATGCAGGAGTTTTAAAATCCCTTCCAGGACGTAGGCGAGGATTTGCTGTGCTACCCGCCGCGATGCTGGATCTGCGTTTTGTTGCAGCCGGGATTTCACCAGTTCAATATACCAGTCACAAAAATCACCCCAAATGAATTCATACAATCCCTTGGCTGCTTCACCAAGCCCGTAACTGTTGATGTCATTGGTGGTTTGTCGCACAACTTGATGATAGCGGGAAAGAATCCAGGAATCGCTTAATTCTGTGGGGTTTGGTTGACCTAATTGCTGCGGTGTTTGTCCATCCAAATTCATCAATACGAAGCGCGACGCATTCCACAACTTGTTAGCAAAGTTGCGGGAAGCTTCCACCGATGGAGACTCATCCTTTTTGCGATCGTACTCCAAACGGATATCTTGACCAGCTCCAGCTACCTCTCTAATGAGGGTATAGCGCAGGGCATCAGTACCATATTTGTCAATTAATAATAAGGGGTCAATGCCATTACCCTTAGTCTTAGACATTTTTTGACCTTTTTCATCCAACACCAACCCGTGGATGTAAACGTCCTTAAACGGCATTTGCTCCGTAAAATGCCCAGCCATCATTGTCATTCTGGCAACCCAGAAAAAGATAATGTCAAAGCCAGTAACTAGGGTAGTGGTGGGGTAGTAAGTGGCTAAATCCTGAGTTTGTTCTGGCCAGCCCAAAGTAGAAAACGGCCAAAGTCCCGAAGAAAACCAGGTATCCAAGACATCAGGGTCTTGTTCTAGCTGGACATTTTCACCAAATTGTGCTTTGGCTTTGTCCCAAGCTTCATCAGCATTTTTCGCTACTACAAAGGGCGTATTATCTAGAATTTGTCCACCCGTTTCACTCACCGCATACCAAGCCGGGATTTGGTGACCCCACCACAATTGACGGGAGATGCACCAATCTTTTAGCTTCACCAGCCAATCACGGTAAACCTTAGTCCAACGCTGGGGAACAAACTCCGGAGAATTTTGCTGGTCGAGAAATTCTAGCGCCCGGTCTGCCAAGGGGCGAATTTTCACAAACCACTGGGTGGATAATAAAGGTTCAATAGGGACTTTACCGCGATCGCTATAGGGAACGCTATGCTTGTAGTCTTCTATTTTCACCAAAAAGCCATCAGCTTCTAGGCGCGCCACAACGTTTTTTCTGGCGACAAAGCGGTCTTGTCCTTGGAACTCGCCACCATTAGCGTTAAGCGTACCGTCCTTATTGAGGATATTAATAAACGGTAAATTGTGACGCTTACCCATTTCAAAATCATTGGGGTCATGGGCGGGAGTTACCTTGACGCAACCCGTACCGAAAGTTGGGTCTACGAACTCATCGCCAACTATGGGAATTTGCCGTTGTACAATTGGCAGAGTAACGGTTTTGCCGATTAAGTGCTTGTAGCGATCGTCACCAGGATTAACTGCTACTGCTGTATCACCCAGCATAGTTTCTGGTCGAGTTGTCGCCACCTCCACATAACCATCACCATCCGTCAGAGGATAACGGAAGTGCCAAAGATTACCGTTTACCTCTTGATTTTCCACTTCCACATCAGACACCGCCGACTGGGTAGCAGGGCACCAGTTAACTAAGTACTCACCACGATAGATTAAGCCTGAACTATACAAACGAGTAAAAGCTTCGACCACAGCATTAGATAAACCCTCATCCAGGGTAAATCTCTCCCGCGACCAGTCCACAGAAACGCCCAAGCGTCGTAACTGATTGACAATTACGCCCCCAGAATCCGCCTTCCACTGTCTAGCGCGTTCTAAGAATTGTTCACGCCCCAATTCATAGCGAGTTTTGCCTTCTTTTTGCAGTTGCTTTTCCAGCATGGTGTGGACGGCGATACTGGCGTGGTCTGTTCCAGGTAGCCACAGGGTATTACGTCCCTGCATCCGGTGGTAACGCACTAGGACATCAATCAACGCACTTTCAAAGGCGTGACCCATGTGTAAACTACCGGTGACATTAGGTGGCGGGATGACAACGCAGTAGGGTTCGCCGCCTTTGTTGGGGTCGGCTTTGTAGACTTGGTTTTCTTCCCAGAATTTTTGCCATTTGGCTTCTGTGGAGAATGGTTCGTAGAGGCTAGGGAGATTCGGAATAGTTGCGGTCATGCTGGGAAATCTAAGTTTGGAAGGACTCTAATAAATTTTGCCACAGGGTTGGAGAGGGATTTATGGAATCCTCTGCGGTTCGTTAAAATGAAAACTCTCCCCTCTACTTTGCTGAAGGCGTTCCCAACGTCCTCATCAGTACAGTTTCCGTCATCTTTTACAAAAAACTTGGCATCGACAACGACCAAATCACTGCTTGGACAAGCTTCCTCTACCTCCCTTGGGTGATTAAAATGTTTTGGGGTCCAGTTGTAGACATTTATTCCACAAAAAGAACATGGATACTTGTCACTCAATTCGCCACGTTTTGCTGTTTAAGTTTACTTGCCCTATCTCTACAACTACCAAATTTCTTTTTCATTTCCTTAGCTGCATTAACAGTTGGGGCATTTATTTCTGCCACTTATGACATTGCCACCGACGGCTTTTATATGCTGGTATTAAATGCGGAACAGATGTTACCCGGTGCTATTAGTGGTGCTATTCAAAAATCTGTGGGATATCCATTATTTTTTGTTTTAGTTTGTTTATTCACCATTCCGGGAATGATTTCTCTATTGTTCATTCCTTTAAAAGCAGGCGCTAATCATCCCCAGGTTTAACAGCAATACCTAGGTGCGTTACACTGTTGCTAGCGCACTTTATAATATAAAAATTTTTAATTATCTATGAGTTATGTTTTGGGAATAGATGGTGGTGGTAGCAAAACCGTTTGTGTACTGATGGATGAAACACGTCAAGTATTAGGTCGTGGTGAAGCAGGCGCATCCAATTATCAAAGTATAGGTATTGGAGCAACGTTACAGGCACTTCAATCTGCAATTCAATTGTCCGTAAATAGTGTATTAAATCTCACCAAGCCTGTAAAAATTGAGGCGATATGCTTAGGATTAGCAGGTGTAGGTCGTACCGCAGATATTGAAGTTGTCAAAGGGATATTACAAGATTTACTATGCTGTGAATCTCTGCCTATTACTTGGGCATTACCCACATCTAATATTCTCATTTATAATGATGCTTTGATTGCTTTAGTTGGCGGAGTTGGTCATAGTGTCGGTGTTGTCGTCGCCGCAGGTACAGGTTCGATAGTTTTTGGGCGAAATCATCAGGGAATTACTAAACGAGTTGGTGGCTGGGGATATATATTAGGCGATGAAGGTAGTGCTTATAAAATTGCGATCGCTGGAATGCAAGCAGCATTAAAATCTTATGATGGTAGAGAGCAAGCAACGGGTTTAGTAGAGTCTTTCCAAGAGTATCTTGATTTGCCCAGTATCGCAGATTTAATTGAGGTCGTATATCGCCGAAACTTGGGAGTAAAGGATATAGCCGCATTAGCACAAATTGTGGATTTAGTAGCAGCTTTAGGCGATGAAGTAGCGAATCAAATTATTGATGATGCAGTACAAGAATTGGTAAAGGCTACTACTACTGTCATTGAGGCAATTTTTAAACCAGACTCAGTTATAGAAGTTGTGACAACGGGAAGTGTGTGGAAGAGTCGATGCAAAATGCATCAGAGATTTACAGCCTCTCTTGGCAATAAGGTTCCCAGGGTAAAAGTGATTTTTCCTAAGCATGAGCCTGCTTATGGTGCGGGGTTAGTAGCCCTGAAGCGGCTAAACTGAAAATTGAGATTTTGCTGAGAAATCCATAAGAACTTTCTCAATCAAATATCAGCTTTCTAGATACTAATCTTTAGATATACATAATTTTCAGACTAATTACTCAAGCAATAATCAGTCTCAAGGTCAAGCTATTAGCTCAACCACTGATTGATATATTGAGGAATTTGAGTCATGAAATTAAGAAGTTTGTTAATCCTGAGCTTGTCTTCCCTGGCAATAGTTAGCAGTATTCCACAATATGCAGCAAGTTCTGCGGTTGTAAATATATCTGACTCCGCTACGTCTGCGCCAGTCCAGTCATTAACTCAGTTAGCACAATCTCAGCAATCAACTGTTATCAAATCAGGTACTTTTGTTTCTGGAGAACATAAAACTCAAGGCACTGTCCGGATTACTAAAAAAAATGGTAAATCTTTTCTCTCCCTCGATCGCTCATTTAAAACCTCCAGTTCAGGGCCTGATCTAGTAGTAATTTTGCATCGTAAAAATAACGTCATTGGTTCTACTAAACCACCAGCCTATCCCATCAAAAAAGGTGACTATATCGTTCTGGCTCCCTTAAAAAAATATAGTGGTGCTCAAACATATGTCATTCCTAGCAATATCAATTTAGCAAACTACAAATCTGCTGCTATTTGGTGTCGTAAGTTTAATGCAACTTTTGGTGCTGCTAGTTTGAGTAGTTAATTAACAAATCCGGAGGTAAAAGTTTATGAACTTAGCAGGTAAAGTTGCCTTAGTTACTGGTAGTAGTCAAGGTATTGGACAGGGAATTGTTTTGCGCCTGGCGCAAGCAGGGGCAAATGTTGTGATTAACTATCGATCGCACCCAGAAGGTGCTGAAGAAACCTTAGCCAAGGTAGAGGCAATTGGTGGTAATTGTCATATGGCTTATTGTCCTCAATCTCATGGTTACACAGTCCAAGCAGACTTAGGTAGTGTGGATGAGGTGCGTCAATTAATTGCAGAAAGCATTAACCATTTTGGCAAGTTGGATATTTTGGTAAATAATGCTGGCATTGAAAAACATGCACCTTTTTGGGAGGCTACAGAAGCAGATTATGACGCTGTGATGAATGTCAATTTAAAGGGTGTGTTTTTTGCCACTCAAGCCTTTGTACAACATCTGGTTGCAAGTAAGCGGACGGGAAAAATTATTAATATCAGTTCAGTGCATGAAGAACTGCCATTTCCTAATTTCACTGCTTACTGTGTTAGCAAAGGTGGAATGAAAATGCTCACTCGTAACTTAGCAGTTGAGTTGGGTGCTTTGGGGATTACGATTAATAATGTTGCACCAGGAGCTATAGAAACTCCCATTAATACTAAGCTGTTGAACGACCCAGAAAAGTTGGGTGCGCTATTACAAAATATTCCTCTTGGTCGTTTAGGTCAACCACAAGATGTTGCTTCTTTAGTGGCGTTTCTTGCTTCTAATGATGCTGATTACATCACAGGTAGTACCTTCTTTGTTGATGGTGGTTTGCTGTGGAACTATCAAGAGCAGTAGTGCTCTATTTCAAAAGTTTTGAAAGGTTCGTAGTAAGCACTTTATTACTTAATTAATAAAGCACTCCAACCCTTACTACGAACATCTTTACCCATCAATATTAATTAATGACATAGAATTATTCTCATGCAAGCACTACGGAAACATTATCCCGAATACTTGATGGAAGCGCTTTTATTAGGCATCTTTATGATTTCTGCGGCGGTAGTAACTGCGCTATTAGAGTATCCTACTTCACCAATTCGACAGGCGATTTCTGAGCCACTTTTACGACGCTTTATTATTGGTTTAGCAATGGGCTTGACCGCTATTGCGATTATTTACTCTCCTTGGGGTAAACAATCGGGCGCACATATCAATCCGGTTGTCACCTTTACCTTCTTCCGTCTTGGCAAGATCCATCTGTGGGATGCAGTTTTTTACATCCTGGCGCAATTCTTGGGTGGATTGTTAGGATTAGTTTTAGCTGCGCTGGTATTAGGGAATGCAGTTACTGATCCATCTGTAAATTACATAGTGACAGTTCCTGGTGCAGGTGGTGCAGGTGTAGCATTCTTGGCTGAACTCATCATTTCTTTTGGTGTGATGTTGATGATTTTGTTTGTATCCAATACCTCTAAACTTGCACCATTTACAGGCATATTTGCTGGTGTGCTGATTGCAATTTATATTACTATCGAAGCACCATTATCGGGCATGAGTATGAACCCAGCTCGTACCCTAGCATCAGCAATTCCGGCTCATAATTGGACAGCCATTTGGGTTTATTTCACAGCACCACTTTTAGGAATGCTTTTGGCCTCGGAAGCTTACATAAGGTTGAAAGGCAAAAGATCTGTGCGCTGTGCTAAACTCCATCACCACAATCACAAACGTTGTATTTTTCGCTGTGGCTATCGCTATCCAGAAGTAGATCAGAGATGGTTGTTGAGTGATAAATTACCCAATTCCTAACCCGTATAACCTGACTTGTTTTAAAGGATGTTTGAAAAGTCCTCTTGTTGGTATCAAAAGTTTTAGATCTCTCTAAATCCACGCCACTTGCTACAAGTCTGGCGACCGAACGCAGTGGCTCCCTTTAAAAAGGGAGACTTTGATTCCGGTTCTCCCCTTTTTCTACGCCAAACTGCTCCGTCATATCCGCTCAAATCATACTTACTGGTTTTGTAGGCATTGCTATCGAGAAATGCCTGGTGTTGAAGATTTGAAATTTAGCAAAGCCTCTGAGCATTTCTCCCCCAAGCTGTTTAGCCTCAAGTAATAGTTTTATGAATTTATTATCAATCAAAACTATTAAAAGAATAATTCTTACCCTTTGTACTTTTGCCATAATTGCAATTGCACCGCAAATTACGGCTGATAATCATCTAACTGATTACCCGTCTAGTAATTTAGCAGTAGCAGCTAAACCATTAAATACTCAATCAACCGTTCTAGCAGTAGAATCTGTTGGGATGACGGTTGCTGATATGGATCGTGCAGTAGAATTTTATTCTCAGGTGCTGGCTTTTAAAAAAGTCTCAGATGTAGAAGTTTTGGGTACAGAATATGAACAACTGCAAGGATTATTTGGTGTGCGGTTGCGTGTGGTGCAGATGCAGTTGGGGAATGAGTCAATTGAGTTAACTGAGTATCTCACCCCCAAGGGTAGACCGATTCCCGTAGACTCTCGCAGTCACGATCGCTGGTTTCAACATATAGCGATCGCAGTTAGGGATATGGATCAAGCTTACCAGCATTTACGCTCATTTAAGGTGCAACACGCCTCCACCGCACCCCAACGTATCCCTGACTCTAACAAGGCCGCAGCTGGGATTCGTGCTTTCTATTTTAAAGATCCAGATGGACATAACCTAGAAATTATTTACTTTCCACCGGGGAAAGGTGATCCTAAATGGCAAAAACCCAGTAATCAGCTATTTTTGGGTATTGACCATACAGCGATCGTTGTATCCAAAACTGAAGCTAGTTTAAGATTTTACCGTGATTTACTCGGCTTGGAACTAGCAGGAGAAAGCATAAATTATGGTACAGAACAGGAACACTTGAATAATGTCCAAGGCGCCAGATTGCATATTAGTGGTTTACGTTCCCCTGCTGGACCTGGAATTGAATTTTTGGAATACCTGACACCACAAGACGGAAGACCTTTACCAACTGATGCGCGTCCCAATGATTTACTGCATTGGCAAACAACGCTGGTAGTAAAGGATATATCTGCTGTGGCTCGACGGCTACGAATAAATAAATCTGTGTTCGTCTCTCCTGGTGTTGTGATCATCCCCGGACAGACTTTGGGGTTTAAGAAGGGCTTTTTGGTAAGAGACCCAGACGGTCACACAATGCGGATTGTGGAGAAGTAGTTTCTCAATTTAACAAGAGTTTTTGCCTTAGCTTAAACTAGTTTGTTCGTAACAGTTTTTGGTGCAACAAAAGCTTCACGACCTGTAATTAATCTAGAGCGACGATTACGAGTAATATAGTTCCATGCCCACTGAAATACTACTAGTAATTTAGTGTCAAACTCGATTAAAAAGTAGATGTGAACTAATAGCCAAAATGCCCAAGCAATGAAACCTGTGAGTTTGATTAAGCCTAAATCTACAACAGCTAAATTTTGCCCAATCATCGCCAAACTTCCCACATCGTTGTAATGAAATTGTGGCAAAGTCTTACCTTGAAGCCGTCGTTGAATTAGTTTACCTACATACTCTCCTTCTTGCTTAGCTACGGGTGCAACACCAGGTAAGACTTTACTATCTTGGTGGGAGAAGTTAGCTAAATCTCCAATTACGAAAATGTTGTCATAACCCTCGATAGATAAGTCAGGTTCTACAATTACACGTCCAGAGTAATCGCACTCTACACCTGTACTTTCCGCTAAAACTTTCCCCATTGGGGAACCTTGAACACCTGCTGCCCACAATATAGTTTTTGAGGCAATTTCTGTAAATTCATTGTCTTGCTTGAAAGTAACAAGATCACCTTCAATATTTGTCACCCTGGTATGAGTGTGGAGTTCCACACCCAACTTTTGCAAAGATACTGCTGCTGATGCCGATAACTCTGGCGCCATGTGTGGGAGGATGCGAGGGCCCCCTTGTAATAGCAAAATTTTCGTTTCTGATGTGTCGATGCTACGAAAATCTTCTTTGAGAGTTTTGTATGCCAATTCCGCGATCGCACCTGCTAATTCTACGCCTGTGGGGCCACCGCCGACAATCACAAAATTCAAATAAGCACGGCGTTGTTCGGGATCAGTTGCTTTTTCTGCTGCTTCAAATGCACCAAATATCCGGCGGCGCATTTCTATTGCATCTTCCACAGTTTTCAAGCCAGGAGCAACTTTTTCCCAGTTATCCTTACCAAAATAGGAATGGTTCGCACCTGTGGCCACAATTAATGTATCGTATGGTACTACTTCATCACCCAGAATAACTTGTTGCGCTTTTGGATCAATATTCTTTACTTCTCCCAACAACACTTTTGTATTCTTGCTTTTGCTGAATACAGAGCGTAATGGTGCGGAAATATCAGAAGGTGATAGCGTACCTGTGGCAACTTGATATAAAAGCGGCTGAAATAAGTGAAAGTTACGTTTATCAATCAGAGTAACATTGACATTCGCTGCATTCAGAGCCTTGGCTGCATACAGTCCACCAAAGCCACCACCAACAATGACAACTTTATGTGGTGCATTATTTTCAAGAGAGTTTTCCATAAAAATATTTCCTAATGTTAAGAACGTTGTAACTTTTCTTAACAAAGTTGTAACAGAATGATGATCAAGGTTGCTGTTTATTTAGAACAATTGCAGAAATCATAAAAGTAGTCATAGGTTACCGAAATTTTTGGGTTCATCTGGAAATCAGCAACGAAGACCGAGAAACCCTCGAACGCCTAAACGGTAATGAATCGGTATAGCATGATTATTCAATGGTCTGATGAAGATCAGCTTTTTCTAGTCACAAAGAATCCTGGATGCGATCGCATTGGGAGTAGGCAAGAGTGGAAGAAATGCCCTATGTCCCATGCCCTGAGCAATAATACCCTGCCTGCGCCGCAAGTCCGCAGGGTGTTTTAAAAACCAATCATCGGAAGGGGGTTAATTGGAACCAACAGTGGAACAACTAAAAGTACTTTATCGCAGATGCGTATGGTTAGGATAAAGGGTTGTCGCCATTGCCAGGAATGTGTCATCTGCAATTACTACACCCGGAGCAAGCAGACATCCAGCCCCTAGAAAGACATCGTTACCAATTTTGACTTTCTTGACATACAACATTAAGTTTTGCTTGCGGGGTTTGATGATATGTGCAGAAATACCGACACGATGTCCCACAATAACGCGATCGCCTATTTCGATTAAACCGCGATCGGCAATCTCCAATCCTGGTGTCCAGTAGACATTTCGCCCTACTTTTGCACCCCACAATCGCAACCAAAAAGAAAATGCCCCTGGAATCAGCCGCAGCACTGCTTCCAAAACTGGAATTGCAATATAAATCACCTGAATTTGATGACTACCCCACCAAGAACTATATTCTTTACCTTGCAGATAACTAATACCCTCCCGCACAGGGAATACCCATTGATGTAAGCGGTAAACTAGCAGGGGGAACCCGTAAATAGAAAGCAATACAGCTAAAATGCTGAAGATGCTAGGTGAATGGGCGAGGTAGAATATTGCTGCTCCAGTTAGCATTAATACAAGCATTGGGAAAAACAACAGAATGATACTTAGGAATGTCATGAAAACGGGAAGAAGAGTTTTTGAATGAAGGTTAATGAGGTGGTAATCCCTAACGTAGATGGTAATTCTTTACTTGCATAATACGTTTCGTGTAACCTGTCCCAAATTTTCAGATTAGCACCATAGTTGCAATGATAAATTTCATTGCAATGATGCCATGCATGATCCTGCGGCAAGATTAACCAGGGAGAAATAAATCGGTAAAGCCAGTTATTTTCAGAAATCATCAAGCGGCTATGTCGCCATAAATCTAGAGCAGAAGTTAGACTAACTCCTAGTAAATAACCTGTTGGATCGGCTAATAGATATAAAAATAACGTGTGTATCCATAAATAGACAATTAGCAAACTTGTCCACAGGGTATTACGAGAAGTTCCTAATACATCCATCTGCGTGACAGTATGATGGACTTGATGCACTTGCCAAAATAATTTACTATGCAATAAACGATGATTCCAATAATATAAATAATCAACAACAATCAAACTGATCATAAAAGTCAAAATAGGTGATAATTTCAAATATCCCTGGTGATTAGGGAATAAATATTGGTACAACCAATAAACTAAGGTAGCTTGCAGTAAGGGAATCAAAATTCCTTGAATCGTTAATCCTATTCCATCTAATAGCCAATCTTCACGACTTTTGAATTTAATTTGAGTTCGAGCAAATTGATTGGTAATTGTCCAGCCAACTAATCCAATAAATGTAATAAAAATTATAATTGGTGCAAAGTTCTGCATATTGAATTATGAATTAAACCCAAAATGTTACTTTAACCGATTGATTTGGCAATAATCGCGGATCTTCTCCACGAGCGATCGCTGCTCTAATTGACTCTACAAACACATGAATTGTGTCAGCAGGGGTATGAGAAAATTGTGTCCCATATTTAGCGATCGCCTCTCCCTGGATGCCCAAAATTTCAATGTCCTGGCTGATAATATGTTGAGCAGTCCACCACACAAACGGACGTGCTAGCTGGTTCAAAATTCCGTAATTATACGTGACGTCGGTGTAAACCAGAGTTGAAGTATCGGTTTCGGGGATAGATTGACTGGTAATGAACAAATGGCGATTGCGTCCCATTTGATATTCCACAGAGGTAATATTGGGCATATAAAAGCGATCGTTATGTTTAATCTCGACACCCTCCCGATTGAGAAAACGGCTGTACCATCCCAAATTACTGTTTTCATTGCGATATTCCACCAAAACCGTACCATTTTCGCGTTGTACAGTCATCTCTAACTTTTCTTGGCGGGAAGTACGGAATACGCCAGGATGCACAAAAGCCGTGTGGGGAATATCAATAAAGTTTTCTACACAATTAGTAACGTTATTAGCAAAACGGTTAATCACCCGCACCGTCTCCCAGCCTGGTTCTCCATAGTGAGGCATAGAAAAGGGTGCAAAGTCTTCCCTAGGGTTTTCAGCTAACCGCACATATATATAACCATCCTGTTCTCTGGTGGCATAACACTTGGCTTGACGTTGCTGGGAAGGTTTGAAATCATCACCTTCTGCCGGCACAGCAATGACATTACCATCCTGATCGTATATCCAACCATGATAGGGACATTGCAAAGCACCGTCACAAACTTTACCTGCTGACAGACGACTATGGCGATGCAAACAGCGATCGCGCAACGCTACAGGTTGTCCATCCTCACCACGAAAAATCGCTAACCACTCACCTAAAAGCGATCGTGCTAGTACAGTGTGAGGTCGTAGTTGCTCGCTGAGTGCGACAATATACCAAAAATCTACAAATTGCATAGTGGGGGTTTTATCCCAGATTTCGCAGGTGCGATCGTAAATGCTGTATTTTTGAAAATGACCTAAATGCTGCATTCTAGAAGCATGACAACAGCTTTAACTTGTCACCAATGCTGCCGCTATGATTAAAGCTAAGACTGTTTTGCCCATATAAGGCTGTCGTGTGGCTAAAAAACCTATCTTAATCAAGATAACTCTTAAAGTAAAGAGAAGCCGCAAATACACGCAACAAAACACCTATTTATACGTTTATCTGCGTGCATCTGCGGTTAAAAAATCAAATCTAAATCTTAATGCACCAATTCAATCGCTCTCTTAGTCAACGCCTCAGCAGTCAAACCATTAAAGGCCATCAACTCACCAGCACTGGCGGTGGTTTCTCCACGTTTCCAGGCGAAGGTATCGCGCTTGCTGGTACTGCGTAATAAAATTGGTTCTAGCATGGCTGCTGCACCACCAGTGACAGCAATGAGTCTTGTTGCGACTGGTGCAAGTTATCAGTTAAACCACAACAAAATTCAAAATTCAAAATTAAAGACATTTTCAGTCAGGGATTTCAACCCCTGACTGAAAATCTGCTACGTGTAGACGAAGGTGTCTTAAACCCTTAAATGTACGATAAATTTACATCAAATATATTGATAACTATTAATTAGAATGCACTACTTAATAAGAGTGAATAAGTAAAAGCCCGAAACAACAAAAATAAAAATAGTAGTAGTGGAATATACTATTACATCTTTCACTAAAAATAATATCCAATCTTTTCTCAGTTCCTGTTTAAACTTGAGTTCTCGCAAGCTGCGCTCAAGTTCTGCATCTTCTTTTGATTGAATCGTTACGTAACGGCTGGTATATATGTCATCAATAATTTCTTCTGTTGTGCGTTTATCATGCCAGTTATCACCATTTTCCATGAAACTATCTAATGGATGATTAGTCTGGTTTAATACAATTGGCAAATTATCTTTTTTTCGCTTACCTAGTTCTTTTTTGATGACTTTTTTTACTATTGTCACGATTAAAGCTTCTAAGTTCTTCTCTGACATGTGTTTTTATAGATTTTCTTGCGTCAAGTTTCTCCTTTGATTTTAATGGAACTGAATGCTGAAGGAATGAAGTTGAATATACAAGAATAAATATTAGTGTTGAGCAGGCGATCGCACAAATTAATGCACAGGTTATGATGGCGATCGCTTATAATTCTACTTGAACATATATCATCAATAATTCCTTCTGCGGTGCGTGTATATTCCCAAGTTCCAGCAGCAAGCGACTTGTCTACTAATAAAGATTATATGGATGGTTACGGTTCGCTATGAGGCAATGTGTATTCCTTAAATAATTTTTTAAACATGGTATTACTTTATTGATAATTACCTCAAAACATGAGATTTTCAAAAGGATAACTTTGCTTCCAACGATAGGTGTTAAAGTCACGTTGATCTACTGAAAAAATGCGTCCGTGTCCTAAATGTTCTGCTAAGATTACTAGGGAAGCGTCAGCTAAATCTATTGGGATGTCAGCATATTTTTTCATTAATTCAATAATTCGAGGACTATGGTGAGGTTCTAAATTAAAAATCGTAAATAATTCTTGTTGCAGACTATTTATAAAATTAATTTGAGCCTCAACTCCCTTACGAGTTAGCAAAAGATAACAGGTTTCTGTGACAACACACCATGTTGTAATTAAAGGTTCGTTATATTTTTTTTAAGCTTGTTTGGCTCTTTCATGGTAATTGTCTTTTTTATCAATAAGAGCTAACCAAAATCCTGTATCAACGATGATCATATTTATTCTGTAATGTTTTAGATAAAACTTCTTTATATGTAGTCGATAAATTTTCCTCAATAGAACAACAACCAATTAATCCAATTTCATCAAACTTGTCATAGAGACTTTTTTCCTGACTATGATTTTCTGCTTCTGTTGGTGGATAACGCTTTTTGAGTAACTGAATAAAATCAAGCAGTAAGAGTTGAGCTTCTTCTGGTAAAGTATCAATATCTTTATATATTTCTTCAAAGCTAATTACCATAATTAACTCCTAAGTTCAGGAAAATTTTGAGTATGCTCATATTATAAGCTACACAGTGAACAGTGCTATCAAATCCTTGCATCCCTACCGCGTCGTCTATTGAGGTAATGCCAAACAATAAATTATCCCATATTTTGTAGGGTGTGTTCCCGGAGGGAACGCACCATTTTTTATATCATTGGCGGTGCGTTAGCCTTCGGCGTAACACACCCCACTGGACTAGTTAGTTGCAACAGAAAATGGAATTAGTGATGATAGAAATTTAATTATTTCTTGCATTAATGAATGTTGTTGCAATATCTTAATTTCTTCTTCACTGATATTTTCAAAAATCCTTGCATTTATTTGCTCATCATTTCCGAATACTGTTTCTAAAAACTCTTTAGGCTTACTTTGAGCTAACTGCCATTCTAAATCATTAAATTGACGCTGTGCTATTTTCTCAATTAATGATTTATCTTGTAGAAATACAATTTCTATTTGGGGAACTGCAAAAAATACTTGATAAGGAGTGCCAGATGATGCCTGATTTAGTGCATATTTAATTAAATCATATCTTTCAAATATTTGAGATTCGTTATCTGTATCTGCATCTAAAACAAGAGCAACAGGTGTTTTCCGAGTAGCAAGAAGAGAACTAGCTAAAGAACGCGCTCTGTAAGAACTTCCGCCTACTATGAATTGGATATTTTGACTTATATTTTGCGGGAGTAATCTCTGTAAAATTTCTATATCTTTATCATTTTCTGTAATCATATATACCAGTTTCATGATGAAATCTCCACTGTAATGTCGTAATTAAGGATACATTTCTGTACACAAACACGATATTTTTTGACTAGAAATTTACATATACATTTATTTATGAGTGAATATTCTATTTCTTCTCCTCCCCACAATAGAATAGTTTGAGGCGCTACAAATCCAGTTAAAGTTACTGTCGCTTCTGTAAATCCACTGCGACTAAACACGCTACCAATAGCTGTTGCTGGCCTTCGTAGTAGTTGATTTCGTAGCTTTGCTATGGGTTCAATATTAACTTCTTTAGTGGTATCCTTACATTCTATCAAGCAGGCTAGGCTGTCTGTATATACCACTCCATCAATTTGTTCTACAATTTTATCTTGAACCTTTACAGTATACGGCCAAGCCACCTCTGCACCATCAAGTTGAAATGCACGTAAAACCAAATATTCTAATGCTTTACCTTCATCCCAAAAGTTTGAAGTATTCTTTGCTTTAATTTCTGACCATAATATCATTAAGTCATCCCAGTTATAGGTGATAATTCTTGCTTGATATTCTGTGTCTGTGGTCATAATTGCATTTGAGATGTGGTAAGTTGTTAAATATTTAACTTATATTACATCCTTACCAGTCCCGTAGGTTGGGTGTAACGAAGTGAAACCCAACTAATGATCTCAGTTTTCACAACAAAATTTTAAATTTTAAATTATCTGCTAGAAATTACGGTGATTTGGTGTTGGGTTACGGCGCAAATATAAATTTCTTGTGCTACAAAGATGCAAACTTAAGCCTCCAAGCAAACTACGCCTGAATTACTACGACTAGTAGAGAACATAGGTAGAATAATGTTCTACAATTATAAATAGATTAATTTATCATGTTAAAGGCTAGAAAACATGAGTATTGAAGAACTTATCATAGATAAAGTAAGGATATTACCTCCTGATAAGCAACAAGAAGCATTAGATTTTGTAGAATTTTTGCTAGCAAGAATGCAAAAGCAAGACTTATCTAATCAAGAAACAAAGTCAGTAGTTTCAGCTTTGGCTCTAGCTCAAAAATACATTGGTTGTGTGGAAGCAGCAAGTGACTTGTCTACTAATAAAGATTATATGGATGGTTACGGTTCGTGATGCAGCGATGTGTATTGCTAGATACGGGGCCATTGGTTGCTGTAATTAATCGTCGTGATCAGTTTCATCGCTGGGTAACAGCACAGTGGGCTAATATTGAACCGCCTTTATTAACTTGCGAAGCTGTAATTTCAGAGGCTTGTTTTTTATTGTGGAATGTCTACGGCGGTCAAGAAGCTGTGATAAATTTGGTCAAAAATGGAGTAATTGAAATACCTTTTAAATTGGAAGAAGAAGCTGTCATTATTGGCGAACTTCTCAAGACTTATCAATCTGTACCTATGTCTTTAGCTGATGCTTGTTTAGTACGGATGTCTGAACAGTATGTAGATAGTTTTTTGTTAACTTTTGATAGTGACTTTCTTATCTATCGTCGGCATAAAAATCAAATGATTCCCGTAACCATGCCACAGTAAGTCCTGTAGGTTGGGTGGAACGTAGTGAAACCCAACAAATAACATCACTTTTCACGACAAAATTTTAAATAATAAATTATCCGGTTGAATTTAAGGTAATTTGGTGTTGAGTTACGGCGCAAATATAAATTACTTGTGCTGCAAAGAAGCAAGCTTGCGCCTCCACCCAACCTACACAATTACTAGTGGATAGCAGCCGCAAGCAGTGAACTAGCTAAAGTTAAAAGAATAAAGAAAAAATTGCATCTATACCATGACCAACTAAACCTCCTATTGATTCACCTAATGATTTCCCTATTGACCCTCCAAAGAGAGAGCCAATTGCGCCACCTATTTTTTCTAAAATAGGAATAGCAGTGAATAATTTATTTTTTATGCTTGTCTTCTGCTCTTCATTAAAACTAAAATTTTTGCTATCTTTATCTGATTGATTAGCATTACTTTTGCTTTTGATTCTTTGAGAAGTAGCTAAAAAAAAGGGAGCAGCACTTCTGTCAGTCATTCTTTTAAACACTTTGGTATAAAGTTCTTCTAACCATCTTTTACCATCTGGAGTAGTGAGTGTTTTACTTTTATTATCTACTGCGATTGCGGGAATATTATTGGCTATCTTATCACCTGTATACTTCGCAATTGCCTTTCTAATACGCTTAGTTCTTTCTTTTAGATCAACTAAATAGTCATCTGCCTTGCCTGCACAAGTGAATATAATAACTGCATAATTCCAGACATTTACTGTAAATGCTTCTGAAATAATTTTGATACTTTGGATTTCATCACGAGTAACTCTAGACTCATCAAGACGAGTTACAAACCATAACGAATCAATCTGTTTAACTTTCCTTTTGATAAGTTTGATATATTTTTCGTCATTTTTTGATTCTGGTATATCATCACATAATCCAGGAGTATCAATTATTGTAAACTTAATGTTATTAATTTGATGTTCATAGCTTTTGACTTCCATAGTAGTAGGATCGTATTTACCTTCTGGGGCTATCTTTTCACCAAACAATGAATTAATTGTGCTGGATTTACCAACTCCTGTTCGTCCCACCATTAAAAAAGTAAATTTTTGTTGTCTTGCTTTCTGTAATTCTTTTATCAAATTAAATAAATCGTCTATAAATGATGGATACTTATGAGACACAGACGCAAATAATTTTTTTAATTTATCTAAAATTTCATTATTTTTAGCATTGCTCATAAGATTTTCTTCATCTCAAAGTTTACATATTTTTATTGATTAAAAATAACAAACACGACAAAAAATCTATAACCGCAAATATACGTATAAACGCTAATTAAGCCACGTTTATCTGTGTACATCTGCGGTTAAACAATTACGCTTTTTCTATTTCTTAGTTGTCAGCCTAATGCACTAACTCGATCGCTCTTTTCGTCAACGCCTCAGCAGTCAACCCATTAAACGCCATCAACTCACCAGCACTAGCGGTAGTTTCGCCACGTTTCCAGGCAAAGGTATCGCGCTTGCTTCTGCTGCGTAATAAAATTGGTTCTAGCATTGCTGCTGCACCACCAGTGACAGCAATTAAGGCATCGCCATCAAATAATTCGGCAAATTTATCGTCCTCTAAAAAGCCACCATCGGGTTCAGAACAAGTGTCCCAAGCAACATCATGGGGACGATACAAACGGCGGGGGTTGATAATAGAAACTATCTTGACACCAATACCTTCAGTTTCTAAGAAAGCTGCGGCTTCAAATACAGGAATTAATGTCATGTCGCCAATGACTGCAAACACAACTTGCTTACCACCAGCAACTTCATGTAATAATACTGCGCCATTTCGCAAACCTTGGCGAGTTTGTTCTAATGTGGTGCGAATTGGTAAGGGTGATTTACTAGCAGTAATCACAATGCCTTTATTTTTAGTTTTCAATGCCCAGTCATAACAAGCTTGAATACTGTTAGCGTCGGGGGGAAATAATGGGAAGACATTGCCATTCCGCATGAGTGATGCAAAATAAGCTTCAATTTCTGGACGTTGGTGTGTCCAACCGTTACGTCCTTGTTCTAATGCACCAGCTGTAAATAAGGTGATTGTGGAGGGAGTTTGACGGCGTAATTCTGCCATTGCTTGGGTGACTGTTTGCCAAATTGGTAAGCCGTTGATGGCAAAAGATTCATAGGAACACCACAAGGTTCTGGCTCCCATTAAGGATAAACCGGCAGCTAACCCGGCACAAGCATCTTCACTTAAAGGTTCATAAACTTGTCCGTTTGGTGCTTGGTTATATAAGTCGTCGGTGGTGGGGTGGATAATTTTTAATGCTTGGTTGATGTTGGCAATTCCAGAGGCTTCGTTTCCGTCGGCGTTGGTGACGAGGAAATTTGGATCTTTTTGTCCGATGATTCCGACTAATCTTCCCATCGCGGTTGTGGAAACTTTCGGTTCACCGCCAACTGCATATTCTTCTAATGGTAATTCGCCTAAATCTGGTAATGGTAATTCAAATTCTGTAACTACTGTTTTGGCTGCGGGGCCGCCACCGGCGCGTTCGGCGTTGGTTCGTACTGTTTGCCAAGCCTCGATTGATAATGCACGATTTTGCAATGCACTAACGATGTGGGGTGCGTCGAGGGTGTCTTTGGGATACAGGTTGTGGGATTTTGCGCCTCTGGCGTGGACGCCTGCACCTTTGAGTTGTTTGATGATGAAGACAGTGAGTTTACCACTGAAAGCTGATTTTGCGGCTTTATCGATCGCCACAAGTACGGCTTTGGTAAATTCTAGGCGTTTCTCGAAGGAAAAGGCGGTACTATCAACATAATCGCCTGGTTGGTTTTGGTCGTCAAATTCTTTGGCATCTACTAGGATGACTTCATCAAAACCGTTACCTTGCCAGTAAGCTGTCATCTGTGCGTTGGTTTTGAGGGACACCATGCTGTGGTGTTCTTGGCTGTAACCGTTCCATACTAAGACTGGTAGGAAGTTGGTGACGGTGGGGTAAGCGGTGTGGAAGTGTGTGATCGCACTCACAATATAAGGCTCTCCTAATCCACCATCGCCCACGGTGAAGGGGAATAACTGCTCTCGATGCAGCAATGCAGCCGCCATTGCAAAATGTTGTCCTTGTCCCAAAGGCCCAGCAGGTGCGAGAATACCGGGGATGTAACCGGAGAGATGCCCTAAGAGTCCATGCTTTTCTCGGAAGCGATCGCGCAATTGTTGGACTGTAAAGATTCCCATATCTTCCAACGAGCGATCGAGGAACATGGCACTATAGAATCCAGGGGCATGGTGTCCGACTTCGGTAATAATGTTTTTGAATCCCAACATGACCAAAGCTGCATAGGCTTCTGCTTGGCTAGCAAATCCCCCAGGATGCCCAGATGCTTTACTACCTGTGACTTGTAGTGTGAGGTAACGGAGAGCATCGGCAGCAAGTAAGGTTTGATATACGGCTATTGGATCTGTAGGATTAGCGATCGCTATTTTACCCGCTTCTATTACAGGAGTTGCACCATAAGTTTCAAAACCTGGTAATGCTTCCCCAAAATATTGAATTCCTTCGCAAAAATTGGGAAGCGCTGATGATGCTTTTGGGGTGATTGCTGTCATGCTGAGTACCTAATAAAGATGAGGAGCAACTGTAAATGCTCGTCCAAGTTAACAAAAATTTTACAACTAACAGGTTGTAACAGCTAATTGCAATTTTGCAATGGTAAGGATAGGTAGTTCTAACTTTGTCGCGTCACGGGGTGTTTTTTAATTAACCACAGAGGCGCAGAGGACGCAGAAAAAGAGAAAAATATAGGACTACCCCTTTCAAGGTGCATACAAATTCTCGAACATAAATTTCTCCATAACCTCTTACCTCTGCTTTCTCTGTCTTGGAAAGTTCTGAGCGGAGGAAGCCTCCGCTCAGACTTTTCGCTGCGCCCTCTGCGGTTATATAAATTACTTTTAAAATGCAGAGAGCGCGGAGAGAAATGTGACGGGATGACTATACTCTGTTCATCCAGGAAAAAATAAAGTTTCCCGTCGCTTTCTCAGAATTCCAAAAAATTTAATGTTGTTTTTTGAGTTTTATTGCCAAAAAAGAGTTATCCACTAAACACAACCTATGAAACTGCCACACGGTCCCCAATCCCCAGCGTTTGTCCAGATGCTACAGTGGATCTTCCGTCCCATGCCTTTGATGACAGCATGTGCCGAGCGCTATGGCGACATTTTCACTCTACAATTAAATGCCCCTGTGGTGTTCACTAGCAATCCTCAAGCGCTACAGCAAATGTTGACTAGCGACACCAAGGAGTTTGACGCCCCTAAGGATTGGAACACTGTTTTTGAACCAATGCTAGGGAAAAATTCTTTAATTACAGTCGATGGTGAGGTGCATCGGCGGCAACGCCAATTGTTGATGCCTCCCTTGCATGGTGATAGAATGCGAACCTATGGACAGGTGATTAATGATGTCACAGAGCAAGTAATTAGCCAGTGGCAGATAGATCAACCCTTCTGTGTGCGATCGGCAATGCAAATCATTACCATGCGGGTAATTATGCAAGCTGTGTTTGGACTATATGAAGGGCCACGGGCGCAAGAGTTAGAGTCAGTCTTAGCTGCAATGCTCAATGAGTCTTCCCCTCTGAGGGTGGTTGAACTGTATTTTCCTGCTTTACAAAAAGATTTTGGACCCCGGAGTTCTTGGGGGAGGTTTATCCGGCGGAGGGCGCGTGTTCACCAACTCCTGAGTGAGGAAATTCAGGAACGGCGAGACAATCCAGATTCATCACGCACAGATATTCTTAGCTTACTCATGGAAGCCCGTGATGAAGCAGGCGAAGCGATGTCTGATGAAGAAATTCGTGATCAATTGATGACTCTGTTAACAGCAGGACACGAAACCACAGCCACTGCTTTAACTTGGGCTTTGTACTGGATTCATAAATCACCATCAGTGCGTGACAAGCTGCTGGCTGAATTAGATGGCTTGGGAGATTGTCCAGACACAAATACAGTTTTTAAATTACCTTATCTCAACGCTGTTTACTCCGAAACCTTGCGGATTCACCCAGTGGGGATGTTAACTTTTCCACGAGTTGTGAGAACACCTTTATCTCTGTGTGGTTACGAACTAGAACCAGGTACGGTTGTCCTCGGTTCAATTTATTTGACCCACCAACGAGAAGATTTATACCCACAACATCAGCAATTTAAACCAGAACGCTTTTTAGAACGGCAATTTTCAGCCTATGAGTTTTTGCCTTTTGGCGGTGGTGTGAGACGCTGCATTGGTATGGCGTTCGCACAGTTTGAAATGAAAGTGGTACTTGCTAAAATTCTTACTAGTTGGGATTTAGCGTTGGTTGATACTCGTGATGTGCGTCCTAAGCGCCGTGGTTTGGTGACAGGGCCAGACCGCAGCGTTCAAATGGTGGTGAAAAGTCAGCATCAGGTTAAGTCTCGCACTCTAGAATCTAGCAATATTTAATTAGTCTGTGCTTGGTGGTCGCTAAATACAACCATCCATTTTTTTTCAAAATATTTAGAACCCTTCCTCACTTGCGGGGTGGGGTTTTTTGGTATTTTCCGAAAACAGAGAAAAGCTGGCGGAATCGTATTACCAGTCAACGGAATTACATTACGCACCACCGGAATTAGAGCATGTTTGAAAAGTTTTGGGCGAATATAATTCGCTACTACACAGGCAAAGTCTACCGACCTGGTCTAACACAAAATCAAGGATTTGAAACCTGCAAAGGCAGGTTTTGTCTGTATAGCCAAGCTACTGCTTTGGAGAGACAGCGCCGTGGGCGAGTTTCCCGACTTGTAGCAAGTGGCGCGCGATTTCTAATCGCCGAGGCTGGTGTTAATTTAGACTTTTCAAACAACCTGTTACATTACAAGCCAATGCAAGCTGATGCATTAGCAATCAGAAAATTACGTTTAGAGAAGACAACGAGACAAATATTGGTAGACAAAAAACATCGAGCAGGAGATAAGTATCTTCTTTAACAATGAAATTTTACATTCTACAAAATCATACAAATTGTAGAGAATATCTGTTCAAAAATCCCTCTAGCGATTCATATAATATTAAATATATTAACTTACAAAATAGATATCTGTTATTTAATTTGCGGTTTTCCGTAAGTGTGTAAATTCTAAAAACATCAAATTGTATGAATTTACCAAATGAGCTACGCACACCAGCGCTGCTACAAACGCTACAATTAATTGCTAATCCTACCAAGTTTTTAGAAACTTGTGCTGCTAAATATGGTGATACTTTTACGTTACGAGTTCTAGGTCTAAATTCGCCACCAATAGTATTTTTTAGCCATCCCCAAGCAATTAGCGATTGTTTTGCAATATCTGAAAAAGAGTTGGATTTTCAGAAAGCGACTCATGTTTTTAAACCTTTATTCGGCGAGAATTCTATAGTATTTCAAAAAGCGCGATCGCATAATCGTCAACGTCAGTTATTGCTACCACCTATGCATGGTGCAAGCTTGCAAAATTATGGTGAAGTCATCTGCCAAATTACCAAGTCAGTTACAAAAAATTGGCAAGTGGGCACAAAATTTTTTATGCAACAAGTGATGCCAGATATTACCCTACAAATTATTTTACAGGTAGTGTTTGGTATGAACCCTCGTGACGAACGTTATCAACAATTAAAAGTTTTACTCAGTTCTTTATTAGATGATGTCACAAAACCGTGGTATTCTAGTTTATTTTTCTTTCCATCCCTACAACAAGATTTAGGTGCATGGAGTCCTTGGGGAAGTTACCAAATCAGGCAACAGAAAATTGATCAACTCATCTACGCCGAAATTCATGAAAGACACAAAATCAACGATAATACACACACAGATATTCTCAATCTGTTGATGTTGGCGCGTGACGATAACGACCAAGCGATGACAGACACAGAATTACGAGATCAACTAGTTTCACTACTACTCTTGGGTTACGAAACTACAGCAGCAGTATTAAGTTGGGCATTTTATTTAATTCACTCTCACCCCAAAGTAAAAAGTCGGTTGATGCAAGAATTAGATACTTTAGGTAACTCCACAAATCCAGAAGCAATTACCCAACTATCCTACCTAACTTCTATCTGTCAAGAAACACTAAGAATTTACCCTATAGCTTTAATTTGTACACCCCGAATGGTAAAAAATAAATTAGAAATTGCTGGAAATAAATTTACATCAGGCACAGTTTTAGTTCCCTGCATTTATTTAGCCCATCACCGTGCTGAGACTTACCCAGAACCAGACAAATTTCAACCAGAAAGATTTTCCATTCAAAAATTTTCACCCTATGAATATTTACCCTTTGGTGGCGGCTACCGTGGTTGTATTGGTGCAGCATTCGCTATGTATGAAATGAAGCTAGTTATAGCAACTATATTATCAAAATTTCAACTAGAACTTGTTGAACATCATTCAGTCAAACCAGTCCGCCGTGGCATTACTATTATTCCTCATGGTGGTGTGCAGATGGTTGTCACTAAATAGCTATAATTTCACATTTATAATTCATAAAAATTATTTCTTTATACTTTGTCTATCCTCCAAAAGATATATATCATCTTGCAGATACATTCTGAAGTCTTTGAAGTTTAAGTTAAGTAGCAACGAAACGAAACAGAAGGAATAGTGTAAATGCCAGAACAAAATGGGCTAGAGAACTTAATATCGCAAGCTGCTGAGAAGACACTATCCAACCAAATGGATGAAGCAGAAAAAATAAATATAGATGTGGAAACCAATCTGTTAAAAATAGTTCAAGGACAGGTCGATCAAGTTTCCCTTGCTGGTCAAGGGCTGGTAGTTCAAGAACACATCCGTATACAAGAAATTAAACTGCAAACCGATAGTGTTACCGTCAATCCTTTAACTGCGCTTTTTGGTCAAATTGAACTTAATGAACCAGTAAACGCTGTTGCTCGCATTGTCCTCACAGTAGTAGATATTAACCGTGCTTTAACTTCAGATTTTATCCGCAGTCAAGTAAAAAACCTGCAATTAGATGTAGAAGGTGAAACTGTCAGTTTTGATTTGCAAGATATGCAAGTATTTTTACCCAGTGATGGCAAAATAGGATTCACAATCCATGTTCTGTTAAAGGAAATAGAAAATACTCGCCAACTAGATTTCACAGTCGTAATTCATCCCCGTATTCAAGCACAAACATTCATCCTAGAAAGTATTAACTTTACTCAAGGAGAAGGAATTTCAATAGAACTAATTTTAGCATTAATACAAAAAATCAAAAACTTGCTAAAATCACCATATTTTGTGTGGGAAGATATGGCATTACGTGTTACAGATATGCAGATAAAAAATGATGAGGTGATACTTATGGTAGAGGCACATGTTAGGCAAATACCTACCTAGGGAAATATGCCTGATGTTTAGTAGTAAGCATCTTATTAGTCCTAATTTTTTATAACTAACAGTACTATAATTAGTTCTGGTTTTTTGTAATAATATTGGCATACTAATTTTATTGCCCAAATCCCAATATGGAAGAATACGATGTTGTCATTATCGGTGCTGGTCATAACGGGCTAGTTTGTGCTGCTTATTTACTAAAAGCTGGTTATAGTGTCTTGCTTTTAGAAAAGCGTTCAGTACCAGGTGGCGCAGCAACAACTGAAGAATGCTTACCTCAAGCAGCCCCAGGGTTTAAATTTAATCTGTGTGCTATTGACCATGAGTTTATCCACCTGGGTCCAGTTGTTGAAGAATTAGAACTAGAAAAATACGGCTTAGAATATCTGGAGTGTGATCCAGTTGTTTTCTGTCCTCATCCAGATGGCAAATATTTTTTAGCTCATAAATCACTGGAAAAAACTTGTGCAGAAATTGCTCGTTATAGTGAACGCGATGCTAAAAAGTACGCAGAATTTACAGACTACTGGCAACGGGCATTAGGTGCAATGATTCCGATGTTTAATGCACCCCCAAAGTCAATTGTAGATATTTTTGGCAACTACGATATCAAAAAACTCAAAGATTTGTTTTCTGTTATCGGTTCTCCGAACAAAACGCTGGATTTTGTTCGCAACATGCTAACCAGCGCTGAGGATTTACTAAATGAATGGTTTGATTCGGAATTTCTCAAAGCGCCCCTAGCAAGATTAGCATCAGAACTTGGTGCTCCACCATCCCAAAAAACCATTGCTATTGGTGCAATCATGATGGCAATGCGTCATAATCCTGGTATGGCTAGGCCACGTGGTGGTACTGGCGCACTTATACAAGCTTTGGTGAATTTAGTCACTAGTAAAAGCGGCGTTATTCTGACAGAACAGCATGTAGAAAAAGTGTTAATTGATGATGCCAAAGCTGTCGGTGTTAGGGTCGCTGGTGGTAAAGAATATCGGGCTAAATACGGGGTAATTTCTAATATCGATGCCAAACGTTTATTTTTACAAATGACTGATAAAAGTGATGTTGATGCAGTCGAGCCGGATTTGTGGGAAAGATTAGAACGGCGCATTGTGAATAACAATGAAACTATCCTCAAGATAGATTTGGCTTTAGATGAACCCCTACGCTTTCCATACCATACTCACAAAGATGAATACCTCATTGGTTCTATCTTGATAGCAGATTCTGTAGCTCATGTTGAACAAGCTCATAGTAAATGTACCTTAGGAGAAATTCCTGATGCTGACCCTTCTATGTATGTAGTGATGCCTAGTGCGCTTGACTCCTCATTAGCGCCACCAGGAAAGCATACATTGTGGATTGAATTTTTCGCTCCCTATCAAATTGCAGGTGCAGAAGGTACTGGTTTAAAAGGTACTGGTTGGACAGATGAATTGAAAAATCAAGTTGCCAATAGGGTGATTGACAAGTTAGCAACCTATGCCCCGAACGTCAAAACAGCAACTATTGCCCGGCGTGTAGAAAGTCCGGCAGAATTAGGCGAAAGATTAGGTGCTTATAAAGGAAATTATTACCATGTTGATATGACCTTAGATCAAATGGTATTTTTCCGTCCTTTGCCAGAAATAGCTAACTACAAAACTCCCATCGATAATCTATTCCTAACTGGTGCAGGAACCCATCCAGGCGGCTCTATTTCTGGGATGCCAGGACGCAATTGTGCGCGTGTGTTTTTGCAGACTAAACATCCAATTGCTCAAACTTTTAAAGATGCCAGAGATTCGATTAAATCGACAGTCGGATCTGTTTTTGGCATTCATTAGACGTAAGTTTGATACTCACGAGCCGGGAAATAAATTTCCGGCTCACAGATGAAACCTGCTTCAACAGGTTGAACTCAATTAGGTATGGGTAAATTCCTCAATGACAAAGCGAAATTTAAATAAATCTAACAAAATTTGAATATTAGTGATATTAGCGATCGCTTGATAAATTGAGTATATATACTAACTGATTGTTCAGGCTCTCAACCTGAATTTTTCTGACGTTGTTACTCAGTTCATACTTCTTACCGATGACAAATAGGACAAAGAACTGCTGAAATAAATGTAGTTTTGCTTATACTGGAGTAATGACAGACCGCATCTTGATTCTGGGAGGAAGGGGGCGCATTGGTAGCAGTGTTGCTCAAGATTTAATCGCTCATACACAAGCTAAAATTACAATCACTGGGCGTTCTCCAGTGATGGAAAAGGCTATTAACTTACCTTTAGGTGAGCGAATTCAGTTTTTGATGTTAGATTTGACAGAAGTTGACAAGCTCAGGGAAGCGATCGCACAATCTAATCTAGTGATTCATTGTGCCGGCCCTTTTCACTACCGAGATACCAATGTTCTACAAATCTGCATTGAGCAAGGTGTGAACTATGTCGATGTTAGTGACCATCGTTCTTATACCATTAAGGCACTCAGCTATCACGAACAAGCTGCGACTGCTGGCATAACGGCAATTATTAACACTGGCATTTTCCCCGGTATTTCTAACAGTATGGTACGCCAGGGTGTGGAGCAATTTGATCAACCAGAAAAGATACATCTGAGTTATTTAGTGTCTGGTTCTGGTGGTGCTGGTGTAACGGTGATGCGGACGACTTTTCTAGGTTTACAACATCCTTTTACAGCTTGGAAGGATAGTAAATGGCAATTAGTCAAGCCCTATACTGGCAGAGAAATGATTAATTTTCCATCTCCTTATGGACGCAGTGGAGTTTACTGGTTCGATATGCCCGAAACTTTCACACTCCCCCAATCTTTCCCATCTGTAAAAACTGTAATTACTAAATTTGGTTCTGTTCCTGACTTTTATAATCATCTAACTTGGATGGCTGCAAATATCTTTCCTAAGTGGTTAATGCAGCGTCATAGCATAATTGAATTTTTATCTTATGTCAGTCATTTTATGACCGATGTTACCAATCCTTTCAGTGGTATTGGAGTAGTGGTTCGCTCAGAAGTTACAGGACAAAAAAATGGTGAAACAGCTACTTATTGTTCAACTTTAGTTTATGACAATACAGCTTTAGCTTCTGGTAGTGGTGCAGGTAGTATTGCCCAGTTTTTAATAGCAGGTAAACTCCAGAAACCAGGAGTTTTTCCTGTAGAAGAAGCATTGCCAACCAATTTATTTATCGAAGCAATCGACAGTCGAGGAATGCAGATTAATCACACCTGGCTAGATAAGTAAAATCGCTCTCAATTATTAACAGCTTCAGCGTTACTGAAAGTGTAATACTACTCAAATACTAGCTGATATAAAAATGGAGTTTTTCAACTCTACATTATTGTAAATAATTACCCATTCAGCAACGCTGTGTTGATCCGGCTTTTATGGAACTAGATTACACTGTTGTTTGACTTGTGTACTTTCTCCATTAGGCATTTGACAAACTTTAGGATCGAGACTGTCTATTTTTTGATTAGGGTCCTGATTTTGCGAATTTGATACCGACTCTCTCACTGATGTATTAGTGAGTGTTTGTTGATTCCTTAATTGAACTTGCTCACACATTTGTGTGGCAAAAATTCTTTGTAAAGTATTTCCTCCGGTAGGTCTAGCTAGGGGAATTTCACAAACTACTGCTTTGGATTGGCTACCAGCGTAGGCACTATCACTAAGAGATACATGCAACAGAGTAGTTCCACAGGGAATAAAGACTGCACAGGCAGTGCCAATAAAAAACTTTTTCATTGGAGAAAAACGGTAAACTAACTGGTCACAACCTTTCAATTTATGCTTCTTTTGACCAGCTTTATCTAAAAAATACTTAAATTTTCACATTTATCAACTTTCAGGGAATTTTTTATAATTGTTAGTGGTGGCCCTACCGGGGTAGAATTAGCAGGTGCGATCGCTGAATTCGCATACCAAACTCTAAAAGAAGATTTTCGTAATATTGACACCACAGCAACCAGAATTTTGCTCTTAGAAGAAATGGATCGAATTTTGCCACCCTTTACACCTGGAAAAGTCGGGGAGCTAACCTAACTCATCTGATGGTAAACTGACAATAAAAGTCGTGCCAACCCCAACTTTACTGACAACAGAAATTTCGCCACCATGCAATTCTACATAATTTTTCACGATTGCCAGCCCTAAACCATTTCCTGGTATCTGACCTACATTGCTACCTCTATGAAAAGAACTGAATAAGTTTTCTTGATCAGCTTCTGAAATACCAATACCTTCATCTTGAATACGAAAAATTACTTCGCTTGGTACACAAAAAATTTCAAAAAGCACTTTGCCTCCTTGGGGTGAATATTTGATAGCATTTCCTAGTAAATTAGTCAGAATGTGGCGCAACAGTTTTTCATCTAAGCAAGGTAGTTGATTGTTCACAGTTAAAAATTGCAGATTTTGTGGACTGCTATTATCTTCTGTGATTAGGTGTTCTCGATGGATTGCGAAAATAATTTTGTGATGTTCACTAGCACTCAATTGTATCTCTGTTATCATATTTTTAGCAAACGTTTCTAAGTCTATAGGTGCTAGATTTAACTGAGATGTAGCTGCTTCCGCTTTACCCATTAATAAAACATCACTCAGCAAATTATCAATTTGTTTAACCGAGTTTTGAATGTGATAGATATATTCATGTGTTTTAGCCTCGTTTAATTGATGACTATAATTTGCTAGCAGTTCAGTACAAGTCGCAATATTACTCAAGGGATTACGAAATTCGTGGCTAACCATTGAGACAAAATTAGATTTAACTTTTCTATCTTCTTTTTCTTGCGCTAAAGCTTTACGTATCACCATTTCTGATTGGTGTTTACTCAGGGCAATTTCAATAGTAGTAATTAATTGAGGCTCTATAAATGGTTTAAGTATATAGCCGTATGGTTGTGTCATCTTCACTTTTTGTAAATTACTTTCATCAGAATATGCAGTTAAATAGACTACTGGTATATTGAAGCGATAACCAATTTCTCTTGCAGCATCTATCCCGCTCATTTGTCCTTTTAACATCACATCTATTAAGACTAAATCTGGATGAAAATCTGCGGTGTTTTCAATTGCCTTTTCCCCACTGACAGCAATTCCAACGACAGTATATCCTGAATTTTCTAAACAATTCTTGATATCAAAAGCAATAATCCTTTCATCTTCAACAATCAGGATTTTTTCTCGCATTTTGATTTTCTCCCTATTTTTGCTCAACAAAGTTGATTGTAAATACTGTTCTTGATGTTTGAGTAAACGTAATATTTCCTTCTAATTGTTCTACTAAATTCCAGACTAGTTGTAAGCCTAGTGATTGATTTTTATAGAATTCTATTTCTCTTTGAAATCCAACACCGTTATCACTGACATTTAGTGAATATTTACCATGATTTAAATCTAAGAAGCTCACATAAATATCACCCCTATTAGAATTTATAAAAGCATGTTTTATAGCATTAGAGATAAGTTCGTTGATAATTAAACCGCAGGGTATAGCAGTATCAATTTTAAGCGAAGATTTATCTATATTTAAATGAATCTTAATATCTTGATGATTTGCATAAGAACTAATTAAGTTGCTAGTCAATTTATGAATGTAATCAAAAATCTCTATTTTTGCTAAGTTGTTAGATTGATATAAGTTTTCATGAATTATCGCCATAGCCCGGACACGATGCTGGCTATCTTGTAAAATATCAAAGGCTTTTTCGTCATTAATACATTTAGCTTGTAGACGCAACAAACTAGAAATTATTTGTAAGTTATTTTTGACGCGATGATGAATTTCCTTTAATAATACCTCTTTGTCCTTAAGAGATGACTTAAGTTTATTTTCTGCTAGTTTACGAGCAGTAATATCAGTATTTGAACCTGCCATAAAACACGGTTTCCCCCTTTGATCTCGCACAAGTGTACCACGAGCTAGAAACCATACATAGTTACCATTTTTATCTAACATTCGGTGTTCGATTTCATATTTGAGGTTCAGACTTTCTAGATATGCATTAACTGCGGTTTTTACTGCTTTAATATCATCAGGATGAACCAGTAATAACCATTGCTCAAAATGTTTAGGTACTTCTTGTTCTGTATACCCAAGCATAGCTAGAAAATTAGGATCTATATAAATTTCGTTGGTTTGAATATTCCATTCCCATATCCCCACTTTACCGGCACTGATAGCTCGTATATATCGTTCTTCGCTAACACGCAGTGCTTGCTCTACCCGCTTGCGTTCCAAAGCATTACCTAGCATTTCTCCAACCATTTTTAATAATAAAATGCTATCATTTGTCCAAATTTTTTCAACTCTTACTGAATCAAATTCTAGATATCCAATCAATAAACCACTACAAACTATAGGTAGAATAATTAGGGATTGGATATTTTGATTTTTTAAAGTTTGTTGTTGCTCATAATTTGTAATTAGTAGTTCATCAATACAAGGAATATAAATTGTTTCAAAGCGGCGTAGTTTTTCTATAATCCAAGGTAAAACCGTATCTGAAGTGTCTTGAAATTTATGGATTTGCCCTGTAAAACTTTGGGTATGCCACTCATAAGTATTATATATTTTGCTATCATTATCAGTAAACAAAAAGACAGAAATACGATCAACAACAGCAAATTCTCCAATAGCCTCCAATGCCTGATTAATACCTCGATCAATTTCTTGAGGAGCAAGATTGATAAAATGAGTTGATATAGTAGTAATCAGTTTTTCAAATTCGACTCGATACCTTAATACTTCTTCAATACTTTGGCGTTCAATAATTTCTTGTAGCAAGCGTTCATAAGAATGCCTTAATTCTTTCGTCCGCTCTTCAACTCGAATTTCTAGTTCTGCTTTGGCTGTTGTTAAAGCTACTTGTGTTTGCTTACTCTCAGTTATATTACGAATAATAACGATAATTTGATTCTGGATTGATGGTAACAACCGTGCTTCAAAGCTTTCTACCCTATCTGCTATTGGTAAGGAGTATTCAATCGTTACAAGAGAGTTTGATTTGTGTAGTTGCAGAATACCTTGATCTAATTTATGACCTATATCAAGTGGCATGATATATTGTATACGCTCACCGATTAATTGTGCTGATGTCCAGTGAGATTTCGAGTTTTCTCTAGAATGGTAACTGAGAATTGTGCCATCATTTCCTAGCCTAAAATATAGATCAGGAAAGGCTTGAAAAATTTCTTGTAAATCGGAAATTGTTTGCAACAATTGTGCTTCTGTAGTAATGCGATCGCATATCCCTTTCTGCAAATTTTTATTGACTTTTATTAATTCATTAGTTGCTTGATTAACTTTTTTCTCTAACTCCGCTTCAGCTTTTTTTAATGCAAGTTCTAATGAGCAGCGTTGGGCGATTTCAGATTCTAATTTTTCCCTTATATTTGAGAGTTCTTTTTGCAATTCTAATGTTAGAGCTTCTAATGTAGTAATTCCTAAAAATTGCCCTACATTATCTACAATTGGTGCATGACGTATTCCAGATTGGTACATCATAGTCAATGTTGTATTCAAATCAAAATCTGGATTTAAGGTAACTAAAGGTTGTTTCATTACTTCCACAATTTCTAAGTCAGCAAAATTAATGCTTGAGTTAATTAATTGGATTAAATCTGCCGCCGTAAAGATACCTAATAAACGCGATTTTTCTACTATATATATACAATCAATAGGCAAGATAACTCGACTTGTAAAAAGTTCTTTGGTAAATGTCAAACTATGAGCATTAGACACCAATCTCGCTTTAGCTGTAGCTGTTTTTAATTGGCAGTATGTTGATGTATGTAAATTAGATATAGCCTGGGAAAATTTGTCTTCTATGCCTACATATTCCCCTACTTGTCCTATGTAAACAATAACTTCTTTTAACAACGTATGAGGAGCACAAATCAAGACAGAGTTATGAATGACATAATTTAATACTGGCATAGCGGCAATCTCTAAAGACAGATTAATGCTGTAGGAAAAATTTACTTGTTGCAGATAAAGTTTTACAAAAATAATTATTGGTCAGCTAATCTATTTATCAATAGAAAAATTCATCATTCTGTTCAAGCTCATGTACTCAAATAATGAACTCTAGCAGATTGACTTATTACCTTTACCATGAAAAGTGCAGATTTTCCAGAAAATATAATTCTGTAAAATATTACTTCTTTTTTATTGCTATCACCGATTTACTCCATACCAATCCGATCACTTTTAGATGTAATGATCCTCAATCAGAAATTGGCGACATGGAGGTGATGAGAAAGATGGTGAAATATTTTTTATTACTTCAGCGCTGATAGCAACATCTGTGTTTCATTGCCCTACTACACAAGATGCTGCCATGATTTGACTGCAAGCGCTGTATTATCACAAACTTAGTTGTGGAGATTTTGTTAGAGATTAATAACATTGCTACCCTGATAAATCAAATTTAGGATTTATGGCTGTATGACCTTTGAGATGCCAACCTTAGCGCCAAGAAACTGGAATATAACAGTTTTCTGTAGCTAGATTAAGTCAAAATTAATAATATTACCTCGTGGTTTTTACTTAAAAAACATTACTGAAATTGAAGTTATTTAAGTAACTCAGTAATAATCATAGTCTTCAAGGACAAGAGTGAGAATATTAGTAGCTGAGAAGGTCAGCAGTTTTAAGGTACTGAGGGCTGTAAATTAGATGTAGGGCGTAAAAAGTAAACTGATGAAAGCGATCGCTTCTAGTCTTGCACCCATAGTTGGCAAAGAGAATGCTGTTTGTCTGTGGGAAAATATCGAACTGAGTCATCAAGAACGTATCCAACAGGCGTTGGTATCGGGAATTTCTCCCAGTTGTGTTGTCTATCCCCAAAGCCAGGAAGAACTAGCCGCAGTTATTGCCGCAGCCCACCGTCAAAACTGGCGCGTCCTTACCTGTGGTAGTAGGAGTAAACTCAACTGGGGCGGTTTAGTCCGGGATGTTGATGTGGTAGTGAGTACAGAATGCATCAACCACCTGGTTGAACATGCCGTTGGTGACTTGACTATCACGGTAGAAGCTGGCATGAAGTTCTCTCATCTTCAAGGTATTTTGGCAGCACATCGACAATTTCTCGCCTTTGACCCTACCACACCAGAATTGGCAACCATTGGTGGTATCGTTGCTACAGGTGATACAGGTTCTCTGCGGCAGCGTTACGGTAGCATCCGTGACCAATTGTTAGGTATTACCTTTGTGCGTGCCGATGGACAAATCGCCAAAGCCGGGGGACGAGTTGTCAAAAATGTTGCTGGCTATGATTTGATGAAGTTGTTTACGGGTTCCTATGGCACATTAGGGATTATCACCCAAGTCACCTTTCGCGTTTACCCACAACAAGAAACATCCGCAACGGTAGTATTGACTGGCAAAGCTGAGGTTGTAGCGGCAGCTGCGGCTACCCTAAAAAATTCTGCCTTAACACCAACTCAAGCCGATTTGCTATCAACAAAACTCGTCTCTAGTTTAGGTTTGGGTAAAGGGCTAGCATTGATGACGCGCTTCCAAAATATTAGTGAGAGCGTCAAGGCACAGTCCCATCGAATGTTACAATTAGGGCAAAAATTGGGTTTAGATGGGGCGATTTATTCAGCAGGAGATGAGACTACTCTATGGCAGAGATTACCAGAACAAATACATAATTCTGTCCCAGGGTCTGTAATTACCTGCAAAATAGGAGTGATACCTACTGCTGCTGTAGAGGTTTTGCGGCAGGTAGAAATTGGTTTAATTCATTTTGGTAGTGGATTGGGTTTATTAAAGTTTGAGGATCAAAATCAGGTTTTGCAATTACGTGATATCTGTCAAAGCAATGCTGGATTTCTCTCGATTTTAACAGCACCGCATCAGGTGAAACAAAAGTTAGATGTTTGGGGATATACAGGTAATGCCTTGCAGGTTATGCATCGCATTAAAGAACAGTTCGATAGCAAGAATATTTTAAGTCCTGGTCGGTTTGTGGGTGGGATTTGAGATTAACAAACCGCAGAATATACCAAGGAAGAGATTGAATTATGCAAGTTTCAGACAATTCTGTAAATAATACAGCTAGTTTAAAGAATTTAAAGGGGTTTGATGGGAGTCATCCACCTGAACCGAAGTTGATTGATACTTGTGTGCATTGTGGGTTCTGTCTTGCAACTTGTCCCAGTTATCGGGTATTGGGGAAGGAGATGGATTCTCCTCGCGGACGCATCTATTTAATGGATGCGATTAATGAGGGTGAGATTGCACTCAATACTGCCACAACAGAGCATTTTGATTCTTGTTTGGGATGTCTTGCTTGTGTGACTACTTGTCCTTCTGGCGTGCAGTATGACAAATTGATCTCGGCAACTCGTCACCAAGTTGAACGGAATTATCCCCGCAGTTTACCAGATAAGCTGTTTCGTCAACTGATATTTTCTTTTTTTCCATACCCCAAGTTGTTACGAGTTTTACTTGTACCGTTGTTGGTTTATCAAAAGTTAGGTTTTTCTAAATTCTTCCGCGCCACAGGGTTACTTCATAAAGTGTCTCCTCGTTTGGGAGCAATGGAATCTATTTTGCCAGAGGTGACTTTCAAATCATTTCAAGATAATTATCCCTCAGTTATTTCAGCACAGGGTGAGAAGCGCTACCGAGTCGGAGTGATTTTAGGATGTGTACAACGGCTATTTTTCTCACCAGTGAATGAAGCCACAGTAAGGGTTTTAACAACTAATGGTTGTGAAGTTGTGATTCCCAAATCTCAAGGTTGTTGTGCAGCGCTTCCTGAACATCAAGGACAAACAGCACAAGCGAAGGCATTGGCAAGGCAGATGATTGATAGTTTTGAACATACTGATGTAGATTTCATCATTATCAATGCTGCTGGTTGCGGACATACTTTGAAAGAGTATGGTCATATCTTAGAAGATGACCCAGAATATCGAGAAAAAGCCAAGAATTTTGCCACTAAAATTAAAGATGCCCAAGAATTTTTGGCAACTGTAGGGTTAACAACCAAACTCTCACCACTGACAAATAAGCCTCTAACTTTGGTTTATCAAGATGCTTGTCATCTATTGCATGGACAGAAGATTAGTATGCAACCGCGTCAATTATTGCAGCAAATTCCCGGTATACAGTTAAGAGAACCTATAGATGCCGCTTTGTGTTGTGGCAGTGCTGGCGTTTATAATATGCTCCAACCAGAAGTTGCTGAGGAATTGGGTCAGCAAAAGGTGCAGAATTTATTCAATACTGGTGCTCAGTTGATTGCTTCTGCTAATCCAGGTTGCACCTTGCAAATCACTAAGCATCTACAGTTACAAGGTAAGAAAATTTCTGTAATGCACCCAATGGAGTTGCTAGATTATGCAATTCGGGGTGTGAAGTTAGAGATTTAAGTTGTCTGATACAGGGGATGACATTTCTGTGGGTGGCTTTCCAAACCCACGGAGTGGAGGGGAAGACTTTCGCAAGCGGCTGGCTAGACTTAGTAAGTTACGAGTAGAGAGTTGGAGTTTAAGAGATGGTTTTTTGGTTATGGTTACAGTTAACATACCAAATACTACTGGGATAAGCACAAAATTTATCCCATTTGCATAGGGGCCTCATAGCTAAAGTTAGCTTTTAATTGAATGGTTATACTTTTTACCAATTTTAATAGGTTTCAGCTTTAAGCCGGAAATTTATTTCATAGCTCGTAACCGAGTTGGATTGAGAGTAGTTCAACAAAGCTTAAATATTTTTTAGTCACGCGATAACGAAAAAATAAGTATCTTTTTTTACTAAGTAATTGCTTAAGTATTTTAGTGAAAAACATTTGTATTCGTAAAAATACTATCAAAATAATCTTTTGATGGTTGTGCAAGGTATTGATTTATATACATATAAAGTATAATAATCATCCTTGACCTCAGTAAATACTCGATATTAGGACTATTCCAGCTTTTTCTTTGCTTAAAGATTGTATAAACTTCAGTAGAATCTCGTAAAAAAAAAGCTCAGAAATCATACACTACCTTCATGCAGGCAAATGTTTGAGAAAAACATTTTACCTTCTCTTAATAAACCAGCTTTGGCGTTAGGCTAACTGGTCATCATGTTGTCAGGTTATGAAAATATGCTGTCTAATTTGAAGATACCTGAGTCGCTAAAGTTATTTGAGTCTTTCAGCGACAGAGCCATCAAAGATGTATTATTTAAGTCCAGTAGTATATTTGAAGTCCAAGAGCATTTAGCCGCAGCCATTGAATGGTTGAAACTTGCCCACGATCGCAGTCCTGATGATGGCGTCAGCTGGGGGTATTCACTCAAGGGCGGGTGGAGAAAATCATACCGTGAAACTTCTGGCTATATTGCCGAGACGTTTTTTGATATAGCTAAATTTAACCAAGACGATGATGCTTGGCAGCGAACGATCGCCATCTGCAAATGGTTGGTTGAGGTGCAGAATGATGATGGTTCTATTTCTGATCCTCGCTACGGATCTGGCGGTATTGTTTTCGATACTGGTCAGGTATTACAGGGGTTGATTCGAGCTTATGAAGAGACTCAAGATCCTGATTTTCTGCAAGCAGCTGAGGCGGCGGGAGACTGGCTAGTTAGAGTAGCCGATGCTACAGGTCGTTGGACAAAGAACACGCATTTAGGTGTACCCCATGTCTATAACACTCGTGTGGCTTGGCAGTTGTTAAAATTACACACCATTAGTCCCCAAGTTGATAGAGAGAGAGTTGGTCGGGCAAACTTAGATTGGGCAGTCAGCCAACAACAAGATGGGTGGTTTAATGAGTGTGCCTTTAGACCAGGTGATGCTCCTTTTACACACAACATTGCTTATGCAATTCGCGGTTTATGGGAAGCTGGCTACTTGCTAAATGAGCAGAAATATATTAATGCGGCAACTGCGGGATCTGAGGTGATGATTCCCCACATAGCAGCAGACGGCTTTATTCCCGGACAGTTTGATCACAAAGGTAAACCCCAGGGAAATTATTGTTGTCTGACTGGTAACTGTCAAATGGCAATCATTTGGCTCAAACTTTTCCAGCAAACAGGCGATCGCATTTACTACGAATCAGCCAAAAGCAGCTTGCAATATGTGATGTCCACACAGGACATTCAAACTCCTGACCCTAACATCCGAGGTGGAATCAAAGGTTCTCAGCCAATCTGGGGAGAATATACCCGATTGTCTTATCCCAACTGGGCAACTAAGTTTTTTATTGATGGCTTACTGCTACTACTAAAATCATCTACTTAAAAATATATGCAAGCAATTTTGGAGAATAATTCAGAACTACCAACAAAGCCTGAAATAAAGCAGCTTGTGACAAACAACAGAATCCGCATTTTAGACACAGACTTTGACTGCATAACCCTCTCTGAGACTGTAGAGTGGATAGTCCAATTAATTAAGGCTGGTAACAGAGGATATATTTGTACAGTCAATGTTGCCATCTTAATGATGATGCGTTCCCACCCGCAGCTACAGAATTTTGTGAACAACGCCGCATTGGTTGTAGCAGATGGTCAACCTCTAGTCTGGACTTCCAAATTCCTGACCCAAAGCTTACCAGAACGCGTCACAGGCATTGACCTCATCGACGCGATCGCCGCCAGATCAGAAGCAGAAGGATTAGGTATCTATCTAATGGGAGGAACAGCTGAAGTAATTGCCCAAACAGTATTAAAAATGCAGTCCAAGTACCCCAAACTCAAAATTTGTGGTTTTGACGACGGCTACTTTAATGAAAGTCAGGCAGTTAAACGAGTAGAAGCAATTTCTCAAAGTGGCGCACAAATTCTGTTTGTGGGCATGGGAGTACCCCGACAAGAAGTATTTCTAGAGGACAATTGGACAAAGTTAGGCGTTAATTTGGCAATTGGTGTTGGTGGTAGCTTTGATGTTTATGCCGGGATCAGGAAGCGTGCCCCCTTCTGGGTGCAGCAAACTAGCTTAGAATGGCTTTATCGCTTGATCCAAGAACCGCAAAGATTGTGGAAACGTTATCTTGTGACAAATTCACAATTTTTATTAGAACTGCTGCGCTTCATGTTTTCTTGCAGTCGTTACACAAAAACGCTATTGTCTGCTAAACATAAAAGCTAAAATAGCCTGCTAATCTTCTGGGCATCTACGACGCGAAAATCATCCCATATCAGAAATTTCTCCAGACTTCAGGTCATCAACAAGCTTCATACTTGTTAATAAAACAGTTACAGTCAGCCATAATCAAAGCTCGCTAATTTTTAGTGAGTAGAAACCGGATTCTGAGATAGAATATGTTAGTTAGATGATAGATACATAAGTATCTTTGCATACCTGTGTTTCAAAGTAATGGATAACAATTTAGCGATCTTTTATCTCTCAGTCTTGGTAGGTCTACTCACATTTGCAGTTGTGAGTGTGTTTCGCCAAATCTTCAAAACTCGCAAAATTGAAAGCTCTCTGTCACGCTTGCGAAACAAATTGAGTAAAGACAAAGGTACGACTCAAGAGTATTATGAATTGGCCAGTATTTACTCAGAAAAAAAATTATACTCTCAGGCGATCGCACTGTTTCAAAAAGCCCTAAAAGCTGCGGAAGAAGAAGGAGAAGAAAATAGCGCTCCCATATACAACGGGTTGGGCTATGCTTACTTTGCCCAAGAGCAATATGACTTAGCAATTCGTCAGTATAAAGAAGCTGTTAAAATTAAACCCGACTATGTCACAGCGCTAAATAATCTCGGCCACGCCTACGAGCGGAAAAAATTAACAACACAAGCCCTACAAAGTTACGAAGAAGCATTAAAATTTCAGCCAAATAACACTACAGCTAAACGCCGCGCTGAATCTCTACGACGTTTGGTTTCGGCGTAATTACCGTGAAAAGTGTGTACTGATTTTTTCGTTTGCTCCTTCATAGGTTCCTAGGTTGATACTTAGGAATCTATTTTTTAGCGTAAACCTAAATGCGTGTCTAAGCTAATTTTGTGTATTAGCAATTTCTTGTAGAACGGGCTTCCTGCCCGTTCTAATTAGCGGGCAAGATGCCCGCACCACAAGAAAATTGTTGGGAGCATCCCAAATTTGCAAAAATAAAATTTGTAGTGGGAGCATCTTGCTCCCTAATGTCAAGCATCTTGCTCCCTAATGTCAAAAATAAAATTTGTAGTGGGAGCATCTTGCTCCCTAATGTCCAGGAAGCGGGCTAAAGAGCCATCACTACAAAAAAATAAATTTACACATTTGGGATGCTCCCAAATTGTTTGCAACATTTTAGCCTAGACACGCCACTAGATGCGATCGCAACGTCTGGCGCATAACGTCTACAGGTAAATTTTCCCTTTGTAACCAAATTTTTAAGGCTGCGACACCTTGTTGGACTAGCATTTCTAAGCCATCAATGGCAATTGCGCCTTGTTTTTGTGCTTGCTGGATAAATTGCGTCGGCTGAGGAATATATATTAAATCGTAAGCGATCGCATTTGGTGATAAATTCCCTATTTCCTCAGTGCTCAAAGGTGATGCATCAACTTTGGGATACATCCCTACAGGGGTTGTGTTTACCAACAAATTCGCTTGCGGAATCAGTTTTACCAGTTCATCCCATGTGTGGACTTGTAAAGTCTCAGCTATAGATGAATTATGCCAACTACTATGGAATTCTTGTAATTTCTGCGAATTACGCCCCACAACATGAATCTCTGCAAAACCTAGTTGGTGACAACCTGCGACAACAGCCCTAGCTGCACCGCCGTTACCTAAAATTACTACTACTTTCTGGCTCCAATCTTGCTGATATGTTGTGAGTAAAGGTGCGATAAATCCTTCTACATCTGTATTAGTTCCCACCCATTGATTTTGTTGGCGACTAACAGTGTTAACAGCACCTACAGCTTGAGCAAGTGGTGAAATTTCAGAGAGGAGGGGGATAATTGCCTGTTTATGGGGGATCGTCACACTAAACCCTACAACCCCAACAGCCGCAAAGCCTGCGATCGCTGTTGCTAAATTCTCTGGTTCTATAGGAAAAGGTAGATAAGCATAATCTAATCCTAATTGGGCGATCGCCGCATTATGCATCAATGGTGACAAGGAATGTTCGACTGGATGCCCAATTACCCCTAGGAGTCTAGTTTTACCTGTAATTAATGGATTTGTCATTTGTTTCTCCTCTGCTCCCTGATCCCATAACTCATGCCCAATCCCCCACTAATCGTTACAATTATTAAAAGCTACTTAACATTTCTTTAGATTATGCAGGTAACTACCCCCTCCTCTACAACCCCAATTCCTGGCCAATATTGGCAGTGGCGAGGGCATAATGTTTACTATGTACGAGCGGGAGCAAAACAACCCCAGCGTCCACCTTTGTTGTTGGTGCATGGTTTTGGTGCTTCCACAGACCACTGGCGCAAGAATATCACAGGACTGTATCAGGATTTTGAGGTCTTTGCCATTGATTTATTAGGTTTTGGACGCTCTGCCAAACCTAAATTGCAGTATAGTGGCGACTTGTGGCGTGACCAACTCCATGATTTTATCAGTGAGGTGATTGGTCAAAAAACAGTCTTAGCAGGTAACTCCCTTGGCGGCTATGCTTCCTTGTGTGTTGCAGCTCAACATCCTGACAGTGCGGCGGGTTTAGTCTTGCTCAATAGTGCAGGCCCTTTTAGCGCCCCACCATCGACATCTGAACCTGAAGCTTTACAATCACAAATTCAGCCTCCTAAAGAACCTTCTCGCTTACAAATTGGACTTTGGACAAAAAGAAAATAGTTCGCGAGTGAGACTCGCGAATAAATGAATGATTAATCCTGTTTATAGTGACGAGCAGAAAAAAGCATAGCCACCAGAGACCCAACAAATAGTAATAT
>JAHHHF010000009.1 GCA_019359495.1 Goleter apudmare HA4340-LM2
TATGTGTCAGAAAATCAGTTATGTTCACTGGTTTGAGGAGATTATGTTTTGTTGACTAATTTCAGCTTTTTAGGCTTAGTCTTAATAAAAATGTAAAGTTTTATATCAGCATTCAACATTTGTGATAATTCCCAAATAGGTCTTGAGTTGCTTTTATCTATTAGAGGTTGCTTGAAAAGTCTAAATTAACACCAGCCCCGGTGATTAGAAATCGCGCGCCACTTGCTACAAGTCGGGAAACCCGCCCACGGCGCTGTCTCCCCAAAGCAGTGGCTTGGCTATACAGACAAAACCTGCCTCCGCAGGTTTCAAATCCTTGATTTTGTGTTGATCCAGGTCGGTGGACTTTGCCTGTGTAGTAGCGAATTATATTCGCCCAAAACTTTTCAAACATGCTCTTAAGCAATTGTTAGATCTTCAATTAATACTTGATCGCGGGGAACACGAAAAACTTTGAGAGTAGTAACCCGGCTCCCTGGTTTTGTAATGTTAGTGACTACCTTGAAAGTACAAATTAAAGCTTCAGGCGTTACTTCTACTATATTGTAGCCGTGGGTATCGGAATTAAAATAGTAAATATGTGGATTACTGGCTGCAATTAACGTAGTAACTATTTCAATGGAAGGTAAGGGGATATTAAATGAGTTCAAAGTAATTCTTTCTGCAAGAGTAGAAGCGGTGATTGAACCAACTACAAACTCTACACCCACAGGTTGATCACTCTGATCATCAAAGTTTAATTTTTGATATCCTGCCACAAATGTATGCAGATCACCAGTAATAGTTACGAAATTTTTGACTTTAGCTTCTCTGATAGCTTTAAATAGTAAAGCGCGCTCCGCAGGATAACCATCCCACTGATCAAGGTTAATGAACAAATCTGGAGTTTTCTGTCCTAGAAATAGGGTTGCAAAAACTGACTGAATTTTTAATTGCATTGTCATGACTTCGTTTCCCCATATCTTCCAAACACAGGAAGAATTGCAAATTTGTTGTATAAACCAGTCACGCTGTCTGTGTCCTAGCATGGTTCGTTGAGTTTCATTCCTTTGGGGATTATCTGAGACCAAGTAACGTTGTCTCATCTCATAACGTGGCTGTTGTGTAACAGAGTGATCACAGGATGGAGGTTCATCACGATATAGACGCTCATCTGTCAACACAAGCTCAAGCAAATTGCCAAACTTAAATGTACGGTAAATTTGTAATGAGTTGAAATTTTTAGTGTTATCACTAAAAGGGATACTAGTAGGTGTATATTCAGCCCAAGCTTGGGTGGCTGCTTGTCTTAATTCGGGTTTATAGAAAGGGAATTGATCAGGTGCATTTGCTTGAAAGCAGTCATTTGCAAACTCATGATCGTCCCAAATAGTAATGAAGGCAAATTTTTCCTGCAGTCTTTGTAGCTTTGGATCAGAATTATAAGTTTGGTAAAGAAAGCGATAATCTTCTAATGTTGATGCTACTAATTCACCACTAGGAAGGTCAAGAGAACGTATTAATCTTTGAGAACTAGGATCATTTACTGTCTCATAAATATAGTCACCTAAAAATATAACAAAATCTATATTCTCTTTTGCTAAAAAATCATAGGCATTGTAATAACCGTTAATATAGTCATGACAGTTGATATAAGCAAATTTTATTCTATCTAAGGTCTGATCTTCAGGAGAAGGCAAGGTTTTGAAGCGACCAACATGGCTCACAGTTTGATTAAATATGAATCGATAGTAAAAAGTTGTGTAAGGTTTAAGAACAGTTGATTTTAATGGGACTTTAACGGTATAGTCACAATCACTATTGGTATTTGCCAAACCTTGTAAAACTACTTGTCTAAAAGCAGAATCAGAAGCAACTTCAAAGGCGACCTTCGCAATTTTTGATTGAGCTATGATACGCGTCCATAAAGTAATACCATAAGTTTGAGGATCTCCAGAACTTACACTTTGTGGAAAGATATTTACTGAAGTTGCAGAGGCAGCAGCAATATCAAATATTTGCATTTCCTTTGAACTGATATTCAGCTTGCTAGCAATTGCTTCACTTGTCCATATAACAACATTTGTAGATAGTGAATACTTTAAAAAATCTCGTCTACTAAATCGGTTTCCCATAAATTTTTATCAAAAAATGATCATGTTTCTCTGGCATAAACTAGTTCTGGGATTTGAATAAGAATATTAGACATTCTTCTTGCTAATAAAACAATACAGTTCAATTAAGCACAATAGTAGCGACTGTCTAAAAAATCAAGCTATCCTTAGCCAAAAAAATCAACAGGAAAACGACAGCAGCAAAAAGTGAGCCAGCTATGTAATGCCAATACATCGATTCTGGAAATAAAAAATTCATCAACATGCTTAAAAGACTTAGAGCAAAAAGATTAAAGCATCAAATCTTTGTCCATGTGGCTTTTGGAGGTTTAGACAGTGTACAGTGCAATCGGCAAAGCTCCGCTAGTGACATTTTGGATTAAAATCGAGTAATACCAATTCACCAAAATCTTAATACACATAGATTTTTCGTAGGGGCGCGGTCTCCGCGCCCTCTCCAACGTATTAGTATGATTATTAAAGTGAAATAGTATAAGTACAAGCTTTATATTTTGTTGACAAACACCAAAGCTAGATGTAACAAGACTTTCATGCCCTTTTTGGCATTTAATTATTTCTGAGCCGAATTACGCGAATGGTGAGCTACTTGGGCTAAATTCCAAAAGGAAACCCTCATAAATACTATGAGGGCTGATTGATATCTATGTCATTCTTTAAGTGCGGAAACGCCTTTTACCCTGCTTCTGCAAGGCAAGTTTTTTGCGCTTCGATTTTTCAATAGGTGTTTCAAAGTGACGGTGCTTCCTCATATCTTGAAAAATTCCCGCCTTGGAAACTTCTCGCTTAAAGCGGCGTAAGGCTGACTCAAGGTGTTCATTTTCACCCACTACTATTTGGGTCATTATCTCTCCTACTAAATTGACTTAATCAATGATCAATGGCTCTTTCAGGATAACAGTCCAAAAAAAAGACAGACTCCTTGTCTGACCTAAAGACTAACTTACGCCTGATGTGAATTAAACACACATCTTATCCCATAAGGGTTTCTAGATTTACCCCAAATCATTGTTTTGTAACTATCTACAAAATTACAAGGGTTTCAAGACTTAATTCACATGAAAACGTAACTTGTGAAATTTTAGGTTGCAAAGCTTAGTAGCGGTTACGTCCACCGCCTCCACCGTATCCCCCCCGGTTACCACCAGACGGACCCCTGTCTTCTCTGGGCTTGGCTTTGTTAACTTTGAGGTCACGACCCATCCATTCAGCACCATCAAGAGCTTCAATGGCAGCTGCTTCTTCGGCATCTGTTGACATTTCTACAAAAGCGAAGCCACGCAGACGGCCTGTTTCCCGGTCTGTAGGTACTTGAACCCGTTTTACAGTACCATATTCAGCAAAAATCCCTCTTATATCATCTTCCGTAACTTGATAAGAGAGATTACCTACATAAATTGACATCGATTTTCTCCAAAATTATCAGCGCGTAGAGATTTAAATTTCGGAAAGAAGCCTGTGAATACTAAAAACCAACACTATCACCGAATTAACTCTCACTTTCTAGGATGACATATAAAGCAAATCTACGCATCCGGTAAATGGTTAACAGATGATTAACCACTGATGTCATACCAATTCCCCAAAAGGCGGCTACAGATGATGATGCAGGGGCGCAAAGACACGGGGACATAGGGATTGATATGTTACAAGATTATAAAGAATTTGTATTAGAGGGTGTTGGAAAAGTTTTGAGGGGTGAAATTTTATGATAGTCGCCTCACTATGATCCAGATCATGGCAAGGTAGATAAACGTCTCTGATGTTTCCGATCATAACTCATAGTAGTCTGTCAATTTTGTTTTGAGGGATTTTTGGTAGTCTCGCTCACGCGGGCAAGATGCCCGCACTACAGTCCATCATTTTTAGCTTGACAGACTAATAGTCTCTGACCAACCGCCGACACCCCATCACTTAACCAAAAGTGCGCTCCACCACCCAACGTTTTTTGAGTAAGACAAAGCCCTTGGTTTACCCTTCGGGTGACGCTCGCAAGCTCGCTCTAAGGGTTGGCGCAGCCTCTCGTAGAGAAGCTATGCCGCAGGCTTTACGCTACGCTAAGAGGATGTTTGAAAAGTTTTGGGCGAATATAATTCGCTACTACACAAACAAAGTCCGCCTGCGCGGACTAACACAAAATCAAGGTTTTCAACCCACGAAGGTGGGTTTTGCCTGTGTAGCCAAGCCACTGCTTTGGGGAGACAGCGCCGTGGGCGGGTTTCCCGACTTGTTCGCGCAGCGTCTCCCCTTGGGAGAGGCGACTGTCGTCGGGTTTCCCGACTTGTAGCAAGTGGCGCGCGACTTCCAGTCGCCTGGGCTAGTATTAAATTAGACTTTTCAAACACCCTCTAACGGCAGTTTTAATTCGACGGGAACCGCTAAGACTTGAACTACCTCACAAAGACCCGCAAAACTAGCCCCAAAGTATCGACCGTCATAAATTGCTGGCGCCGGTCAAGTGTTATCTGTGGTTTTCACTCGGATTATGGCAACTTATAGCTAGCAACCCGCACAGTTAATTGCCCCTGACGCGGATTTTGGCTAAATATAAATGCTCCTTCTTCCTGTTCGCCATCAGACAAAAAATCAATTTGTTGCTCACCTGTTTCAACAACTTTATTAGCAATTTGTAACTCGGCAATAATTTGCACTGATTCAGCAGTTTCACCACCAGTATTAACTACTTCAAAGGGAACATAAAATTTCCCATCAACTTCTCGAATCATTTGTTTCTTCTGCACCGATAAAATAGGAGGTTGATTTTTTTCATTCAACCACATGTACCCTACTAAGCTAATAACGACTGCGAGAATAGATAAAGCAATCCCGAATGTTATCCACTCAGCTAGAGAACGTTCTGGTTTTGGTTCAGTTTCCATCATATTGCTAACCTACCTGCCGCGCCACCAATAGTTGCAGGTAATCCCAATACTAGAGTATGTTCTAACCACATCATCCAAGGGTCGGCAAAAGTTACCTTTTGAAAAAAAAACAGCATTACTCCACTTGCTAGCAAAGATACTAAATAAGATATAGTAGTTTCACTTAATGGACGCTGAAAAATCCCCTTTTGCTGTCTGCGTTTTTGTTGGTCTGAAAAACCAGCTTGAAAGACAATCGCGTAGGAAATTACTAAAGATGCAGCCATTAGTGCCAAGAACCAAGGGGGTGAAATGGCAGATGCTAACATAGGCACTTCGTCTGTTGGTGCAATATTAAAAGCAACCACAATTGCACCAATGAGAGTTGCACCTAAATCAGCAAATGTAGCGTACAAACCATTTTGCTTATGCTTCTTGATTCCGTTACCTTTATCAGTGATTGATATTGAATTATTTTGATTACCTTCTTGAAGAAACTGGTTTGCTAATGCCACACCTAGCGTAAATGGTACACCTTCAAATACAACTTTACCCAGGGATTCTTTCAAGGAGGTTTCTGGCGTAATTTCTTGCAATAACCACAACATAAATGCAGAACAAACAAATCCAATTGCCATTGCCTCTACAGTATCGATCGCGGCTTCATCAAGTCGACAGTTATTTCTGTGTTTACGAAAACCTTCTGTATAATTGAGTAAAAAAACTACAATAAACATTAAGGCGATCGCTATTACAATCAATCTTGGTTTTGCTAGCGATCCAATCCACCATACTTCCATTGTATATATTAGTGGAATACCAAATAAAAAACCTCCACAAGTACCACGCACAATATCATTTATTTCTTGTTTCCAAGTATTTCTATAATGTTTTTTAGCCACTACTAATATGTACCTGATTATGTGATTGCCAGATTTTCATGTGTTGTAAAATGTCCCATAAAATATATATTTTTAACATCTATCCTACGTTATTTTATAAATATATGGTTATATACTACCTACGGTAGATACACAAGAAATTGCTTTTTGGCAAGTTAGATCCTATTTCTACTTTTCCTCTGTCTAAAGTGACACAACAGGGTTAATCAATGACCTTGACACTTCCCGACACTGCTCCTGAACTCGCAATAAGTAAAACTTACCACTGGTATTTAAATATTGTGTGTGATTGGTAAAACTACGCCGTGCTGAGTTTAGCAATGGAATGATTGAGAGATTTTTGAGGTTTTTTTAATTCTATAGTGACTATAGCAATGACATGGTGTTGCCAGAACATGCACCACCTTGTAGCCAGAGTACGTTAGTCATTGGCTATTTGTTTTTCTATTGTTTACTCGCTTCACGTGTTATTGGTCAACATTCAGTTGACCAATAACAAAATCATCATCCTTTTATGGATGGATTTTTTAACATGTATAACCCAGGTGATCAAGCTTGTAGAGTATCACCTAATGCTTTTGCGAAAGCTGGGAAAAAGTTCAAGGGGTAGAAACTAGGTAATTATTACCTTCTGACCTTTTCGCCGAATTCTGCAATAAATTGAATGTTTATCTTTAAGAATAAGGTATTTTGTCACGCAATTGTGTCTAATAAAATAAAAATTTGTAATTACTAGGAAGTTAGAATAATTTTGAATTTAAATCAAAAGGTTATACTCATAACAGACATTTTTCTCAAAATGTGAATAATATATAGTCCAATATAATGATTTTTGTATCAGGTAAGATTGTAAATTTTCAGTAAAGACTTTACCAGTTAAAGATTGTAGCTACAAAACGAAAATAGTAAACTCTCAATAAACGTTAGTCTTTAATACAAATCAAAAATAGTATATTGATGACATAAATACAAAATTTAGATTGTAAACATGTCTCAATTTTAATAAAAAAATGGAGTTTTGTTCATTATTGATACAGAATATTTTCATGAAGTTTTAATGTACTTAAAGCTGTCCTTAATATTGGCATTTCCCCCCTAGAAATTTATAAATAGATTGTTTTATAGTTTAAAAACTTGATTCATTGAATTGATTAAACACAAAACGGCATCATACCAAGCCATCAAGGTAGAGGCACGGCACAAGTAAAAATCTGTGTCCCTATTGAGGCATTTATCTTGCAAAACTCTAAATACACAAAAAGACTCCATTACCTAATCGGCTAGAGTACGGCAGTTATGAACCCTAGCATTACAGATTCAGCCGTGAAGGCGGCAATTGCAGCCATTGCATCGGAGTCAGCAACGACAGCAGAAAAAATCCAAATGCTGATTGAGATGGCATTGGGCTTTCAGAAAAAGCCTAAAACTGCCAAAGACTTGCGGAATGCAGTTGGACTGTATTACCGGGCATATCAGATGTGCGGTGAAGATTATCCCTTGCTAAAAGCCCGCGCCCAAGCAGGAATGGCGGGGACGTTACAGACAATCCCGGATGCAGGGACTGAACTGCTACTGCAAGCGAAAGCTGGTTATGAAGCAGCCTTGCCGATTTTACAACAGTTAGCCTCACCAGTAGAAACGGCAGAGGCGCAGATGAATTTGGGCTTGGTGTTACAGTCTCTAGTACCCTTCAATTTGGCGCGGATTGGGGACAGCATCAAAGCTTATCATGAAGCTTTGCGGGTGTTTACCTGGCAAGATTACCCACAAGAATACGCTATTTTATACAATAATATAGCGATCGCTTACCTTTCGATGCCTCTAGCATCAGAACGGGAATATCTGCGTCAAGGCTTGGCTGTGCAGTCATTTGAGGTAGCACTCAAGCATATCACGCTGATTGATCACCCTAGAGAATATGCGATGTTGCAAAACAATTTGGGTAATGCTTTGCAATATCTAGTGAGTTCCCATCCTGTAGAGAATAACTTACGGGCGATCGCAGTATATGATGAAGCATTAAAAGTGCGTAATCCCAGAGATACACCTTTAGAATACGCTAACACAATTTCTAACAAAGCCAATGCCCTCTTCAACTTACCAGATAACCCAGAAAAACCAGAAGCTGGTAATTTGCAAAATCTCTTACAAGCCAGAACTTACTATCAAACAGCTTGGGAAATTTTCACCAAACATCAACAAATAGAACAAGCGGAAGTCGTAGCACAAGCACTGCAAGAAATTGCATCTGAAATTACAAATCATAGCATGGGGGATGAAGGAGAAATATTGTAGAGACGTTGCACTGCAACGTCTCTACCAAATGACAAATGTTAAACAACCAAATCCAAGGAAACCAAAATGACAGCAACAGATTTTTTGACTAGTCTAGCATCCGGAGACCTTAACATCGTCACGGGATTTGTATGGGTAGTAATAGCCACCACCCTATCTCTAGTTGGTGGTGGTATTGGGGGGATGCTATTAGCTGGAAAGGATATAGGTTATGAGTTTTCCGCCGCCTTGGGTGGATTATTCGCCCCGATTGCTGTGATTCCTGCCATACTCTTAGGGTTATTTGTACTGAATTTATTCGCAAATTATTAGGAGGCATCATGTTTGAAATTGGGTGGTTTTCCGCTAAATTGTTTTTCAAGGGAAAGCTACTGCGTGACCCCATACAATTTGTCCGACAAACTGCAATTGGTATTGCTATAGGTTCTCTACTATTGGTGTCTCTTGCACAAACCGAAATTCCTTTTTGGTCAACAATAGTAATATCTAGTTTGGTCACTGGTGCAGCTATGCCATTTCTCTTAAAAGACTTCAAAATGAAGTAAGTGTGAGTGTGAGTTGAGTGTTTTACGTTGTGATATCAAATTCATTCAGGAAAAGTCAAAAGTGAATAATAAGCAATGATTACACTCATTGAACACACAGCAACACTTGAGGAGTTAATTCAAGAAATTAACCGCTTTGAAGCTATTATATCCGAATGGGATGAAAGCCAGAGGTGTGTAGCTGTAGGGTTAAAAAGAGCAATTGAAGCCTTACATAAAACCGCCTTGAAGCGTTTGATTAAAAGCCTCAAGGCAGAATCAATGTCAGCTTTGCGTCATGCCGTTACTGATGAAGTAGTATACGCAGTACTGCTTTATCATGAATTGGTTAAACCACCAAAACCACCATTGTCAGAACGCATTCAGACAGCACTAAATGAAGTCCGTCCTGGATTACAAAGTCATAACGGAGATATAGAACTAGTAGCAATTAAACCACCAGATACAGTAGAGGTTAGGTTAATCGGAAGCTGTAGTAATTGTCCAACTTCTACTTTGACTTTATCTCAAGGAGTTGAACAGGCGATTAAATCCCATTGCCCAGAAATTACTACAGTAATTGCGGTTAATCATCGTCCTGTTGTTGATACTAACACTGCTGGTTTAATTAGTCCATTTTCTCCCCAACCTGTCTCTACTTGGATTAAGGTAACAACTGTTGATCAAGTTCCTGAATTTGCTGTACTGACGGCATCATTTGCGGATAATTCACTCATTTTACATCGTCAAGGTGTTAACATCACTTGTTACCATAATGCTTGCACTCATTTAGGAAATCCTCTAGCTGAAGGGCAGGTAGAAAATGGTATTATCACTTGTCCTGCCCACGGATTTCAGTACAGGTTAGCAACAGGTGAATGTTTAACTGTGCCCGGTGTTTCTCTTGTGTCTTATCCACTACGAATTAAAGAGAATCAGGTTTTTGTACAGTTACCTAGAAGATGAAAACTTGATGCCAAATTAACCACAGATAAACAGGTATGATGAGCAGTGTTTATCTGTGGTTATAATTAACGCCTTATTTTCAAAATCGCCACGACCGACACATACAAAAATATGCCGATGATTTTGAATAATAATCAGTTGTCATCTACAAAATTTATCCAAGATTTATCCTTTTCATCTGAAGGTGCAGAAGTAATTTTAGGTGAAATTTTAAAACCAGAAGAATTAGTCATACCATTAGCACCTAGTGCCACAAGTATGTTTGGCCCTCGTGGCGCTTGTTTAATATCAGAAACTGGCCCTTTATGGGTATCGGATACAGGACATCATCGGTTATTGGGATGGCGAAATTTACCGACTCAAGATAGTCAAAGTGCTGATTGGGTAATTGGACAACCAGACTTTTACCATGAGGGACAAAATGCTAAAGGTACAACGGGAAGGGCAACTTTTAGTGTACCTACAGGAATTTGTGCTTGTGGCCCAGGGTTAGCCGTCGCTGATGCTTGGAATCACCGGATTTTAATTTGGCAAAATTTGCCTGAAGATAGTAATATTCCGGCTGATTTGGTGTTAGGTCAAGCTAATTTTAGGGATAATGAACCTAATAGAGGTAGTCAGATAGCAGCAGCTAATACTCTCAACTGGCCTTATGGTGTTTTCTATCACCAAGGTAAGCTATTTGTAGCTGATACAGGCAATCGGCGGTTATTAATTTGGCTGCAATTACCAACAGAAATTGGTCAACCTGCTGATTTAGTGCTGGGACAGCCGGATATGATATCTCGTAATGAAAATGGTGGCGGTTCTCCCACAGCAGCAAGTATGCGTTGGTGTCACGATATTACCTCTTGGGGAGACAATTTAGTTGTTACTGATGCAGGTAATCATCGGGTGATGATTTGGCAGGGAATGCCAACAGTAAATAATGCACCTTGTGCTGTGGTTTTAGGACAAAAAACTTTTGATTTTGTGGAGATGAATCAAGGGGTTTATTTGCCTAGTGCTAGTAGTTTGAGTATGCCTTATGGGGTAGAGGCTATTGGTGATTGGTTGCTAGTTGCTGATACTGCTAATTCTCGTTTGTTAGCATGGAAGCAGCCAGAGTCAATTTTATCACTGCAAGGTGCGGTAGCAGATGCGATCGCTGGACAAATTGATTTTAAAAGTAAAGGTGAAAATCGTAATTTTGGTCTGCCAACACGAGATAGTTTGAATTGGTGTTATGGGGTGAAGGTGTGTGGTAAGACTGGGGTTGTAGCTGATTCGGGGAATAATCGAGTTTTGTTGTGGAGGTTGAAATAGGAGTTTTTTTAACGCGGAGGGGCGCGGAGGTTAGCGCAAAGGGACGCTGAGGTTTTTTAGGGTTTATTTAGGGAAATGAAAGTTTATGAGGGTGGAGGAAATTAGAGTTTGTGGTACTGTTCAGGGCGTGGGCTTTCGTCCTGCTGTATATCGTATTGCTAAAGTTTGTGGGTTGCGTGGAGAGGTTTGTAATGATGGCGAAGGGGTGTTAATTCGGGTTAGTGGTAGTGAGGTAGAGTTAACAGAATTTGTCACTAAATTACAGCAAGAATGTCCGCCATTGGCGAAAATTCAGCAAATTACAAGAAGTCAATACACAGATGAATTTAAGTTTGATGATTTTGTGATTTCTAATAGTGTCAATAGTGCAGTCAAAACAGAAATTACACCTGATGCTGCTATTTGTCCTGAATGTCTACAAGAAATTTTTGACCCCTTTAGCCGGTTCTTTCGTTATCCTTTTACCAACTGTACCCACTGCGGCCCACGCCTGAGTATTATCCGCGCCATTCCTTATGACAGATGTAATACTAGTATGTCTGCATTTGCTATGTGTGCGGAATGTGCAAAGGAATACCAAAACGTGGAAAATCGTCGCTTTCATGCCCAACCTGTAGCTTGCTATGTCTGCGGACCTCAGGCTTGGTTGGAACGTGCTGATGGTAAGCCTGTTACTGCTTCTATGTTCTCCATGTTAGATGATGTTGATGCTGTCTGTACGCTGTTGCAAAAAGGCGAGGTTGTCGCAATTAAGGGTATAGGTGGAATTCATCTGGCTTGCGATGCTACCCAGGAAGCTGCTGTGCAAAAATTGCGTCAGGGTAAAAGACGCTATCATAAACCCTTGGCTTTAATGGCGCGGGATGTAGCAGTAATTGCAGAATATTGCATGGTTAATGCTAAGGAAAAAGATTTATTAGCAAGTCCGGCTGCACCAATTGTATTGTTGCAAAAAAAGCGCATGGGCGATGGGGAATTAAATCAGCACTCCATAGCATATTCCGTTGCATCAGGGCAAAATACCCTTGGTTTTATGCTACCTTATACGCCCCTGCATCATCTAATTCTTAAGCGGATGAATCGACCGATTGTGTTAACGAGTGGCAATATTGCTGATGAACCGCAATGTATTGATAACGATGAAGCACGGGAAAAGCTAGGACAAATTGCTGATTATTTTATATTACATAATCGAGAAATTGTTAATCGGATAGATGATTCGGTGATGCGGGTAGTTGGTGATCAAATCCAAACCATTCGTCGTGCTAGGGGATATGCACCAGCACCGATTAATTTACCACCAGGATTTGAGCAAGTACCCCAAATTTTGGCAATGGGTAGTGAGTTAAAAAATACCTTTTGTTTGTTGCGAGAAGGGCAAGCGATTCTCTCTCAACATTTGGGAGATTTAGAAAATGCTGCGGCTTTTAATGCCTATGAAGATACTTTGAATTTATACTTAAATTTATTTGAGTATCAACCAGCAGTAATTGCCATTGATAAACATCCCGAATATCTCTCAACAAAACTAGGTAAAGAACTAGCAGCCGCTAATCAAATTCAACTCAGTTATGTTCAGCATCATCACGCCCATATTGCGGCTTGTATGGCTGAGAATGGCATACCTCTCAATTCACCACCAGTATTAGGAATAGCATTAGATGGGTTAGGTTATGGTGAAGATGGTCAACTCTGGGGTGGCGAATTTCTCTTAGCTGATTATTGCCAATTTAAAAGATTAGCAACATTTAAACCCTTAGCAATGATTGGCGGAAAACAAGCAATTTACCAGCCTTGGCGCAATACCTATGCTCAATTAATAGCAGTTGATAGCTGGGAAAATTTAATCAACAAGTATGGTGAATTAGAAATCTTAAAATTTTTAGAGCAAAAGCCATTAAAGCTACTCAATCAGCTTATAGAACGAGGTATTAACTCCCCTCCAACTTCGTCAGTGGGGCGCTTATTCGACGCAGTAGCAGGGGCTATAGGTATTTGTCGAGAAGAATGTAGCTATGAAGGACAAGCTGCGATCGCACTGGAAGCTTTAGTAGATATTCACAGCTTAAATAATTATGAAGAAATACCAACTTATGCTTTTGCGACTAGCTTTTTAGATAGTATTTATTGTATAGACCCTAGTCCCATGTGGCAAGTTATACTTAATGACTTACAGCAGCAGACTCCTCAAGCAACCATAGCAACAAAATTTCATCAAAGTTTGGCAAAAGTAATTGTAGAAATGGTTGATTGTCTATCGAACCAAACATTATTTAATGAAGTCATTTTAACAGGAGGAGTGTGGCAAAATCGTATTTTATTAGAGCTAGTTAAAAAAGGTATACAAGCATTAGGAATTAATGTACTCACCCACAGTTTAGTTCCTGCTAATGATGGTGGTATATCTCTAGGTCAATCAGTGATTGCAGCCGCTAAAATAATTAAGTTGGCATAAGTCACAGTAACTCATAGGGATTTTCATTTGTGGTTAGTCATTTGTCATTCGTCATTTTAGAAATGGGTATACATAGTTAGCATTTAAAAAACTTTTCTCTCTGCGTTCTCTGTCTTGAAAAGTTCTGATGCCTGTGGCAAGCCACCCTCCGGGTGTCTACGGAGGAAGCCTCCGCTCAGACTTTTCGCTGCGCCTCTGCGGTTTGTATCTCAAAGGAAAACAAAAATGTGTTTAGGAATTCCCGGACAAATTGTTGAAATAACCGACATCAAACAAAAATTAGCCATCGTCAATGTTGGTGGTGTAAAACGCCAAGTAAACATTGCTTGTATCGTCGATGAACAACATCCCCCTGAAGCTTGTATTGGTGGCTGGGTACTAGTTCATGTTGGCTTTGCGATGAATCGCATCAACGAACAAGAAGCAGCAGAAACATTAAAACTCTTAGCAGAAATAGCAGCAATTCAATAAAACAGGAATTCAGCAGGTGGTGCAAATAAAGGTTGTCAAGAGTCCAGGGTAATTAGTAAATAGCTATTGCCTATTGCCTATTGCCTATTACTTATTCCCTAATTTTATGAAATATGTAGATGAATTTCGGGAACCAGAAAAAGCGGAAGCCTTACGCCGCGAAATTGCTAAATTATCGAATCAATTAGCAAAACCGCTCAAAATCATGGAAGTATGCGGTGGACATACTCACTCGATATTTAAATATGGGATTGAAGAACTCCTACCCGACACCGTGGAATTAATTCATGGCCCTGGTTGTCCAGTGTGCGTCATGCCAAAAGGGAGATTAGATGATGCGATCGCTATCTCTCAAAATAGTAACGTGATCTTCGCCACCTTTGGCGATGCTATGCGGGTTCCCGGTTCCAAAACCAGCTTACTGCAAGCTAGGGCACAAGGTGCAGATATTCGCATGGTGTATTCTCCCCTGGATAGCCTACAAATTGCCAAAGACAATCCAGATAAAGAAGTTGTTTTTTTCGCCCTAGGCTTTGAAACCACAGCCCCCAGCACAGCCCTCACCATCCTCCAAGCAGCAGCCGAAAAAATTCCTAACTTTAGTATGTTTAGTAATCACGTCCTCGTGATTCCCGCCCTGAAAGCATTGCTAGACAACCCCGACCTACAACTAGATGGATTTGTGGGGCCTGGGCATGTGAGTATGGTAATTGGCACTGACCCTTATCAGTTTATTTCGCAACAATATCATAAACCGATAGTCGTTTCAGGATTTGAACCTTTAGATATCTTCCAATCAATTTGGATGCTATTAAAACAACTAGTAGAAAATCGTTGTACAGTTGAGAATCAATACAATCGACTAGTAAAACCCCAAGGAAATGCTGTAGCACTACAAGCTATTAACAAAGTTTTTGCAGTCCGAGATAGTTTTGATTGGCGCGGCTTAGGAGAAATCCCCGATTCAGGATTAAAAATTCGCCCAGAATATGCCCAATTTGATGCTGAAATTAAATTCACTATTCCTAACCAAAAAGTTGCTGATCATAAAGCTTGTCAATGTGGAGAAATTCTCAAAGGAGTTTTAAAACCTTGGCAGTGTAAAGTATTTGGTACAGCTTGCACACCAGAAACACCAATTGGTAGTTGCATGGTATCTTCAGAAGGTGCTTGTGCAGCTTATTATAAATATGGCAGACTCTCCACAATGGCTAAAAAAATGGCAGCACAAAAACCGAAAGTGAATTTATCTCAAGAACCTCTACCTTCTTGTAGTTTTTTGGGATAGAACAACTATTATCTCAGGAGAAAACATATGCCTTTTGTCACAGTTCAAATTGCCAAAGGTCACTCCATCGAAAAAAAGCGACAACTTGTACAAGCAGTTACCGATGCACTTGTTTCTGCTTTAGGAACCAAACCGGAATGGATAACTGTCCACATTGATGAATTTGAAAGAGAAAATTGGGCAGTTGGCGGTCAATTACACGTTGATAAGCATAGCGGTAGGCATAAAGAAAAAGGTGTATAAGCTAAAACACATCTAAATTGCTTAATCATTCCTAATGGTCGTAGTTTGTTATTTGTTATTCGTCATTTGTATTCACAAAGTACAAAGAACAAATAATTAATTACAGTCTCCAAAGCGAGAATGTGCAATTTAAACGCATATCAGCTTAAAACTAGTATTTAGCATTTAGCATCTGCAACATTTTAGGGGAATCTATCAGATATAAAACCATGAACCAACAATCTATACTTGTTAACATCAGCCCCATTATTCCGGCTGGGGAAGATATAGAAAAAGCCATCGAATTTTATGAACAAAAGCTAGGTTTTCAAACTATCCATACAGAAGGTAAACCCTTGAGTATGGCTATAGTCAAACGTGATGCTGCACAAATATTCTTACAAAAAAATGATGATAAACACCTGGCAGAAAACACAACATTTTTAATTCAAGTGACGCATATCGAACAACTGTATGCAGAATTATTAGCTAAAGGCGAAGGAATAATTCACCCCAATGGTCATTTAGCAACCAAGCCTTGGGGATTGAAAGAAATCACAGTCATTGATCCGACTGGTGTTTGCATCACATTCTATGAAATAGCTAGTTCTTAAAATTAATTTCAATATGGATTATTCACCCAGTCAGCCAATACAAAACCCCCTACTGCAAAAAGTCAAAAAAATCCGCGATCGCCGAGCTAAAGTGCGGGATACTCATATTACTCTGGCACATGGTAGCGGCGGTAAAGCCATGCGCGACTTAATCGATGATATTTTCGTTAGTAGTTTTGATAATCCCATTCTCTCCCAATTAGAAGACCAAGCGAGTTTTAACTTAGCTAGTCTCATGCAACAGGGAGATAGACTAGCTTTTACCACTGATTCCTATGTTGTAGACCCCCTATTTTTTCCTGGTAGTGATATTGGGGAATTAGCTGTCAATGGCACAATTAATGATTTAGCTGTCAGTGGTGCTAAACCCTTATATCTCACCTGTAGTGTCATTTTAGAAGAAGGATTACCTGTAGAAACCTTGCGCCGTGTCGCCACAAGTATGAAAGCAGCCGCCAATCAAGCAGGGGTACAAATCATCACAGGTGACACAAAAGTTGTCCATCGTGGGGCTGCTGATAAACTATTTATTAATACTGCTGGTATTGGGGTTATCCCATCTGGAATTAACATTTCTGCTCAGAATATTCAACCAAAAGATGTAGTCATCATTAACGGTGAATTGGGCAATCATGGCGCTGCGATTTTAATCGCCCGTGGGGAATTAGCGTTAGAAACAGATATCAAAAGTGACTGTCAGCCTTTACATAGTTTAGTAGCAACTATCCTGAAAGTTTGCCCAGATGTTCATGCTATGCGGGATGCGACACGCGGCGGGTTAGCGACAGTTTTAAATGAATTTGCCCTCAGTTCTCAAGTGGGTATTCGGATTGATGAGCAGTCTATCCCAGTCCGGGAAGAGGTACAGGGAGTTTGCGAAATTTTGGGGTTAGACCCTTTATATTTAGCCAATGAAGGTAAGTTAGTAGTAGTAGTACCGTGTGAATATGCAGAGTCTGTTTTATCAGCTATGAAATCTCACCCGGCGGGAAAAGATGCTTGTATCATTGGGGAAGCTATTTCCTCACCTCCTGGTGTTGTGATGTTAAAAACTGCTTTTAATGCCGAACGTATTGTTGATATGTTGGTAGGTGATCAATTGCCACGCATTTGTTGATTATACGTTCTCATTTGCTGTTAAAGCTAGTAGTTCCGGTTCCAATTTTTGTAGTGTCATGGCATTACTATCAAACTAGGAAAAATTACTATATACAATAAATATACTAACCTATGGTAAATATGATTATGAATGCGAGTTTATTTACCTAGCCTGCTACTCCACAACTTAAACCGTTTATGCACGAACTAGGAATTACACAAAATATTGTTGCTATTGTCACGGAACACGCTAACAACTCAAAAGTCAAGCGAGTTGTATTAGAAATTGGTCAACTTTCCGCAATCTTGCCCGATGCCGTGCAATTTTGTTTTGACATTTGTACAAAAGATACAGTTTTAGAAAACGCCATCCTCGAAATTAGAGAAATTTCCGGTTTAGGAAGATGTCGCCAATGCGGTACAGAAATTGCTTTAGATAAACCCTTTGGTATTTGTCATTGTGGTAGCGTGCAATTAGATTTAATAGCTGGCGAAGAATTAAAAATTAAGGAAATAGAAATAGAGGAAGTATGTGTGTAATCTGCGGTTGTTCTGATGAGGGTGAAAGCAAAGTAACCAATTTGCAAACCGATGTGGTAGAACATCATGAACACGACCATCATACTCATACCCTACCAGATGGAACTGTGATTACTCATGCCCACACTCACGACCATCATAATGAAGCATCACAAATTCACGCCAAAATACATAATACAACCATATCTTTAGAACAAGATATTTTAACGAAAAATAATCTCCTAGCTGCCCAAAATCGCGGCTGGTTTCAAGGTCGTGAAATCCTGGCTTTAAATTTAATGAGTTCTCCTGGTGCGGGGAAAACGACTCTTTTAACTCGTACTATTAATGATTTAAAACATAATTTATCTATCAGTGTAATTGAAGGCGACCAAGAAACCACTAATGATGCCCAAAAAATTAAAGAGACAGGCTGTAAAGTTGTTCAAATTAATACAGGTACTGGCTGTCATCTCGACGCATCAATGATAGAAAGGGGTTTACAACAACTCAAACCACCCTTCAATTCTGTCGTGATGATTGAGAATGTCGGTAATTTAGTTTGTCCGGCTTTATTTGACTTGGGAGAACAAGTAAAGGTGGTGATTCTCTCAGTCACAGAGGGAGAAGATAAGCCTGTAAAATATCCTCACATGTTCCGTGCTAGTGAGATCATGATTCTCACCAAAATAGATTTATTGCCTTATGTGCAATTTGATGTGCAAAAGTGCATAGAATATGCCCAGCAAGTAAATCCCCACATGAAAGTTTTTCAGGTTTCTGCAACCACTGGCGCTGGTTTAGATAATTGGTATAAATGGTTGTGTGAAAAGGTCAACACCTGACAATGCTATTTCAGATGTATTAGTCGTTAGCTCGACTTGATTCATTTTTACCAAACCCAAAACCTGACGCTGAAACCATCGAGAGACGGTAGAAAAATCCCTGATGATTAGAAATCGCAGCTACACAGACGAAACCCACATCCGTGGGTTTGCAATGCTTAATTTTGAATTTTGAATTGCTTCATTTTGGCTCTTTTGCCTTGATAATAAATAAAGTTAACCTCTAGCAAGCAAAAAGATAGGGGTTAATTAAAGCTAAACATTATGTAAAGGAACACCATTGAATAATCCACTCTACTTAAAAGAAAAATTACAAGCATTGCTGGAGAAGATTCCTGCCCATCGTGATGGTTCTCCTGTTACCAATTTAAAATTAGACACAAATATCACTACAGAAATCGAACAATTGACGACGGAACTAGAAAGCATTAATCCCCATCCCCAGCCTCTTCTCAATGCTATTTCTCTGTTAGATGGTGCTTGGCAATTACAATACTCAACAGCTAGGGAAATTCGCTCTTTAGACTCTCTGCCATTAGGGTTAAAGGTAGGCAAAGTCTATCAGGTAATTAATGTTGCTAATAAATTATTTTTCAATCTCGCCTTTGTTCAACATCCTCTGAGATTAATATCAGGACATGTGAAGGTAACAGCTAGCTTTGAGCCGGCTACAGAAGATGGATCTTTGCCATCAAATCAACGCATCAACGTTTATTTTGACAAACGTTACCTGTCGATTGAAAAGATTGTGGGTATTGGGACACCGCAACTCAACCCGTTTAAGGTTGTTTCAGCTAATAATCCTCTTGGTAGAACTGCGACTCTTGATATTACTTACTTAGATGAAACGTGCAGAATTGGACGTGGCGGAGATGGGAGTTTATTTATTTTGACTAAATCTGATGATTTACTCTAAAGGCGATGCCTGCGGTGGCAAACTACGCTCTTTGCCACTTGATTTCGGATACAAGCTATAATGAGGTTCTAAACAGCAATTTATCCTCTGTATATGGATGTGCATGTACCCCAAGCAATTACAGATCAATTGCGTCGCCGTGGGATAGATGTGCTAACAGCCTATGAAGATGGGGCGACAACATTACCTGATGACGAACTTTTGTAAAGAGTTCGTGTGCTTAACAGAGTTATCTTCACGCAGGATATCCATTTTAAAGCAAATGATTAATACTCATTGACATTATAGCGTTCTCCAGGGCAAGTTTAATTTTTGCAAAGCGATGCAATTGAGTTGTGACTCGATGCGATCGCATTGCAGGGCGATGCATTAAGATAACAAACCGATGTTTTGGCATCACAGCAAGATAGCACTAATTAATCAAGCGATGTTTAGCACCTTCCGTAACAGCGCTTGGTCTTCTAACTTCACCCGTAAACGCCCATTTTCGATATCACGAATCCAGCTTTGGCTTTTACCTGTTAACTTAGCTAACTCTCTTTGGGAGAGATGGAGATTTTTCCGTGCTTGCAAAATCTGTTCGCCGAGTAAATCGCCTGTGGTTTTGGTGGTTCTTCTGGTTTTATTAACTGTGCGTCGCTGCTTTTTTTCGGGATCGGAGTTTTGCTGATCCCATTCTGGCGGTAGTTCAAAGGACAGAATCCGTGCATTCATCAGCAGATTCCATTTACCACGGGGGCCTGTGTCTGTGAGGCGGGTGTCACAGCCACCGTCATTTGTCCAAAATTCTAATGCAGCTTCGGGATCTTCGGGAATGTCAATTAACTTTGCCCATAAGGGTTGGATTTCTGTGGGGTAGGTAATGGGGTCAAACTTGGGTTTAATTCCGTAGTGGTTGAGTACTTCTAAATCACTTTCAAAGGTTCGCAGTAGGCGTTTGCGTTCTTCTCGTTGTCGGGAGGCTAGAGCGACTTTTTCTTCACCGTAAGCAACGCGGAGTAAGGTAGGAATGGTGATGCGTTGTTCTTTACCCATTTTGGTTTTGAACAGCAACCACAGCATTAATCTAGCTGCACCTTCATGTTGCTGCCATATACTCATGACAGTAGTTAACAGGGTTTTGGGGAGAACACCATATTGATAAAATCCGGTACGTTCTTTACATGCTTGTTTATTGAGGAAATGCTGTGTCCAGATTCCGGGTCTGATTTTAAATGTTAGCCCCACTAAATACTTACACCCTAAATCATCTTCTTGAAAATGGTGTTCAATGTTTAGTAAGTGCCATAAGCGGCTTCCTGTAATGGAGAATCCTTTAACTCTGCCTTGTTGTGGCCAGTCAATGGAAATGATCAGTGAGCAAGTTTGCTGCACGATGTTTTTCATTAAGGCTAGTTTGGCATTTTTGCTGAGGTCTTTGCGTTTTTCTAGCCCTAAATATTTCTCTAGTTGGCGTTCGTCAACAGTAAACTCTTGCTCCCAAGGTTGTTGTGAGGTTGTGGCGTAAGCTGCGAAAATCAAATGGATGCAAGTGGCTCTAATATCTAGGGACTCAATAGCGGCTAATTCTGTGGTGCGGGTGCTGACATGAGATGGATCTTTGATGTGAAAGGCGATCGCACCCCTACCTTGTTTAAGTTGTCGGCGGTAAGATAGATAGCCAGCTTCATCAATTTCCCAATGTAGGGATGTACGCTGTGCCAATACGTTGCAAGCTTCCCAAATAGCGATCGCAGAAGCAAATGGATGATTCTTGCCATTAGAAAATAAATCTGGGCTAGTAGCATCTCTGGGTTCAACTTTACATCTTCCCTTCTTCGCTTGCCAAGGCATGGGCGACTGAGTTGGACAAACAATAACACATTGCGGTTCTGGATAATAACCTTCGCAATTGTTACAAAGAGAAGGATCAATCCAGTATTCATTATTTTCTAATTTGATTGCACCTGTAGGACATTGGGGACGGCAATTGTCACATCCAACGCAACTGTTGTTGGGAATTGTATATGGCATATAGATTTTTACCACCCTAATCGTTGAGATGTTTGGCTCAAGTCTCCCCTGGATGTGTCCTTTTGATTCATGAGATTAATGACTGGCTGCCAAATTATTTTTTAGACAAGAAAAATTTTCCTTGTCTCACTAATTGCCACATCCATATTTAGAGTTCTGATGTATTTGGAACTTATTTAAAGCTTGAAACTAAAGCCTCTTGTTAGTTCTTTATTAACTATACATTTCATAATAGTTATCCTAAGTTTGTTCATGATGAGCTTAGAAACATTTTTTAATGTTTTTCTTTATAAGTAAACTAAAATTATTGCTGTTTTGACTAAAAATCCTTAGCCAAAGTGTTTTCACCGAACATTCAAATGTTTTGTTTTTGCTGCTTATAACGATTATTAAGCATTTTAATATTTTACATTCGTTAATATTCTGCCATAAAGGTTACAGTTTGTTTTATCAAAAAATACCGACGGGAAATTAGCTTAATGTGTAAATACAACATTTCTGTTTATCCTATTTGTATCAGCAATTAGTTGCTCAATAAATAGAAAAATGCAGATGTGGAAATACAACTAATAAATGCATAAGCTGTATATTCAAATACGGTTTGTTGCTTATTTTTAATTGCATAAAAAATCTTAGATAAATTATAGTAATGCTGGTATAAATATAATATTTACCAGACGGCATATTCAGCATTTATTGATTTTTATTGCTAGTAAATAGATGTTTTTAACTTTGGATATGACATAGTTAATCAGATTTTGTATTTTAGATTAACTACGCTACAACCCTTATTAGTCAAGCTTTACGCCAGGTACTTAACATTAAATTTATTGGCAATAAATTTCATTTACAGGCTATGGCTAAAAAAAATGTGCTATTACTCGATAAGTCATAAAAAATTGATTATAGAAAAAATGGTTGTTGAAGAGTAAAAATAAAGAATTAAGATTGAGTTAGGATGATCATCAAAGCACAAACAAATTTGTAGGCAGAATTGCCGAGGGTTTATTCATGGCACAACTAACAGGATTGACATTTGGAGGTAAAACCTGGACACCTAAATTTGCCCAGGCAATTGACAAAGACAAATGTATCGGCTGTGGCAGATGCATTAAAGTATGTGGATACAATGTCTTAGGATTAATGGCACTCAACGAAGAAGGGGAAATTGTTGAGGATGAAGATGATGAAGAAATTGAAAGAAAGGTAATGAAAGTAGCTAATCCAGAAAGTTGTATTGGTTGCGAAGCCTGTGCGCGGATTTGTCCGAAGAATTGCTACACCCACGCTCCCTTAGAAAATTAAGGTCTTGGTTTAGCTAAAGTACTCAGCAAGGTTGTCTGAGGGGAATGCTCAAGATTTACTGTAACTCGGTAAAAGGTTCACAGTAAACAAATCCGTAAATGTCAAAATGTTATCTATTAACAAATTTATACTTGCTGATATTTTAGCCTAATTAATATTAGGGCTAAAAGTGTTCTTGTAAGGCAACTAGATTGCCGCAAATTCTGATACTCCCGTGTCATGGGAGTTGAGATATAGTTTTAATCTCTTGGGGGGAAAGATATGAAAAGATATGGAAATTTCCCCCAATTTTTATAGGGTTAAGTTAGAAAATTAGTGAGAGAAAACAAAAACGCTGCCCTGTGAAAGACAGTGAACAGTAAACAAACTGATAACTGTGGACGCGATTAATCGCGTCTCTACAACTGATAACTGATAACGGCGTTTTACAGAGCAGGTAGTATGTATGCAACAAATTCCGGTTTCACTATGGACCCTGATTGCTGGCATATTAGTCTCAGTAATCAGCATCTGGATTGGTCAAAACCACACTCTAATGCCAGTAGAAGCGTCGCTACAAGCGCCTTTGGTAGACGGATTTTTCAACGTCATGTTTACCATCGCCATCGCTCTCTTTTTGGTGGTAGAAGGAACAATTGTGGTTTTTTTAATTAAGTTTCGTCGCCGTCCAGGAGATGATACCGATGGCGTAGCGCTAGAAGGTAACGTTCCCCTAGAAATTTTTTGGACAGCAATCCCCACAGTAATTGTGATTGGTTTGGGTATCTACAGTGTAGATGTCTACAACCGAATGGGAGGGTTTGAGCCTACGGGTCATCCTCATGGTGCAGCGCATGTGGCACACATGAGTGGGAGTGCTCTCGCCACTACTCTAGATGACACCTCAGCTCCGACAACTGCTCCTGCAATTGGTATTGGCGCGTCTCCTCAAACCCAAGGTAAACCAGCCGACTTGGTGGTGAATGTCCAAGGGATGCAGTACGCTTGGATCTTCAACTACCCTGAAACTGGCATTACCTCTGGAGAATTGCATGTTCCTGTCGGTGCTGATGTGCAACTCAACTTGTCAGCGCTGGATGTGATTCATTCATTTTGGGTGCCTCAGTTCCGGTTAAAGCAAGATGCGCTTCCTGGTATTCCAACTGAATTGCGCTTTGTCGCCACCAAACCAGGTACTTATCCGGTAGTGTGTACAGAACTTTGCGGTGGTTATCACGGTTCCATGCGATCGCAGGTTATTGTCCACACACCAGCAGAGTATGATAGCTGGCTGAGTGAAAACCAACTGGCGCAAAAGTCAGATTTACATCAAGCGATCGCTGCTAACCCAGCAAACTTATCTAAATCCGAGTTTCTGGTTCCCCATGTACATGATTTAGGGGTGAGTGCAGCAAGTTTGGAGTCATTGGTCATTGGTCATTAGTTATTGGTTATTGGTCATTGGTAACTGACAAATGACAAACACCAAAGGACAAACCACAAATGCCAAAGGACAAATGACAAACCACAAAGGACAAAAATATGACAAAGGTAGAATTTCCGCGGAATACGCCACCAGATAAGCTAGCGGTTAGCCATTCGTCCCATCCCCAGGCGTGGAAATGGCAAGACTACTTTACGTTTAACGTTGACCACAAGGTAATTGGTATCCAGTACCTAGTGACAGCGTTTGTGTTCTATTTGATTGGTGGATTGATGGCGATCGCTATTCGAGTAGAATTAGCGACACCAGACGCAGATTTACTCGACCCCAATCTTTACAACGCTTTCATGACCAATCACGGAACGATCATGATCTTTTTGTGGATCGTTCCTAGTGCCATTGGGGGATTTGGCAACTATCTAGTACCACTGATGATTGGTGCTAGGGATATGGCTTTCCCCAAGCTGAATGCGATCGCTTTTTGGTTAAACCCACCAGCAGGTTTATTACTGTTAGGTAGTTTTATCTTTGGCGGTTCTCAATCTGGTTGGACAGCTTACCCACCTTTGAGTTTGGTGACAGCACACGTTGCTCAAACCATGTGGATTTTGGCGATCGTGTTGGTGGGGACTTCCTCAATTTTGGGTTCGGTGAACTTTGTGATCACCATCCTGATGATGAAGGTTCCCAGTATGAAATGGGATCAAGTTCCCTTGTTTTGTTGGGCAATCTTAGCAACCTCAATCCTCGCACTCCTCTCTACACCAGTGTTAGCTGCGGGTTTGGTTTTGCTGTTGTTTGACCTCAACTTTGGCACATCCTTCTTCAAACCAGATGCAGGCGGTAACGTTGTTATCTATCAACACTTGTTCTGGTTCTATTCTCACCCGGCAGTTTACTTAATGATTCTGCCTATCTTCGGCATCATGTCCGAAGTCATTCCCGTTCATGCCCGCAAACCAATTTTCGGATATAAAGCGATCGCTTATTCCAGCGTCGCCATCTGCGTTGTTGGCTTGTTCGTCTGGGTACACCACATGTTCACCAGTGGTACACCCGGTTGGATGCGGATTTTCTTCACCATCTCTACCCTAATCGTTGCTGTTCCCACTGGCGTGAAGATTTTTGCCTGGGTTGCTACCCTCTGGGGTGGTAAGATTCGCTTCACCAGCGCCATGCTTTTCGCCATTGGTTTATTGTGCATGTTCGTTATGGGCGGCTTAAGTGGCGTCACAATGGGAACAGCGCCCTTTGATGTCCACGTCCACGACACATATTATGTAGTAGCACACTTCCACTTCGTGCTATTTGGTGGTTCCGTGTTTGGCATCTACGCGGGCATTTACCACTGGTTCCCCAAAATGACCGGACGCAAATTGAGTGAAACTTGGGGTCGCGTTCACTTTGCTTTGACATTCGTCGGCACTAATTTAACCTTCCTACCCATGCACGAGTTGGGTTTGAAAGGAATGCCCCGAAGAGTTGCAATGTATGACCCGCAATTTATCGACCTCAACGTGATTTCCACCTACGGAGCCTTTATTTTGGGATTATCAGTAATTCCCTTCACCATCAACATCATTCAAAGTTGGATCAAAGGCGACTTAGCAGGTGATAATCCTTGGCAGGCTTTGAGCCTAGAATGGACAACCAGTTCACCACCTGCGATCGAAAATTGGGAAGTCTTACCCGTTGTCACTCACGGCCCTTACGACTACGGTCATGATACCAAAGTGCAGCCAGCACCAACAGAAGCTAGCGCTTAATTTAGACTCCGCGTACCTTTGCGCTTACCTCCGCGTTCCTCTGCGTTAAAAAAATCATTCCTCACGCAGAGGCAGAGAAAAAGCAACTTTGAGTGTAAACAAAATGACCATAGCGACAACAAATGAACATCATGAAGAACATCACCCAGATTTAAGAGTTTGGGGGCTGTTGACATTCCTGGCCTCAGAATCCTTGATGTTTGGGGGATTTTTTGCCACTTATTTGTTCTTTCGAGGCATTACAGATGTTTGGCCTCCAGAAGGAACAGAAGTAGAACTATTCTTGCCCACAATCAACACCATTATTCTGGTTTCTAGTAGCTTCGTCATTCACTTGGGTGATGTGGCGATTAAAAAGAATGATGTCAAGGGAATGCGCTTTTGGTATTTAGTTACCGCCGTCATGGGCGCGATTTTCTTGGCTGGTCAGGTGTTTGAGTATGCAACTCTGGGATATGGTTTGACTACCAATGTCTTCTCCAACTGCTTCTACATCATGACTGGGTTCCACGGTTTGCACGTATTTGTGGGACTGTTATTGATTTTGGCTGTAGTGTGGCGATCGCATCAACCAGGCCTTTATTCTGCTAGCAAACACACCTTCATTGAAATGGCAGAAATTTACTGGCACTTCGTAGACATCATTTGGATAGTTTTGTTTACTCTAGTGTACATTCTCAGCCTTTTTTAGAAATGGTAGAGACGTAGCACTGCTACGTCTCCTCAACCAGGAGATTATTATGCAAGTTCAGCCAGAAAAGTTCTCATGGTTTCATGTGCCAGAAGATATCAAAAAATTATTGATCTTGGCAACTCAAACTTGGGAAAATACCACCGAATCAGAAAAGTATATGCAAACAGCATTAGCTAAAAGTGCAGAACATACTGATGTTTTTGTAGCGGCATATAGATTTTTTTATTACAAAAATAATTACCCTCTAGCACTACAAACAACAGTACAATTATTAGATAAAATTAAAGAACTAGAAAAATTACCTGATAATTGGGAACAACTCAAAGCAATATTAGTTAGTCGCAAAGAAGACCCTAATATTAGACTGTATTTAAATGCTTATGCTGCTTCTGGATTGGTCTTAGCTAAGTTAGAAGAGCTAGAGCTAGCTAAAGAAATCAGTGCCAGAGTTAAAGAGGTAGACGAGAAAAATGATTTTGGCGCTGGCATTTTATGGGATATTCTGACACGCCCATTAGAAGATGATTGATTTGTTATTTGGTGTTTGTTATTTGTTGTTTGTCATTTGTGAAAAACCATGAATCATTTTTTCTCTATCACCACATCTATGTATTATCCCCTCTCTCAATCTGCTATTAATTCGCCTACCCTAATTCCTGCACCACTACTTCCTAATCAACCTATGCCGATAATTACTCCCATCTCGCCTACTCTCCCCCTGCTTCCACAAAACTCTTTTCGCTTGACTATTTAAACAGCTATGAAAGAGAGAGATTGGCTGGTAACAGGGGATGGTAATTATCAACCCTGTAAAGCAGTAAGGTCATGGGATTTGTTGCGGGAAAACTATCGTCTATATCGGTTTTTAACTGAAATGGAAGATGTGCTCAATGATGTTGAAGATGAATCGAGCCATCTGCCAGAAATGAGAATGTTAGTCAGGCGGTTAATTGTTAATTCATATTGGGTACAGAGTCAATATTTAGAGCCTGATCCTCAAACCGGAACTTCAGTTTTACTACTGTATGATGAGTTAGGTTTTCCCTTAACAGTACAAACAGTAACATTTGCCCCAGGAACTAAATCCAATATTCATAATCATGGAACCTGGGGAATAGTGGCTGTATTAAAAGGTCAAGAAAAAAACACATTTTGGCGGCGTAACCACAGCCTAGAAACTCAGGATAAAATCGAAACTACGGGAGAAATTACCCTATTCCCCGGAGATATTGTGAGTTTTACTCCCGATGCTATTCATAGTGTCCAAGCAGTAGGTGATGAACCTACTGTAACTTTTAATATTTATGGCGAAACTGTCCCCAAAGAAAGGTTTGAATTTGACTCAGTGAGTCATGTTGCTAAAAAGTTTTAAACTAATTGGGCATGGGGGAGCCACTGCGTTGCGCGGGTTTCCAAGGCAGCTTTTGGGGGGAAACTTCCCCCTAAAACGTGCCGCCGCATTGTAGCAAGTGGCGTCATGGGGCATAGGTTAATTATCTATTCTCCTCACAAAAGTATTATGATTAAATAATAAGACCGATGCAAATGCTATTTATGTGAATAAATAATTGGCGTTTATCTGCGTGCATCAGTGGGTAAATATCGCAAAACATGAATCAACAGTAATTACGAATTACGAATTGGTATAATTTGCCGCTCAAGTTAATCTAACTAGGAGATGACTCAATGGCGAGAGTAATTTTCTATGAAAAACCAGGTTGTAAAGGTGGTACTAAGCAAAAAGTTTTGCTTACAGCAGCTGGTCATGAGGTTATAGCCCAAAACCTACTAACAGAAGCTTGGACAACTGAACGTTTGCGATCATTTTTTGGCGATCGCCCCATATCCGAATGGTTTAACCCCAGTTCCTCAAGGATAAAATCTGGTGATGTGGTTCCAGAAAAATTAGATGCACAAACAGCCTTGTTACTGATGGTTCAAGATCCGCTATTGATTCGCCGTCCTTTATTAGAAGTAGGCGATCGCCGCGAATTTGGCTTTGATGTGGGCAAGATTGATGCGTGGATTGGCCTAAAGCCTGTAGATGAATCCTTACGGGAAATCAGCGAAAAACTCATGGGACAGGATTTACAAAACTGCGCCCACGGTGCTGGTCATCATCACCATCATGAACATGGTCATGGTGGTTGTAAAGGTGATCATCAAAAGGAAGCTAGTCATAGCCATTAATTAAACTTTGCTGGGGATTGACCTGATTTACACCCAGTAGGAAATCACCCTTGTGAATTGTGGAGACGCTGCATTGCAACGTCTCCACATAAGATTAGCAATTATAGATAATACCAATTTGAAAAATGATGGCGACAGTTGGATTCACAAAGCCTAGATACAGACAAAGATTGCCAATTCAAAATCCAAACTGGTATGACGAATATCAGAACAATTCCCCTATTTTTTACTTATAACCAATCTCGATAAGCCGAGATTTCATTCACACTAATTTCAAATGGCATTCCTTTACCAAAGGGAGGATAGACTCTAATTGTGGCATTACTCGTAAACCTTTCTAGGCGATTGCCTAACTGGGGAATATTGCTGACTATATGCCAATAAGAAACTATGTCAGGGCAGTAGCATTGGTTGTAAGATACCACTGACAACGAGCTAACAAGGCTTGAGTAATGCGATCGCCTATGGTACTTTATTTTCTTGTAACTCCCGGATAAGTGCGTTCACGTAGCATTCCGCAGGAAAGGTATCGCTTGTTTGGTGTAGAAATTTTGGAGTTTTTGTAGTAGTTAATTATACTCGCACCTGAATTGTTAAATTTCTCATGAATCATTTAGAATGACTAGAGAAACATAAATTTCAGCGATTAACTGTAATGACTATCAAAGAATTGCTATTACAAGAAATTGACAACACCCCCAATGACATCCTAGAGGATATACTTGTTTTTTTGCAATCACTGAAAACATCCCCACAACATCACCCTAACACATATCGAGAACTCTTAGAACGCATTGATTACCTTGAAGCAATAGTAGGTATTCGTAAAGGAATAGATGAGTTTGAACAAGGTCAAGGAATTCCTGCTGAGGAAGCTTTGGCAACCTTACAAAACAAATTTAACATTCCTCCTCGCTCATGAATTACCAAGTTATTATTCAACCTACCGCTTTTCAAGAAATCGAAACTTCCTATCGTTGGATATGTGATAATCTGAATCCTGAAATAGCAAATAATTGGTACTACGAACTTCAAGATGCCATAGCATCACTACTACCATAGCGCCAGAAGCCAAAGTGACTGGTCGTGAAATTCGGCAATTCTGGATCGGAAAAAAAAGAAAATATCGAGTTTTATTTGTAGTCGAGGAGGATGTTGTCGCAATTCTTCATGTTCGTCACAGTCGCCAATCTTATCTAGGTGAAGAATCTGAATGATTTTTGTCAGCGATTCTAATATTGAAAGTTTTGTCAATGATGTAGAAGACTGGGAATATATGGTTTAATTTTAACGGATGTAAATATGCTACACGTCTAATAAATTTGGTTTGCTTTACATTAATCTTCTGCCACTACCAACAAAATTCAATGTCGATGAACGCTAATAATTATTCAAAATCACCAGCGTCCATCTGTAGTTAACAATTCTAGATAACAAATATCACAACCACTCGACTATTTTTGAACTACAGCCAATCTCGATAAGCCGAGATTTCATTCACACTAATTTCAAACGGCATTCCTTTACCAAAGGGAGGATAGACTCTAATTGTGGCATTACTCGTAAACCTTTCTAGGCGATTGCCTAACTGGGGAATATTGCTGACTATATGCCAATAAGAAACTATGTCAGGGCAGTCAATAATCAGCATTAAGGCGGTAGCATTGGTTGTGAGATACCACTGACAACGAGCTAACAAGGCTTGAGTAATGCGATCGCACGCTTGATAAAAGCATCTACCAGTCGATTGTTCAAATTCCAGATGTAACATCCCATCGAGTTTTGTTACTTCTGCTGGAGGTAAATCATCTGGAGGAAGTAAGGGAAGTTTAGACATAATTCCGCACCTCTTGATTGTAGCGGGTGAGACTGTCCAGGTTTTTTTGTAGGTCGAAGGATGAGGGTTTGAATGCCAATGTACCCAAATTTAACTCATCCTGGAATTTTCTGATTTTGTCCCGACAAGTGACCGCATCACCGATAATTGAGTTCTCAATCAAATAGTCTTCATCAAAACAGATGTTTGTACGATCAAATGGCTTTTGGTTGTGAGAACTGTTCTGCATTACTTGTGCCGAGTTGGCTTTCATTTTCAGGCTAAATTTGCGGATGAAAGGCAATGCCTGACTCACTGCTTCGTCGCATGTCCTAGCAACAAAAAAGAACCGGGCCAGCACGAGTTTGTCAGCACCACTGGAATTTAAAGCCCGATATTGGGTAACAGTGTTTTTCAACCTCTCCAGGGAAAACGGCGGCCCACCCATCAAGCCATAGTCATGTTTGGCAGCAAATTCTATACCTGCACTATCCCCGGTGGCTACATAGACAGGAATAGACTTTTGTAGAGGTTTGGGGTAAATTGTGAGGCGATCGCATTGATAATATTCCCCATCAAATGACACATCAGTTTCATATAAAAGCTTCTGAATCAATGCCATAGCCTCTAGCATCTTGGCACGAGATTCACCCATTGGTGTGGCAAAATGCTTATTCTGTTCAGGAAATGGCCCCCCTTTAGCAATCCCAAATAACAATCTGCCATTGGTAAGGTTATCCAAGGTAGCAATGTCTTCTGCGACTCTAATCGGGTTATGAAACGGTAGTAACACCGCCGCCGTCCCTAATTGAATAGTTGAAGTTAATCCCGCCAAGTGTGCCATCAATAGCAACATAGAAGGGCTAAGATTGGATTCACTAAAATGATGCTCACTTACCCAAGCTTCTTCAAAACCCAAGGTTTGGGCTTGCTTTACCAAGGCGACTTGTTCCAAAATCGCCCGATGGGCATCCTGATGATAATTGTCGTAATTGCAGAAAAGTCCTGTTTTCATTATTTACCTTGGCTCATCTTAGGTTGCAACTAACTGTAATTCCAACCATAAGCGAGGCTCACTTTGTTTCAGCTTCGACATAGGATCGCGCAATAATCGTCTAGCATTCATGCAGACTACCTGAATTAGTCCCATGTTGTCTGCTACTTCTCGAAGGATTTCTTTGTGGGCTTGCACATAAGGAATCATCTCTCCAGAACAATAAATTCCTATATATTGCAAGCGCCTAGCTGGTCGTCCCCAAAAACAAGTAATTACTTTCACATAACAGCCATCAAGTAATTCTCCAAGAGTTGGATAATAGTGACTGACGACTCTGGTAAATTCTTTGGCTAGGATGTCTTCGGCAATCATAGCAATTGATATTTCTGTAGCGTTCATCACGATATTAATATAACATATTTTTGTGAGTCAAAGCTGACATTTAATATTGCTTATAAATAAAAAATTTTAAAATTTATCAATTAGTATAAACTCATAAATAACCATTATGTTTATGTCATAGTGCTCAGAAGTAAAACATTTTCATAAATTACGAATAGTATTTATAGACTGTGTAATAACTTTAGTCTAACGCAGGACTTGCAAGGTTTTGGTGCGTTATCCTTTGCAAGGACGTACCTTACATGTTGTTCAAAAATTAAATATTAATACCAGTTCAACACAATTATGATCCATCACAGTTTTTCGTAGTGTTTTAGCAATGCTTATTTGTGTCATTGTTAACGTAAAATATTATAATCCTATCTAAAAAAAGTAAATATCTAAATTTTCACAAACAACAAATAACAAAAAGAGGTAAAAGCTTGTTTGCGATTACCTCCTAACTGCTAAATATTTAAAATTGTGAATTCAAAATTTTTTATTTTAATTTTGAATTGTGCTTATCGAGCATTACGTTCTGAAACTAAAACCTCTGCCACAAGTTGTGGTAAATCTATCAGGTCAACATATCCATCTGAACCACGAATAGGCGAAATGAATGTATAGTCTGGGTCACAAGCTCCAGTATCGTAGACTTGAATAAACCACCGATCAGGAAATCCAGACACACCCAGTTCTACAATGTACCAAGACTCACCAATCAGACGAGAATTAAAGATTGTGAACCACTCTCTGTCATTTTCTGAGAGATTCCAGTCTGCCATGAGAAACTCTAACGCTATTTGTCCAGCGTCAGTTGCTGTCAATAACATTGTTACTCCTTATCTGAAACTTCTGGTGCAGAATTAGCAGCTTCTATTTCAGGGTACAATCCCAGTTGCTTCGCTAATTCACGACCAATGAAAAACAAAAACTGAGCACCATCTTGATTGCCTTCGTGTGCAAATACAGTTGCCACCTTCAAAATTGCATATACAAAGCCAGAATCAATTAATTCTGGTTGTGATTCCAAAATTGCTGGTTCCTGACCATTAGGACATCTGAGTAACTGGTCAATTAATTCAAAATATAGGAGTTGGCGTTCGTCTGTCATGGTATTTTTGTTGAAAGGGAATGAGTGAACTGGGAATAATTTATTGCTCGATGCTCTGCTGCCAGAGCTTTTCTAGCATTGCAACTTGCTCTTTAAAAACTGCTGCACGATAAACCAGATAGCGATCGTAAATAATAATTCCTACACCGAAAAAAATCGGTATCAGAAAGAAAACCCATTGTAAGATAATAGCCAGTTGATATTGTTCAGCAACAGTTAGCCTTTGGTGCTCAAGAGTATGGGTAGAGTTTTGGATGCTAGCCTGATATTGAGAATGATTGATAATTTTTGACCGGGAAGATGATGTGTTTTTTCTTACGCAGTCTTTGTTGATTTCACAAGCTGAACTCTGTGTTTCTACTAGCTCTATATGTTTGCCCCAGACTACACTAAATACTAATAGTGCTGGAGAAAGCACAGCTAAAGTGACTACACAAACTGTGAGAACATTGACAAGCTTGACTCTCATCGTGGCTGTTCCTTCCCAATTCGTAATACTGCTCTCCGGGCAGAAGCAAGCTACGCAATATTCGCCTAGGGCGAGAAGTAAGCTACGTAGTTAAAAGGCGTCAGATCTAATCGGAGATTTGAGGTTGGAATCTATTACCAGATTGTAGATAATTGGTAGAGATTTTTTTGTTATTAGGCTAAATAGCTTAATACTTAAATCTGGTAAATATTCCTAGCATTAGCTAATTATTAATGCATCATTTTTCTAGTTAGGAATTATCAATTATTTTAAATCTGTCCCTATCTTCAAATCAGCATTGATTTAGGAGTTAAGAAGTCCCCCCTAGTTCACTAGGTTTGCACCTAGGAATTTCGGGGGGTAGAGGGGAATCTCTGCGTAAATCCTATACGTTTTATATCAGCTGCCTTTCTACAACGGAGTTTAGGGTAGATTAATTGGAATTATTAAAGTTATTAAAGTTGTACTCAAAGCCTGTAACCCTTATCTAGCAAGCTTTGATAAAATTAGTTGGGGTATGGGTGCTGGTATTTTGAGGCTGAAGCCCTGGTATTTAGCAGGTAGGGTTCTGGCTTTTATGCACTCAGGCTCAAAGCAATGTAGGCTAAAGGCTGAAGAGAATTTTGTGCGCCTTAATTTGCTAACAAAACTTGTACTCAAAAGCGTTTCACTTGCTTACGTTACACCAAGAAAGTCAGAAAAACAATTAAATATTTCACAAGAAAATATTGTTCTCTATTAACTAAAAATATCTCAAACAAGTTTAAAGTTTTATACAACCGACTATACTGATTTATAAAATCTCTGGATGATGATTAAGTCTGCCGTAAATTTATAGACAGTAAGTTGTAACTACTATACTGCAAGGGTTTTATTAGTTTATTCTTATAAGTAAATGCTTTGCACTGCACCAAGATTTAGAATCTTAGGAGTTAATTAATGCGAATTGCTCAAGATGTAACAGAACTTATTGGAAAAACTCCTTTAGTTCAGCTCAACAAAATTCCCCAAGCTGAGGGAGTGGTAGCAAGGATAGTTGCCAAACTAGAAGGACAAAACCCTGCTGCTTCTGTAAAAGACCGTATCGGGCTAAATATGGTACTCTCGGCGGAAGCTGAGGGCTTGATTGAGCCGGGGAAAACTGTGTTAGTCGAGCCAACTTCTGGTAATACAGGTATTGCGTTGGCAATGGTAGCAGCCGCCCGTGGCTACCGTTTGATTTTGACGATGCCGGAAACCATGAGCCAAGAAAGACGAGCAATGCTCAAAGCTTATGGTGCTAGTTTGGAATTAACACCGGGTACTGAGGGGATGCGTGGGGCGATTCGCAAAGCCGAAGAAATTGTAGCGAGTACTCCCAACGCATATATGCTGCAACAGTTCTGCAACCCCGCCAATCCTAAAATTCACCGAGAAACCACTGCTGAAGAAATTTGGGCAGATACAGATGGGGAAGTTGATATCTTGATTGCGGGAGTCGGGACTGGTGGGACGATTACTGGGATTGCGGAAGTACTTAAAAGCCGCAAGCCGAGCTTTCAAGCGATCGCCGTTGAACCTAGTAACAGTCCCATCCTTTCTGGTGGGGAAGCTGGGCCGCATAAAATTCAAGGTATCGGCGCGGGTTTTATTCCAGATGTGCTGCGCCTAGAATTGATTGATGAAGTGATTCGCGTCAGTGATGATCAAGCGATCGCTTATGGACGGCGTCTAGCAAAGGAAGAAGGATTATTATCTGGGATATCCTCTGGTGCGGCTTTGTGTGCTGCTATTCAAGTAGGTCAACGCCCAGAAAACGCAGGTAAGCTGATTGTGATGATTCAGCCTTCCTTCGGTGAACGTTACCTCAGCACTGCCATGTTCCAAGATTTGACAATGGAAACGGCTAAGGCGCGATAAGGGGAAGTTAAAAGAATTAGGTAGTGGCGTGGCCACGCTACTACACACTCTTGCCAATAACAAATGACAAATAACAACCCTCTTGAGTTGCCTTCATTTTCACCTATCTAAATAATTAAATTTATGTCAGCAGAAGATTCTACCCCAAATGCCATCTGGATTATTACCGAAGAAGTAGCTGAAACCTCAAATACAACTACTGAAAGAGTCACAGATAGTGTAAGAAGCATTGGAGCCAGAAGCAGTGGCGATGTAGGAGGACGACTCGGCGGAATTCAAACCACTGAAGAAATAGTTGTCAGCCAAAAAAAAGGCGAACTAGTAATTACTAGACGCAAAGTAGAGGTAACTAAAATCAAGCAAGAAATGAAGGGATTTCTGCAAGCAATGCGGGAAATGCTTGATGAAGCGGAGGAAACCAATTCTAAAATGCAGTTGGATGAGGTGGAACTTTCAGTAGAAGTCAACGGCGAAGGACAAGTCAGTTTGTTTGGGATGGGTGGTGGTAAAGTCGGAGGCAAAGGAGCGATGACTTTTAAATTCAAGCGGAAAACTGGTACTTAAAGATGGGTTAGATTCTTCTAATTCCTTATGTCAAGCCTAATTGAGATGCTCTTACCCTGGGGAGTCATCACCTTTTATTCTTGCACAGCTAACCAAAAATCTTGGGAAATTGATGAATTACAACATGGGTCATTTACTCATTCCCTATTAGAAGGATTGCGAGTACAGGGAGAAGCTAATAGTTGGTTATACATAGCTTCACCGTTGCCTTCCTCACGCGCCAGAGAATCAATTCTCTGACTTATAGCTCAAGTCTACTGAAGTAGACTCAAGATTTTGGGGCATATTTAGTCATCTACCCTTCTCCTTTAGGAGTACGGGAACACTTCGTGTACAGATGACTTCAGCAATGAGCAAGGAACTCAAAGTTCCTTGCGGTGCATAACTTTTACGTTAACTTGACACCAATGACGGCGCTGGCTTCCCTACATTTCTAGACTGCTTTAACAGTTTCATCTGATGCTTTTTCGGCAACAGATTTTAAGCGGCTGGCTCTAATTTTGCGGGCGCGATCGCTACTGCGAACACCACCTGCCATTTCATATTCACGGCTGTCTTTGCCGTACTTAATGGCAACCACCATCAGCATCTTTTCACAAAGCTGACTCAAGTGTTGTTCTATTTCTTCAAGGTAAATTTATAGACATATGTGATTTATGAAAAAGTATCTATTGTGCTAATTTGAATTAAAATTTGCAAGACATATTTAAAAACTAAAAAACTGTTACTAACCTTACATCATCTTTACTAAATCTTCATTTATTATTCTATATATTGCTGAGTAGTCTAAATAACATTTAGACAAATAATAGAAAAAAGCACAGCAAATTTAATCTCTTCAAATTTTGCGATTAGCAAGGAGATAATCTTGGACTATCTTGCTTATTCGGAGTTTGCTTTTGCAACGGACATTGCTAACACAGAGCCAAACTCGAATACTGAGATTCGTTTGCCGGAAATCAATTTCAACTTCGATTGGCACAAACGTTGCAAATCTTCTTTGTTAAGCTTTGCTAGTATTGCTGTTTTGTTGACCATCCTTGCCCAAGTTCCGCAAGCTTCGGCAGCATACAATGGGCCAGGCACATACTATGTCAGCACAAATTACAATTGTTTAAATGTCCGTCCTACCCCATCTACTGCTAGGTATCCTATTGGTTGTTATTCTAGAGGTACGCGTTTAAGAATTGTCGGACAACGTAATGGCTTCGCTAGATTATCGCGGGGTGGTTACGTTGCTTCCCAGTGGATTACTCGTGTTGGTTATCGGACTAGTCGCCATTATGGGCGTAGTTATCGTCGTCATTATGGGCGTAATTATGGTCGCCGTTATGATCGTAATTCTGGTCGCTATTATGAGCAGAGTTATAACCAGGGTTATAGTCGGAGTAATATTCTCAGGCGAGGCTATAGCAACTCAGCAGTGGCGGAAGTTCAAAGAGCTTTGGGAATTACAGCTGATGGCTACTATGGTGCGACGACAGAAGCAGCAGTACGAAGATTCCAAGCTAGGAATGGGTTACGAGTAGATGGAGTAGTTGGGCCCAGCACACGAAACGCATTAGGAATATAATACCAATTCGTAATACCCTAAATTTAGATACCCGACTTCCTGAGGAAGTCGGGTATCTGGAAAAAAATTCTTACTTGAGTAAGTGCCATTCCACCATAAAAATGGGAGATTGATTTTCGACAATCTCTAATTTGCTTGCAAGTAATTTTGCACAATTTGCAAGATGCGTTCTGCGGCTTTACCATCTCCAAAAGGATTAATGGCGTTAGCCATTGCTTCATAAGCATTTGAGTTACTTAGCAACTCAGTCGCAGCTGCAACAATATTTTCACTTTCAGTTCCCACAAGTTTAGCTGTACCTGCGCTGACTGCTTCTGGTCTTTCTGTGGTTTCTCGCAGCACTAGTACTGGTTTCCCTAGGCTGGGTGCTTCTTCTTGTAAGCCACCAGAATCAGTGAGTAAAAAATGCGATCGCGCGATCGCACCCACCAATTCACTATAATCTAGAGGTTCTGTCAAAAATATTCTGGGATGATTCCCTAAAATAGCCTGTAAAGGTTCTCTGACGATAGGATTGCGGTGTAACGGTAACACTAAAGCTGTATGAGGAAACTTATCTAATATTTTTAAAAACCCTTGAGCAATGCCTTGCAGAGGTTCTCCCCAATTCTCTCGACGGTGGACTGTTGCTAGCAAGGTGTGATACTCATCCCATTCTAAACCTGGTATATTACAAGCTGGTTCGGTTGCTGCTACATTTAATAGCGCATCAATCACTGTATTACCAGTCAAATGAATTTCACCCAAAACACCAGAACGCTGTAAATTTTCCACAGCTAAAGGTGTGGGTGCAAAGTGCAACTGAGTAATTTGCGAAATTAGCCGTCGATTGGCTTCTTCTGGATAAGGGTTGAATAGCTCATCGGTTCTTAAGCCCGCTTCTACATGACCAACCGGAATCTTTTGATAAAAAGCCGCCAAAGCTGCGGCAAAAGCTGTAGTGGTGTCTCCTTGTACAATCACTAAATCTGGCTTACTTTCTTGAAATAATCCTTCCAAGCCTCGCAAACTGCGACAGGTAATATCGCTCAAAGATTGTTGAGGCTGCATAATTTCTAAGTCGCCGTCAGCCTTGAGATTAAATAGCTGCATGACTTGCTCAACCATCTCACGATGCTGACCAGTCAAAATTACCTGCGACTCAAAGTCTGGCGACCTTTGAAAAACTTGAATTACCGGAGCTAGTTTAATTGCTTCCGGACGAGTACCCAAAATTATGTAAACTCTTTTTTTAATCATCAGTCACTAGTAATTAGTCATCGGTCAATAGTTAATGGTTAATAGTTAACAGTCATTAGTCAATAGTGCATCGTCACTAAATTGAGTAACTTCACGTATTCTTCATTCAATAAGGAATCGGGAATAGGACATGAGAAAGGAGAGTAACGAATGACAAATAACAAACAACAAAAAACCCGGCTTGACCGGGCAGATGCACTGTTTGTCGAATTTAGTAGCGATAACTATTATTTGATATCACAAGTTAAAGGACAAGCAGCGTAGACAGTAGTCTCCATTTGCTCTGCCTCTCCATGCAACCAACTAAGCCATTTGATTTGTTTTGGATGTACACCCTTGAAGGTTAATACACCAGCAGCCATGACAACTGCCATCACATTAAACATAATCAAACCCCCTGCTACGAGCAAAACTGCACTCACAGGCATGACTGATTGCAACACAATCGACAACAGACACCCGACCGTAGCCATCAAAACTACTAATGGGAAACCGACAACCAATAAGCATACTGCCAATGTGAAAGTCCAGATCAAAAAGCTTTTGACCATCAATAAGGAGTAGGTCTTACCCAGATTAGAGCTTTGAGCCGAAACCATGACTTTTCCTCCCAGATACACAGCAAAAAGTTAATTTCAATATCAGTTGGCTTTGAGCAAGCAAACTGAATCATTCAGTGAAATTCAGTATATAAAAACCCTCTGAGAAAATGAGCATTTATTTACTAAACTTTACAGTTAATTTTTTGTAATTATGAATGTAAAGTCAGGTATACATCTAAGAGAAAAGCTAGTTTTCGGCATCTATCTTGGGGAATAGACTATCAATCTCTCTCTTGCACCAGCCGCTTTTCAGACCTCTTGATCAAATCTTAGTTAACATTTCTTATAAAAATCAAGTTGATTTCTCATAATTCTCGATTGCGGCTGGATAAATGAACTGCTAGTGTTTTGGCTGTTAATTGCTAGCAAGTTATGGCGACACCTGCAAGAAATTTCTCATCTAAATTTACAGTGTCATTAAAAAGTTATTTTATCACTCTTAATTCTCCAAGTAATTACTGAGGCTTAATCAGGTATCAAGTATGTTAAACAAGGGTATGTTGGGTTAAAAATGCTCATCATATCTTCATGACGCAGCAATCAAAGGTCAAAAAACATACTTAACAATGCGGTGAAGTAGCACTCACCGTTGCCTTCAAGCTGGAAACGGACAGGCACTGACTGCTTTGCCTTTGGGCATTTTCTCCCGAAATCAACATTTTACCTGCCAAATTTTAAAGATATATGACAGATACACAAAGTCCTTTAGGTTCTAATTTTGCTGCTACACGGAATGCGCCACCAATGCCGCCGCCGCCACCACCCACACCAACGCTTAGTACCCAGCGTCAGGCTACGCAAACATTGGATATGTCAGGATACAAGAACTCCAACCACCCTCCAACTGAGGTTTTACCGCCACCACCACCTACAGGTGTTCCTGTTGCATCCCACCGTCCGGGTACGCCACCGCCAATTCCGCAAACTGCAAGTATCAAAAGCCACAATTCGGGACTAACTTTAGCTCAGATCATCAAAGAAGCTTACGATCAAGGCTATTCTGACGTTCACTTGGGAGTGGGTGAAGTACCCCGCTTCCGTAACCGAGGTGAAATTCAGAAAACAGAATATCCAGAAACGGATAAAGAAATTTTTATGAGTTGGGTGCGGGAGGTATTGACTGAGGCAGAAATTCAGCGCTTTGAAGAATACCTAGAATTTGATGGCGCAACTCAATACGATTTTGCCCGTGTGCGGATTAATATTTTTGGTTCCCTCAAAGGGCCGGCAATGGTGTTGCGGTTGATTCCGTTAAAAATCTTAACAATGGAACAGTTGAGATTACCTGCTGTGTTTCGGGATGTGTGCCACCATCACAAAGGCTTAATTTTGGTAACTGGGCCTACTGGTTCTGGTAAGTCCACAACGATGGCCGCCATGATTGACTACATCAACAAAGAGATGGCCAAGCACATCATTACCATCGAAGACCCTATTGAATTTGTCCATCAAAGCCAAAAATCTTTAATTAAACAACGGGAAGTGGGAATGCACACCCGGAAATTTGACAACGCTTTAAAAGCTGCTTTGCGGGAAGACCCAGATTTGATTCTGGTGGGGGAAATGCGGGATAAAGAAACAGTCAACACCGCCTTAAAAGCTGCTCAGACTGGTCACTTGGTCATGGGAACCCTGCACACCAACAGTGCGGTAAAAACCATTGAACGGATTCTCAATCTCTACTCAGCAGAAGAACAGGATTCGATGCGGGTAGCAGTTTCGGAGTCTTTAGTCGCAGTCATTGCCCAAGGTTTGTGTCGCACCACCGATGGTAAGCGGGCAGCATTTCACGATATCTTGATTAACACTGATGCGATTAAAGAATGGATTAAAGACGGTAAGTACGACGAAATTGGGGAGCTGATGAAGCAAGCTGGTTTCGATGGCATGATCACCATGAACCAGTCGCTGCTCAATCTCTACCAAGAAGGACGCATCACCGAAGAAACAGCCTTGGAAATGTCACCGACTCCTAACGAAATGGCCCAATTCCTCCGAGGACGAGTTTAGATACAGTAGAAGGTGAAAGGTAAAAAATTGACTTTTTACCTTTTACTTTTTATTTTGTACTTGCTGATAACTGATTTGACTACACATAAACTATCCAGACCCCAGTTGTTTAAAGGAATTGCCCTATTTACACCTGGAGGAGACTTAATTTACTGCATCGACCCTAGCAAGCAGGGTCGATGGCATTTACATTTGTGTGTTGCTTTACAGGAAATTTTAGATTTACCGGAACCGCCTCATTTTTTAGTGCCTTGCTACACAGCGACTATAGACCACTGGTTAGACCCACGCACCCAACAAGTACGAACTTTTGCTGAGGCTTATCCGGCAGTAATCCGACACCAAACCGTGCTGAATGCCATTTTTGGCACAGGGGAACTAGTGTGGCAATCAGCCCCTTGGCAAGAGGGAATGTGCGATCGCATGGTGTTGACAAGTTATCACGCTTCATTTCCCCAACTCTGGGAAGACCACGATTTAATTGTACGCATAGACCTTGCCGAACCAACACCAAAGTACCGTCAGGTAGCGACATCGCCACAAAAGCTGCAACTGCAAACACAGGGCTATGTTTTACGTTTGTTTGTCGCTGGACATAGCGCCAACACCGAACGCATCCTGCACAATCTGCACGAATTATTAGAGCGATCGCTCGGACACCCTTATACTTTAAAAGTCGTTGATGTACTGACCAATCCAGAACAAGCAGAAATAGATCAAGTTTCTGCAACTCCTACCTTGGTAAAAGTTTGGCCTCATCCAATTCGGCGTATTGTCGGAAATTTAGACAATGTGGAAAAAATTTTACAAATGCTGGGTGCTCAAGACAAAGTTTAGCCCCCTTATCCTGATGAGATATTGAAACCAGTTAGTAATAGAATTTGCAAATTAAATTTCTGTTTCAAATCAGCCTAATTTTCAGGGGTAAGAATAGGACAAAAGGGAATAGATGAGTGAAGAAATAAATATTGCGCCTTGAGCTTTTGTACATGACAAATTAGATTTCCAATAAAATGTGAATACATTTAAACTCAATTAAATCACGATTATATTGCCATGTTTAAAGAATTTAGCCAATATGGCCTCACTACCCAAGTAAAAGCCGATATTATCAGATTGTTGGAACTACAAAAGACCCTTTATTAAATTTTCCCTCCTAGACTCCTAGGAGGGTTTTACTTTGATCAAAAAAGTTAGGTTCAAAACCTTGCACGCCACTTGCTCATCTTGGCTACGATGTTAGGACTTACGCAAGTGTCATAATTTTTTTAGTGTAGGTTGTCCAGGGTCAAGAGTCCAAAAATCTTAATTTTTGACCCTTGAGTACAGACGCGTAGACGCTCGTAGAGCGGCTTCTCGTAAGAGTATAATCGCGTCTCCTGATCCTTGACTCTTCTACAGAATATATGTGTGCCAGTTGCGTAAGTCCTGGATGTATTTAATTGTGAATTTTGAATTTATTCATGCCGTCCTACTTAGTTTTGTTTATCTACACTTATAGTTTTGATTTCTGAAAAAATGATAGTAAGAGAAGAGTTTTATACCAATTAAGGGGTGTTACCCCTTGGTGATTTACCAGAGAACAGTGTAAAATGACACTGGGTTTAAAGAAATGTTTTAATTCAAAATCCCACTCAGATAACCTTGGGTGGGATATTTCGTAATTGTACTGAGTTTCAATTAGTTTTTGACTTGTTACTCTTGAGAAAATTAATATCTCCAGAGTTGTGAGTTGTTAAGTAGAAAGACACAAATAAACTACACTATGTAGAAAAATATAAATCAGACTGAAATTTTTTTGAAATTCCAGCCAATATGGCTCCACTAGCAAAGTAAAAGTTAGTAGTATTTAGATGACTCATATGTGTCCTCTTTAAAGAGCCTCTATTACTAAAGCTCTCACATCCATAGCTTATATATCAATCAGCCCTCTCGTTATTCGTGAGGGCTTTTGCTTTATGATTGATACTCACCACCGCATTATGCGGATGGGGATTCTTAAGAAATCCAGAACCGGATTCTTAAAGGCGCTATCAAATCGCCGCTACTGATTCTGCTTAAGTCTAGCCCAAGCTTCACCGCTACTTTTCTTAAAATATTTGCTGCGCCGTTGCAGTCAGCATTTATTTTTGTACCATTTGCACAAGCGTACAAACCACGCTTAACTCGCTTACCAGACTCTTGCCACCCTTCAGGTTTTTCACCGAACGTAGGTAGCAAATCAGAGTCTAAAAAACTCGCCTTGCTGGTGTAACTTTCTTCAGTTTCCTCAAACCTTAAACCGTATTGTTGACAGAGTTGAGCGATTCTATCTTT
>JAHHHF010000010.1 GCA_019359495.1 Goleter apudmare HA4340-LM2
CGCGTGTCAGGTTGCTGGGGTATGCTTTACTCATGTCACTCTCTCGGTGCTGTTTATTATCTATTCACAGCTTATACTGAGAGAGCTTTTTTACACCCTTTCCGACTTTTCAAACATCCTCTAAGATTTTCGGACTTCTGTGTACACCGTAGAGGAGCAATCACGATTGGGAAGGGGATTTTTTTGTCGTAGTGAATAATTAGACATAATTAAATGTCAATCAATTTTAACCAGGTTCTATGTCTTAATATTGCCTGCCTATTCCTCATGAGTTATTTTTATTGCTATTTGCTGATTTCATACTGGAAGTTAGTGCTACTTTGTAGCGATGATGTATACCTTTTTAGAGAGGTAAAATTAGCTTTTAATCTGCGTAAGCTAGCTGTTGGATTTATTACATATAAATAATATTCTGAGCTACAGAACTATGAACAACCCTAATACTTAGATGAACATCATCATTTGCCCAGGCATCCACGAACCAGAACTCACTCAAAACTTTATATCAGGATTGCGGGAGGAAATTGCTGTTAGTGGAGTTAATCACAAGACAATGAATATACTAATTTATCCTGGAAATAGTTTTTGCAATTTATCAGGATTTCATATTTTGCAGTTTTTGCGCGATCGCCTGGAGAATAGGCTAAAATCGCCTGTTGTATTCATTAGCTTTAGCGCTGGTGTCGTTGGGGCAATAATGGCTGCGTCCTTGTGGCAACTCTTAGGTGGTCATGTCAAAGCATTTATTGCTATGGATGGATGGGGTGTGCCACTATGGGCGAATTTTCCTATTCATCGGATGAGCCATGATTACTTCACCCACTGGAGTTCATCTTTGCTGGGTAGTGGGCATAATAACTTTTATGCCGAGCCAGCAGTTGATCACTTATTTATGTGGCGCTCGCCTCAAGCTACACAAGGTTGGTGGGTAAACTCCTCTATGGCAGTTTCTCCTCCTGCTAGTCGCTTAAGTGCAGCCAAATTTTTGCATCTGCTGTTAAAGTGCTATGAAGAAAAATAATCCGGAAAATAGAGTTAGCAAGCAGGAGTGAGAAATAAGGAGTTTAGAGTAAAAGAAGCTGGAGATCAGGGGAATAATAGCGATAAGAGAGAATAATTATTGTTGACTCCCTCATCGCCCTTGTCTCTCTTCACTCCCTCATCTCTCCTAGCCCCACTCCCCATCTACCCTAGTCCCTACTCCCAAGTATCTGATGTTTCCAACAGAACCTGCTGCTGTGAATAATGGGTTTGGCAGCCTACTAAAAAATCGTGGTTTTATGCTCCTGTGGATTGGGCAACTATTGTCTCAATTAGGAGATAAAGTCTTTTTCGTGTTGATGGTTGCTCTACTGGAGAACTACCCGCCACCACCGGGATTAGCAGAAAACTCCATGTACTCAACTTTGATGCTAGCTTTTACATTACCAGCGATTTTGTTTGGTTCTGCGGGTGGTATTTTTGTAGACCGCTTTTCTAAAAAGTTTGTTTTAGTTGGCTCTAATTATATTCAGACTCTATTAATGCTGTTGTTAGCATTCTTGCCACGCAACTTTTCTATTTTATTAATAATGACTTTTGGCGTTTCTACCATGGCCCAGTTGTTTGCGCCAGCAGAACAGGCTGCTATCCCGATTTTGGTGCGAAAAGAGAATTTTATGGCAGCTAATGCACTCTACAGCAGCACCATGATGGGAGCTTTAATCCTAGGTTTTGCTATTGGCGAGCCGATATTGAGTTGGGCAAAAACTTGGTTAGGGGGAGGCTATGGTCAAGAACTGATAGTCGGTATACTTTATTTTTTATCAGGATTGGCTGTGCAGTTTGTTAACTTTAAATCTCAAGACAAGCTGGAAGAGCAACGCATCATCATCCATCCTTGGGCTGACTTTAAAGAAGGCTTGCGCTATCTCAAAAAAAATCGCCTGATATTGAATGCCATGCTGCAACTAACTACTCTATATTGTGTATTTGCGGCCTTAACAGTGCTGACAATTAGATTAGCCGCAGACTTCGGCTTAAAGGAAAAACAGTTTGGTTTTTTCTTAGCAGCAGCTGGGGTAGGTATGGTATTGGGTGCAGGGATTTTAGGTCATTGGGGTAACAAGTGCCATCACAAGCCTTTACCTTTAATCGGATTTTTGATGATGGCGCTAGTTTTAGGAGTTTTCACTTTTACTCATAGTTTATTGCTGGCTTTGGGACTGTGTGCATTATTGGGTGTAGGTGCGGCGTTGATTGGTGTACCGATGCAAACTTTAATTCAACAACAAACACCACCCACAATGCATGGCAAAGTTTTTGGTTTTCAAAATCATGTAGTGAATATTGCCCTGTTTGCACCGTTGGGAATCACTGGCCCGTTAACTGACGTGTTGGGTTTGCGAACTGTGTTAGTTGCTATGAGCATAATAGTTGCAGTTGTAGGTGTTTGGGCTTGGCACAATACTCATCGAGTCTTGCAAGATGTAATTTAATTGTCATTGGTCATTTGTCAAGAGCGAAGCCAGAGACGCGCCGCCTCCGGTCAAAGTTTATTCCTCATGCTCAATGAAGCCAGTTTGCTCAAGTCCGGAAACCCGCCCACGCAACTGGCTCCCCAACGCCCCATGTCCTGAAGATGAGTTTGTGAGCGAAAATAGATATTTCGAGATTTGAAGAGACTTTTCTATTAAAATGAAATTTTAACTACAGATTTTCAGCATTAACTTAGCTAGTCTCTGAGGTTTGACAGTGCGATCGCTTTCCCGAACCAGTCCCCCCCAAACCGAGAATCAGGCCCAGCCCAATACTTCCATGCCCACTGTGGTGACGCCCAAACGGGCATCTGGTGGCTTTGCTCTGCTTGATAGTCTCCTGCGCCACGGCGTTGAATACATCTTTGGTTATCCCGGTGGAGCAATTTTGCCGATTTACGATGACTTATATAAGGTGGAAGCAACTGGTAGCATTAAGCATATCCTAGTGAGACATGAACAAGGTGCATCTCACGCAGCTGATGGTTACGCCCGTGCCACAGGCAAAGTAGGAGTATGTTTTGGTACTTCTGGCCCAGGGGCGACTAACTTGGTGACAGGTATCGCTACCGCCTACATGGATTCGATTCCGATGGTTGTGGTCACAGGACAAGTACCACGAGCATCAATTGGTACGGACGCGTTTCAAGAAACTGATATCTACGGCATCACCCTACCAATTGTCAAACATTCCTATGTAGTGCGCGACCCTGCCGATATGGCACGCATCGTGGCTGAGGCGTTCCACATTGCTAGTACCGGGCGTCCAGGTCCAGTGTTAATTGATGTACCCAAGGATGTGGCTTTAGAAGAATTTGACTATGTACCTGTGGAACCAGGTACAGTGAAGCTACCTGGCTATCGTCCCACAGTCAAGGGCAACCCGCGACAGATTAATGCTGCTATCCAGTTAATTCGTGACAGTCGCCGCCCTCTATTGTATGTGGGTGGGGGAGCGATCGCCTCTGCTGCCCATGAGGAAGTTAAAGAACTAGCTGAGTTATTTAATATCCCCGTCACTACCACTTTAATGGGTATTGGAGCCTTTGACGAACACCATCCCTTAGCATTAGGCATGTTGGGGATGCATGGCACCGCCTACGCTAATTTTGCCGTTACTGATTGTGATTTGTTAATTTGTGTGGGTGCGAGATTTGATGACCGTGTGACTGGCAAACTAGATGAATTCGCTTCCCGTGCCAAGGTCATTCATATTGACATCGATCCTGCTGAAGTTGGCAAAAACCGTGTACCAGAAGTACCCATTGTTGGGGATGTGCGGAAAGTACTCATTGATTTATTGCGTCGCTGCAAGCAAATAGGCGCAAAAGCTACACCCAATCAGAACCAAGAATGGCTGAACTTAATTAATCGCTGGCGAGAAGAGTATCCCCTAGAAGTGCCACACCACGCCGACAGCATCTCACCCCAAGAGGTGATTGTGGAGATTGGTAGTCAAGCACCCCACGCTTTCTACACCACAGATGTCGGTCAACACCAAATGTGGGCAGCCCAATTCCTCAAGAATGGCCCCAGACGCTGGATTTCTAGCGCAGGTTTAGGCACGATGGGTTTTGGTGTACCTGCGGCGATGGGTGCAAAAGTGGCATTTCCCGATGAAGAAGTCATCTGTATCAGTGGTGATGCCAGTTTCCAAATGTGTCTGCAAGAGTTGGGAACGTTATCACAATATGGTATCAATGTCAAGACTATAATTCTCAACAACGGCTGGCAGGGAATGGTACGCCAGTGGCAACAAGCCTTCTATGGCGAGCGTTACTCATGCTCCAATATGGAAGTAGGGATGCCAGATATCAAGCTGTTGACCAAAGCCTATGGGATTAAGGGTATGGTGATCAGCAAGCGAGAAGAACTCAAAGATGCGATCGCCGAAATGTTGGCACATAATGGCCCGGTAGTCGTAGATGTCCGCGTCACCAGAGACGAAAACTGCTATCCAATGGTAGCCCCAGGCAAGAACAACGCCCAAATGATTGGCTTGCCTAAACAACCCCCAAAAGCGGCTATAGAGCCAGTTTATTGTAGCCATTGCGGCTCAAAAAACCTCCCTACTCACAACTTCTGTTCTGAGTGTGGTACTAAGCTGTAAAACTTTTTGATGAAGAGTCGGTGAATTATAGTTCGACGCAGAGGGATAGTAGCTCTGCGTTTTTTTATTGAGACCACAAAAAGCAAAATATGCCAAAAGCGATCGCTCATACCATTTTGGATTGATCATCCCTGTCTGTATCTGGGTTTTGTGCATCAAATTGTCGCAATTCTTACCGGGTGATACCAATTTAAATTAGAGACAGGGCAGATGAGGTAAACTGATACCAATTTGAAAAATGCTCGTTACAGATGTAGCGAGCAACTGTCGCATTCTTTTCTTGAATTGGTATGATTCGTGACTCTTGACAAATAAAAAATGACAAATTAAAAAGTCCAGGGTCAATGGCGTCTGGCTCTGACTCTGGACTCTTTAGTTGAAACTCAGTATTCAGCATTCAGCACTTTATTAGCAGTACTGGGATACATCCTCTCCACATTCATCAGCTAGATAGCACAGTGCTCGAAACCGTAAGCTAACTACTTCTTCATATAGGGGATTGAGTTTGCACATTGGTGGAATGTGAAACAGGGTTTTCCCAAATAATTTGACATCGCGCTCAAAGGGGCACTGAGAAGGAATCAGTTGGCACAGGTGGTGAGCTAGTTGGCGATCGCGGACTTGAATTTTATCTACCTGTCGTCGCAGGGGCAAGAAAACATCACAAAAAATCTTGGAAGTCTGTTCTTGCTGCTGGGCTACACGGGTGTTGGTAGCTTCGGTGTGATTTATTGTCACCCAGCTTGCAAGGAAAATTCTTTTTGTGGTATTATCAAATACCTTCATGGTTAATCCTCTATTTACTTGAGGGTATTCACCTTTCCGATGAACTTATACAAGGGGGAAACTGTCTTTCCCGGAAAAATCGTGTCCTGACTACGATGAGATTTGAATAATTACCGTAACCACTTAAATCAGGATCTTTTTATTACTACGTCAAGTTAAACGCAATTTCCCCGGAATAGGAAGTGTAATAATCCGATCTTGTTTATAACTTGACACAGTTTAAATTTTAGTGAAGACATCTACCCTTTGACAGGTTTTTTGGTAACATTTACAAAACTTAACATAAGAGATTACCGCAATTAATTTCGGTAAGTATAAATATCTATAATCAGAATGCTAGTATTGGTGGCAGAATGTGAAGGAAACAGTGCAGTCACCACATGTAAGGCATTACCGCTCTCAATAGCTCCGTAAATAAAGTGATTCTTAGCCAATTTGTAATCTACGGCGTGTTAGGGCTGACTTATCTAGGCTTGGCATTGGGGCATATTCCTGGTTTACGGATGAACCGCGCCACCATAGCTTTGGTTGGTTCTGCCTTTTTAATTGCCTTGGGTGCGTTTAATGTGCGAGAGGCTTGGCAAGCAATTGATGCTAATACCATTGTATTTCTATTGAGCATGATGGTAGTTAATGCCAACCTATCCTACGCTGGTTTTTTTCGTAGGGCGTTATCGGTGCTGTTGAGTCTGACACGTAGTCCGTTGGGCTTGTTGATTGTTTTAACCTTTGGCAGTGGTATTCTTTCGGCTTTTTTTCTCAATGACACCCTAGCGCTGGTTTTCACACCACTGACTTTGAGCCTGACTCAAGCTTTGGGTTTAAATCCCATACCTTATTTATTGGCGATCGCAGGTGCAACTAATATAGGTTCTGTTGCCACTTTAAGCGGTAATCCTCAAAACATTCTGATTGGCTCCTTTTCAGGCATCAGCTATCTAGATTTTTTGTATGTATTGGCTCCAGTTGCCCTAGCAGGATTGGTAGTTCAGGTAGGGTTATTGTGGATACTTTATCCAGATGTCCGCTCAACCCAACCTTGTGAACTGTCAACTATTGGCAAGCAACGCATTTTCAAACCTTTATTTAATAAAACATTAGTGATCTCTACTGGGTTGCTGATTGCCTTTGCTGTCGGCTTACCTCTAGCAGAGTCAGCTTTAGTTGCTGCTAGCTTGTTGTTAATTACTAGGCGAGTAAAACCACAGCGTATTCTCAAAAAAGTTGATTGGAACCTGTTGGTAATGTTTTCGGGACTATTTATCCTGACGAGAGCCACCCAGAAATTGAATTTACTACAGCCGTTTACCCATGTTGTTAACTCTGCTGCAAGTCTATTAGGGATAACGGTGATTCTCTCAAACCTGATTTCTAATGTTCCAGCTGTATTGCTACTGCAACCCCTCATTGCCCAAAACGATACTCGTTCTTGGTTGTTGCTAGCAGCTGGATCAACTTTGGCGGGTAATTTGACTTTGTTTGGTGCAGTTGCCAATCTGATCACTGTAGAGGCGGCGGCTGAGTTAGGCTACAAGCTCACTTTTTGGGAACATCTACGCTTTGGCGTACCCTTAACAGTATGTACCTTACTTCTGGTTTACTTTTGGGTGTAGTATTTACCTCAATGGTACTATTCTATTTTACTTGACCTTAAATATAATTTTTAGCGTAGGCGCAGCCCGCACTTCGACAAAGCTCAGTGACCACCGCAGGCATCGCTGATTTTTGAGCCGCCCTCACCAAATGGCTTTTATTGACAAAATTATAGGCAATTTGTTCAGCAAATACGGTTGATTTAAAGGCAGAAAAAAGTGCAAAGTTAAATTTTATTTCACCTTTATTTTTTTTTTACCAAATCATATTATGGGCAGATAAAAACCCTAATTAAGTTACCTATTCTTAACCAAAAACCGATTGACATGAGGTAGCAATACACGATACATCATGATTCAACAGTGAAATTTTTTAAAATGAAAAATTTGCTTAATTGCCAGTTGCATCAGCATCAGGAGGGGTGGTAATGGATGCCAGCTTAATTATCTCCAACATCCTGAATCCGCCAGTCTTATTTTTCTTTCTGGGGATGACTGCTGTTTTTGTCAAGTCAGATTTAGAAATTCCGGCTCCAGTACCCAAACTCTTTTCTCTTTATCTGCTGTTGGCGATTGGCTTTAAAGGGGGAGTAGAACTCGTCAAAAGCGGCATTACTCAAGAAGTGGTGCTGACGATGATTGCAGCCACGTTGATGGCTTGTTTTGTCCCCATTTACTCGTTTTTTATCCTGAAATTGAAGCTGGATACTTACGATGCAGCAGCGATCGCTGCCACCTATGGCTCAATTAGCGCTGTCACCTTCATCACGGCGGGTGCCTTTCTCAGTGAATTAGGTATTCAATATGATGGCTACATGGTCGCAGCCCTGGCTTTAATGGAGTCCCCAGCGATTATAGTTGGTCTGATCCTGGTAAATATATTTACCACCGATGGTAAACGGGACTTGTCCTGGCCGGAAGTCTTACAAGAAGCCTTTCTTAATAGTTCAGTTTTTCTGTTAGTCGGTAGCCTCCTGATTGGAGTCTTAACTGGAGAACGTGGTTGGCACGTATTAGAACCCTTTACCCAAGGATTGTTTTATGGTGTTCTCACCTTCTTTTTGCTGGACATGGGACTAATCGCCGCCAAAAGAATTAAAGAGTTGCAAAAAACCGGATTTTTTCTCATATCCTTTGCCATACTAATTCCCATACTCAATGCAGGTATTGGGTTGCTGATTGCTAAAGTCATTGGTATGCATCAGGGAGATTCCCTGCTGTTTGCTGTACTATGTGCCAGTGCCTCTTACATTGCTGTTCCGGCGGCAATGCGGATGACTGTTCCAGAAGCGAACCCCAGTCTGTACGTTTCTACCGCTCTGGCAGTAACATTCCCGTTCAATATTATTGTGGGAATTCCGTTATATCTCTACGGAATTAACCTGTTTTGGAGGTAATAACATGCACCTAGTTAAAAAGATAGAAGTGATTGCCAACGCTTTTGAGTTGGGCAAAATTTTAGATGGTTTAGACAAGTCAGGTGTACATAATCATATTGTGATTCGTAACGTTGCTGGTAAGGGACTAAGCGGCACGACAGAAGATTTAGATATGACAATGCTCGATAACGTTTATATCATCGCGTTTTGTATGCCAGAGCAAATCAAGTCCGTAGTCGAACATATCAGACCATTACTCAACAAATTTGGCGGTACATGTTACGTCTCAGATGTGATGGAGATTCGCTCTGTCAAATGTGTGGCTTCGCTGTAAGAATCTGTTAACAATTTAAAATCTCATGAAACATTTCATAGAACGTCGTGACTTTTTAAAGTTAGGGGTCACGGGAACATTGGGGATGATGGTAACTGGTGGGGATTTAATTTGGCAGGTCGAACAGGCTCAAGCCGCCACTCCAGCCAACCCTACATCCCTCAGTGCCGATGCCGCACTACAAAAGCTGATAGAAGGTAATCAGCGATTTGTAGAACATAAACCCCAATATCCCGACCAATCTGCGTCTCGATTACAGGAAGTATCTCAGGCACAACACCCATTTGCAACTATCCTCAGTTGTGCTGATTCACGGGTACCAGCAGAAATTATTTTTGATCAGGGTATTGGCGACATCTTTGATGTGCGAGTGGCGGGAAATATTGTCACGCCGGAAACACTTGGCAGTATTGAATACGCGGTTGTGCTGTTGGGGACACCGTTGCTGATGGTACTTGGTCATGAACGCTGCGGGGCTGTTACCGCAGCTGTACAAAATGAAAAACTACTCGGTGACATTGGTAGTTTTGTCAAAGCCATCAAGCCAGCCGTTACCAGAGTCAAGAATCAGCCAGGTGATGCGGTTGAGAAGGCGGTGGTGGCAAATGTGCAATATCAAATTGAACGGTTACAGCGATCAAAGTTGTTAACTGAGCAAATCAAGTCGGGCAAGTTAAAAATTGTGGGAGGTCGTTACGACTTGGATAGAGGTAGTGTGAGTATTATTACTTGATTTTGCTGGTTTTTGCCTTTGAGCGATTAGTGAAGCTTAAGCTTTAGGCGATCGCTTTTATCCAGGTGAATTTGTAACTGATGATTTTTCAGCATAAATGACCCATCTTAACCTGATATCAGAATCTAAATCCTTTGGTGGCAAAGTCGGCTTTTACTCCCATTTCTCAACTATCTGTAACAGTGAAATGCGCTTTGCTGTCTATCAACCACCCCAAGCCGCTCAAACACCTGTGCCGATTCTCTATTTCCTCGCCGGTTTAACCTGTACAGAAGAGAATTTTATTGTCAAAGCAGGGGCGCTGCCTTGGGCGGCTGAGTACGGGTTAATGCTAGTTGCACCAGATACTAGTCCTCGGAATACTGGTATTCCTGGAGAGGATGAGGATTGGGATTTTGGTACGGGTGCGGGCTTTTATGTGGATGCTACAGAGACACCGTGGCGATCGCACTATCAAATGTATAGTTATGTTGTTCAGGAATTACCCACTTTAATTACTGCCAATTTCCCCGCCCAGTCAGAAAACCAAGGTATTTTCGGTCATTCCATGGGAGGACATGGGGCACTTGTCTGTGCTATGAGAAATCCCAATTTGTATAAATCAGTTTCCGCTTTCGCACCCATTACTGCACCCATGCGCTGTCCTTGGGGTAAAAAGGCCTTTAGTCGTTATTTGGGAGATGATCAAGCAGCCTGGCGTGCCTATGACGCTGGTGAATTAGTCCAGCAAGTGGGATATCACAGCCCGATTTTAATTGATCAAGGAACTGCCGATAAATTTTTAGCTACACAGTTGCTACCAGAAGTGTTTGAGTCGGCTTGTGCAGCAGTGAACCAGCCACTAAATTTACGTTATCAACCAGGTTACGACCACAGTTATTATTTCATCTCCAGTATCATTGCCGATCATATTCGTCATCATGCGATCGCTTTGAGCGCAATTTAGAAATATAGCGATCGCATGATAGATTAGATATCTGGTGATAATTAATTCTGCGTTGCCCGAAATCCTTGGTAGGGGCGTAGCTTCTTCGTCAGGAGTTCCCTCCGGAAAACTCGCAAGAGTAGGCAGAGCCTACTGGCGTGACAAGACTAAAATGTTGCAAAAAATTTTCTTGTGGTGCGGGCATCTTGCCCGCTAATTAGAACGGGCAAGATGCCCGTACTACAAAAGATTGCTAATACACAAAATTAGCTTAGACACGCCACTACGCTCTGACATCACTTATGGAGATGTCTATTAGTAGACCACTACCCCTATTTTGTGGCGATCGTGTACCTTTATGATGACCCAAAGGGAAAAATTGATAAAGCCGAGTTTAGGGTGGACTAACTAAACCTGCCATATTATCAAAGACGCGACCTAAGTTAGCCCTATCTGCCACATTATCTGCCACATGATCAAGGATGCGACCTAAGTTTGCCCCAGCCGCTTCATCAGAAAAGTTCTCATCTGCATACCGCTTCGCTGCTTGTCCCAGACGCTGGCGCAGGGCGTCATCATACCAAAGCAATTCAATAGCTTCGGCCATACTCTTCCAAGAATTGGGTTCTACCAACAGTCCGGTTTCTCCATGAATAATGTAATCTTCAGCACCATTACACCGAGTCGCAATTACTGGCCGACCCATCCGCATAGCTTCCACAATTGTGACTTGCCCAGCAGCAGTAATATCATCCTTCGGCTTGAGCGGCACTACAACAATACGTCCTTGTTGTGCTAACCGGAAACAATCCTGGCGAGAGATACCAAAGGGAGTCTGCACAAGAGGCGGTACTTCAATGCTTTCTAAAGCAGTAGGCCCAGCAGCCAAGACTGTTGGTAGCTTGAGTTTTTCTACAGCTTTAAAGAAGTTAGGAAAGTCTCTGTGAGCTGAACCTAAAGAGGTCACAAAAGGTTTATCAGTGTTTTCCTCGTACTCAATTTTGATGTTGGGAGCCTGATAGGGTACAAACTCAAATCGCTCAATAGGCAATTTAAGCCAGTGACTATAAATCTCACATTCCCGACGAGTATGCACCACGAAACGGTCAATGTGCCTCAAACTCAGTTGTGCCATCCGTTGCCGTAAGCCTAAGGAGCAAGTACCCACATTAAACAACCAAGAAATAATGGGTTTTCTCTGTTTAAGGCACAGAATCTGTTGCATTCCGACAGCAGAGGCCAGTTGAGGAAATACCGTAATTAATCCGTCGGCATCTTGTTGGAGGGAATGCTTTGCCTGCTCCCAGTAAATCATCCAGTCTTTGACACCAGTAATCTTCGACTTGCGGTCATGCCACTTTTGCAGTGGTTGGCTGCGAGGAACATGGTAGAACTGATGCCTATTTCCTGGTACAAATGGCTCTAGCCAATTGGCTTGACCAACATTCGTAACATCGACAAAAGGAGCAGCAATTACCCATTTCATAGATTTTGAGTTAATTTTGTAGTTGGGATTTTGAAGGCAATAGTCAACATCAGGTATTAGCCAAAAAGCTTCTAACCTACTCTGTTATTTCAACTAAAGTCTGAACATATTGAGGAGTTTTCTCATTTTGAGAGGTGTGTAAAGTTGTATTGAACTTACAATCTCAAAAGAAAAATGTTGACTTTTAAAATTAGCTACTTATGCATATATTCAGCCTGAATATATGGTTTCTTGTGTAGATACTTCACATTTCAAAGCAAGATCGCAATACTAATCTCGCTCTTCTTAATTTCTTTTGATGAAAACTAAATAAATGTGGGCACACCTGATGTATACACAAACTTTTAAGTAATTTCTCGTAAGGTATTTGTATATTTATATACTATCTCATGTTTGAGTAAAAAAATTATGAACTTGGCGTTTCAATACATATTCAAAATATAAATTTTTGGTAAATTACCAACAAAGAATTATTCTTTCATGCAGGAAAAACAATTGTATTTCAGCTGACATCAATGTATCAGACTAATTATGAAGCTAATATATAAATACTTAGTAATAGTGTAAAGTTTTAGTGTATTAATCACCCCTAAGAATCTCGGTGCTACTACATAAACTGGCTAAATGAGTCTTGGCAACAAGCTTCGTATGTCATTGAAAACGACATCTTCCTCTCCGCAGGATAAGGGTAGCTGAAGTGTGGGTGGTTGAGGTGTGAGACTCATGCCAAAAATGGTTGCTCCCCCTACCCTTTGGGCTAAACAGGGCATTGGTATAGACGCGATTAATCGCGTCTGTACCAATGCCCAAAGATTTAAATTATTACCATGATTCAATAAATATTAACAACAAAATAAATAATTTAAAGTAAAGTGATTCAAATTGATAGAAAAAGTGTTCAAATAATAGGGATAATTTTGATCAACAGAAAAATAAATAATCGAACAATTTCGATCAGGTTTGATTAATGTTCAATAAACTGCTCCAACTTCAGGGGAGAATTCATCAATGAAGGCTCCGGTGTTGTGAACCTGAAGATGCAGTTGTGAAGTGAAATAGGGAAAAACTAATAGAGAGCCAAAAGTTTTATGGTTAAGACCAGTGCGATCACGGCAGCATCTCGCTTGAGTGAAAAGTTACCTTTTCCACTGAAGCGTTTAGCAGATTTAGCATATAACTATTGGTGGAGTTGGACTAGCGATCGCATCACGCTATTCAAATCCATTGATCCCCAAGAGTGGGAACGCTGTGGGCATAACCCAGTGGCAATTTTAGAGTCGGCTAGTTACGAACGTCTCACCCAGTTAGTGGAAGATCCTTTTTACCTCAAACAGATTTCTGCACTGGCTCAGGAATTTGACCAATACATTGCCCAAAAAGATACTTGGGTGAGTCGGGTAGCACCGCAAGTTTCCCCAAACCACCCTATCGCCTACTTTTGCGCCGAATTTGGCATCCACGAATCCCTCCCAGTCTACTCTGGTGGCTTAGGCATTCTCGCCGGGGATCACCTGAAATCATCATCAGATTTAGGTGTACCAATGGTTGGTGTCGGCTTGCTATATCGCCAAGGTTACTTTCGCCAACGCTTAAACCGCCAAGGCTGGCAAGAAGATTACTACATTGATAATCCTTTCCACCGGATGCCCATAGAGTTAATTAAAAATGACCAAGGGGAAGCACTCACCATCCAGCTAGAGATTCGCCAACGCCAGGTGAAAGTGCAAATCTGGCAAGTCAAAGTCGGGCGCGTCACATTATATTTACTAGATAGCGATCGCCAAGACAATGACCCCATTGACCGTTGGCTAACCGGACACCTCTACGGTGGTAACTTAGAAACCCGCATTGCTCAAGAAGTTGTCCTCGGAATTGGCGGTGTCCGCGCCCTACAATCCTTGGGAATTCAACCTTCCGTCTATCATCTCAACGAAGGACACGCCGCCTTCTGCACCTTAGAAATTGCCCGCCTCGAAATTGAGCGCACAGGCAAATCCTTCTACGACATCGAAGCCAAAGTCCGCAACAGTTGCGTCTTCACCACCCATACCCCCGTTCCCGCCGGACACGATGTCTTCTCTCCCGATTTAATCGACTCCTACTTTGCTCAATACTGGCCACAATTGCGACTTTCCCGCGAGCAATTTTTGGCATTAGGTGCCAGACGACTCGGCGACCCTTGGGAACCCTTTGGTATGACCGTTTTAGCTTTGCGGATGTCCCGCGCTTGCAATGGTGTTAGTGAATTGCACGGTCAAGTTTCCCGGAAAATGTGGACAGTCCTCTATCCCCAGCGTTCCGAAGACAAAGTGCCCATCGGTTACATCACCAATGGCGTACATGCGCCCACTTGGACTGCTCCGCTTTTGGCTGACCTCTACAATCAGTATTTGGGAGCAGACTGGAAAACTCGCGCTGTTGACCCCCAAATGTGGGCTAAAGTTGACGACATTCCCGATGAGGAACTATGGTGGCGACATCGAGTCCTGAAAGAACGGCTGATCGCCTACACCCGTTATAAAATTAAGAAATCGAGAGAATCTCGTGGCGAAAGTTACGAACTCATTCAAGCCACTGACACTCTTCTTGACCCGAATGTCCTCACAATTGGATTTGCCAGACGTTTTAGTCCTTATAAACGGGGCGATTTAATCTTACGTGATGCCCAACGGGCAGTGAAGATATTTGGCAACGCTGAACGTCCTGTACAGATTATTTTTGCTGGTAAAGCTCATCCAGCAGATGAAGAAGGCAAGCGCATCATCCAGCGTTTGATGGAATGGTGTCATAATTCCGGCATTATCAACCGCGTCGCCTTTATTGAAGACTACGACATTTACACCGGGCAAAAACTGGTGCAGGGTGTAGATGTATGGCTCAACAACCCCCGTCGCCCTTTAGAGGCTTCTGGAACAAGTGGGCAAAAAGTCTGCTTTAACGGTGGGCTAAATTGTAGCGTCCTCGATGGCTGGTGGTGCGAAGGCTACAAGACAGGAGTTGATGGCAAAGGCATTAATGGCTGGGCAATTGGTAAAGATGCCCATACAAGCGATCAAGAATTGCAGGATCGCATCGACTCACAATCACTGTATCAGCTACTAGAAGAGGAAATTGTTCCCCTATACTATGACCAAGATCCTCAAGGCATTCCTCATCGCTGGATACAGATGATGAAAACGTCGATTAAGACGAATTCACCTCTGTTTAACACAGATAGGATGATCGCCGATTACGTTTCACAGGTGTACGTTCCTGAAATTAGTACTCGTGTGGAACCGATTTTGGCAAAGGTTCTGCTTTAGAACATTTTAAATTTCCTGGTTCCATATAGGGGTAGGGGATCTGCCCCTTTTTTTGTGGGCAAAATGAGAACCACAGATGCACGCAGATAAACGTAGATAGAATAATCAATGTGTATCCAAGTTCATATTGATTATTCCTTTGTCTGTGCATACCTATTTCTCCTCCTTCGCGCTCTCCTCTTCTCTACGAGACGCTTCGCTAACGTGTCTATGTGGTTCTTTATTTAAAAAACATGAAAATTTGGCAGGCTGATTTCTATCGTAGTTCCCAACAAGATGCATCGGGACAAGTTTTCTGGGAGTTGTTACTTTGTGATACAACTCGCAGCTTTGATTATGCAGCTACCTGTCCTCAATCAGCAGCGAACTCCAGTTGGGTGACTGCTCAGATAGAATTAGCTGCTGGCGAAAAATTGCCAGATGTCATCCAGGTGTTTCGACCTCAATCTTTGAGCTTGATTGAGGCGGCTGGACGGAATTTAGGCATTCGCGTTGAACCTACTAGACGTACTTTGGCATTAAAACAGTGGTTACAAGAAAAACAATATTCTTTAGCACTAGATAAACCACCGCCATTACCATTACCCGAAAATCTTTGGGGAGAACAATGGCGATTTGCGACACTCCCAGCAGGTGAATTGGTTGATATGTTTGCGGAACGCCCAATTCCGATTCTGCACATACCAGAATTTTTCAAACCAATCAATTTAGGTTTAGCGTCAACAGTGCGCGTTCCCGGTGCGATTATTTATGCTGGACGACAATCGATGCGTTTAGCACGGTGGTTAGACGAAGCTCGTCTCGTAGCACTAAATTATATTGTTGGTGCGCCAGATGGCTTGGTGTTAGAAGCAGGTTTAGTAGATAGATGGATTGTAGCGACGTTTGCAGATGCGGAAGTTGCAGACGCTGCGAAGGTTTATGAACAACGTAAACAGCAGTGTCACGGGTTACATTTTTTGTTAGTGCAACCTGATGATTCGGGGATGACTTACAGTGGTTTTTGGTTATTGAGGGCGGAGGATTGAAAGAGTAGGTTTTTTAAACTTTAAACTTTAAATATTCATTAGGTAAAACACATGATAAAAAAGCAAGGGCAATGGTTTCTCATGACCTTACAGATTAGAGGTTCAGTAATCGCCGCAATTTATCAACGTGTTTTAGGGTTTGGAATTTTTGGTCTGTTAATTTCCGTACTTTATTATGTTAATTTGCCTGTTTCTCAGCCAATTTTAGGAACTGTTATACCCAGTATAGTTTTAGGTTTATTATTAGTTTTTCGGACAAATACAGCTTATGAACGCTTTTGGGAAGGTAGAAAATCATGGGGTTCTATAGTAAATACTGTCCGAAATTTAGCGCGGCAAATATGGGTTTCTGTTAACGAAGTCAGCCCTAAAGATAGAGAAGATAAAATTATTGCTTTGCATTTATTAGTTGCTTTTGCTGTGGCAACTAAATTACATTTACGCGGAGAATCTGTAAATAATGAGATGGCTGCATTAATGCCATCTTCTATGTACGCAAAACTGAAAATTATGAATAATCCTCCTTTAGAGGTGGCTTTTTGGATTGGAGATTATTTAGATAGGCAATATCATCAAACCCAGCTTAATACTTACCAGTTAACAGCTATGCAAGAATTATTGAATTTACTAGTAGATAATTTAGGCTCTTGTGAGCGGATTTTAAAAACACCAATGCCTTTAGCTTATGCTATTCATCTGAAGCAACTATTGCTACTCTATTGCTTATTATTACCATTCCAATTGGTAGCAAGCTTAGGTTGGTGGACTGGTTTTATTGTGGCTTTAGTTAGCTTTACTTTATTTGGTATCGAGGCCATTGGCTTAGAGATCGAAAATCCTTTTGGTTATGATGCCAACGACTTACCCCTAGATGCTATTTGCAACACCATGAAACTTAATATCGAAGATTTAATTAGCCTCAAGCCGAGTGTGTGTAGGCATATCCCGCCGCAAGTATCATCTCAGAATATGCCATCCTCTTATATCAACACAAATGACAAAGGAAGTTTCACCTAATATTTTCATAACCGTCTAATTCCCACTTCTAAACCTGCACACACACCTGTGAGAAAATCTAAATCCAATGTAGCGATCGTATCGCTATCCTTGTGATAGTGGGGATTCCGTAAAAATGATGTATCCGTCACCATAATCGCCGGATAACCCACATCCCAAAAAGGTGCATGATCACTGAGTCTAGTTTGGGGAACGATAAAGCCTCTATTCGGTACAGGTAACCACTGGCTAGGAACGCCAACTTGGCGAATACTCCGACTGAGGCTGATTAAATCTGGTAATGTTCGCAAATTACCAATTAAGCCAATAAAATCACCGCGATTGGGGTAAAAGCGTTCTAGCGGTGGTGGGTAACTCTGAGAACCAGGCTGTGAAATTTTATAACCCAACATTTCTAGGGACATCATTAAGCGTAGACGTTGCTTTTGTTGGTGTAACAGAGCAGCATAATCAGCGCTGCCGAGTAAACCATATTCTTCCAGATCAAAAGCCACCAACCTTAAGGGATATCTTACAGGTTCAGCAGCGAAAGTTCTCGCCAATTCCAGCAAAACTGCCACACCTGTAGCATTATCATCAGCCCCTGGTGTCCCAGGTACGGCATCATAGTGAGCACCAATTAAAATTGGTGGCAAATTCCTATTTTGCCGTTGAGCTTGAGGGGGTAAATTTAATATGAGATTCTGATAGTTTTTACCGCCTACCAAAAAGGTGTGGATTTCCACACTTCCCCATTGACCAAATTGCTGGCGAATGTATTCTTGAACAAAGAAATGTCCAGCAGTTGCCATGTAGGGATCACGTTCTCGTACTATCTGATTAAGGTGAGTTTGTAATCTCTCTTTTAAAGTCAAATGCTTAAAATCATCCCAATATCAAAGTTTTCCGGGAGGGGAAAAGCCAACCAAGTATTATTAAGATGCATTTCCCAATTAGAAGCTACAGTTAGTGAACTAATTGAACAACAATGATCAGGACTGCTTAGGCATACCAACCACTGTCAATGTTATCCTAGTCTTGCAACTAGCTCCTCTAGCTAACCTTCTGATCTTTCTTAGCTGATTGCTGATTATTATACCATTGAGGGGCTTTCAACCCATAGCCCAAAGCTAGAGGTAGTCCCGCCCCATCATAATAAATGTATAAGACACACTTAGGAGTAGAGTAACGCATGGGCAAGGTAGTCGGCATCGACTTGGGTACAACCAACTCAGTAGTCGCCGTAATGGAGGGTGGCAAGCCGGTGGTGATTGCCAATGCAGAAGGAATGCGAACAACACCCTCCGTTGTTGGCTTTAGCAAGGAAGGCGAAAGGGTAGTGGGCCAAATGGCAAGACGCCAAACAGTCCTTAACCCGCAAAATACCTTTTTTGCCGTTAAACGCTTCATTGGACGAAAATATGGCGAGCTAAGTCCAGAATCTAAGCGTGTGCCTTATACTATCCGCAAAGACGAAGTCGGTAATATTAAAATTCCCTGTCCACGATTAAATAAGGAATTTGCCCCAGAAGAAATTTCAGCAATGGTGCTGAAAAAACTGGCAGATGACGCCAGCAAGTATTTAGGTCAACCAGTGACAGGGGCAGTAATTACAGTTCCTGCTTATTTTAATGATTCTCAGCGACAAGCCACCCGCGATGCGGGCAGAATTGCCGGGTTAGAAGTGCTGCGGATTCTCAATGAACCGACAGCAGCATCATTAGCATACGGTTTAGACCGGGGTGATACGGAAACCATCTTGGTATTTGACTTGGGTGGCGGCACATTTGACGTATCAATTCTGGAAGTCGGTGATGGAGTGTTTGAAGTCAAAGCTACTAGTGGAGATACGCAACTTGGTGGTAATGATTTTGACAGGAAAATTGTTGATTGGTTGGCAGAGCAATTTTTAGAAGCTGAAGAAGTAGATTTAAGACGCGATCGCCAAGCCTTACAACGTTTAATGGAAGCGGCAGAGAAAGCCAAAATCGAACTTTCTGCCGTCAGCGTCACTGAGATTAACTTACCATTCATTACTGCCACAGCAGATGGCCCAAAACACCTGGAAACTCGCCTGACGCGTGCTCAATTTGAGGGCTTGTGTGGTGACTTGGTGAGTCGATTACGCACACCAGTTAAACGAGCACTGAGAGATTCTGGACTTTCCCCTCAAGATATAGAAGAAGTGGTGCTAGTGGGCGGTTCCACACGCATTCCAATGGTAAAGCAGTTAGTGCGGGACTTAATTGGTGCCGAACCCAGTGAAAATGTCAATCCTGATGAAGTAGTAGCAGTAGGTGCAGCCATTCAAGCAGGCATTCTCGCTGGAGAACTCAAAGATGTGTTGCTTTTGGATGTCACACCTTTATCGGTAGGATTAGAAACCATTGGGGGATTGATGAAAAAACTCATTCCCCGCAACACTACCATCCCAGTACGTCGTTCTGATATCTTTTCCACATCCGAAAATAACCAAAATACAGTGGAAATTCACGTAGTCCAAGGCGAACGGGAGATGGCAGCCAATAACAAATCTCTGGGACGCTTTAAACTATATGGTATTCCTCCCGCACCACGGGGAATTCCTCAAATTCAAGTATCATTTGATGTCGATGCCAATGGCATTTTACAGGTAACAGCCCTAGATAGAACTACAGGCAGAGAACAGAGTATCACCATTCAAGGTGCTTCTACCTTGAGCGAAGGAGAAGTGAGTCGGATGATACAAGATGCCCAAAAGTATGCTGAAATCGACCGAGAACGTAAAGAAAGGGTAGAAAAGCGCACTCGCTCTGAAGCCTTGATATTACAAGCAGAACGCCAACTTAGAGAAGTGGCGTTAGAATTTGGCATGCAGGTTGCTCGCAACCGTCGTCAACGCATTGATAACATTTGTCGGGAACTCAGGGAGAGTTTAAAAGAAGATGACGATCGCGGTATAGACCAAGCTTACGCCGACCTACAAGACGCTTTGTATGAGTTAAACCGGGAAATCCGCCAGTATTATGCTGAAGACGAAGACGATGACCTGTTCGGTACTATTAAAGAAATCTTTACTGGTGGTGATAAAGAACGGGAACGGGATTTCCCCAGAGATACATATCAGGAACGGGACCCTTATGGGCGAGACTCTGGTAGGGACTACGGTAGGGACTCCAACAGAGACTATAGCAGGGACTCCAACAGAGACTATGGCAGGGATTCCAACAGAGACTATGGTAGGGACTCCAACAGAGACTATGGTAGGGACTACGGCAGGGACTCCAACAGAGATTATGGCAGAGATAGTCGTTCATCCCCGCCTGATAACCGTTCTTCTCGACGGGGTCGCCCCAGCTATCAAGATAACTGGGATGATGATGATGATGATTGGTTGTAGTACTCCATTCGGATTTGGTAATAGCTAAGAGGTCATGGGTAATTGGTGATTGACGTTACCTGTTATCCATTATCTATTACCAAAGTTGCAAATCTAAAATTTAAAATTTAAAATTTAAATAACTGGCTATGCAAAATTTGCAGAATTTTCGAGATTATTACGAGATTTTGGGAGTATCTAAAGACGCCACTAATGAAGAAATTAAAAAGGTCTATCGGCGATTAGCCAGACAGTATCACCCTGACTTAAATCCAGGAAATAAAGCAGCAGAGGAAAAATTTAAAGATATTGGTGAAGCTTACGAAGTCCTTTCTGACACAGCAAAACGGGCGCAATACGACCAATTTAGCCGCTACTGGAAGCAAAAAGGCTTTGCAGGCAAACAACAACAGTCCAAACCTGCTAAAGGTTGGGATAATCGTCCTAGCGATCGCAACGGTAATGAGAGTGTAGACCCCAGTCAGTTTGCCAATTTTGAGGACTTTATTAATCAAGTCATCGGTGTTGGTGTTCGCAGAGATACCAAAAATGAGGGAAGTAGTACCAAAACTGATCCGTTTCGTTCTCCGAACAGCAAGGTTCAATACACAGTTCCTCAAAGCCAACCCCGGCCAGCCCGTCGAGACATAGAAGCCCGATTAACTTTACCATTAGAAAAAGCTTACGAAGGTGGCAACGAACGCATTCGCTTAGAAGATGGGCGATCGCTAGAAGTTACTATGCCTCCAGGAATGGTTACAGGTCAAACTATCCGCCTCCGAAATCAAGGCATTAATGGCGGTGATTTGTATTTAAAAATTACTGTTGAGCTACATTCTTTATTTAAGCTGGAAGGCTTTAATATATTATGCCAGGTGCCAGTCACTCCCGCCGAAGCAGTTTTAGGAGGACAAGTAGAAGCACCAACCCTTGACGGCCCAGTGAAAATGACCATTCCCCCAGGAGTCAGATATGGTCAAAGATTTCGTTTGGCAAACAAAGGCTACCCCGGCGAAAATGGCAAACGCGGCGACCAATTAGTAGAAATTCAAATAGTAACGCCGAAAAAAATTAGTCAAGAAGAAAAGGAATTATACGAAAAAATCCGGCAAATTGAAACCTTTAAACCTCGTGCTGATTTAATAAGTTAAGCATGAGGGGAATATATTAGACCTTTCCCCAATTCTAAAGCATTGAGTCTACTGACTTGCTCTTTGGCTGGAGTTAAGAGGTTGCTTGAAAAGTATAAATTAATACTAGTAGTCTGTCAAGATAAAATGATGGACTGTAGTGCGGGCATCTTGCCCGCGTGAGCGAGACGCTCACACTACCAAAAATCCCTCAAAACAAAATTGACAGACTACTAGTGGCGTGTCTACGCTAATTTTGTGTATTAGCAATCTCTTGTAGTACGGGCAAGATGCCCGTTCTAATTAGCGGGCAAGATGCCCGCACCACAAGAAAATTGTTGGGAGCATCCCAATTTTGCAAAAATAAAATTTGTAGTGGGAGCATCTTGCTCCCTAATGTCCAGGAAGCGGGCTAGAAGCCCGCACTACAAAAAAATAAATTTACACATTTGGGATGCTCCCAAATTGTTTGCAACATTTTAGCCTTGCCACGCTACTAGCCTTGGCGATTAGAAATCGCGCGCCACTTGCTACAAATCGGGGAACTCGACGACAGTCGCCTCTCCCAAGGAGAGACGCTGCGCGAACAAGTCGGGAAACCCGCCCACGACGCTGTCTCCCCAAAGCAATGGCTTGGCCACACAGACAAAACCCACCTCCGTGGGTTTAAAAGGCCTAATTTTTGCTTAGTCCGCGCAGGCGGACTTTGTTTGTGTAGTAGCGAATTATATTCGCCCAAAACTTTTCAAACATGCTCTAAGAGCAGTCTGGTGTTATTGCTGCATTCTGCTATCTGATTGAGTTGCTAAATAATAGCAGCAGTGGCGATCGCTACCGTAATTGCAGCTAACAATATATAGGACTCATAGAGATGATTGCTAATTAAAAATTGGGTAAAGATGTAATTACTAAAATTCTGCTTTAGTGGAGAAAGCGATCGCTTACAGCGAAAAGCTTTGAAACCCAAAGAAGAATCTCACTTCAGTTATGATCCGCAAACCTCACAACCAATTTGCCAAGCAGTTTTAAGAGGAGTTGCTCCCTTAAATAAGTTGAGGAGACTTAAAAACCATGCCCCAGAGAGGTATGGTTTTGGAGAGTATTTATGAATACCGCATCACCTATTAATTCAATGCTGTAGTAATAAGTTGTTGTAGCTCTCCCTCCGTCCAAGGTTTGCGGACGCAAGCATAAAGATTTGCTTGTTGTTTGGCACGCTCAATAGCTACTTCATCAGCTTGTCCAGTTAGCATGACGGTAATCACTTCTGGGAAGCGTTGGTGGACTTGAGTCAAGAATTCATCGCCTCGAACATTTGGCATTAGCCAATCAGAGACAATAATCAGAATTTTGATTTCTTCTTGTTCTAACTCGTCAATCACCATCCAAGCTTCCTCAGCACTCTGGGCAATTTCATAGACATACCGATTACCAAAGCATCGTTTTAATTGTTCCTTGAGAGCTTTTAAAATGGAAGCTTCATCATCTACACAAAGAATGGCAGCATCAGACATAGTTAAATTTCCTCCAAATTTTTAAACAGACTCTACAGGTAGCCAAACACTAAATTGGGTATGCCCTGGTTGGCTCTCTACTTTGATACTTCCCAGGTGTTTGTCAATAATTTTCTTGGAAATGTGTAACCCTAGACCACTACCTTCACCAATAGGTTTAGTAGTAAAGAAAGCATCAAAGATTTTTGGTTGTACTTCTGCTGGAATCCCAGATCCAGTATCTGTAATACTAACCTCAATACCTTGTTCTTGTTGATGGGTAGTAATAGTCAATGTCCCCCCTGATTCCATCGCTTGAATTGCGTTGAAAATCAGGTTTGTCCAGACTTGAATTAATTCATCGGGGTATCCCCAAATATCAGGAATATCTTGATAATCTCGAATTAAATTGATATTGCGCTTGAGTTGACTTTGATAGATAGCGATCGTTGTTTCTATCCCTTCAGTTACTTGCATTAACTGCTTTTTACCACTGTGGTCGGAATGAGAATAGCTCTTGAGAGCAAAGACAATTTTGGAGGAGCGATCCACAGCATTGAGAATCAGCTGGTTATTGGTAAAGCAGCAAGTCAAGTTATAAGCAAACTGCACAGCCCATTCACAATTTTCACCTTGGAATAGAGGCAGTAAAAACTCTGAATCTTCACCTATGCCCATGTCTATCAAGAGGTCAGCTACATATCTGGCATCTTCAATACCATGTTCTTTCAATTGAGCAGTAATTTGGCGTTTAATTGCTCGATTTTCTGGAGAGACTATTGATGGTTCGTTTTGCAGTGCATGAGTAATCAGTTGAAAAAAGCTCTCTCTTTCTTCAGGCTGCAAACGTTGATGCAAAGAAGGAAAATCCGCGAGTGCTTCTTGTAGTGCTTGATTGGTGTTGCTTGCTGATGCTTGGATGATGCCCAGAGGATTATTGATTTCATGGGCTACTCCGGCTACTAATTGCCCCAAGGCTGCCATTTTTTCTTGTTGAATCAGTTGGTTTTGTGTTTGCTGGAGTTCTGTAAAAGCTACGGCTAACTCTTGGTTTTTGAACCACAAGTTTTTGTTGTATTTATAGGATAAAAAGGCAATAATAGTAGTTGAAAAAATCAAAGAAAAGGCAGTGCCAAAATCTGCTATGTTTCTAGTTTTCCGTCTTTGTGCTATGTAATCTGCTTCTAGGATAGTAACCTCGGCATACAACTTATCATAGATTTCATCGATACTATCTGCATCAAAAGCGATCGCCTCTTTGACTTTGCCTTGAGCAACTAACTCTAATGCCTTGTTTATTTCTTGTTTATGTTGGGTATGAAAGGCAAAGAGTTTTTCTAAATCCCGTCGATTATTTTGCTGTTGGAGTTGTCTTAGTTCTTGCAGGACTTTTTCGGTACTTTCTTTACTTTCTGCAAGTTCTTCAGTTAAGTCTTTATCAATTTCACCTTTAGAAATTCCTTCCCATTCCAAAGCATTGAGCCTACTGACTTGCTCTTTAACACGAGTTAACAGCAACCTAGTCCTATTGCTGCGTTCTGCTATGTGATTGAGTTGATAAATAGTAGCCGCAGTGGCGATCGCTACTGTAATTGCCGTCAACAAAATAGACCAGGTGGATAATTGAGATTTGAGTTTTGACGGAGACTGAAGAAGTTGAGGTTTGGACAAAAAATTAAGTTGCTCAAGCATTGATATAAAAACGGGCGAAAATGAAATGGATAATTAAAAGGTATTTAGAGAGTAACTAACTAAAATTTTGCTACACTATGGAAGGTGATTGTCATCAGCTAAAATACTGATAATTTGCAGCTATAGAGTAAGCCTTAATTCTTGGAACTAAAACAAGCATCTCATAGCCTGAATATTATTCTTCCCAGTTTCACAAAGAAAATCACATACGAAACTAATGAAGAAAACTGGTAAAGGCAGGTTCATCAAAATCATCATTAAATAATTGATGATCTTTTTAGACCTACCCCTACTAAGTTTTATGCAATATTTATATTTGAACTAGATTTGTACAGTGCCAAATCTGAAAACTAGAAAGTTACCACACTACGAATTGATTCCCCTTTGTGCATCAAATCAAAAGCATCATTAATCTGCTCAATGGGCATGATATGGGTAATCAAATCATCGATGTTAATCTTACCTTCCATATACCAGTCAACAATTTTGGGCACATCTGTACGTCCCCTCGCCCCACCAAATGCCGAACCTTTCCAAACTCGCCCAGTTACAAGTTGAAAGGGACGAGTACTAATTTCCTTTCCAGCCGCAGCTACACCAATAATTACACTCACACCCCATCCTTTATGGCAACATTCTAATGCTTGACGCATCACATTGACGTTGCCAATACATTCAAAGCTGTAATCAGCACCACCATTAGTTAAGTCAACCAAGTAGGGAACTAAATCACCCTCGACTTCTTGGGGATTAACAAAGTGTGTCATGCCAAACTTTTCGGCTAAAGCGCGTTTGCTGGGATTAATATCCACTCCAACAATCATATTGGCTCCCACCATCTTCGCGCCCTGGATGACATTCAAGCCAATACCACCCAAACCAAAAACTACTATATTTGCACCTGGTTCTACCTTGGCTGTATTGATCACAGCACCAATACCAGTAGTAACACCGCAGCCGATGTAACATACTTTGTCAAAGGGGGCATCTTCCCGAATTTTGGCGACAGCAATTTCTGGCAACACCGTATAGTTAGAAAAGGTAGATGTACCCATGTAGTGATGAATCATCTCCCCACCGATACTAAAGCGGCTAGTACCATTGGGCATAACACCCCGTCCTTGAGTTAGGCGAATTGCTTGACAGAGATTGGTTTTGAAGCTGAGGCAATATTTACACTGCCGACATTCTGGAGTGTAGAGGGGAATCACATGATCTCCTGGTTTGAGACTAGTCACACCAGCACCCACTTCTACTACTACACCAGCGCCTTCATGTCCCAAAATAGCCGGAAACAAACCTTCAGGATCTGCACCAGACAGAGTATAGGCGTCGGTATGACAAATGCCACTAGCTTTAATTTCAACTAGAACTTCCCCGGCTTCTGGCCCCGATAGTTGAACTGTTTCTATCGTCAAGGGCTTACCCGCTTCATAAGCCACGGCTGCTTTAACTTCCAACTCAGCCCTCCTGTGTCAAGTTGCATTAATAGGTTGATATGAGTTTATATCGAGAAGTAAGTAGAGCGGTGCAAATATAGCTAAAGGTTGGTGTTTGTTATTTGTTATTTGGGGTTTGTCAGGGTTTTGGTTGTGTTTACGCTTCGTAATATGGTTTAGGTTGGTGATCACCGACTTACTTAAGGGCAGTTTGGCATTGAAGGAATATTTTCTGAGTGCATGGTACACTTCTCTATTATTTTTCTGATTTTTTCTGGCAACGAGAACTGCTCTTAAGGACAGTTCTACTTTGTAAAAATCCCATTCTCTAGTTAGATTGGTTAAAGGCGGTACAAGCTGTTGAGGTAACGATGTCAACAGCAACCCCTTAATCAGAATTTATTCACCCTCAGTTAACTTGTTTGATCACAGCCTATGAATCCTGCCCTAACTAAAATCGGCGCTCAAATGTCCAACCTGACTGGCGTGCGAGCGATTATGAAGGATATTATTGAAACTTTAAAAGCTGGGGCAGGGCGGCAATTTATCAATTTGAGTGCCGGCAACCCGTTGATTTTACCAGAAGTAGAACAGTTGTGGCGGGATTGTACGGCGGAACTCTTAGCTAGTTCAGAATATGGTGAGGTGGTTTGTCGCTACGGATCAAGTCAAGGTTACGGGCCTTTTATTGAAGCGATCGCTAATGATTATAATCGCCGCTATGGGTTAAATTTAACTGAACGCAACATTTTAATTACCCCTGGTAGCCAAACTCTCTATTTCTATGCAGCTAACGCCTTTGGTGGACATACCACCAGTGGTGAACTTAAGCAAATTGTTCTGCCTCTGAGTCCTGATTACACTGGCTATGGTGGTGTTAGCCTCGTGCCAGAAGCATTAGTTGCATACAAACCATCCTTGGATATTGATGCACCTGCTCATAGATTCAAATACCGACCAGACTTTAGCCAAGTATCAATTACAGAACAAACTGGGTGTGTATTATTTTCTCGTCCCTGTAACCCCACTGGCAACGTCCTCACCGACGAAGAAGTGAAAAAAATTGCCGACTTAGCGGCTGTTTACAATGTACCAGTGTTGGTGGATTCTGCCTATGCTCCTCCTTTCCCAGCGCTGAATTTTACCGACATGAACCTGATATTTCAAGAAAATATCATCCACTGCACAAGTTTATCCAAAGCCGGATTACCAGGAGAACGCATCGGGATTGCCATTGGAGATGAAAAACTCGTGGAATCGCTGGAATTTTTCCAAGCTAATGCCAGTTTACACTCCTCACGCTACGGACAAGCGATCGCCGCCCGCGCTATCAACTCCGGTGCCCTCACCCAAATTTCTGAGCAAGTGATTCGCCCCTTTTATCAAAATAAGTTCGCTGTTTTAGAAAATACTCTAGAAGCAGCAATGCCCAAGGATTTACCCTGGTTCTTACATCGCGGTGAAGGGGCTATTTTTGCTTGGTTGTGGTTACAGGATCTCCCAACTACAGATTGGGAATTCTACCAGGAACTGAAGCAAGTAGGTGTAATCGTTGTACCTGGTAGTACCTTCTTCCCTGGTTTAGAAGAAGAATGGTCCCACAAACACCAATGCTTACGCATCAGTCTCACCGGTAGTGATGAAGAAATTGTGACTGGGATGCAGCGTTTAGCTAAGGTGGCTGAACAAGTGTATCAGTCCTCAGTTGTTAGAGCCTAGTAGTCTGTCAAGATAAAAATGATGGACTGTAGTGCGGGCATCTTGCCCGCGTGAGCGAGACAAAAATCCTCTTTTTAATCAAAATTTGAAAGACCCAGCAGGAAAGCGGGCATCTTGCCCGCGTGAGCGAGACTCAAAACAAAATTGACAGACTACTAGTACTGCTGCGCGTAATTTGTAATTTCTATCCCATAAGCGTTTCATTGATTTGCAACGGGTGGTTGATTTCCGCCGTCTTGTATCATTTAGGTATTTAGAATGAACAGCATTAGACGTAAAGCGCCTTCCCGCAAGGCAGAGGCGAAGGACGCGAAAAACGCCAAGAAACAGAGCCAGAGAGCTAATAATCCCCAATTCACAATTTCCCATCCCGATGAGTGGCTAGAAATTGGTAAGATTGTTGCACCTCAAGGGTTGTCTGGAGAAATGCGGGTTTATCCAGACTCAGATTTCCCTGAACGGTTTGAAGTACCAGGAAAACGCTGGTTGTTACGTCCTGAAGAAAAGGAACCCCAACCAATTGAATTACTGTCGGGACGTTATATTGATGGCAAAAACTTGTATGTGATCAAACTAGCTGGTGTAGACAACCGCAGCCAAGTTGAGGAGTTGCGGGGTTGTAAATTAATGGTACCAGCTAGCGATCGCCCGCAATTGGCAGAGGGCGAATATTACATCCCAGATTTAATTGGCTTGTCAGTCTTTTTGCAAGCATCAGGTGAACTCGTGGGTACAGTGATAGATGTATTTTCCGCAGGTCATGATTTACTGGAAGTGAAATTCGATCCTGCTTTTGCTGGTGAGAAAAAACAAAAGACAGTTTTGATTCCCTTTGTGGAAGCGATCGCACCTGTCGTAGATTTACAGAGTCGGCGTGTAGAAATTACACCACCACCTGGGTTATTGGAAATCAATAATTAGGCGATCTTTGATGCTCAACATCAAATGGGTAAGTAGCAGCGATTTTTTAGTTGAAAGCCTTGTAATATCTAACTTTTAGAATTTAATTGTCGATTAACCGCTATTAAGTACGGGAGTTACCAGCGCAGCTTGCTCAAGAAAGTTAAGTTGCAATAGTGACTGTTAAATAATAATACAGCGATCGCTTTCGATGCAAACAGTTCTGAGTTCCAACCCTGACGATTCTCGTTTCCAATTCGACAATCCCAAAAACGCCACTGAATTCTTGGCTTTTCACAACCAACTTTCATCATTGGTTTAGGAGTCAAGTCTAATTTTGGGCAAGTTTTAGACTTTAGGCGCTGACTCAATCTTTAGCTCTACTCCTCAACGGTTTATTGCTCTCATAAGCAACTACGGTTTCTTAGGAGGTTTTATTTTGCCCGTGTAAAAGGTTTGTTGACAATCATATTTTTACCTAGTTTTATTCTAGTGAAATTACTGTTATCTGGCTGAAATTTAGTAATTTTGATAGCACCAGTAATATCAATAAAAATCATTTAATTGTTGAGGAGCTTTGAGCTAATTTTTGATAAAATTGCTGAATTTTTCGCAAGAACCATGATTTATCAACAAAATCTTATTATTCTATCCATTAGATCATCAATACTCAAACCCTGAAATTAGGAGGTATATATAGTTTATTTATAATGGTTTATAATCTAAATAATCATCCTCAAGATAGAAGAAATTTTCCGGTTGACAGCATAATTTTTTGCATAAATTTGTGCATTCTCAAGGTTACTGGTAATTTTTGAACATATATTGACGGAAGCAGAGATATACAAAGATATATCGCATTTGTTCAATTTATAACAGTCTGCTTAGATGGTTTGAACGTTTACGTTCAGCAACTACAGAGCTGGCTATAAGTAATGATCAAAACAACAATTTACGGAATTGCTTTAGGAACTTTCGTTCTTACTAGTGGAGCGAATGCTGTTTCTGTAGCAGATCAAACTTCTATGCCGAAGTCTGAAAATGTAGCGAGTAATAATATCCAGGCTAGATATTATCCCAGAAGTAGAAGTTATCCTCGGCGTTCACCTTATCCCCAAGGTTCACCAAATAACTCTCAAGGTTCACCAAATAATTCTCAAGGTTCGCCAAATAACTCTCAAGGTTCGCCAAATAATTCTCAAGGCTCACCAAATAACTCTCAAGATTCACCAAATAACTCTCAAGGCTCACAATCTAGCGGCGATATCGCCTCTGTGGAAGCATCAGTTTTACAGCAAATTAACAGCTACAGAGCTTCCCTAAATCTCCCTGCTCTCACACGTAACTCCGCCGCCGATGAGCAGGCAAGAATTCATAGTCAAAACATGGCTAGCGGTAAAGTTCCATTTAGTCATAACGGTGCTGATCAGCGATTTAAAGCAACTGGTATTACCTTCAAATCTGCCGCAGAAAATGTTGCATATAACAGTGATGGCGATCCTGCGACAAAGGCAGTTCAAGGTTGGCTTAAAAGTTCAGGGCATTTAGCCAATATCAAAGGAAATTTCAACCTCACAGGGATTGGCGTTGCTAAGAGTGGTAACGGTAAATTTTACTTAACGCAAATTTTTGTGCTTTCTTAGGTCTGCCAAATTCAAATCTAATGGTCTAGTAAGTAGCTCAGTGTTGAAAATTATCGTTATGACAAGGCAGGAGGGAAGAGGACTATAGCTTTGTTTATCTTTCTTAACTTAGTTTTGTTTTTTCCCACCGACTTACTTACATTAATCGTTTGTAGTAAGCATTAAAGTGCTTACTACGAACTCGGATAAATTTTTGATACCAATTTTTTTTAGGATAATGTAGTGTCTATGACATTTAATTAGTTGATACTACATTATCTTTTTATTGATTCATGAAATTTTCATATTTTTTCGGTAAAGGCGCGCATCTCAATCAAGACTAACCAGTTTAAGTATTAAAATTTGGAGGCGATTAATTGTATTTACTGACAATGACATGAAAAAAAAATTTAAGTTCATCAAGCCTTAATAGTATCCTAGTATATATTCTAGGAACTATAAGGTAGAGTATAGGTCTTATAACTCTATAGGTTATGTAGTTCTCCATGTTCCGACAGACTGCTTTTGGCGTTGCTTTAAGTACGCTTGTCCTTGCCAGTGAATTGACAACTGCTTCTTTTCCAGTCCACACTTCTACAAAAAAACCGATTCATCATCAACCGTTATCGATTAATGCAAATCAGGTTGCAACATCTACTACTTTCAAAACTGCTGCTTTAGAAAAATCGGTTTTTGACCAAATTAATCGGTATCGCATTGCTCAGGGACTGCAAAAGTTGAAACTCAACGCAAACATCTCTAAACAGGCAAGGATTCATAGTCAAAATATGGCCAACGGTAAAGTCCCGTTTAGTCATCAAGGATTTGAACGGCGAGTAACTGCTATCCCCATCATCTACAACAATGCAGCAGAAAATGTCGCTTTCAACCAGGGATACAGTAATCCGGCGTCCGAAGCTGTTAATGGTTGGCTTAATAGCCCTGGACATCTCCAGAATATCAAAGGCAAGTACAATCTGACTGGGATTGGTGTTGCAGCCAATCAAAAGGGTGAAGTTTACCTCACACAAATTTTTTTACACGCGAGGTAGATTTAATTTCTGATTTTTTTGGACAAAAATAATGTAGTGTCTAATAGGACTTTTGTCTGGTAGACACTGCATTTTTTATTGAGTGATTCATGACATTAGATGATTTCCAGGTGAGCGATCGCGATCTTAGTGATGCAGCCTTATCGCAGTATTTAGAATCTGAAGCGATCGCTGTCGATACTGAAACGATGGGATTATTGCCACAGCGCGATCGTTTGTGTCTCGTCCAACTGTGTAATTCAGAGGGGAAGGTGACTGTCATTCGCATTGCTAAAGGGCAAACCGACGCACCAAACCTCAAACGACTTTTAGAAGCTGTGAATGTCCAAAAAGTTTTCCACTTTGCACGGTTTGACATCGCCACCTTGCGTTATCACCTAGGAATTCAAGTCAACCCGGTTTTTTGCACCAAGATAGCCAGTAAATTAGCCCGCACGTATACCAATCGTCACGGACTAAAAGATGTTGTGCAAGAGTTGGAAAAAATAGAACTCGATAAAAGTGCTCAAAGTTCTGATTGGGGGAATGCAGCTAATTTATCTGACAACCAACTCAATTATGCTGCTAACGATGTGCGCTACTTACTCAGTGTGCAGCAGAAACTTACCGAAATACTCAAACGAGAAGAACGCTGGCAATTAGCTCAAGAATGCTTTCAAGTTCTACCAACAATAGTATCTTTAGATTTGTTGCAATTCAAAGATTTATTTGAACATTGAAAAGTCAAGGGTCAATCCTTCTCCTTGTCCTGCCGGAGACGCTACGCGAACGGAGACACTAACGCGTAGCTTGCTTCCCCGGAAGAGTACGGCTTCGCTCAGTGCGAGGGGTTAAGGGTAAGGGCACAGTCTATTCCCATGCCCCATGACGCCACTTGCTACAAGTTGGGAAACCCGCCCACGGCGCTGTCTTCCCAAAGCAGTGGCTCCCTCATGCCTCATGACCTATTTTTGCAAGTTGTCTACATGATTTTGTATCCGAGATACAACGTTATAATCATCTGCACCGGCAGGTGTTTGTGATTCTATAATGCCCTCTGTTGGTCCACCAATAGCTTTCCATGCAGCAAGACCACCTTTGAGTTCAGATACATGCTCAAATCCAGCAGAACGCAGTGATTGTGCGGCTTGGGTGGTTTGTTCTTCAGTCGTACCGTAAACATAAATATCACGGCTTTTGTCCAGAGATGATGATGCTGTATGCACCAATTCATCTATTGGTGTTGCCATTGCTCCCATAATGTGTCCTTCATTATAGGTTCTGCGATCGCTCACATCTAGGATGGTAAAAGCTGGTTCTCCCCATTCTAAACGCGACTTGAGTACATAAACATCAGACTGTGGTTCAATAGGAGGCTGTGAAGGAATAATACCATCTACCAAATTGTTAGCCATAACTAGCCCTTGTTGATTACATAAATAGCAATTTAACGAAATATCTAGATTAAAATGCTCTTTCTTGAGAATGAATATTGTTAGATATATCTTTGGATGGAGTGATTTAAATGATTTTAATCAATAAATCGATTTGAGATAGCAATCCCATTTGATTTAATAAAATTACAACACTCATATCACCGACTTCTTGAAGGAGTTGGTGATATTTTTATGAATAATTTATGATAATTAACAAGAGGAGTAATACCGTTTTGGATTTTGAGTTTTAGACTTTTTATACCATCTTGGACTTGACAAATATCCTCTAAGTGATGGGAAATTTAGATGCAACTAGCTCCCCTATTTCCATTTGTTTACAAAATTCTCCAACCGACATTTCCCCAATGCTTATGGAGTGGCGATCGCTATTCTCAGAAGATCGCCCTGACATTTGATGATGGCCCTCATCCCCGATACACACCCCAAGTATTGGCAGTTTTAGAGCGTTACAATATCCAGGCGAGTTTTTTTTGGTTGGGGGCTTGTGTCCAGCGATCGCCGGAAATTGCTAAAGAGATATGCGATCGTGGACACTGGATTGGATTGCATGGCTACGATCATCGCTCGTTTCCCATGCTTTCCCCCATAAAACTCAAGGAAAGCTTAGAAAAGACCCAAGTTGCCATCCATCATGCCTGTAACCTGCTACCCGAACAAGTACGCGATGTTAGACCGCCTAATGGTTTATTTACACCCAAAACTTTAGAACTATTTCTACAGTGGAATTATCGCCCAGTTATGTGGAGCGTTGTCCCCGAAGATTGGGCACTACCAGGGGTTAGCACTGTGGTACAGCGAGTTATCAGGCAGGTCAAAAATGGTTCATTAATTGTATTGCATGATGGTGCTTGTGGTGGACAAGATGTTGTGGCAACAATTCAAATTTTGATTCCTCAACTCATACAGCAAGGCTATCAATTCGTCACTGTTGATACTCTATGGCAACAAAATAGAAAGAATTAGGGGAATGGGGTAAGGGGAATCATTTATTATCTATTTTCTCCCCCTCTCCTCGCTCCCTGCTCCTCCGCCTCTATTCTCTCTGTCCCTGGGAAGCAACTTCAGTGTCAGGACTAGCGGTTGAGGTAAGTACCTCATCAGTCCCTAATAAATCACGAATTTCGCTTAATGAACTGGGTGGTACAACTGACTCTTTTGGTAACTCGTTGACGTATTCAATTAGGTCTTCTACTTGGCAATTTAAAGCTTTGCAAAACCTAATGATTCTTTCTATGTGGTCTGTTCCAGTTCTACCGCTTTCCCAGTTCTGGATAGTGCTTTCAGTGACGCCCACAAGACGCGACAACTCAAGCTGGGTTAGCCCTGCTTTTTCACGAAGCAAAGCGATCCTTGGTTTTGGCTTTTCTTTCACAGGTACAGGACTTTTCTATTAATCTATAGTCGTAGATCGTAGCACCAAAAAAAACCTGCGCTTAAAAATCACCAGAAAAACTTTTGCTTAAACTCTTGATACCCATAATTTATTTAGGAAAAAAAATTTAAGTATCTGTCTCAAACCCTTGCTTTACTTAAGTCTTGTTTGCATTCAGCTATACAACTTTCATCCCTTAGTGGTGCATTCAGAATGACACTTTTTCAGATCATCAGAAGTTCATTCCAGGGTATGTGCAGCTTCCATATATTTTCTTGTAGCCAAAAATAAAACCATGAGTGCAAATCTTATTGTGTTGAAATCAAGATATATTTGCTTGTAGCTGACTTTCTAGATTGGCTCGTGTACATAAGTCTGTGATTGACCACACGCAAAACTGATGTGGTACTTCTGTAAAATCTTCCCGTTTATGGGTAACGATCGCATCTAATTGATGAGTCCTGACACACACTAGTTCAACCGCAGATTCAAAATCTCTCAGGGGTGATGAGCGTGCTTGCTGGAGAATACCCTGATCAACAAAGCATATCTGTATTTTCTCTTGTAACCAATTGATTACTATTTCAGCAATATGAGTATTTTGTAACCGACTAATATAGTCATAAATTTTCTGCCTACCAACATCAGTAATATATATCTGGATTAACGGATGTAACATATTGCAGCATATTTTCTTGACATCTTCTACACAGTTGTGGCGATTTATCAGACTTTCTAAGATTAAATCGGCATCAACTAAAATCCTGATCACTACTCACACCTCTGCTTGATGGATGATAGTTAAAACTATAGGATTCATATTTGATTTATGAAAAACCAAATTGCTTATACCAATTCTTTGTGAAGCTGCATAGAATTTTACCCCTCCCCAACCCTCCCCTTAGCAAGGGGAGGGTGCGCGTTAGCGCGGGTGGGGTATTTATATGCGTCTTCATATTAAATTGGTATTAGAAGCTTGCTATACAAAGGCTTATTTCTCAGTATACTTAGCAAGATTCAAGTACGATTCCTATATCCATACTTCTTAAGTGAAGTATTCGTTATGGTTAATTAAACTAGTTATAGAAGATGACGAAAAATTGTTTTTATGGTTCCTAGCTAATATCAAATTTAAAAAATCATGTAACAGGTAGGGGTGTAACAATGTTGTACCCCTACGAAAAATTTATGCTATACAAACATTATTAAAATTGGTATAACCGAGGATAAAAATAAATATTCTACTGTGCAAAGACTTAGCCTAATATACTCAAATTCTCTAAGAAATCTGATTTCTATTTATTATAAAAAACAGGTAAATTTAATTTTATGGCTTCAGTAACAAATAAAATAATTGTCCGTCACTAACTGTGACACCAGCGCGATCGCCTGCTACTTTACCAGTACCTAAAAAATAATCAACTCTGCCTGCGCCTTTAATTGCACCGCCTGTATCTTGGTCAAGGACATAACGACTTACTATCCGATGCTCCATTTCACCTGTAGAATTAACAAAAGGGATAGGAGCGCGAATCAAAGCTAAAGCACCAGGTGGCATGAGAGATTTATCGGTAGCTATTGAACGTTCTGCTGTTAGTGATACGTTAATAGAACCTTGGGCTGGCGCACCTTGATTTTCTTGAAAAAATACAAAGCTAGGATCGCGGGGGATATAAACATTTAATTTTTGGGGATACTTTTGGAAGTAGTCGAGGATGACAGGCATAGTTATATCTTCCACAGAGAAGATGCCATCATTCGCTAATTCTCGTCCAATACTTTTATAGTTATAAGCAGTATTCCCGGCATAACCAATTGTAGTTTCAGTACCATCGGTGAGTTTTAACCTGGCAGAACCTTGAATTTGAATCATGTAGGGTTCCAGGCGATCGCTAAACCAGAATAATTCTAATCCCCTTAGCTTACCTTTTGCGCCTTGTAAACCATCGGCTCCTTCTAGTTCTAGCCGTGTGGGATGAGGCTTAGTCCAGGATTTTAAATTTGGTGGTAATCGGTAAGCTGGATAACGATATTTAGGTGTAGGAACCCGACTAGCGCTATAAAAAGGTTCATAGTAGGCGGTGAACAAAACTGAGCCTTTGCTGTCTTTACCAATTGACTGGTATAAGACAAATTCACGCTCTATGGCTGCATGTAGTTCAGTTGGTGAATTAGTTGTGATTAACAACTGGCGGAATCTGGTTAAACTTTTCAGCACGCGATCGCGTGTGATTTCTGGAATTTGATATGCTTTATAAGCATTCTCAGCCCTAGCAGTTTTCAGGTATTGTAGACTGCGATCTATAGCTGTCAAAAGTGCTTTCTTATCTGATGGTTTACCATTTTCATTCTTATAGATAACTTCGTCTAGACAAGAGCCATCATCTTGGCAACAAGTAACGGGTATTCTTGGGAGTAGTACCGATGCTGCTTTGGTTTTAGTAGAAGATGTGATTTGATTTTTAGCAATCAAAAATGCTGGTATATTCCACTTTTTTAATTGACATTCTGGCTGACTTAGTTTTGCATTTCCCAAGGATTGTATCTGACCCAGAAAAATCAATAAAAATACAGGTACACTAATTGAGATAATTGCTGGGTTTGTCATTTGTTATTTGTCGTTTGGTATCTGTTAATTTACCATGCCCAATGCCCTATTCATTCATATTACGATATGTGGCAACTGCGGAAGGTGAAATGCGATTTAAATAACGGAAAATCCAATATTTGAAAATTGTATCTAAAATCACTGGAAATGTGGCAATAAATAAGAAGATAAAATCTCTATTTGCTGGTAATCCCCAATGACGCGATATACCTTCTAGAACTATTTCCCAGCCGTGAGGAGAGTGGAAACCTACAAATACATCTGTAAACAGAATGATAATAAATGCCTTAGCGCTGTCACTTAAACCATAAATAATATTATCGATAAAATCTTTGAGTACAATGATAGAAGTTTTGCTCACAACCAAGAGCCAAATAAATGCAATTACAGAGCAAATATCTGCAAAAACATTTTTAATAGCATTCGTGCTTTCTTGACGAAATTCATCAGCAATCCGAAGAGCTTTATCTTTAATCTGAGATTCCATCTCTTCAGAAGTAATTGGAGGAGCATTACTAATTAAATTTTCAAATCTAACTCTTTCTTCAAACCTCTGCATTTCTCCAAGGGCGGCTTCTTCCATCTCCTCATTCAGAAATATTTGCTCTGTATCGGTTGTTTTAAACCGTTCAAGTATAGGGGTTACTATTAATGTTTTTGTTAGCTGATGTGTGAGTAGAGGTACAATAATTAAAAGTAATACAAACCTGATAGAGATAATAGTTCTTTTTTGAGCCAGCCGGAAATTTTTAACAACATCTTGTTCAGAATTGGGGTCTAATTCAACTTGTAGACGAGTGATAGTGCTTAAAATAGACCTGGGTAATATTCCTGTGGTGTCAGCTTTGCCCTTAGTTTTTTGAATAGAGTTTTTCTTGGGTAACTTTGGTGTTAAGGTTTGAGTGCTTTCTGAATTGGCTTGTACAGTTGGAGGATGATCAACTAACACTGGGACAGATGTCTCAAAATCCGCGTCAATATATTTTGATATAACTTGATCAATAAATTTTAGCTTTTCTAATGTTTCAGTAGGGCTGGGATATTCTATGCCTGCTTTATTAGCAGATCTTTGATAAGATTCATTGGAAAACCAACGGCTAGCTTTAAACTCTGTTAGCCGCATTTGAGCAATTTTTAATTGTTTTTTGAGGTCTGATTTAAAATAATCAAGGACATTACTGCTGTAAACTGTTGAACTAGAGTCTATTTTGTTACCATTAAAATGTTCATCTTCTATTTGCTTAATCTTGAATGCTGCCTTGTAAGCCTCATCTAAAGAACGTTCTGGGGTTCGTAAGTACCAACGGTAACTAGCCAGTAAGAAAGGGTATATTTTTTGGCTATAAATGTTTTTCATCGTAGGCAATCATCCAGCATATTTTGGTGATTCTTAACCTTAAGTTAATGCACGAGCTAAACTAACAAATCTATAAGGAGATGGTTTGTGGTTGCTGATTCTGTTTGGATTGTGGGTGCTAGTCGCAGTGGTAAAACGACTCGTTTAGTGGACTATTTTTGTCGTTGGTTGCAAGTTGAAAATCCCAATTTTGAATCATTTTATACTAAAAAAACACAACAAAAGAAAAATGAGCAGACAGGAAAGCTTTTGTACATTCGTCAAACGGAACCAGGTGTTTTGATTCTAGCTGCTAATGATGATAATCGTCGTGAGCTAGGGAATATAATTATTACTAAGACATTAGGTAAATATCCGGTACGCGCTAAGACACCATTAGGTTTTTTTCAAGATGAAGTAATTTTATTTTGGCCGTTGTTGATTGAGTCGTTGCATCTGAAGGCGCAATTTCCGGTAAGGTTACGCCCAGAAACTGAGCAAGAATTGGCAACGAAACTCTGGGGTTCTCATCTGGATGCAGAAACCTTGGGTCGTGTGGGAATAAATGAGTATCGTCTGGTGCGTCGCATCCTAGATTTATTGCAATTATCAGCTTATGGTGGCATATCTTGTGAACAGATTGCCGAAATTTTAATCAAGGGTTTAGATGAGAGTGCCATTAATCTAGAGCCAGAATTCTTGGCAAGTTTGTTGCTAGATTGGCGTAATTGGTGTTTAGAGAGGGGATTGCTCACTTATGGAATTATTACGGAACTCTACAGTCAGCATTTGTTAACTAATAGTAACTATCAGCAGCATTTAGCTAAACGTTATCAGGCAATACTGGCAGATGATGTGGATGATTATCCTGGTGTAGCACGTCAGTTATTTGAGTTTCTCTTGGATCAAGGTGCAGTCGGGGCGTTTAGCTATAATCCTGATGGTGCGATCCGGTTGGGATTGGGAGCAGATCCGCAATATTTAGAAGGGCTAGGAGGTCGCTGTCAGGTAGAAAGCTTAACTGAACCATTTCCAGATTCCTTGGCACATAGCCTAGCAACGCCAATGGAGGAATTAGTCAGAGAACCGATGGCAATTTTCAATTTACCAGAAACGGTACGATCAATTCAAACTACCTCCCGTGCCCAACTGTTGCGACAAACAGCAGAAGTGATTGTAGATATGATCAAATCTGGGGAAGTAGAAGCAGAAGAAGTGGCAGTAATTGCCCCTGGTTTGGATGCGATCGCCCGTTATACTCTCATAGAAATCCTCAATAAACAAAACATTCAGGTAGAACCACTCAACGACCAACGCCCCTTAATTAGTTCACCCGTCATCCGCGCCTTACTTACCATGCTGGCTTTAGTCTATCCGGGTTTGGGACGCTTGGTAGATCGGGATGCGGTGGCAGAAATGTTGGTGGTGTTGGGCAAGAAACAAAAAGCACTAGATCTCCCTTCAGAACTCAGTACTGAGATTGATCCAGTCCGCGCCGGCTTAATCGCCGATTACTGCTTTGAACCTCATCCCGATCGCCCTAATTTACTACCAGTAACAACATTCGAGCGCTGGGATAGAATCGGTTATGCTGCCACTACAGCTTACAGTGAGATATTACAGTGGCTAGAAAAACAGCGATCGCAACAAGCACAGCGTCTGATTCCTAGTCCAATTTCCCTGTTGTATCTAGCAATACAACACTTTCTTTGTAAAGATTACAACCCTCCTTATGAAGAACTAGCAGTACTGCGAGAATTGCTAGAAACCGCCCAACATTATTGGGAAATTAATACCAGGCTGCGTCAAACTTCTCCATCTCTCGACTCAGAACAGAGTAATGCGGAAGCTACTCTGGTGGACTTTATCCAACTGCTGCGGCGTGGGACTATTACCGCCAACCCGTATCCTTTAAATCGCATTGGTACTACCAAAAAAGCTGTCACCTTAGCCACCATCTTTCAATATCGTGCTAGTAGAAGATCTCATCGCCGACATTTCTGGCTAGATGCTGGTTCGCCGTTATGGGCAAAAGGTGGTGCAGCTACTCTATTTGGTGCGCCGTTATTTTTGCAAGATAGGTTGGGTACGCCTTGGACAGCAGAAGATGAGAGATTAGCAGAAGAACAACGACTACGAAAGATTTTAGTAGATTTACTTTCCCGTGTATCGGAAAAAGTGTATTTGTGTCATAGCGAGTTGGCGGTGAATGGGCAAGAACAATTAGGTCCATTATTACCATTAGTCCATACTTGTGAGCCGATTGCTGAAGTTGCCGTCATGTGATGTCTGTTTGCTATTTTGTTGCTGGGTTCGGCGCGTGATGTGTTTCATGATCAAGTTAAAGCACTTCTGCAAACCTGGATTGATGCGATCGCTGATGTTTTAATCGCAGCCGGGATGAATGAGAAACTCGCCCATTATCGAGGGGAATATACGGTGATCATGATTCAAGGGGCATTAATTCTGTCTCAAGAATTAGATGATCCATCTGTTTTTCAACGGGTAATTCAGCGATTACCAGAAGACCTTTGTCAAGCCAAGTAAGTGATCATCTTCATTGTGAAAGTATGAATTTTTTTTCACGCAGAGGCGCAGAGAGTAAGAGTTTTAGGGATGGATTTTTTTAATTATGATGCTTCCTGCTGAAGTAGGATTGATCAAAAAATAAGAGACTTAAAGCCTATATTTATGTCTATATAGTTGATTTAAAAGACTTGATTTTTTTAGTTGAATCTTGAAGAATAAACATAGCATCTAACAACTTGTAGGCGCTCTTGGTGACAACTTAACCTTATCCAATGTCCACAAGTCCGCGAAAGCGGACTTTTTTTTATTATGTAGGGGAATAGAAAATCAGGTAATACCAATTTGAAAAAAGAATGCAACAAATAGAACATCTGAAGACGCGATGAATCGCGTCTTCACCCAAGGATGCGTAGCTAAATAGAATGCTGATAGAAAAAGATAGATGCGGGTAGATTTGCTCAAATTTGTTGAAAATAACAGATTTACGAGCAACAATTTGCCTGATTGGATGACTGACATAGAGGTAAGCTACACCCTGATCATGGTAATTTCTGAAATTTTCTCAGTTCAGCTAGAAAATTCTGCACGAAACTGATTGACAACTCGATCTAGTCCTACGGAATGGGCTGCTTTGAACAATAAACGATCGCCTGATTGCACAAATGTTTTCAATCTAGTAACTAACTCGGCATGGGTGGTGAAACATTCGGAGAGTATACCATCAGCACTTTGAGCGATCGCTTCAGCATCTTTTCCATCCACCAACACGAATAAAGCATCTAATTGCAGCTGGCGGGCTGTTTCTCCGACTCGCTGGTGTAAGTCTGGCGATCGCGCTCCCAATTCTTTCATTGCACCCAAAACGGCTATTTTACGTTTTCCAGGGGTGTCTGCCAATAATTGTAATGCTGCTAACATAGCTTCTGGTGCAGCATTATAAGTTTCGTCTAAGATTACCACATCGTTGGGCAAAGTAAATCGCTGCGATCGCCCTGTGGGCATATTGACTGTGACACCAGCTTGCAGGGATGCCCAATCAATTCCTAGTACTCTAGCTACTGCCAAGGCTGCTAAGAAATTAGTCGCATTATGACGCCCAGGCAGGGGTAAAGGTAGGCTCATGCCTCCTACTTCTATAGTTTCGTTATCCAGCAAACGCCCTGAAATATCCCCGCCTGATAAGCCATAGGTGATTACTTGTCCTTGCCAAACTTTTGCCGCCGTGGAGATTAATAAGGGATTGTCGTGGTTGAGGATGGCGACACTATCTTGGGGCATTTCGGCCAGTAACTCACATTTTGCCTCGGCGATCGCCTCTTCAGAACCGAGTAACTCAATATGGGCTGTGCCCACATTGGTAATCACAGCAATGGTAGGACGGGCTATCTGCGTTAGTTCGGCAATTTGTCCCCTACCCCGCATTGCCATTTCAATCACGGCGTATTCATGTTCTGTATGCAGTTCTATCAGGGTTTTAGGGACACCAATTTCGTTATTGTAATTGCCATAAGTCTTGTGGACTTGTCCTTGGGTTGCCAAAACTGCGGCGATCAGTTCCTTTGTGGTGGTTTTACCGACAGAACCTGTCACCCCAATCACTGGGATATTAAAGCGATCGCGCCACCATCTGCCAATTTTTTGATACGCCTCTAGAGTATTTTTGACTTGCAGTACTGGCAATCCTGGATTTTCGTAGTCAAAATCAACAATAGCTGCCAATGCACCCTGAGCGATCGCTGCCGGTACGAACTCATGGCCATCAAAATTTTCACCCCGCAAAGCCACAAACACCTCACCCGGCTGAAGCATACGGGTATCTGTTTGTATACCACTGCTCAATTTCATTAAAGCAGATGCAGATAAGTCTACAGGCTGGGCTAAAAGAACTTCAACCAATTGGGTTAGGGTAGCAGAACAAGGCATAAGAGTAGATATCGTTCCTAAAAGTAGGTTACTGAGATTCCCAAAGCAAAAAGCGTTTTGATTGTCAGGCGTTGACTAAGTGGCGGGAAGAGAAAATTCCCTGCCTCGTATAATTCCTGTAGGAATAATATAAAGTACCTAGGGTTAATATTTTTACTTCACGGCAAAAAATTGTAATTACAGTAGATTGCAAGTCTGTGAGGTACAGATGATTGTGCAGAAGTCTGTGAACGCTGCGCTCAAGATTGCTGCTCCAAAGGAGCTTCGCTTTGGTGATGATGCACAAATGAAGGCTTGCGCTAATATGTGCCGCCGTTACTCCAAGTCTTGCCGACAAATAGCAATGGCAAGGGCATAAGCAACATTGAATGAAATTCAAATGCCTCGTTACTCTGACTACTAACTCACTTGCTTCCTTTTTAACCAGAGGTAATAGTAGTAGTCTGTCAAGATAAAAATGATGGACTGTAGCATCTTGCCCGCGTGAGCGAGACGCTCACACTACCAAAAATCCCTCAAAACAAAATTGACAGACTAGTAGATGCTTCTTGAGCAATATTATCCCAATTTCTCTATCCCCATACTTGCTTAACTAATAACTTTCAGAAAATATTACTTTGTTTTTTCTGTCTCCTGTCTTTATCTAAATTCGCGGAAAACCCCATCCGTCTACACGGTGGGGATGGATAGAGGTCTGCGGAGCGGAGCGCAGTAAACAATCATTCTTTCCCACCTGATTGTTCTTTAATATAATCTTTGACTATTTCTAGTGGCGCTCTGCCACATGAAACTACGCATTTAGAGTCATGCCATAGTTTAACTTTTTCACCCCAGTAAAACTTACCTATTTCTGACTTATATTGTTGCCTTAAGATCCTACTGGAAGCAGATTTAAGTGAAGCCATT
>JAHHHF010000011.1 GCA_019359495.1 Goleter apudmare HA4340-LM2
GTCTTTGACAATCTTGGGAAATGATTTTATAATCACGTTAAACTAAGATATTTTAGTCCTTCGCCCAAAATCTATCATATTTTGGGCTATTTTTATCGGTTTTTTCTTAACATTCAACACTTCTGGTATTTAGGTAGATAATAAATCGACATTTTTATGCTTTGTAGTGTATTAAGTTCATCTGGTTTATTGTCGTTTGCGATCAGCAGAGGCACAAAATAGACAATATCAACGCTGTGTTCTCATAAATAGAGCACAGCGCGATCTAAATTAATGGCATCTCTTTCCTATTTAGTGCATTGATATCTGCAAACGTTTGTTGATTTCATCCCAATTGACGACATTCCACCACTGTTTTAAATACTCAGGACGGCGGTTTTGGTATTTGAGATAATAAGCGTGTTCCCAGACATCATTACCCATAATTGGGAAACTGCCTGATGTTATGGGACTATCTTGGTTGTGTGTACTAATAATTTCAAACCTGTTTTCAGGAGTGCGGACAAGCCAAACCCAGCCACTACCAAATTGCTTGACTCCAGAATCATTAAAGCGCTGTTTGAAGTTTTCAAAGTTGCCGAAGTTGTCGTTAATTACATCTGCGATCGCACCTGTTGGTTCACCATCCGCATGAGGTGCCATGATTTGCCAGAACATTGCATGGTTAATATGTCCACCGCCATTATTACACACGGTTGCCTGAATATCTTTCGGCAGACTATTGATATTAATAATCAATTCTTCAATGCTTTTAGAATTCAGTTCTGGATGTTTTTCTAAGGCAGCATTGACATTGCTAACATAAGCTTGATGGTGCTGATCATGGTGCAACTGCATAGTTTGAGTGTCAATGTATGGCTCTAGAGCGTCATAGTTGTAAGGTAATGGGGGAAGTTCAAATGCCATGATGTTAAGTCCTAGCATAAGTGCTTTCCCATATCTAGCTAATTTAAGAGCTTTGATACATATATCATTAGTGGTATTAATTGGTTTGCAAGTGATGCTCCTAAAGCCAGAAGAAGTAATACTTAACTTAAGTAAAATATCGCATAAAAATTAAAAATAGCCTTTGGTTAAATTAGCTAAATATTACTTTTTTAAAGTTAATTATATAATGGTGAGTTGTTGCTCACTCACCATCATTTTTAAATCAAAACTAGCAGCAAGCTGCAATGATCACTAAAGAGACAAACGCTGTTGGCAATAATTAACTATTTGTGCAGTGACTTCAGATGCGTTTAGTCCATCCGTTTGAATTTCAATCGCATCGGTTGCTTTTTTCAAAGGGGACACTTTGCGAGTGCTATCTTTCCAGTCACGTTCAGCAATGTCCCGTTCCAGCTGCTCTAAATTCACTTCGGGTTGACCTTGTTTTTTAAAGTCTTGCTGGCGACGACGTGCGCGTTCACTCACAGAGGCTGTTAAGAAAATTTTCACGTCCGCATCGGGGAACACATGAGTACCAATGTCCCGTCCTTCGGCTACCAAACCACCTCTTTTGCCCCAGTTTTGCTGTTGTTTCACCAGTGCTTTACGTACAGCACCTTGCGCTGCGATCGCTGATACCTTTGATGTCACCTCAATAGTGCGAATTTCTTGGGTAACATCAGTACCATCAATCCAAACCCGCACAGGAGATTGCAAATCCTGACTGGGAGTAAGTTGAATTTCACACTGGTTAGCTAATTCTGCGATCGCGCATTCATCATCAATGGCAATTCCTTTTTGTAGCACTAGCCAAGTCACAGCACGGTACATAGAACCCGTATCTAAATATACTAATCCTAGGTTTGCTGCCACTTGCCGAGCCACGGTGGATTTTCCAGCCCCGGCTGGGCCATCAATGGCGATGATGGGTAGGCGATCGCATAAAATGATATTGTCAATCAAACGTGTAGAACCAAGACGAGCTGCGATCGCGAGCATTCCTTCCTCCTCAACTTTTCCTAAAGACATCAATGTAGTCGGTTCAACCAATTCAATATATTCCACGAAAATAGTACTGACCATTGCCAATTGTTGCTGTACCAACGCTATCAGCTTGCCAGAATCGCGTTCGCCAGCGAGAAACGCAGCTTCAGCTTGCTGCAAGCCGCGATACAACACCGCCGCCTGCTCTTTTTCCGTTGCAGTCAAATATTGATTGCGGGAACTTAAGGCCAAACCAGACACTTCCCGCACCGTTGGACAAGCAACAATCTCTACGGACAAATTCAAATCAGCTACCAGCCTTCTAATAATGGCTAGTTGCTGACCATCCTTTTGTCCAAAGTAGGCTCGATCAGGTTGCACCAAGTTAAAAAGCTTGGTAACAATTGTTGCCACACCTTGAAAGTGACCTAGCCGAGAACTACCACACAAGCCAGATATCATAGCAGATGGAGGGAGTACTTGTGTAACTTGCGATTCTTGTATATTCTTCTGCGAAACTCCCATTTCTTCCGGAGTCGGCGCAAAAATTATATCTACCCCCGCTTGTCCACACATTTGCACGTCTAACTCTAAAGTCCGAGGGTAGCTTTGATAGTCTTCCTGAGGCCCAAATTGCAGGGGATTGACGAAAATACTGACAATCACCGTAGAATTTTCTTGACGCGCTCGTTGAATCAAGCTTAAATGACCTTGATGCAACCCTCCCATAGTCGGGACTAGACCGACGGCCGTCTGATACCAACTACTCGTTTCATCTAGTACCAGATCCTCTGGAACTGCACACTTGTTTTCCGAGCGGTTTTTAGTTAAATAGCAGCGTAAAGCTGCGACTGTTGTCAGCAGGCGCACAAAAATACCCCTAGTTTTTCTTGATCCCTCCCCCGTTAGTTTATATCTGAAATAGGGGGAAGGGATGATTTAACTAGGGGGAATTAAAAATTAGGAAATTGGGAATTGGACATTGAGAATTAGGATAAAAATTCTTACCCAGCTTTTAGCCTCTAACTCTTATGCCCTGTGCTCCATGCCCAAGACTTATCTTCCCAACACTTCAACCTTCACTGGTGCAATACCACTACCGATCATCCCTATAACCCTAGCTGCACCCAAGGAAAGGTCGATAATTCGTCCCCGAATATATGGACCCCTGTCGGTAATCGAGACAACTACAGAACGACCATTACGGGTGTTGGTGACACGAACTCGTGTACCAAAGGGCAAGCTGCGATGGGCAGCTGTCATGCCTTCTGGGTTGAATCTCTTACCACTAGCAGTGCGATTTCCCGCCCAATCATAACCATAATAAGATGCAATACCTTGGAAGTTTAGGCGCACTCTGGAGGCAATCTGTTGTGGTAGATTGGTTAACGAAATTGGTGAGCGTGATGGTAAATTAGCAATCTCGTTAATGGGAGAGGCATTACCTAAGAGTCTCCGCAAGCGATTGGTGGCTTGCAAGGCATCATTCGCTAAGTTGTTGGTGGAATCGGCTAGCCGCGTATTATCATTGATTTCCACCAATTCTTTGCCCTTGATTTTGATCACGTAGCGATCGCCTGGTTTTTGTTGGGCTTGATTAGCTACAGGAGATCCACCTCCTCCATTCCAACTGACACTAATCTGACTAGCGTCTGCACCGTCCCGGATCAACTGGTTGATCCTAGCTGCTATTACACCAGCTCTTTGAACCGGGTCATTGTCAGCAATGCTAACTTTGTTATCCAAAGCCGCTACATTCCCAACACTTGCAACCTTAGCTGAGTTCCTAGCAATAGGGGCGTACTCTTGTACGCCCCCATCATCTCCAATTGCACCGACTTTACTCTCTGCACTGGCAACTGGCTTAGAACTCAAAAAACTGATCACAGGAATATTTCGGATAAAAAGGGTTGCCGCTTGACGACTTCCAATACTGTGAGCGTGAATTCGAGTAACGACAGCATCCGAAGCCGATTTCCCTGTTGAAGATTGGTACTCTCCTACTTTCACAACCTCACGATTGTTCGGTTGTGGGGAAACTTGAGCAGTTCCCTTAGTTGTTTGAGTACGACCGATTGAGGGTGTTCCCACAACAGTCAAACAGAAGGCGACAATAGTCCACAAATGTCTTTGATTCATGCGTCCGATTTTAAAGCGACTGTAGAACAGCAGTTTTACGATTCGTGGGACTCTAAGCCACTAACTGTGACATTCCCTTACAACTCGAACTCGTTCCGCTTTCACTTTTTATTTATAACTGCAACAGACTAACACGAACTTTGGAGCTTGGGGATCAGGGTTTTAGCGTAAGTCTTGGTAACTTTACCAAATTCAAATTGCAATTTCAAGGGTCAAACCTTTCTCAAATGCGGATCTTGGCTATGTAACGTTTTTTTTGATAAGTAAAACTTTTCTTATCAAAACTTAACAATTTTGGGAGGCTAACAGCGATCATATTGTAGTCACTTTTGGTGAGTTATTGTTTAAAATTAGTATAATTTTTAACTTCAATTTTTAAGTACAAATTAAAACCATAGAGAATTCACAAATTAAATCTAGATATTTCAACACTGGTCACATTAAGCAGTAAATTCCCTGCTAAAAATCCTAATTAAACAAGAGTTAATTGATATGTAGCCACAAAAGTCTCAATCAAGGCAATTTCTTGATATTGGCTATTTTTGTGACTAAAATGCATTTTATAAAATTAGCTATCTGTACAGTATTTTTTTATACTTGTATTTAAATAATATTGCGTAAACAAAAAAAAGAGTCAGATCTAGCAATTATTTTTTGTGGACGCAAAAAATAATTGCTTAAAAATTGGCATAAATTAGCAGGTGCATCTGGATTCAGTACAGTAATCCAGTATTAAAAGATACATTTTGTCTTACCGTATTAAATTTAGGTCTAATTTTTTAGAATATAGACAGGCCAGAAGCAAGAGAGAAGAAGGTTTTTGGAGAATGAGTTTTTTCAAAAATCAAATAGGAGTCCTTTATATATTGGTTTAATTAGAAACAAGTAAATATAGTTGTTTGATTTTTGACTATTTTTGGCATTTTGGCAACTTGTTACCAGAGTGCCTTGATATATTGCAGACATTACTAAGATGTTTTTACTTGCTATACGGAAGACGGGATGCATCCCGTCTTTTTTGTTGCTGACTAGTTGGCATTTTGGCAACTCATTAAAATTTGGTTGTGATATATTGACGAGAATTGCGAGGATTAACTTTGGTTATAACATTGAATACGGTATAAGCAACCGTTCCTTGTGTTAGCTAACTTTGTAATCCTAACAACCTATTGAATTTTATTTGTGCATTTTTTTCCAGAGTCCAAGGTGTATTGCCACTTTCAAGCTATTTGGGCGGGGTCAAACCCGTCCTTTATTTTGAGTTTGGCATCAAATATAGAAATTAAACTTATTGCCTTGGTGCGCGTTCGCAAAGCGTTTCGCAGAAAAGCGCAAGCGTGATAGACAGACAAGAGTCACCAGGAAAATAGGCTTTTCGAGCGTAAGTTTTTTCAAAAACTAAATATGATTCCGGCAATAGCTTTGTTATCAGTTAGATTGAGTGCCCGTAAAACCAATTTACCTGGGTGGTCTGTAGTGAAATTTTTTGCATAATATAGATCTTGATTATAGGTAGTATCGTAGGCGATCGCATCTAAGTTTGGAATCGTCTAAATATCTACTGAGTAAATGATTTCTCATAATTTGCCAATACTGGCTAATGTCTTATCAGTTTTCATAAGATTTGGACACATCCCATAGGAAGATGCCCAATCCAAAAAATAAAGGGTAAATTAATCCGGGATGTTGTTATGCACTGGATTTATATAGAGGTTTGGTGATGAGCCAAACCTTTTTTCTATTTATCAATTGCAATACCCTACGAATTCTGCTCTTTTGGGCATTTTTTATGTACTTTGCTGCAATATTTTGCGAATATATCTAGCTGTGGATAGATTAAAGCCTGCTATTGAGTAAGTAGATAGAGAATGATTTTAACTTTACCTAAACATAATGTTTATTTTTAGTAGTGTTTGTTACAGAAATAGCTGAATGTTTTTTATGCATAGAGAATATGAGCTTTGTGCATAGAAACTTGCCGTAATTCGTTATACTCTGCTACTCTAAACAAATCGCTATTTTCTATACCTTACATAATAGTTGTATGTCGGTAGATTGATTTAGTTGAAAAGTCGCTAGGATTGAGTGTTGATTTCATTTGGCATTGATTCAGTCATTGAGATCAAACTAGTACTTTATTGAAAGTATTGATTGTGTCTGTGTGTTAAACGATTCCTTTCCTTTTCTTGTTTTATTTACAGATTTTAGCTTTAAGTATTTCTGGTAGAGGAGAACAGAAAAATGTCTCATTTAGTGTGGAAAACCCTGACACTAAGCCCAGTGGTTTTGGGAGTAATGGTATTCGTTTCCGCTAGTGCGATCGCAGTTGGCATCCCTAGTGGTTCTCAGAATTCAAAAGCAGAAATTGCTGTGACAACAGCATCTGAATTGAAAAATTTTACTGCTAACCAAATAAAGCCAACAGATGTTAATCAACAACTAATAGCCCAAGTTCAGCCAGACCAGAATAACCAAAATTCGCTGTCGCAAATTACATCGGTTTCACAGTTTTCTGACGTACAGCCAACTGATTGGGCATTCCAAGCATTACAATCTCTAGTAGAGCGCTACGGTTGTATTGCTGGCTATCCTAATGGTACTTATCGCGGTAATCGTGCTTTGACACGTTATGAATTTGCCGCAGGCTTGAATGCTTGTTTAGATAGAGTTAATGAATTGATTGCTACAGCCACAGCAGACTTGGTAACAAAACAAGATTTGGCAACTCTTCAGCGATTACAAGAAGAATTTAAAGCAGAATTGGCAACTTTACGTGGTCGAGTAGATGCGCTAGAAACACGTACTGCTGAGTTGGAAGCCAATCAATTTTCTACTACAACTAAACTGGTTGGTGAAGCGGTTTTTGCTGTTACCGACAACTTTGGTAGCGATGATAATAACAATACTGTTTTCCAGAATAGAGTACGTCTCAACTTACAAACCAGCTTTACAGGTAAAGATACCTTAAACACAAGGATTGCGGCTGGTAACGCCGTCGGGTTGACTTTACCTGGAGAAACCTTTGAGGGGACTCAAACCTTTAACATATCTCCCAATACTAACAACGGGGCGGCTATAGACTGGTTAGGTTATTATTTCCCAGTTGGTAACTCTCAAGTATACTTAGTTGCGACTGGCGGTATTCAAAGCGATTACGTTCCTACTAATAATCCCTACTTTGAGGATTTTGATGGGGGTAACGGTGCTTTGTCTACCTTTGCTTCTGAAAGTCCGATTTATCGGATTGGTGGTGGTGCTGGTTTAGGTGTTAACTTAGCCTTTGGTGGTGGTAGTACCTTCAAGCCTTCATTAACACTCGGTTATTTAGGATCGCAAGCAAATAGTCCTAGTGCAGGTTCCGGCTTATTTGAGGGGAACTATGCAGCTTTGGCACAGCTGAATTTGAATGTAGGCGATCGCCTTTCCTTTGCTGCCACCTACGTCCACGGATATCATGGTGCAGGGAGTGCTTTATTCGATGCAGGCTTAGTCACTAGCGCTGTAGTTGGTACCCAGCAAGCCAACTTTGTCGGTGGTGATAATCCTTATCAAAGCAACTCTTATGGTTTGGCTGCGGCTTTCAAACCAAGTGAAAAACTATCGATTAGCGGCTTTGTATCATACAGCGATATCAATGATTTGGTTGCTGATAATGATGGTGAAGTTTGGAGTTATGGAGTTGGTGTAGCGTTGCCAGATTTAGGTAAGAGAGGCAACGTTTTAGGCATTTTTGCAGGTGTCCAACCATATCTGGGAGACCTTGGTGGTTCTCGCCCATACCACATTGAAGGCTTCTACAAATATCGCCTCACTGACAACATCTCCATTACCCCTGGAGTCATTTGGTTGACCAATCCTGGTCAAGGGGCAAATAACAGCGATGCGGTGATTGGTACACTCAGAACTACATTCACTTTCTAATAGGTGACGTTTGTAGTAAGGACTTTAGTCCTTAAGTAATTCTCAAGCACTAAAGTGCTTACTACGAACATAGCGATTATTTTTCAACCCCAGATAACGCAATTTGATTCAGTAATTAAAAAAGAAATGTACTTCGCAGAATACCAATAGTCACTGAGTCATTATCTGGTGTATGACCAGGTTGCAAAATATGAATTATCCCTGGTGTAATGCTAATGTTATCTGTGAGCCGGAAACGATAAAATGCTTCAATTTGAGTAGTTGTTCCTGGCTGATTACCTGCCCGTCCTAAACCTGTATTAATTGTGTCAGGAACATTGCTACCTTCAGCAAAATTGCTACTCGTAATTTTAGGAGGTTGTCCAATATAAATTCCACCTAAATTGCCTTTAGCAAATAAATCTGGGAAATTGAGAAACACCATATAATTTTTTGTTTCTACACTTCCTGTTTGCCCTGGTATATAAGAACTAGTATAACCACCCCATGCGCCAATGGTAATCTGGGGCGAAATTTGCCAGGTTGCAGTTGCACCAACAGCGTTGGTTTGTAGAGGTTCTGAATTTGCAGTTAAACATTCATCACCTACAAAAGTCAGCAAACAACCATTAGAAGAGTAATTATTGACATAATATAAACTTAAATCTATGGCATCAGTTGGTGTTAATAGTAGTTGTAACCCTGTAGTAGTGTTGCCATCAAATAAACCAGTACCTTTATCAGGATTCCCCGGTTGAGAACTAGTATACACAGCCTGTAAACTAGCGCGTTTGGTGAATTGCCAGTCAACAGCTAGACCACCCTGGCCGAAGCCCATATTTAAAATTGGGTTTCTTTGTGCAAAAAGTGATAACGGGCCTGTAGCGCCACTTTCTACACGGTTTGGGCCTCGAAAAGCATTGATCATGCTCACGCCTTTTGTTCCTATCATCACCGCTAGTTTGTCAGTAGCTAGCCAGCGATAATTGAGGTCGTTGATGATCAAGCCATCTGTAGGAAATTCATGGCCGAGTATAACATCATTGCGAGAAACGCGATCGCGTGTCACATCATTATTATTAAATCTAGGCGCACTGCTACCTTGCCCATGCAACAAAGTGGTAAATAAGTAGCTGCTGGGGGTGAATTGACTAATTAAAGACAATTGGGTTAGGGAGATAACATTAACATTTGTACCGCTATCATTGGTATCTTTGATGCTATCTCTAGGATTGACATCACCACGATTACTACTCCGTCCTTGCACGCCAACTATTGTCAGTCCACTGAGTTTAGTTGTGGTGGAAAATTGCTGGGCTGCGATTTCGTTGGTGCGAGACTCCAAACTATCAACTCGACCCCGCAAGTTTGCTAATTCGCTAGTGAATTCTGACTGGAGTTTTTGCAGTGTGGCTAAATCTTCACGGGTGACTAAATCACTAGTAGCTGTGGCAATTAACTCATTGACTCTATCCAAGCAAGCATTTACCCCGGCAGCGAATTCATAGCGAGTCAAAGCACGATTACCGCGATAGCTAGTATCTGGATAACCTGCTATACAACCGTAACGTTCCACTAAAGACTGTAATGCTTGAAATGCCCAATCTGTAGGTTGTACATCTTTTAGTTGTGAAACAGATGTGACTTGTGCCATCGGTTCGTCGTTTTCTGATGTGGAATTTAGATTGAGATTCCCCTGGACTAATGGTGAGTTATCCTCTTGGGCTATCGCTTTTTGTCCAAATCCGTGGACTCCCGCAATTAGTAACCATAACAGCCAAATTAATTGGTTCTTCACTTTTTATACTATTTAAATAGTTAGATTTACATACTTTGTTGAGTGTATGCAAAATTATCTAGTGATGACATGGGGAGATTTACTGAATTAGGAATTGGGCCTGTTAGAGCAGTAGAGATGTCACTACGTCTCTAATTCTGGGCAATATGAAAAAGCGGGAGTATAAAAGATGAAATATACACCCCAAACATATTTACTGAATTGATTGAGAACTAGTTATGGTAAATCGGTTGCGAAAGGTGATGCCAAAACGCTTTCAACCTGATCAGCCTGGTGCAGGTGCGATCGCACATGTCTCAGAAACACCCCAACCACAGACTCAACGGGGAAGTTGGCTATCCTCCACTTTGGCGATCGCTATTTTATTCAGCAGTGCTGGCTCAATCATGGCTATAGCTTGGGTGAGTATTTTATTCATTTTTCATCCAGAAAAAATTGGCTGGGCGAATCAATTTTTACCAGAATGGGCCCAAATATCTCTGGGTCATGCTCAACAAAATCAAACACTCAAGCAAATTCAACTCAGCTTTGGACAAAAAAAACAAATCGCTGGCAAAATTATACCTATAGATAAAAATCAGGAAAACTCATTCTTATTGCCTGTTTTCCAGCTACGCCCCAACTGTCAATCCAATTGTCAAGTACTTCTGGAAATCAGGGTTTACCAGCGCTCTACAGATTTAGATTTCCAATCTCAGGTAGAAAAATATTACCATTTGGTGACTCAACTGCCTGTAACAGGGCCAGATGAATCCTTTGTGTTGGCTCCCTCAAATGATACTGATTCAGAACATCAGGACGCTGATAGTCCTCTACCGTTGCATGAAGTACAACGCTTTGAAGGCCAGACACCATCAGCAGGTAAGTGGTTTTATTTGTCGGGTAAGCGTCAACAAGGAACGAGAGCGATCGCCTACGGTCAAATTATCTACTACAATCCAGAACGTCAGAATCTGCAACCAATGTTGTCTTGGAAAAGTCTCAGTGGACAAGTGCCTAAATGGCAGCAGGTGACTAATGGTGGTACTAAAGAGTTAGTTATTGATCAAACCACTGGGTTAGAACCGCAACTACAGATTTACCAAGTCAAATCCGTCAACCTATTCCTCAACCCGATTCAACTTGAGGAAATTGCTCTCAAACCACCAGCCCTTAAGGATTCTGCTTACCAAGATGCCCTGTTAATTGCTCGCAGTGGACTGTGGACACCAGCCTGGGAATGGCTGCAATCTCTGCAAAAACAACGCAAAGCAGCTTTTCCTGCGGCGGCGCAAGCACAAATAGATGTGATTCGTTTGCACTCACAACTCACCAAAGCCCAAGCTGAGAAAAGTTGGGCTAGTCCTGGTCAACAGGTGCTTGCAGATTTAATAGATGGTCGTTGGCAAAAGGCTTTACAAGTGTTTGCCGCATCACCACACAATGTCCAAGAAATTACTGCTTTACTCAAAGCTGATCAGGGACGGATATGGAAGCGCACACAGGCGGCGTTGCAAGTCAACCCTAGTAGGCAAGCGGTGCAGGCATGGGCAGCTTTGATTTTAGCAGTCCAGCAAAACAAAGGACGTGCTAATTCTTGGTTGCAGGCACAGCCCAAAATTACCCCAGATACTCTTACTTATATTCAAGGTCTGTTAGGAAATCTCGATCATTATCAAACGTCACCAACTTCTATTAGTCGTCCCAGTCGGATTGTTGGTTCGGTACAACCCATCACTCAAATCAAAAATGCTGAGTGGTTGCAACCAGACCTTGAAGCTGATCTGAAACTTGCAGATAATGAAGTTTGGTATCAGATGCAGGTGAGTGCATTTGATGACGGCAAAGGTTTGCTAAATTACCCCTTTGGCAATTTACAACTACCAAAAACTAATCCTGGCAAATTTTTATGGGAAACCTTGGGCATTAGTTCTGACCCAAACATCCAAATAGTGACTTGGCTGCCTAACGGAGAACAGCAAATCACTACCGCCACTATCAAAGCATTGCAACTGCGGGGCGGAGTTTTGCAGGTATTGGCTGCTGGACAAATGATCCCTAATTATCAAAAAAATGCCTTCCAGCCCCGACCTTTAGCTTTAACAAATGCTGCTTTGGAATGGGTACAGCCTTCTGCTATGACTTTGGCAGAACTATCTCAAAGGTATCCGCAGTTAGTCAAGGAAATATTACCAACTGTGTGGCGCTCTCTCCAAGAATCTGGTCAAATTCCAGATCATGTTGTGTTTGACGGGCAACGGCAGAAGGAACTACTAAGCGAATGGCCAGTACAAGCAATTGATTTAACCAACAACGGCAAGCCAGAAATAGTAATGACCATCTCCGAAGAAGCGATCGCTTCTTTGATGCGAACAGCACCTAATACCCAGGAGCCGCCAAAAAATTCACCCCGTCCCCGTACTCTGATTTTGTCTGACGGTGGTAGGATTGTGTATACAGATTTTCAGAAGAACTCTCAGCAAGTGCTGACAGCGATCGCCAAGCTTTCAGACAATCAATCCCTAGCTTTGCTAGTTGAACATGCTGATAACTACCGTCTGAAGCGCTGGTCACAACAAAATCAACGCTTTGAATAGTAGACCTGCGGCTCAATTTCAGACTAGAACAATCGGCGATCGCACGGAATTATATACAGCTACTACTGTTGTCATGTTTACTTTGGGGTAAACTCAACAGCACTGATTTTAGTCCTCTACGCCAGAGGCTGTTAGTTTCTGCTGTTTAAGGCTTTGCAACTGCTGCAACAGGGACTCTACCTCGGCTTGCAGGTGCGTAAGTTTAGCTTGCTGGTCGTCTTGATAATAAGACTTAGCTAAAACAGCTTGAGAATTACGGTTGGAAACACTGGATGAATAAGTAGACATTGTTCACTAAATCCACAAATCAACTCACACCACTAGAGATAATATAATAATGTAGTTTTAAGCTTTGTTAAATGATTGTATAGTTTCAATCATTTACTCTAATGGGTTTTTAGTATATCCATAAGTGACTACGATGAAGCCCAAGGTGTTCCCGATATCACACTACTCGATATGGGGCATGGGACGTTGGGCATTGTCATTTTGAATTCCCCGTAGGATCTGACCCTTGACCGGAGCTTTCGGAGTCTCCAGATCCGCTCTCAACAAATGACCACCTCACTCAGTTGAAGTTTACACTTGTGTTATGAGCATCTGGTGGTGGAATATAGGAAACACTAGTATTTTTCAGTTTTGTACTAATAACGTTTTATAAATCCTGTGACTTTGAGCCTGTCTGTAGCTAAATCTCATCGCCAACCTTGGCCAGGGCTGATAGAAGCCTATCGTGAATACTTGCCTGTCAGCGAAAAAACACCGATTGTAACGTTGTTGGAAGGTAACACTCCCTTAATTCCAGCGCCGGCGATCGCCGAACGTATCGGTAAACAAGTCCGTGTGTTTGTGAAATACGACGGTCTTAACCCCACTGGTAGCTTCAAAGACCGGGGGATGACAATGGCAATTTCCAAAGCCAAGGAAGCCGGGGCTAAGGCAGTGATCTGTGCGAGTACAGGTAATACCTCAGCAGCAGCAGCAGCTTACGCTAGACGCGGCGGCATGAATGCTTTTGTGTTGATTCCCGATGGCTACGTAGCTCTGGGTAAATTGGCACAGGCATTACTTTATGGTGCTGAAGTATTGGCTATTAAAGGTAATTTTGACCAAGCACTGGAAATTGTCCGCGAAATGGCGGAAAGTTATCCGATAACTTTGGTGAATTCGGTTAATCCTTACCGTTTAGAAGGGCAGAAAACCGGAGCATTTGAAGTTGTTGATGCCTTAGGTAACGCCCCCGATTGGCTATGCATCCCGGTAGGTAATGCCGGAAATATTAGCGCCTATTGGATGGGATTTTGTCAGTATCATCAAGCCGGAAAATGCGATCGCTTACCCCAGATGATGGGTTTCCAAGCGGCGGGTGCAGCACCTCTAGTCATCGGTCAGCTAGTACCCCACCCCGATACCATAGCTACAGCTATTCGCATCGGCAACCCAGCAAGTTGGGAAAAAGCCGTTGCTGCCCAATCAGCCAGCCAAGGCCAATTCCAATCTGTCACCGATGCCGAAATTCTTGACGCCTATCGGCTGTTGGCATCATCTGAAGGTATTTTTTGTGAGCCTGCCAGTGCTGCTTCTGTAGCAGGTTTGTTAAAGGTGAAAGACCAAGTGCCTCCAGGGGCAACAGTTGTTTGTGTACTGACTGGTAATGGTCTCAAAGACCCAGATACAGCCATTAAACACAGCAACAGTCAATTTAAACAAGGCATTGAGGCGGAAGTAGGGGCAGTTGCCCAAGCAATGGGATTTTAAAATGGGGCATGGGGTAGCCATTTGGGTAGGCGGGTTTCCCGACTTAAGCAAAGAGGAGGCTCCGCCTCCAGCACTCGCGGTAGAGCCGCGTTGAATGCATTTCCAACGAGATAACGAATTTATGAGAGTTCGGCATCTCTGGTATATCTGGTTATCAGTTTGCAGGATCAGCGATCGCTCATTCATCACTAAGATCCTCAAATAAGATTATCCCTCTACCCAAAAACTGACACTACTTTCTCTTAGAAGGTGATGTATGCTTAAAACTAAAGAAATAGTTACACCTTAAAGCTTCAACCGTGGTCAAAATTACCTTGGAAGTGCCTGAAGAACTATCAGAAAAACTCACCCAGTTAGGCGATCGCTTACCAGAACTTCTGGCACTTAGTCTTGAGCAACCACCACTGCCAACTCGCGTATATCAATATATACTTGATTTTCTTGTCAGTAACCCGACTTCAGAACAAATTTTAGCTTTCCGTCCTACGGCCGAAATGCAAGAACGAATGCAAACTTTACTCAGACGTAGTAAAGCTGGAGAACTCAACCCTACAGAACAAAAAGAACTAGACGAGTATGAGCGCATTGAGCATCTGATGGTCATGCTAAAAACAGGAAATTTACCGCATTTAACCACTAACCCATGAGCGTTAGTTATATTCCTGCTGCACTGCGTCGCCTAGTGGAAGAAAGAGCAAACCGTCGTTGTGAGTATTGTTTACTTCCCGAAAATGTTTTTTTCTATACCCGTGAAATTGACCATGTCATTCCGGAAAAGCATGGTGGTAAAACTGATGCAACTAATTTAGCTCTAACCTGTTGGCGTTGCAACCGTCATAAAGGTACAGACCTTGGTTCTTTCGACCCCCAAACAGAAGAATTTAGTTTTCTGTTCAATCCCCGAACACAGCAATGGTCTGAACATTTTGCTTGTGAAAAAGCAGTGATTGTTGGTTTAACACCAGAAGGACGAACAACAGTGAGGCTACTACAATTTAATACTGATGAACGATTAGCAGAAAGAAAGAGATTGAGCGATCGCTGCTCCTGATTCTCAATTTGTACTAGCGATCGCAGAAATCCATGTAGGGTGTCAAAATTTTATGTATATATTCTACTGGTTAAATTACTGACACGCCAAATGTGATGGCGATCGCTCTTAGTGGCTGTTTAGTCAATTGTACTGAACGAAACTTTACTCCTACATTTAGGTAAGGTGAAATGCGATCGCCATGACTCATCAAAAATACATCTTAATAGCTTGTTTTCGCTCGTAGGCGATCGCGTGTCCTTGGGAAATGCTCAACGCTAGAGCGCTGATTATTAGGTTTTATAACCCTGGAGCGTATTACTCTCCTCTTCTTTGGCGCTATCACGTTCCTTTGTCCAGCCATCAATAGCATCACCCAAAGCGGTAGTTAGGCTTCTGCGGGTTTGGGCGTGATTGTCTTGCTCAGTTTTTAAAGCTTGCAGCAGGCGATCGCGTTCTTTGGTGACTGTAATTAATTGAGTTTTTAATTCCTCTAGAGAATTAAGTTTATCGATCTCTTCTTGAATAGCTGTGACGGCTGTAGCATCAGGAAGGGTAACGCCATCAATACCTTGGAGGTTTTGAATTTCTGCCTTCAAAGATGCGATCGCTTGTTGAGCAAGTTGAGTATCTGTACGGCGTTGCTCGGCTTCTGTGTTATAGAGTTTACGCCATTTTTCCGCACTTTCCCAAGCCGCAGTGCGATCGCTCTGAAGTTCCGCTATCTGCTGTTTGAGTGTTTGAATTTCGCCTAACCACTGTTGTGTTAAATCTTGACTCATAGCTGATTATTTTGATTTTGAGTAACTGGTTTCTTTCACAGGATAAATCTGTAAAAATACTTCAATAAGTCCTATCAGCACTTGAATATGTTTAGAGACTGGTTTGCCAGAAACTTGGGAATTAGTCAAACTCGTAAGGAGCTAGTATACCTGGAAATATGCAGGTCAGTCAGCCTCGAAGATATTAGCTATTGGATTCAAGTTCTATTTGCGGCTGGAATTGCGACTCTGGGACTAGTCTTGAATAGCCCCGCCGTGATCATTGGTGCGATGCTGATTTCTCCATTGATGGGAGGTATTTTAGCTAATGGTTTAGCGCTGGCTGCGGGTGATGTGATTTTAGCGATGCGGGCCCTGCTGAATCTGGTTTTGAGTTGTCTGGTTGCTATTTCTTTTGCAGTACTACTAGTATCGTTAATGCCATTCAAAGAAATGACCAGTGAAATTGCGGCGAGGATTCGTCCCAATATCCTGGATTTGGTAGTTGCTCTATTTTCTGGTGCTGTGGGTTCAGTGGCAATTTGTAAAGAACCCAAAGGGGTAGCAACTTCTATCCCTGGTGTGGCGATCGCAGTTGCCTTAATGCCTCCATTATGCGTTGTGGGTTATGGCATCGGGATTGCCATTAGCTTGAATCGTGTCAGTGGTCTACAGGTAGCTAGTGGTGGAGGATTACTCTTTATCACCAACTTAGTGGCGATTACGTTTACTGCCATGCTTGTCTTTTTAGGCTTACATATCGACAATTATCAAGTTAGAGCAAAAGTCAAGGAATGGCGAGATACACACGAAGAAAGTATCTGGATGCAGAGTATTTTAGAGCGACTACCTGCTTACCATCGCCTGAAAAAGATTGGTACTCTACCTGGAAGGCTTTTGTTAATCTTTGTTACCATTGTGGCAATTATTTTTCCGCTCAATCAATCTCTGAGCCAACTCAGGCGTGAGATTTATTTGCAGCAACAAGATAATCGTATCCGTCGCGCAGCGACCGATATTTGGCAGAAAGAATTCGCCACTTTTCCTAATGGTGAACCACGCTCTTATATTGGCAACATCTCGAATTCACAGAAAAACAATAGGTTGACAATTCAACTCCAGGTGTTTACTAGTAGGCAATATACCCCAGAAGAACAGAGTAGTTATGTGCAGCAACTAGCTTCCCATCTGGAAAAAAATCCAGAACTATTAGCACTGAAGTTGATTGAAATTCCGACGGCATCAAACGAAATATTACGTCAAATCCCTGAAGAAAAACCACCGGAACCGGTGATCACCATCACGCAATTGCAATCCAATTTCCTGCAAGAAGTTCAAGCTGCTCTGATTGATCTGCGACTACCTCAGCCAGCACAGATGATTAATTATGAGTTAATTACTAGTCCGCTTGAACCATTGAGTGTGCGGCTAGTCTATCTGAGTGAACGTGATATTGATGGAGATGCTCAAACTTTGCTCGCTGATAGCGTTAGAAATAGGCTAGATTACCAATCTGCTAAAGTCATCATGCAGAGAATTGAGACGGCTGTGGGAGTTATATCGTTTGATCAAGATAAATCCACAATTACACCAACTAATGCCAAACTTTTAGATCGCGCCGCTCAAATTTTGCAGCAACAACCCAATTTAATGCTGGAAATTACACTTAACCAAGATTTAACCGAGCCATTAGATACTGTTCAAGAGCGATCGCAAGCAATTACAGAATACCTCCAATCAAAGTGGCAAGTCGGTAGTAACCGTATAGTCTTATCCACAGGTACAGAATCTAATCGCAGTGTCTCACTCAAACTCAGGGTCAAATCAGCCATCAAGCGATCCACAGGGACAATACTTGAATCGCCCCAATTCTGAGACGGACTAAAAAGTATATGCGATCGCTACGGTAAAGTTGGCATATTGATTGAGAACACCAAGTAGCCGTCACCAAAAATCATGGGACAGTCTCGTTTTGTCCGCTTCTTTCACCACCTCAACTGGCGCACTCTCCATAAGACTGCTGTCAGAACAATTGAAAGACGACTTTTGGGACTGGCCTCAGAAATTGCCTTCAATGCGATGCTATCGCTGTTTCCAGCTATTCTTGCCATTTTCACAGCTATTGGCTTATTGGCAGATTCCTTGCAAGATACATTTAAACAATTGGCATTTCAAGTTAGTCAAGTAGTACCAGAAGAAGCTTTAATTTTGATTCGTGATTTTGCTAGTAAAGAAATTGCTCACTCTCAAAATAGAGGTTTGTTTTCTCTCAGTTTTTTCTTAGCTATCTGGACTGCTTCTGGGGCTGTGAGTACTGCGATGACGGCTCTTGATCAAATCCATCAAATTCCCTCAGAAAAAACCCGCCCTTTTTGGCAAGCCAAACTTGTCTCTTTAGGTTTAACAATTGGGACTATACTACTTTTGCTGGTAGCTTCTTTTTTAGTATTTATCAGTGACCTATTGTTAAAATTTGTGGTAAGTGGAAATAATTCTTTAGTCTTCTTATTATATCTTTGGCAGCTATTACGTTGGCCCTTAGCTCTAATCATTGTTGCTGTTGCCTTTGCTTTTGTCTATCGCTATGGCACTAGTCAGTGGAAATCAGGCACACCAATCATGTCAGGGGCAATTGTTGCATCTGTTTTTTGGGCGATTTTATCTGCATTATTTCGGCTGTATGTAGCTAATTTTGGCAACTACAACAAAGTATATGGCGCAGTAGGAGCTGTGATCATTTTAATGCTGTGGCTATGGATGAGTGCCTTTATTCTTTTAGTGGGTGATCAACTGAATGTGATCGTTGGTGAAGATATGCGATCGCGTAGAGAATCGAAATTTCTTCACAAATATTAATTACATAGCATTGGGAATGGGGAATTTAACGGGAGCATCCCAATTTTGCAAAAATAAAATTTGTAGAGCATCTTGCTCCCAAATGTCTAGGAAGCGGGCTAGAAGCCTGCACTACAAAAAAATAAATTTACACATTTGGGATGCTCCCAATTTAACCTTGTAAAGACGTTGCATTGCAACGTTTTTACAAATAACAAATGACAAACACCCAATCACCAGTAAAATATTTAACGAATCAACCTCAATCAAATAATCAAGCCAATGTCTAATCGGTTTTCAAGCATTGAACCTGATGCTAAAGCACCTACTTTGAAGCGGTTGCGTCAACTTGGCTGGCTGTTGGATAATGTCATTACTATTCCTGGAACCAAGGTGGGTATTGGTCTAGATCCGATTATCGGATTGATACCTATTGGTGGCGATTTTTTAGGAGTGATGCTTTCTTGCTACATTGTTTTAGAAGCAGCGCGACTGGGTGCGCCTCAAGCCATTCTGGGTAAAATGGTCTTCAATATAATTATCGATGGTCTCGTAGGTGCTGTCCCAGTGCTAGGAGACTTTTTTGATTTTGCTTGGATGGCTAATATTAACAATCTCAAGCTATTAGAAGATTATTTAAAGTTTCCTAGCCAACATAAAAGCGCAGACGGATGGTTTATTGTTGTAGTTTTATTTGGATTATTATTACTAGCCATTGTATTGGTAGCGCTCCCTGTGATAATAATTAGATTACTGTGGCAAGCTATCACTGGCAGTTAAATGGGTTATTGATAACAGGAATGAAAGATTGGTGGCAGACTACTTTCCCCCAAGGGCGGCAAAGTCTAATTATTACAGATACTAAAGGCTATCCTGTCAAAATTGCTTATGGTGAAATAGGTACAGGTAAGCCGTTGATTTTACTACATGGTATGGGCAACTGGAGCTATAATTGGCGTTATAGTATTACACCATTATCTAAATATTTTCGGGTCATTTGTTTTGATGCCAAAGGTTTCGGGTTTTCTGAAAAGCCTGTGTCTCGCCGAGAACATAACGGACATCAAGTTGTTGAAATAGCGCGAATTATTCAGGAATTGTGTGATGAACCTGCCATAATTGTGGCAGAATCTTTAGGGGCTTTAGTCGCCTTAGCTCTCGCTCAAGAATTTCCCCAGTTAATCGGGCGGTTAGTAGTCGTTAATGCACCGATTTTCGCCGAACGTCTACCCCATTGGGCTATGTGGTTACTCGCTCAAACGCCATTAGAAGTGTTGCAAGCTATCGATTCTTTACGCCTAGCATATCTCTTTGCACCTATATTTAGAGAAGTTATGGCAATGGAAAGGCGCGGTGTATTGTTCGATCCCTCAGTACTGACACAAGAAGATATTTATTGGATTACTTATCCCTTTATTGAGATTCCTGGTACTCTTGTGAAAGTAGCTGAAGAATTACAAATAGCAGCACAAGAAATTGAGAATTGGCAAGCTAATAAACCAAATATGCTCACTAAAATTCAGCATAATCTCAGCACTATTGAATGTCCCACGTTAATTTTATGGGGTGAGCAAGACCAATGGTTTCCTGCTAGTCATGGGGAAAAATTGCATCGACTTCTCTCAAATGCTAAGTTACAAATTTTGCCTAACTGCTGTCATGATGCAGCTATTGGTTCTTCAGCACAGGTAAATGCTGCAATTGTCGAGTTTCTCCATGATACTGATTTTGTTTAGTCCACCTTTGGTTGTTCGTGATGTATCGTAAAGATATCTCATTCATCCCACTCCTGACGAAGAGTGTTTAGATGGGTAAGAATTTCTTTTTTCTTATCCTTTAAAATCCCTTTGGCTTTAGTAATTTTTTCGTAATCCCTTTGCCAATTCAACAAGATTGACTCTGGTACATCTACCGTAATTGAATCTTCATCCTGAGATACAAGATAATGTTTTGGTATTTTGATTAGTGGCACAGTTTTATCTCCCAAACATCCTTAATTATAAAAGCATAAAACAACACTGCTTGCAGCGAGCAAAAGTTTTGCACTTTCGTCCCAGTCTTTAGCTGTTTATAATAATTCCTTCCACTTCTACCGCTCAAAATGCTAGGAAACACTTATGGAATTATTCTTAACGATTTGTTGTTTATGATGTCAAATCCAGCCATGAAAAATAGATTTTTGAAATATGAAGTTATATTTCGCTGACAGTATCACAGAAGCAGAACCCAACAAAACTGACCTTGCAAATTAATAAACATACAACTACTGTAAATAGCTTAGGGATTCATAGGCGATCGCTCGGAGCTTTGTCAGGGTTTTGGTCGTGTTTACACTTCATCACTAGGTTTACGCATAATTACTTAAGGCAGGGTTGAGGCTGCGGCAAATTCAAGTTAAGTTTTGAAAAGTTTGGTTTATGATGGGTTTTATATAGCCATAGAGTTATATAAGAAACTACAATACAAGTAATGGAACATGAGTAGTGATTTAGCGGCTAGGCTGCGGGAAGGAACAAAACACTCCCATACGATGGCGGAAAATACGGCGTTTATGAAATGTTTCCTCAAAGGAATAGTGGAAAAAGAGCCATTCCGCAAATTGATAGCTAACTTGTATTTTGTCTACAGTACTTTAGAAGCAGAACTGTTGCGCCACAGTAGTCATCCTATGATTGGTCTGACTTATTTTCCGGAACTGAACCGCAAGACTAATCTAGAAAAAGACCTGACTTTTTACTACGGTGAGGATTGGCGTCATCAAATAGTAGCCTTAGAGGCGGGTAAAGCTTACGTGGCGCGTATCCAGGAACTAGCCAACACAGAACCTGTACTCCTGATTGCTCATGCTTATGTGCGCTATATGGGAGATTTGTCTGGGGGTCAAAGCTTGAAAAAAATAGTTCGCTCTGCAATGAACTTACCGCCAGATCAAGGAACTGGACTCCATGAATTTGAACAGTTACCTACTATCGAAGCTATTCGAGCATTTAAAGCTAAGTATCGTGATGCGTTGAATTCACTACCAGTTGATGATACTTTAGCCACAAAAATTGTGGATGAAGCAAACTATGCTTTTGAACTCAATCGTAATGTTGTCCACGAACTAGAGCCAGATGTGAAAGCCGCAATTGGTGAACATGTATTTGATTTAATCACCCGCCAAGATAAACCAGGTAGTACCGAACGATCGCCTGGTAATACTTCGGTAGAACTAATTGCTGCTGACTAAGTATTAAATATTGAGATTTAGGGAAAACACTGTTTTTTTGTGAAGTGCAGTGATTTTGTCACTACAACCCGAAAAACTGCACTCATCAAAACTCAGAATAGCTCAGTGTAGGTACGTCGCAAATTACCTACCTACAAATAAAGCAAGTATGCTATGAAAAGGATTTTTCAACCCTTAAATAGCAACCAAAAACTATTGCAATAGTCAAGGTGATTAACAGCATGAAACTGGCAACGCAGACAGTCCAATTTAACTCGGCTTTACTTCAAAAGTATGACCAACCTTTGCCGAGATATACTAGTTATCCCCCAGCAACTGAGTTAAAAGATAATTTTGGTGACTTAGATTTTAGAGCAGCGATCGCAGTTGGTAATTATAAGAAAATTCCCCTCTCTCTCTACTTTCATATTCCTTTTTGTGAAACTGCCTGCTATTTTTGTGGTTGCAACACTATTATTACTCCCAGGAAAGAACTAGCTGCACCATACTTAAAGTATCTTGAGCGTAATATTCAACAAGTTTCTGCACTTATTTCTTCAGAACGCCAAGTACATCAATTGCATTGGGGAGGTGGTACACCTAACTATTTAGACTTGCATCAAGTGGATTTTTTATGGGACACAATTAATCGGCATTTCAGTTTAGATACAAATGCTGAAATTTCCATTGAAATTAATCCTAAATATGTTAGCAAAGATATAATTTTTGCTTTAAAAAGATTGGGGTTTAACCGCATTAGCTTTGGTATTCAAGACTTTAACTCGCAAGTACAAGCGGCTATCAACCGTGTGCAACCAGAACCGATGCTCTTTGATGTCATGGAATGGATTCGAGATGCAGGCTTTGAAAGTGTGAATGTTGACCTCATTTATGGATTACCTTTTCAAACCCTGGATACTTTTACAAACACCATTAAAAAGACACTCAAACTCGATCCAGATAGAATAGCTGTTTTTAACTTCGCTTATGTCCCCTGGATGAAACCTGTACAGAAAAAAATACCCCAGGAAGCACTACCCCAACCTTCAGCAAAGTTAGATATTCTCCAGATGACAATTGAAGAATTAACTACCAATGACTATATATTTATTGGTATGGATCACTTTGCCAAGCCTAATGATGAACTTACCATCGCCCAACAAGCAGGAAAACTCCATAGAAACTTTCAAGGATACACTACAAAACCAGAATCCGATTTATTAGGATTTGGTATCACTTCCATTAGTATGCTGCATGATGTTTATATCCAGAATAATAAGCAGTTAAAAAAATATTACCAAGCAATTGATACCGGGCTTATGCCGATTGAAAAAGGTGTTAGTCTCAATCGAGATGATATTCTCCGTCGAGTTGTAATTATGGAACTGATGTGTCAATTCCAACTTTCTATAAATGATGTGGAAGAAAAATATCATATAGCTTTTGATACGGATTTTTATGAATATTTTGCTAGAGAATTATCTGAGATGAAACTATTAGAAGCCGATGGACTCATCCGGATGTTACCAAATGGCATTGAGGTAACACCAACGGGGAGATTACTGGTGAGAAATATTGCTTCTATTTTTGATTCCCATACCAGAAAGCGAAAAAATGCAGCTTTTTCTAAAGCGATTTAAGTAAGTTGGTGTTTGTCATTTGTTCTTCGTCATTTGTAGTGGCGTGTCTAAGCTAATTTTGTGTATTAGCAATCTCTTGTAGTACGGGCATCTTGCCCGTTCTAATTAGTGGGTAAGATGCCCGCACCACAAGAAAATTTTTTGCACCATTTTAGCCTTGACACGCCAGTAGGGTGCGTTAAACTTCGTTATAACGCACCGCATTTAATCAACGGTGTGTTGTCGCAAAGCGCAACACACCCTACAAGGGCGATTAATCTACAAAGAAAATTGAGAATCTCAAAGAGTTTTTGCGTAAATCCTAATACTTGGTTAACTGTCAAGAATCAGGAGCTAAATTATGCGGATCATGATGATTCAACCCAACTATCATTCTGGTGGTGCTGAAATTGCTGGTAATTGGCCGCCAAGTTGGGTTCCTTATGTAGGTGGCGCACTGAAAACGGCTGGTTTTGCAAACATCCGCTTTGTTGATGCGATGACGGATTATATTCCTGATGATGCGTTAGCAGAAATTATCGCCAAATATCAGCCGGATGTGGTGCTAGCAACAGCAATCACACCGATGATTTATCAATCTCAAAAAACCCTGAAAATTGTTAGAGAAGTTTGTCCCCAAGCCGTAACAATTATGGGCGGGGTTCACCCTACTTATATGTACAATGAGGTACTGAACGAAGCACCTTGGGTAGATTACATTATTCGGGGAGAAGGGGAAGAGATTACGGTCAATTTGCTCAAAGCGATCGCCAATGGTACAGATAAGAGCGATCGCCAAAATATTTTAGGCATTGCTTACCTGGAGGATGGTAAAGTGATTGCCACGCCAGCTCATCCCCCCATCGCTGATCTGGATACCCTCACCCCAGATTGGGATCTGTTGGACTGGAGTAAATACATCTACACTCCCCTCAATGTGCGGGTGGCTGTTCCTAACTATGCCAGAGGATGTCCCTTCACTTGCCGTTTTTGTTCTCAATGGAAATTCTGGCGCAAATATCGTTCCGGTAGTCCCAAGCGATTTGTGGATGAAATCGAAATCTTGGTGAAAAAACACAAGGTAGGCTTTTTCATCTTGGCGGATGAGGAACCGACAATCAACAAACCTAAATTTATTGCGTTATGTAACGAATTAATTGATCGCAATTTGGGAGTTCACTGGGGAATTAATACACGTGTTACAGATATTTTGCGGGATGAGAAAGAATTACCGCTTTACCGCAAAGCTGGATTAGTACATGTGTCCTTGGGGACAGAAGCAGCAGCGCAGTTAAAGTTGAATTTGTTCCGCAAAGAAACCACCATTGAACAAAACAAACGCGCCATCCAACTCCTCAAGCAAAATGGTATGGTAGCCGAAGCTCAATTCATCATGGGTTTAGAGAACGAAACCCCAGAGACAATCGAGCAAACCTATCACATGGCTTTGGACTGGAAACCAGACATGGTCAACTGGAATATGTTCACACCTTGGCCATTTTCTGAGTTATTTGAAGAATTAGGCGATCGCGTAGAAGTCCGAGATTATTCTCAATATAACTTCGTCACCCCGATCATGAAGCCAGAAGCAATGGAACGGGAAGATGTCCTCAAAGGAGTGCTACGGAACTACGCCCGTTTTTACTTACGCAAAACCTTTGAGTATTGGTTCGTCAAAGACCCCTTTAAGCGTAAGTATCTCTTAGGTTGCTTAAAGGCTTTTGCCCAAACCACACTAAATAAACGCTTCTATAACCTCAAGCGAGTCAAGTATAAGGGATTACATACTGAAATAGAGTTAGGTTTTGACGAGTCCAAGATTCTCACTCGTGAACAAATCGCCCAACGCAAGCAAGAACACCCAGAACTAACCGCCGACGTGGATTTTTCGGGCAATATTTCCGCTTGTGGTGCGCCTAATGATTTACCCGAATATCATGAGGACGGACAGGATGTACCCAGCATGAAGATTTAGAACTGGGGAGATGGGGAATTGGTGAGTGGGGGAGATTGTAAGTATGCCCCATTCCCAACACCCCAATTCCTGTACCATAAGTAGTTATCAAGAAATTTTTAATAAATCACTCATGTCTTCTACTCCTCTGAAATTGAACCTGATTGAGGGTTCTGTCTCTTTCAGTTTTTCAGCCCAGTCTGCAAAGGAATTAAAGGCGGCGTTAGATGAATTGATGACACGCCTGAAAGCTGTCGCGGCTAAACCTACTCCAGGTGGTAGTAAACCCACTCCCCAGCGCCCTGTAGAATATCGTTACACTGGCGATGTATTTTTAGAAGTTTTTTGTAATCCTAATATCTGGCCCACTCCCTTCGCTGCTAAAGTGCTGCTCACCGTCCGCGATGGTAGCATCCGCTTGACCACAGAAGCGGAACTCACTCGCATTATTGAAGATGTTAACCAGTATTTGGAGGAAGTAGAGTAAGTTATTTAGATCATAATAAAAAAATCTCCGGAGCAGTTCACGAGCAAGAACTACCCCGGCTAGGCAATGTAAGTACTATATTCAAGTTACAACATTGGGCACATACAAAAACTTTTGTCGATGTATTCGCTAACTTGAAAAGTCGTATAAATGAGACTCTAATGCTTCTTTAATGAATGGGAACTAAGGATTTTGGATGGGCAATACTAATTAAAACCAGAGATTTTCCCCTTGTCGGGCATAGAATTATTTCTTGTCAAATCTAAACTTCCAAGCTGAGATCCCAATCCAAAATCTAGCGGTAGAGGTCAATTTATTGATTAGTCGTTGTCCCATTCTTCACGACCAATCAAATCGCCGATGCGATCGCGTAATAAAAAATCACATTTTTCTAGTTCGCATTCTACGCAAACCCACTCTCTCGCTGGAATATATTGACAGAGTGTATATATTGGCTGTTGTCTGCTGACCATTCCCTTCTGCACCAGTCGGCGTGCTTCGTCCTGAATTACATCTAGAGAGTAGTAATTGATAGAGGGCACCGTATTCACACTCATGGTTTTTACTCACAAATTACACGTAGTTAGTGTTCCCGATATTTAATTGGAACAAACATTACAAGAATTAGACTTGTGGCTAAAGTTTTGTAGTTTGCTATACGGAACTAATTCCATTTTGACGCTACAGACTCTCAAATTATCTAAAGAAATGTTAAGAAAGTCAACATATTCTGACATTTAGATCAAATTCGCTTCATACAAGCATACCAAAGTAGTTAACTTAACCTGCCAAATACTTGATTTGACTTATATTCAACAGGTCTGAAGATTTTGTAGTATCTGCCTCCAGGCATAAGTTGACCTGAGATAATAGTTCACAAGCAAGAGTGTTTATATAAAAAAATCACCACCATAGAGTCTTATCTCAATTTACTGAGTATTTATTCATAAAAAAACTAGCCAGCCGTCCTGAGCAAGAGCAAAGGTATAAACTGTTGCACAGTACAATAGCTACCGTACACTAGGAAAACTTGTAAACCCTCATCTATTAATAATTTCTTAAACAACTTTGCTGGTTGCCTTGTTAATTATGGCACTCAATCAAATAAGAATGCCCAGAATACAGACCCGTAAGAGAGTTGGATGTTGTGTCTCTATGCTAACAGTAGATTGCTTTAGATACCGCCAGTTTGCCCAATGACCAACTATCAAGGCATAGCTGTTCATTCATCAATAGATTTTGCGGTTTTTATGCTGCCAAGGTACACAGAGCTAATTCATGATTCTTTAGAGGTAGATTACAAGGTTCGTAGTCTACTCCTCTGGGGAAGCAAGTTACGCATAGCGCCTCATGGAGAAGAAAGGACTTCCCTCGCAGCACTCTTCATCTGGGTGGACTACTAGCAATCCCTGAAGCAGGTATATTCACATTAAAACAGACGCGATCTCGTCACGTCTGTAAACGGGTTACCGAACTCTCAGGGGTTAATTGTTCCTGAAATTACATTGTCGTCTAAGTTACTGATTCCGAAAATTCATCATTATCTTCATCACTGCTGTTGTCATTGTTTCCTGACATATCTACGGGTGGACGCTCGTCCTTGAGTTTATTTAATAGGGAAAGCACCTTAGTACCACGTTCTATAGAGCGGTCTTCAATAAAGATCACTTCAGGTGTGCGACGTAGCCTTACCCGCGCACCAAGTTCACTGCGGACGTAACCCGTCGCCGACTTTAAGCCTGCCATAGTTTCAGCTTTGGCTTCATCTGTACCATAAATACTGACGAAGATTTTAGCGTGTTGCAGATCGCCAGAAACATCAACATCGGTAACACTGACCATTCCTGTACCCACACGGTCATCCTTAATGCCGTTGAGCAGCATTTGGCTAACTTCCCGTTTGATCAATTCAGCAACACGGGAAACGCGGCGATTTGTAGCCATAAAAATTATCCCTCCTCTGGGAGGTTGTACGACATAAATAGATGCAGGTAGGCGAGAACAGCGCTGAGGACTGACGATAAGGTCAGAAACTGTCCCACATAGCCCTAATTCGTAGTCAGCACTAGAGTTCTCACTACGAATATAGATTACTAGTCTAGATTGTACTCAAGCCTAGCATTGCACGTAGAGTAAAAGTAATGAAGGCCAAGCTACCCACAAATAAACCCAAGATGGCAATCAAAGTGACTGGGCGTTTCAACAATGGAAACAAAGGCTCAAACGTGTTTAGGAAAATACCCAAGATGATAGTAATGAGGTAGCGCGGGTAGCGAAAGACGTTATCCCAAAATCCGTCAAACATCTATTTAGACTGCCTTATTATAGACTATACGTTTGTTTTGATGTGCTTGTTTAATCTAATTGTAATCGATAGGGCTATAAAATTAATAAATTCATATAAAATATGATTCGTTGTGATTTGTCAGTTATATTGGCTAGATTTAGTAGCTAAGTTTGCATTAAATGATTCGTCAACTTCCTAAAAAAACTTACCCGCGCCCATTTTTAAAGTGGGCAGGTGGTAAAAGTCGATTGATTCAGCAATATATTCCCCACTTACCCAAGAATTATAAGACTTACTATGAGCCATTCATCGGTGGTGGTGCTGTTTTTTTCTATCTCCAACCCCCAGCAGCAGCTTTAACTGATATTAACGCCGAATTAATTACTACCTATCGTTGTGTTCGGGATCAAGTTGAGGAAGTAATCTGCTTACTGAGAGAGCATAAAGTTCGACATAATAGAGACTACTATTATGCTGTCAGAGCTAATTCTGGAAATACTGAGTTAGAGCAAGCGGCACGTCTTATCTATTTGAATAGAACCTGTTTTAACGGTCTTTATCGGGTGAATTCAAAAGGTCAATTTAATGTACCTTTGGGCAGATACGAAAATCCTAATATTTGTCAGGAAGATTCACTCAGAGCAGCTTCGGCAGCACTGGCAAGCACTGATATTAGACAGGCAGATTTTATAGATGTACTAAATTACGCTACTAGCTCTGATGATTTTGTCTTCTGCGACCCACCTTATCATCCTATAAGTAATACCAGCTACTTTACTAGTTATAGTCAAAATTCTTTTAATGAAAAAGACCAAGAGCGCTTGAGAAATACTTGTGCTGAATTAGCAAATCGTGGTGTAAAAGTGATGATATCTAATTCGGATTGTGAGTTGATTAGAAACTTATATCAGCAAATTAATTTTAAGATTTACCCAATAGCAGCAGCACGCTCAATAAATTCCAATACGAAAAAACGAGGAATAATTTATGAACTATTAATTACATCATATTAACAATGTTTATTTGCCCAAGCAATAAACCTATCTAGACTATAAACAGCTAATAAATTTGGATTATAATTAACTTGTTCTTTGAGCCATTTCACGGCTCCTAAACGCATTCCTTCACCGCCAATCACTACAATAGTTGGTGCAGGGTAACTATACCGAATATTCAAATCTAAGTAAGGAAATTTTTCATCGACAGAACCACCACTTTCTTGCCATTTACACTCAATAATTAATCCTGATGGCATTACAGGTAAACCCACAATATAAAAATCAACTTTTAGGGTTGTTTGATAAATTCCACTACCAATGTAAACCTGCTTGGCATAGCGTTTTGGCAACAAGGTAGCAGTTAATAAAAATTCCTCAGTAACGTGGTTTCCTACCTGAAAATAATTATGTCCATTTAAAATTGCTTCTATATTGCCTTCTAAAATATTCCCAGACTTATTTGCCCGTGAGCCTTGAGTCATAGTCATCCTGCATCTTGCTGCCAAAATTTCCCTTGATTCTAGGATTTCACGGAAGCTGTAACTTATGGTGATTTATTTAATATGAATTTTAAATTTTAGAGATAAAAAGCTAGATTGATAGTTAGGCAGCAAAAAATGGTACAAATGTATTTACTTAATACATTTGTATTAATAGGATTAGCTCAAAAAATATACTGTAGGGACACAGTGCCAGTCAGATTGTTTGAGGTACTAAAAGATTTTGGATATTCCCTATCCACCACACACACATTGTGTTCCAGCCTAACTCCACTGTATTAGGCTGGAAATTCCCTAATGTACATATTAAAATCGAGCCTACCCCCATATCTCTACTTGGTCATGACAGATGATGGAGGTGAGGCGAAATATTGAATTGTGTCCACGAGTTGAATTTGATAGGGTTTTAAGGCGAATAGAAAAGATGGTCAAGAAATGGCGGGAAAAACAATGATCAATTCATTTATTTACTGTCAAATTTGAGAATTTATCAATCTATACAGCAGCGAGAAGATGGTCATGCAAGCTACCATAGCCTGAACTTGTCTAAACGTCGTGATTACCATTGCGGATAGCCCAGGCGATGTCTAGAAGTTGAGTCCAGCGCTTTTGTAGTTGTTTGGGAGTGCATTTGATGGCTTTAGCGATCGCCTGCTCACTATGCTGTGCTATCTTCAACCGTAAGATTTCCTGTTGCTGTTCGGTCAGCTGGTCTAAAAATCTATCCCACTGTTGGGATGATAGACCTAACTTGTGTTCTAAACCAGCACCTAACCATTGATGTACCAATTGCCAGTGGTGTTGCTTGGCAAATTTTTCTACATGGTATTTAAAACGTTGTTGCAGGTAGTCGCGCTGACGACTGGTTAAACCGAGAATTTGGTCAATTTCTGGTGCGGAGAGGTCTTGGAGTTTCAGGGTGAGGTAATTCACACAGTCAGATTGACCTTGAGATTCCAAATAGCTGATCAATTCCGCAATTACGCGATCGCGTTCTGACTCTTCTGAAGGATCAAAATTCGTTTGCGCCACCATTTGTGATCTCAGCTGTTGTACTGCTGAGTTACGTTGGTAAGCTTCCCCTTCTTCACTCTTGGCAGACTCTACCGCCATTTCAATATCTACGGTAGTTTCTTGGGGCTGGCGACGGGCAAATCCTTGGGCACGTAAGATAATTAGTTGTTGACTAGCACTCCCAGGTAAATTAATGCGGCGCTTGGCATATTGTTCTGTAAATGCCATGTATTCCGCTAATTGCAACTGAGTACGCGGTGTGTAATTCTCCGGGAGTTCGTTTTCTCGCCGGAAAGCTTTGATAGCTTCGATATAAAACGCTTGCAGAAAATCTTCAATCAGGTTGTAACGACCTTCAAATCCCAAATCTGAGCCGGCGATCGTCACATGACGATAGACGATCGCACCTAGGTTACTATGTAATTCTACACGCCCACGTCGTGAACCCAATTGGTAATAACGCAAGCACTTTTGTAAGCGATGCCTTGCTAAGGTTAGTTGCCAAGACTGGATCTCCCCAGATGTTTGAATGCGGGAACTTTTATCACAAATCCGTTCCACTTCTCTGGCGATGCGGTTGGCTACCGCTTGCACACACCCAGATGCAGCTTTAACTTGAGCTTGCATCTCTTGACACAAGAGTTGCATCAGGGTGTCTATCTTATTGGCTGATAATTCTTCGGTCGCAACGTAGCAGTTAAAAGCAGATGGAGAAGTTGGTAGACTAGCGAGATTAGCTTTCATGAATTTTCCTAAAAGTGGTACTGCACCGTAATTACAAAGCCAAGTCAGCACAAGAGACTAGTCTTGGTAGAAGAATTTCTCGGCATTCATCTCTCAAGACCTTTAGCAAGTGCTGCTCACATATATGACTGTAGGAAATTTGTAAAAGTTACGGGCAAGGCAGTGTGTCGGTTTTTCACAAGCAACTACATTAAGGCTGGAAGCGGGGTATCCACCCTATGCGAAAAGTAGCTAAGATTATTGCTGGGCTTATCTTTGCCACCATCGCCTTCTTAGCACTTCCATCTCTCATCAGTAGGACGATCAAAGAACTGGAGCTTTTTTAAACATGTTTTCCGAAATTGATGGGTGAGCTGATGTAGTGTAATTCTCACACCCATGCTGCTGCTGCTTCCCAGCCTAAACCTCGTCGTGTAATCATTGGATCATCTCCCGTCAAATCTAAAATCGTAGACACCTCATAGGTCGGTTCCTCACCAGTGTCCACAATGACATCTACCAAACTGTCCAGACGGTCAAAAAGTTCTACCTGAGACAGAATCGATTTTGCACTACTCCCAATCATTTCAGCATCTGCTCCATCCGGTGGTAAATGTGCCGAAGTCGAAATAATGGGATTTCCTAGAGCCGTCAGTAATGCTAAACATACAGTATGATTTGGCACTCTAATACCCGTGGTTTTGCGCTTGGGACTTTGTACTAATCGTGGTACTAATTTAGTAGCAGGTAACAAAAACGTATATGGGCCTGGTATTAAACGCTTCATCACCCGATAAGCTGTGTCACTTACAGAGGCATAAGTTGCCACATTTGATAAAGAAGGGCACAAAAACGTCAGAGGTTTATCATTTGCTAGCTGCTTAATTTTCCGTACACGTTCCACTGCTGACTTAGCATTCAAATCACAACCAATTGCATAAACTGTATCAGTAGGGTAGAGCATTACTGCACCACTAAAAAGTGCTGATTTTACTTCCTCTATTCGGCGAATTTGGGGATTATCAGGATGGACTGTGAAAATTTTTGCCATAAAAGATTTTGGGGTAGGAAATTGGGCATAGGAGATTGGGCATGGGGCATTGGTTTGTACAGACGCGATTAATCGCGTCTCCTGACTCTTGACAAATGATAAATAACGAATTATGACTAAAATTGCCTATCTTCAATGTCCGACGGGGATTTCTGGTGATATGTGCTTGGGTGCCTTGGTGAGTCTGGGTGTCCCTGTAGAGTATTTAACTGAAAAGCTCAACGGCTTGGGAATTGCCCAGGAATACCAGTTAAAGTCAGAACTAGTTCAGCGTCATGGTCAACAGGCTACTAAAGTTCATGTAGAGTTAGCACATGCTGATCATGAACACCACCACGCACACAGTCATCATCACGGACGCCACCTACCAGAAATTGAGCGGATGATTTTGCAAGCGGATCTGCCATCAAGGGCCGAAGCTTGGAGTTTGGCTGTATTCAGACAGCTAGCATTGGCAGAAGGGGCAGTACATGGCATTGCTCCGGAAAAAGTTCACTTTCATGAAGTGGGTGCCGTGGATGCAATTGTAGATATTGTTGGTACTTGCTTGGGGTTAGATTGGTTGGCGATCGCTAACGATGCTCAAGGCTGGCCTTTGCTGTACTGTTCAGCGTTTCCCACTGGCGGGGGAACCATCAGGGCTGCACACGGTGAAATGGCGGTGCCAGTACCGGCTGTATTGAAGCTTTGGGAAATGCGGGGTTGTCCAGTTTATAGCAACGGTATTGAGCGAGAACTGGTAACACCAACAGGCGCTGCGATCGCCACGACTTTAGCAAGAGAATTTTGTGCGCCACCTCCAATTACCATCAAGCAGGTAGGATTGGGAGCAGGTAGCATAAATTTGCCCCTCCCCAATATACTACGGCTTTGGTTAGGGGAACGCACAAGTTTTCCGGCAGCTTCTAGCCCGACGCTAGAAACGATATTTGTACTAGAAACTCAAATTGATGACTTAAACCCCCAAGCGATCGGTTATGTGTTTGAGGCGTTGCTTGCGGCTGGGGCGCTAGATGTTTTTACTCAGGCGATCGGCATGAAAAAGTCTCGTCCAGGAATTTTGCTGACTGTCATCTGTCATCCCGATAAATTACCCGAATGTGAAGCGATTTTATTTCGGGAAACAACTACTTTAGGCATTCGGCGAACAACTCAACAGCGAGCCGTCTTACAACGGGAAATTCAACAAGTAGAAACAGAATATGGCACAGTGCGGGTTAAAGTCGCATGGCAAGAACAAGAAGTTATTGCTAATGTGCAACCAGAATATGAAGATTGTGCAGAGTTAGCCAGAAAATACAATATTCCTTGGCGTGAAATCCAGCAATTAGCACTACAGAATTGGTATTTAGCAAATAAAGATAAAAACTAGTAGGGGCAAACGGTTGTTTGCCCCTATCAAGATATCTTTGTACCCGCCTTTTAAAGACTTAATAACTTGGTGTTATTGAACTGTTCTCCTCACAGCAGAAGCTGCATCCTCTGCTGAACGTTGAATATTTTTACTAGCATCTTCAGATGCGCGTTGCACATTTCTTGTCAAGTCTTTGGCAGCATTTTGAGTATTCTCCTGGAGATTTTCTAGCCCTCGTTGAGTTCCTTTGGTAACGCCTTGTCGCACTTCTTCAGCTGAACTGCTGACATCTTCACCCAAGCGTTTTACTCTTTCCCCTAGGGGTGTACCTCCGCGGTAATTGCGGATATATTGTTCGGTACTGTCAATACCTTTTTCTTCAACGTTTCTTTGAGCATTATCTCTAAGCGCTTCTGCTCTAGCCCTGGCTGCTTTTTCAGTTGCTTTCGATCTGGGATCAACGTCACTAAAGTTGTTCATCCCACCTTCATAACGAGTATTGATATCGTAGCTTTTTGTGGGATCATATCTTTCAACATTAGGTGGTTGAGAAGCAGGTTGAGATGGCTGTGCAGCTACTCCGGGACGATTACAAGCCTGAGCCAAAAATAAAAACATTCCCGCTAAAAACACAGTGAAAATTTTCAGAGGGCGAACATTCTTAAACCAAGAAATTACTCTTTCCATATTGCTACTCCTGATTTTGTGTAACGAAAGTTTGTGTTTTGATCCCCGGTTGGAAAACCAAAATTTTATCTGCCTACTGCGGGATTTTTTTGGAACTCAGGTCTATTACTTGCTTCATCTGCCTTATCTTTTAAAAAGCCAGAAGCATCCTCTACTGTTTCTTTAACAATTTCCAGGCGTTCTTGAATTCGAGTACCTATATCTGGTGAATCTTGAATCAATCCACCAGGCTTTGGCTGTTGGAAGTTTTTTTCAGTAATGATTGGTAATTCTGTCTCTTTGTTAGCTTTACCTGTTGGTGTGTCACTACCGGGGTAAAGTATCTCAGATTTTCTATTTGTGGCAATCAATACCTGTGAATTTAGTTGTAAACTGGCTTGATCGCGTTCATTCTTGTTTTTTGTGTTAGTTATTTTTGGATCTGTTGACTCTCTATAAATGCCATAGTTGTCTCCACCATTTTTGTAAGGATTATTAGCACCACCAGCTTGGACAGCAGGATTTTGTGGATTTGCACCTTGAGGGTTTGCCCCGCTACAAGCAGTAGTAAATATCAACAATATCCCAGCTAAGAATAACGTTAGGATAGACCGCAATCGCAATTTCTTTGAAAAAGATATCAAACTGTTCACTAACTCCTCCTGGTAACTGATAACAAGTAAGTGGCAATTTTTGTTTGCAATTTCACTTACTTTTTTATTGAATAACCATTATTTAATGTATGAAATGAAAATAAGTTTTTCCTCTAGCTTAGGTCTTATTATTTTTACTGCTCAACACCTGATTTTTATCTAACTCTAGAGAGATACAATTAAGCCCTTGATGATGTGAGGAATTTTCGATGGACTATGTAATAACCTGTATTTTTGATCAATACTATCTTAACTGTAGAAATCTGCTTTACTTTTTGAACTTATTTGCATGGTGCGCGAAACGCAGATTTTGGATATTGGACTGAAATAATATAAAATTTGAGTTGTTTAATTTTAGGATTTATAGCTATTAAAGTACTGTAATGTTTAAGCAAATTTTACGCTGGGCAATTTTAGGCGGAACACTGTTTTTTTTGGTTAAAGCCCTAAAGGATCACTGGCTTGAGGTGATGTCTATTCAAATTGATGCTATGGGATGGGCAATTCTAGCGATCGCCACAGGTATAACTCTATTAGCACATATTTGGGCTGGCTGGATATGGACTTGGATTCTCCAAGAATTAAATCAACCTATAGAACCTTTGCAATTCATCCAGGTGTATCTTAAAACCAATATAGCTAAATATTTACCAGGCAATGTTTGGCATTACTATGGGCGAATTGTGGCAGCAAAAAATGCTAACGTTGCTAGTAATGTAGCCACATTAAGTGTTTTGCTAGAACCGCTACTCATGGCGGCGGCGGCTTTGATAATTATTATTTTATTTGGTAGCCAATTTGCTAGCAATAATACAAATATTGTATTGCTAATATGCCAATTTTTGATTTTAGCTGTCGTCCTTTGTGGCGTTCATCCCCGGTTTTTAAATCCAGTTCTGCGCTGTTTACATAATTGGAAAGCCAAAAAGTCAAATCAGAATGTCAAGCCAACCATCAGTTTAACTATTGAACGTTATCCCCTACGCCCTTTGTTAGGGGAATTGGGCTTTTTAGGACTGCGTAGCATCGGGTTTATATTAACTCTTTTTGCCCTAGTTCCCTTACAGTTGGGTCAAATTCCTTTGTTGTTGGGTGCTTTTAGTTTCGCCTGGTTGTTGGGATTGGTGGTTCCAGGTGCGCCTGGTGGCTTGGGTGTCTTTGAAGCAACGGCGATCGCTCTTTTGCAGCACCGCCTTCCTGTTGCTGTCGTCATTAGTGCGATCGCTCTTTATCGTCTCATCAGTATTGTCGCTGAAACTGTCGCTGCGGCCTCAGCTTGGCTTGATGAACGCTTAACTAAGTCTTAATTTTGAATTGTTCTGTTTGACGAAAGAGAACAATTAACTAAAGGTAACAATCAGCGATATGAATTTGCTTTTAATTGTGAAAATATTCGGTAAGCATCTAGATTTAACTGAGAAGGACGTGATGGCTTGTCTTCTCGCATTTTAATTAGGTTGTATTCTACATTTTCCGCATAAATTGCAAATGTGATATTAAAAATTTCTAAAAAATTAATAAACCACTTGCATTCATCTTCTGGATATTTTTCGTAGTAATTAATCAAGTGAGCAATACGTACTTCTAAATGACTACGAGCATTTTTACAAGCCAGGATAATCTTCAGCAATACAATTACCAAGTTCAAGGGATTACCTTGAGAAAGCAGTAAAATAAATAATGGTGAAGGTTCTTGTCCATTTTCTGTTGTCAGACCATCAATTAGTCGATTACAAATTCTTAGAAGTAAATTATTATTGATAATTTCTTCGTTATACTCTGTCCTCCAAGAGGATAGCTTATCTGCTAATTGCTGCTTTACCGTAGCAATTAATTCTTGCTTCTCTGCCGTGTAAAATAGATATTTTAGGATACTTTCCTTGAATGTTTGTAAATTTTGCTGCTTAGTTTGTTTGATAAAGATATTGGCAATATTTTCGTAACTAAATACACCTTTTTTTACGACAATCATCTTAATTAAACGCAAAACCTCATCTCCCAGAATACTGGGATTCTTGTAGCGTGTTGAATGAGAAGCAGCCGACTGAGAACGAGCAATATACATTGCTAGTTCAAACTTAAACTTGTTTTTCATTTGCTTAGAAAGCTTTTTGGCTGCTTCTTGTTGCTCTTTCGGTCGATTGGCGTCAAAAGATTGGGCAACTAATAAATAAGAGGTATAGCGATTAACCCAGTGACCGTTACTTGGTTGATTGTATGCTGGCTTTTCATACTTATAGTTAAATGACTTTAATTCTTCATAATCATTACTATTAACAAAATTTTCCAGCCATATCTTGTAAAGGTTAAGTTTTGGATTGGTTCTATTTCCCCAAAACTGATAACTAGCAAGTAGTTTAAGTAATTCTTGGATATGTTTATAGTTTCTTTTGGATTCCCAATTGTTAATTATGATGTAGCAGCACCGCTTGACTGTATGCTTAAACTCTTGTTCATTATTAACAATAGAGATGCCGTAGTTTCCTGCTACTTGATCCTCATTATTTAAATCAATAAAATTTATCAGTAATCGTTTAAATTCCTGTAAAACTTCTTCTGGTGGCGATGTTTGGACGATTTCCACCAGTAAGCTATAGAGTTGTTCTTGTGCAATTTGTAGGCTAGTTTGTTGGGAGTTGCACGTAACAATATCCTGGTGTCCCTGATTAATTTGTAAACTATTAGTGGTCATGTTAGTTTTCAAGACCAAAGATTTTCCTGGTTTTATTGTTACAGCTTAACCTTGACCAACAGAAGTATCAATTGCATTGTTCAAAGATTAAGTAATTTTTTGACAGAGATTTAGTGAATTTACCAAAGCAACATCAATTACTCATTTAAGCTTCTTAAAAACTTAAAATATCTTACTTAATTCTCAAATAGAAGTGCATAAATTAATACACGTAAGTGTTGACATGGACAAAAAATTGGGCACACATAATACTTAGTTAAGCTCGGTTGATTAACAATATGAGAATCCGAGACAGATAAAGGATGTTGAGTAATTTCTGCTTTACTCAGCGCTCAGTAATGAGTGGGTAAACAAGTTTTTGTGCAGCTAAACTAAAAAACACCAACTACTTTAACTAGTGAGTTGGTGTTTAGAGGTATTCGATTTTATGTTTCTAGTGGGGGTGGAGGGACTTGAACCCTCACGACCGTTTAAGGTCAACGGATTTTCATTCTTCCGTAGCTTTCACTACTGCCTAGTAGCTTTAGCTACTTTAGGCTTTAAGAATTGGACTCTCCCTTTACCCTCGACTTAACGTTAGGGTAGCTCCCGTCGGGTCTCTGCACCTTCCCGCAATTTGCACTTTGGATTGTCAACCAACACCAAACTTTTAAATTTCGGGCTTGGCTCAGGATTGCCATGTCTGTTACCAGATTTAGGTTTCCCTGAGTTTGAGAGCTTCCACTTGAAAGATTTCTCTATCAAGGCTCAGTTATCTAAGTCCGTAGCGTCTGCCATTCCGCCACACCCCCTAAAGTTTTTAGGAGCCACTTATTTTTTGGAGGGGGCAAATCCTCCTCATCTATTCCACCATCAATTGCGTCTTTTGTAAAACTAGATTTAAAAAAGTTTTTCCATAAGTAGCAATTTAACTTATCTGGAAGTCACACAAAGCTTTTGCTGAGTATACAACAACTGTTTTATGAATGTTTTCCAGAGTCGGAACTGATTTTTTTTCGCCACTAGCATGGGTGAACCCAAAAATTTTAGGCGAAAACATTTGTTTTTTAAGGGCTTATCAAGTATAGCATAAGTAATTGGATTATGCAGCCTCTTCTGCACTATTTGGGCATTTTTGGTAATCAAATGCTTGTATAAAGCTGATTTGAGAAATTTATCAAACAGAATTCAGGAGCCAGAATTCAGAATTGAATTGGAGTGTGACTGGTGAAGTAGCGCGGTGTTGGGGGTTTCCCTCATGAGCGACTGCCGTTAGCGCAGCGTTAGTGAGGAACGAGCGTCACCCGTAGGTCTCCTGAATTAAGAGGGTTTAAGACCTAGCGGTCTACAATGAGTGGCGGGTCTGAATCCCCCACTCATTGATTCTGACCGGAGGCGAAGCGTCTCCGGCTCCGCTCGTGGATTCTGACGGATGTATTCTTCTTCAAACCCCTATCTTTTTGCCAAAACTGCATGGTTATGCATAACGAATGGCTGGGCTTGGCATTTAAAAGCGCGATCGCAATGGTACTTTTCTGAGTCTGGGTATTCAGCCTATGATGAGAGATGGACGCACCGATTGGACTTGTCTACTTAGAGAAAGAATTATGATTGTAGCCCTGCTGTATCTGATTTTGGCTGGAGCTTATCTGTTAGTCATTCCAGTGGCTGTTCTACTGTACTTGAAGCAACGCTGGTATGTGGCTAGCTCTGTGGAGCGCACCTTGATGTATTTTCTGGTGTTCTTCTTCTTTCCGGGGTTGTTGGTGCTATCGCCATTTGTAAATTTACGACCCCAACCACGCAAAATTGAAGTTTAACGAGATTGGTAGGTCATAATTACTCATGCGACGCATTGACGCTATCGGAATTGGCTTTGGTGTTTTTGTTGCTGGCGGTCTGGCATATGCAGGATTGCAACTGGTTGGTTTAGATAGCGAGAAAGCTGGTGTTTGGAGCCAGGTTTTGCTAGTCAGTGGGTTAATTGGCTGGTTAGCCACGTATATCGTCCGTGCGGTGGGGCAAAAAATGACCTACCATGAACAGCGCGAGCAGTATGAACAAGCCTTTTTTGAAAAACGGCTAGCAGAACTCACTCCTGAAGAACTAGCAAAAATTCAAGCTGAAATCGAACAAGAAAAGCAAACTCAGCTGTAAGATTGTTGTTTGTCGTCATTTGTCGTTGGTTTTGACGACAAATGACCAAGCACAAAGTTCTCCGAGAAGAGCTTTGTCAGAGATGACAGTTGAACAATGACTAAGTAGCTAATGACTGCTATTGCCGATCGCTTTGAAATCTTGAGACGGAATCAAGAGTGTGCTCTGATTCCATTTATTACTGCTGGTGATCCAGATTTAGCAACTACAGCCGCCGCTTTGCAAACTCTGGATCGCAGTGGAGCAGACATTATTGAGTTGGGTGTTCCTTACTCTGACCCCTTGGCTGATGGGCCAGTGATTCAAGCTGCTGCTACCCGCGCCCTCCAACGGGGAACAACATTGGATCAAGTTCTGGAAATGCTGCAAGCAACTACTCCCAAGTTGCGATCGCCTATTGTTCTGTTTACTTACTACAATCCGATTTTGCACCGAGGGATTGATAAATTTCTCCAGCAAATTAAGACTGCGGGAGTAGCAGGTTTAGTAGTACCTGATTTACCCTTGGAGGAAGCTGGGGGGTTACTCCAACCTGCCAGCGAGTTGGGAATTGATCTAACCTTGCTAGTAGCGCCTACTAGTTCTGCTGAACGGATAGCAGCGATCGCCCAATCCTCCCAAGGGTTTATCTATTTGGTCAGTGTCACAGGTGTTACAGGAATGCGATCGCAAATCGAAACCCGCGTATCAGATTTACTTAAGCAAATTCGTGGTGTTACGGATAAACCGATTGGTGTGGGCTTTGGCATTTCCCAATTTTCACAAGCCTCTCAGGTGAAAGATTGGGGCACAGATGCCGTGATTGTAGGTAGCGCTTTTGTAAAACGTTTGGCAGAAGCTACACCAGAGCAGGGATTAATAGCGATCGCGGAATTTTGCCAAGGTCTCAAAGCAGCCATCAACCCAGGCGATCGCAGCATAAATACTCACTCTTAATGTAGGTAGCCAGTTAAAAAATTATAACAGCATAGTTTTTTACCCGTATTTGGTAGACAATTTAACAGATATGGTTTTGAATATTAACAGCACATGTCAAGCTGTAAAAAAAACTAGCTGGCACAGTCGCTTATAGTTTGAGTATTATGTGAAGTTAAGTAGGCGATTAAGTATATGAGTGTGAGAGTGAGTCAGTTACAAATGTTGATAGTTCCGTCGCAATTGAGGGGCATAGGCGATGAGTGAAAGTATGGCGTTTATCGGCGGAGTCGCCGTAGCTGGGCTAGCGGCTCTCCTATTGCTCAAGGGGACAAGCAGTCCTCTACAACCTAACTTCGCTATGGCTCCGCAAATGCCCACTACAGTAGTGCAACCGCAGTACATTCCGCCACAGCATCCGTATCCGTACAGCCAGCCTTTGTATCCTAACGTACCACCTACCGCTCCTAATGCTGACCAGCGAGTTGAACTGGAATCTCTGAAGGCACAGATGGAGCGATTAAAGAGCGACAACGAACAGGTAAGATTACAAAATCAACAACTCCAGTTTCAATTACAAACTTATAACAACCAGCAACAGCAACAGCAATTTGCAGCCCAAAGCTACCAAAAAGCCCCCTTACAGCCTCAAACTCCCTGGTGGTCTTCACCCATGCTTTGGGCCGTAGGAGGTATGACTTTAACCATTGGTGGTGGAGTTGTGGTAGCTGGTGTACTAGCTTTATTCTCACCACGGCAACGTACTCGTACCGTACAGGTGATTAACCCCTATCAAGGCCCCACACCACCATTGGTTCCTGTCCGTCGCACCGAGTTTTTGCCCCCACGGGTAGAAACGAGACGTATGGAAACCCATCAATATGATGAAATGTCATGATAGTTAAGTAGTCGTTGGTAGGTTAGCAACTAAATCATCAATAACCACAAATACGACACAGTGATCATCAGCAAGCTCACATCTGGTTTTGAAGTCAAACAAATAAAGATGTGAGCACGGCTCAAATATTATCCGGCAAAATCGATGTTCATATCAAGAGTAAAGCCTTACGCCTAGCAAAATTATTCCGATGAGACGAGATTAAATTCACCCTTTGAGTAGTCAATAAATTATTAGTTATTCAGTGTTAGCCGTCCGAAGCTTATATCGGTCGGTATTTTTTCATGAAATAACATATACCGACAGCACTGACACGCTTGCTTGCGTTACCCAATATGACAGTTTTATAAGTGGTGTTAATCTTATGACAAAAAGATACTATTTCTGTATTTTGAATTATATGTATATATCTCTTAAGGTAGGTGTTGCAATTAAAAAAGCAGTACTTCTTACACGAACTTGAGATATATAGATACATTTGGATAGGTGTTGCAGTTTAAACAGCAGCTCTTGTTCTGATATCGACAGAAATTTGAAAATAGAATTTCATTAATAAAAAAATAAATATTATCTAAAAGGAGTACTCAGACAATAATTGGATCAGGAATGCATCAACCTTACCTAGCGAACCAGTCAATAAATCACGGTGAAAATAGAAATACAACTCTAAATCTATCCAAGCTGGAGAATAAATGTAGTAGTATTCCGTAGAAAACTACATTTAGCTGTTTGAGGCTAACATTACTAAACTCATCTCTCCCTCAATACTGCAAGATATAGAGCCGTGAAACAAATTTTCGGCAAAAGCTTAAACCCATTAAAATAAAATGAGTGAAAAGCATGACCAGTAAACTTTTAGCTTACTTGGGCTTTGAAGCAATAATTTATTTTGGGGTGGGATTTTGGGCTTGACCGAGAAGTATTGATATCTCCTGAGTCTTCAAAAAGTGATTATTACCATATTTCACTGTTTTAAGACTGCACAAGTATAGGATTAAAACCTAAAAATAGGGAGACTGTTCCACTTACAGAAAAACAATGTGGGTCTGAATATGCATAGATATTTTGTAAAACACTATCATATGTGCATTCTCAGTGACTGCACAGAGGCTTAGTAACATCTATGCAATTAAAAACCTATGCCAAAATAGCACTATTAACAGTGTTAGTTCAGGCTTTATTCTTCTAAGCCTTCATGGAAATGTCATTTACATTTTCAATTTTCACCTTGGAAAAAATACCTAAAATCTTGATAATATGCTGGCTTTAATAAACAAATAAAGATTTTGTAAAGTAGCTAGTATAGACATCAGTTTCATGTAAAGCTAGATAATCTTAATGGTTTTTACTAATACCATTTCTTGAAACTTACAAAAATCAATACTATGCAAACATGAGGATTTTTAGCTAAAAACATCCTCAAACTTTAAACACATTTGTTATTACCAATGAGAGCCAAAGACGCAAAAAAGAAGCATAAAGTAACGGTAATATACACAAGTATATTAATAAGCATAGCGACACCAAGCACAGCGCAGACAAACGAGATCAGCAACACAGCCAGCGCCGGAGCAGAAAACACACAGATAAGCAAATCAAACCCAGTCAGACTAACAGCCAACCAAGCAGCAATAGAACTAATAAAAACAGGAGACAGAGCAGCAGCCGAACCAGGAG
>JAHHHF010000012.1 GCA_019359495.1 Goleter apudmare HA4340-LM2
AAACTGTTCTGGTATACAATCATTTTTATTTGGGGTCATACTTCAAACTGCTGAAATTGTTGTGCAATATGCATTTTGGCAGTTTTTGACCCCTGTTTCTTCAAGCTTTGTGAGAAATCCGGGTTGAGCGGAGCCTGCAAGATATCGCCGGAAAAGGATCTGTAATAAAAGTTCAACGTGGGTTCAAACTGCTGCCAGCTGGTATCAGTGAAGCTGAAAAAATGGCAGACAGCTGGTATCAGTGAAGCTGAAAACCACAACTTAAATTCACATCTCTGAGTTTATGTAAGTTTAATTTAATACTCATTAAGTAATTTGTAGACTTTTAGGAGATTGAGTTGCCATGCAATTGCATGACATTGTAAATCATATAGAAGACTTCGCCGCTTGGTCACACGTTCAGAAAATTCGATTCTTTGCTTGGTATTTGCATTTGTATCGTAACCAGGAGCGTTTTAAGCAAGCCGATATTAGAGCTTGCTATGAAGAGCTTTATCTGGAGAAGCCGTCCAATGTCAGCCCCTATCTCGCCCAGTTACGGGAGCGAAAGCCTAAAGAAGTTGTTCAGGATAAGCGAGGTTATTATCTAGTTCGACAAGTTAGAGAAAAATTGGATCAAGAGTATGGTCAACGTCAAACATCTATTCAAGTTGACCAACTCCTTACGGAGTTACCAGATAAAGTATCTGATTTAGCAGAGCAGGTTTTTTTGCAAGAGGCGATCGCCTGTTTTCGCTGTGGTGCTTTTCGTGCAGCAATTGTTATGTCCTGGAATTTAGCTTTTGATCATCTGTGTAAATATGTGATGAAATCGCATCTTGTTGCATTCAATACGCAACTTTCAATCAAATCTCCAAAGCCTCGTGTTACAACAATAATCACAAAAGATGACTTCAGCGAATTGAAGGAATCTGAAGTGATTGAGGTTTGTAAATCTGCCAGAATAATTTCAGGCAACCTTCACAAAATATTACGGGAGAAATTAAATCGCCGTAATATGGCTGCTCATCCCTCAAATGTAGTTATCTCAAGGCTTCAAGCTGAGGATTTTATAAATGATTTAGTTAGTAATGTAGTGATCAAGTTAGTTTAGTAATTATTTATCCTTCTTGTTGATTTAACCAAGTTTCTAAATCAGCAACACTAGAAAAATCTAGTAATGCTTCTCCTAGATTATCTAATTTTTCAATCGATTAATGATGCATTAATTTCCCCAATACGGCGATTGAGTAAGCGTAGAACTAGACGTTGTTCTCCTTGTTTATTTCCGAACTGTATAGCTTGTTCTCTGTCTCTTTGATAAAGTGGTTCTAATCGCATAATTAACTCCCTATCATCTGCTTCTAATTCTTGATTTACTCTCAAGTTTTCGCGCAAGTTGTAAACTAATTCGAGTGTTGCTTTCTGGTATGGATGATTTAATGGTAACGCTTGCAACTCAACAATGGCTTGTGACTGCACACTTCCTCTACCCAAAAGCCTTAACCACAAAGTCTCCGGTGTTTGCGGTAGTTGGTGTATCGCCACAATTGCTGTCCGCAAGGCATCTGGCAGAAAATGTACTCCCGATAACCAACCTTCTTTTTGAATAGTTCTAAAGCTAGACAATCTAGTTTCAGATACGGTAGGTGTAAGAACCCACAACTTGGGAATTTCTGAGTCCTGAAGTTTGGTTTTATTTGCTTTAACTTCTCGTCGCACGAGAGCCTTTACTTCTAATAATTTTAGAATACAGTCGCATATTTCATCGGTAGAAGCTGGATTGCGAAATGGTTCTATTATTGCAGGATGTTCAGCAAATCTTCCTAGCAAACCCAGTACTTGTAAATTAGAGTTTTGCTGTTTATCAGGAGTAAACAAAACATCTATTTCTTTAATCTCTCCTGAAACTTTTTCCGATGGCTTGACTTCTCCGTAATTTTTTAGTAATTCTTCCAGATAATCCTTGGCGAATTTGTCATGTATAAAGCGCGTCATTCAATTTTAATATTGGATATTTTTTATCACAATTAATAATTTTATTATATATATGCTGCAATTAAATAACTAATTTATCAATTAATTGATCCATTGCTGCTAATTAAAATTGACTTGATTGTGGAGATATAGGTCAAATATTTATTGTTGGATTATCTACTACTTATAAGTTGGATTGGTGTTGGGGAAGAGAGTGAATTGTTGGATTGGTGTTGGATGCTGTAATTTCGATATGTCAATACTTTTGGGTATGTAGGTTGGTTTTGGATGTGTTGGGTAAGAGTGCATATATTCCCCAAAAAGTGCAATTTATCCAACCCAACCAACAGTCCAACCTAATCGACTAATCTGTAACTATCTTCACCTGTACAAATGACTTTCTCTTTTTGTACAAGTAGGTTGAGTTCGTCGCGGATTTGTGCTTCCGATACGCCCTTGAATTTACTACCAGCATTCTGTTTAATTTGACGTGGAGTCTTTGCACCTTTCCCCTTGAGATAATCAACCAGTTTGGTTTGAATCTCGGTTAGTTTGATGTCTGGGCTTGCTTGATTGTCATCACTAGCATTTTCATCAACACGATGATTGGTTGTTTGATTAAGCGGACTATTTATACTAGTCGTGGGTACATCAATATCGAATTCCAGCCTGAGTAGATTATCAAGATATTCCGGACTAACTGTATCAAGTTGAATGGCTGGTTTGATTCCTGGTTTATAACTGGTGATATCTGGTAGAATATCTAGCTGCATCGGGTCAACTGAGATAAATATTAGCGGTTGTCCTAGTTGCTTGGATTGTGATTTTAGCTCGGTAAATCTTTCTTTTAATGAGGAACGCTTTTCTGCATCTTCTACAATCTTGGCGTTAGTTATTAGGTTGTACAGCACGCCATAGCTATCGTTAACTGTGCCATCTGGCTCGACGTTATAATTGCCTTGAGCGATGATGTAGAGGTTTTTTCTAATGTTGCTGTCACCTATACCCAAGGCAGCTAAATTAAACGATTGAGTGTCGATAATCAGGCAAACATTTAGTTCTCTACCGACTGTAATAATGGTGCTGATTTTCTTGAGGTAGGGCTGAAACCATGCTTCGTCTTTGCAAGTTTCGTAGATTGAATGCCAATCAGCAAGGATTAGCCTGACTGGTTGATGATCAAATTCATGGCGGCGGTGTTCCGGTACTCGACGGCGTTGGTCGTAGCTGTTGTAAACTTGGTCAATGGCAGCCATCGCCAGTTGTGGTTCTAGGGGGTCAAATAAAAGTACCCGTCCTTTTTTGTCTAGCCCACAAAAACTGTCATTCTTTTGAGCGATCGCCCAGACATCAGCTTGGGGAAACCGTTTACTGAACCTGTTGAGCATATAGCTCTCAGTGACGCTCTTACCAGCACCAGTGCCACCTACAATTAGAGTTGAGCGCTTTGCACCCAAGATGCGATTAAGCGGCTCCAGGGTGGGACTTGCATCATTACTAGAAGTCCGATTTTGGGTTGTTTCTGAAATTTCACCCCCTGTATTTTCACTTTCTAAGCGTGCTTCTTTATCCCCCGAACCTTCTACTTTGTCGCTGGGGTCAACGGTTCCTTGTAAAGTTTGGCTTCCTTGCAGGTATGGGGTTTTCTGAGACTTGAGAAAGTTGATGTACTCCTGCTTCTGTTGCTCACTCATCCCAGCAGTTTCTACTTCAAACACCGCGTCGTTGGCTGACATCTGGGTGATTTTGATTTCGGTTTCGCCCAAGATTTCAGCTTTTTGAATATCTACCGTGTGGTCGTTGGCTATCATGTCGAGTGAGGTTTGTAACTCAACCTGCGCCATTGCGAATTCACGGTAATCGTCTAGCAATTGCGATCGCGCTTTAAGTTCTGCTTGTGCCACATCCCGTGTTTCTGCTAGGGCTTGGAAGTTAGCCAGTTTGCGCTCGTTGTCTTGGAGGTGACGCAACATCCAGCCCGCAGTGGCAAACCCAACGAATGCACCCATCGCCCACAGGGGTTTGTGGGGGTTAGTAGCTTTGACCAAACCCTTGGGTGAAATACCCTCATTGGGTACAACAACCGTGGGCATTCCGTCTTTCTTCCACTGCTGCCAGTGCCATAAGGTCATGCGGTAGGGTCGATTGTTATTATCGACACACCGTAGTCCTTGGTGGGGAGTGCGAATGCAGAAGTAAATGCGATCGCTCGCTTCCAGAGTCCACGAAGCAGCTGTACAGGTTACGCCGATGGTGAGAGAAACCCCAATGGCTGCAATCTTCTTATCAAAAGGCAGTTGTCCGAACCACTGCATGAAGCTGGACTGCTGCTGACGAGCTAATTGTTCGTGTTTGGGGGTCAAGTAGCTCATCTTCTCTCCCTACTAACACTGGTAATATAAACAACCAAAACAGCGATAACTACTGCAATTCCTACTCCCGTTGTCCAATTTGATTTGTTGGGAGGTGGTGCATACATCTGTTGGATTTCACTCTGTGCCACAGATTTAGATGTACTTGCCTCTAACCATTCCCCCACGGGTTCTGAGAGGGAACACAGGAGGGCAAGGGAGGCACTACAGCCCGTCATTATATTGGTTACTTGTCTCCCCTTCTCCCCTACTGCCGTTGCGGTGAAGTACAAATGTGCTACACCCAACGCCAGAAGCAGACCAACAGGGTGGACTTGGAGCAGGTGGAAGGTAAAAATCACGGCGGAGTTGAGGGATGCTCCAGCCACAATCTCGCATAGATTGCCTGCCCGTCGAAATGTCCGTTCCCGGTTGTTTTCTGGTACGGGCGGAGGCTGTGTGTTGGATTGTTGGGATTTTACCTGTTGTGGTTGTACCAGCCCCATATACTCAAAAGGGCTGGTGTTAGTCGGTTTATCTTCGGGCTGACGTGCCAACACGACTCTATCCTCCCCTTAGCGCTTACCTAAGCCATCCCAGAAGTTCGTCCACCAATTTCCAAAACCGCGAACTGTGCCACTTGCTGATACGGAACTAGCTGGAGCGCCGCTGGAAGCAACTGATACTGGTATCGTTTCCGGTTGCTCTTGATGGGGGTTCAGCGCCCTGGAGCCGTATCGGGCACGGGCAAGTAATTCCTGCCTTCTAGCCCTCAACCCCTCCTGGATGGTTTGACGTTGTTCGCTTACTTGGTGGCGACTTTCGATGGAGGAAATCTTGTTTTCATGCCGCCACAGTTCAGCCTGCAAGTCTTGGTGTAGTTGCGTGGCTATCTCGGTTAGTGCATTCTTCCGCTTTTGCTCAATCCGCAGCAAGTCAGCCCTATCTTGGGCATCAACCTTCTGCATCTCGGCATCAAATTCGGCGTTGAGCTTCCTGATTTTGGCGATCGCGTTCGCAACCTTCGAGCCGAACTGTTTCCTTAGTTCCGTCCATGTCACCTGCCCATCTGCTAGCTTTTGCATCGCCTCCAAATACTTTGAGGCGTTTTCCAGGAAGGGGTCGAGGTACTGCGCGAGTTGGTCGGCATTCTGCGCCATGTCTGCAAACTGCTCTAGCTTGCTGACATCGGAGAGGTAAGCAAGGATATCAGCGTCTACACCTCCCCAGGCGAGGGATTTTTCGTCGATGTGGGAGCTGTGTCCCATTGCTGGGTTTTTGATTCCAAAGTCCATAAGTCCTCCTAGAAATTGCCCCAGGTCAACGCCTGGGACGTTGCTTAATGACTATTAACGTCTAGCTATGTCCAGTCAAAATCTTTCTGGTATTGCCCCAACGGATTTGGGCAGTCAGCGCTTCGATTAGCCCTTCTACCTCGTCTTCAGCAATGCCCTCAAGAATGGCGATCGCTTCACGGATATTGCTCTGACATTTTTCTGAGTACCCCTGCAATGTTTCATGAGCAGCGTGTTCCAGGGTGTACTTTCTTAATTCAGCAACTTCGATGTGAAACAGGTAGTAAGTCAGTGTAGCTCTCAAGGCAAGTTTCTCAGTATGGTCTAAGGAGTCTAATTGTGACCCGAAGCGTTCAACAAGGCGGTCAATTTGGTCAGTCTGGGTGAAATAAGTTACTGGTTTTGTCATGATGGTTAATGTCCTAAATCTCATTACTGGGATTTATGAAGGCAGGAGGAGTGACACCTGAGATTCGCAGTCCGTAGTGTCACTCTCCTTTAAATGCTTTGGCTGCACATTCCATGCACTGGCTGACAAAATCTTTGCGTCGCCCAAGGGTACATCTTCTATATGTAGGTAATTCAATAACTGGCTAACTGCCATCTTTGCGTCACCCAAGGTTACATCCACGGAAGGGATATAGTCATCGACAATGACTTTAAACTCTGCACTGGCGATGATTTCGCCCAACCACTGCTCGATTTGGTTGAGTTTGGCGATTTGGTCTATTGTCATGCTGCCTCCTCGTATAAATCGCCCAAGTCTGCGTCAAACTCAAAGTTGTCTGGTTCTGGAACAGATGCTTTAAGTGTTGGAGCATCCGTCGCTTGTTGGATTGAACCAACAACTCTATTACCAGGAACCCAACTCATCAGCCAACTAAACAATTTGGCGAATGGTATCTGTTTCGCCATCGACTGCGCCAACTTGTGTTCGTAGATAATGGCGTTGGCCAGGGTGGTTAACTCAGCACTGGTAACTAAAGATGCTGGTTTGTCTAACACCCTCTGTGCATGTGACTTGAGATATTCCTCAATGTGTGGCTCTAGGCGCACTCGCTTGTTCTCAGCCATAATTATTTCCCTCGCTGCATTCTGCCAAATGCCATGCGTTGCAATCCAATTGCATTTGCCCAACATCCCTCTGGTACTGGGGTAATACCCTCTCGTTGCAACATGGAGGCTACCCCTGGCATCTCCACGCCGCCACCCCAAGCGACAAAGCTTTGAGCGGCATCTCTCCATTCCTCAACTTCCTTAAAGGCAAGGCGCAGGCGATCTGCTAACCAGGGCTTTAGGTGACGGGCATAAATGTGACGGAAGTTAAAATTGCGAGTGCCATACTGGAATAGATGCGATTCAATACCCTGGCGAATAATTTCAATGCTGCCAGCTTTGCCCGTTCCCAAGAATTGAACCAATTCTGGATCTGCGGCTATTGCATCCAACAAGTCGATACAACCACCGACTTCCAACACTTGGCGATGGATAATGCTGCCGCCTGGGGCGAAAACAGTGGGGATAACTGTGGATGTACCAAAATCTACGGCGATGGCATGGGCGCTGCGGTCAATTAATGGTTCAGGTTTAGCGGAAACACAGTAGGAGTAGGAGCCAGCACCTTCGGGTACAACCAAACTCACGTTCAAATTGACCTGTGAAGTGGGCGTATTTTTGCCGTTGAAACTGACTGTGTGACTGCCACTGGTTTTGTCGGTTAACAAATTTTTGAAAATCTTCACATTATGTATAGATAGCACTAAATGCAGGTTCCACTCTTGACGGTAGGGCAGGGCAGCCAACGCCCCAAGTAATGTATGCAAGCCGTATTCAGCTTTTAGTGCTGGGTCGTCGCTGAGTTTGATGTGGGTTGTAGGGGCTTTCCAGGCTGCGAGTGTACCAGTGAGGAATTCCCGCCCAACTAAATCCAACCTGTCGCCTGAGTGGTAGAAGAAGTGTCCACCTTCATTTGAGGTGAGGATATCGTGCAATTCTTCCTTAATTTCCAGCACTTTTGAGGGAGTACGGACTCTTGTTTGGGTAGTCCCATTGCCTAAGCAAAGCTTTTTTAGCCCTGCCCCAGAATCGTCTCCAACTGCAATTTTTGAGGTAGTTTGGGGTGTTTCAGCCTCTTTTAGCTGAGTAGCAATCATTATTGAGTTCCTCCAGATATTAGAGTTTCAGGCGCTCAATCCTTTGTCAGGAGTTGATTGAGGCGATTTTTTGACAATAAAACTCTGCCACCCAAATTCAACGGCAAATAGGCTTGCAGTCAGGTTTTTGGGCGTTTTTAGTCTATGAATGTTAGGATAACATCAAGTGCATCACCTATCAACTAGTACATCAAGTGCTGTTTTAATTAGGGTAAGTAGCAGGACAGCGCATAATGTCTACTGAGTAGATGATTTATGCCTTTGAATGCCTACAAAGAAGCCCAGAACTACCGTTACTTTTGACCCTGATGACTATGAGGAGTTGCAGCAGTGGGCTGAATCTGAGTTTAGGTCTGTGCCACAGCTAATTCTTGCAATAGTCAAAAGGGCATTGATTGAACGCAGAGAACGCAGACAAAGAGAGGAGAAAAAGTGAATGTAGCAAAAATCAACCCTTTAGAACTCCCATCGCTACCATTAAATGAGCGATCGCAGCCTGTCTGGCTAGCGCACCAGGAATCTACGTCGCTATCGACTGACTAGACTCTTTTTAGTACATTGGTCTGTCAGTCACCCCTTAGCAACGTTGATTACAACACCATCGGCATTTAGCTGATATGGGCGGAGTCAGGTGTAAAAGATAATTTAAAAATAATTTTATGGCTAATAGCGATTGCATAAAAAATAATTATGAAAGCTTGTATGTAGAGGATTTATGCTCACTAGTAGGGCTTGTTAAAAAAACAGTCCCCGTGACCAAACCACCATTATTTCAAACAACTGATGATGCTCCCGTAATGACTTCTCACCCTTACTTATCAGGAGCGCAAGCTTGTTTAGGTAAAACTCTTTGGGATGATATTGAAGGTGTTCCTTGTTTTCGGCGCTTTTTTGGTCAAGGTTTTATAGAACACAACATCATTAAAGAAAACCCGGAAACCAACAGAATAGAACTTGTAGCTGGGAATGCAGCCTGGGAAATTATTCAGAAATTTAACCCAGAAGTTGCTTATATGTTTTTAGTTTTTGCGTCTTGCGCCACGGATTTAGATCAACCTTGGTCAGGTGCATTTACCATCAAAGGAACTGATTTAATTAAAACTTTTGGTTGGAGTAATAGAACAGATTTAAGTTTAGGTAATAAGCTGAAAAAACTCGGAATTCTTGCCCAGCAAGTAGCCCACCTGAGTATTACCATTAATGAGCTTGATCTAAAGCGGATGAAATATTCAGCCGAAATTCAAGCTATGTGGCGGTTGAAGCTTAGATATGAAGGAGACGTATCTCCAACCGTGGAACATAATCAGCCTAATAAAGTTAGCAATGAGACTGACGAGCCTACAGAGTTATTCATCACGGTTGGGGCTAATGACTGGGTTCGACCGTTTCAGGATTTAGACAACTATCGCTCACTGTATGAGTACGGACTTTTAGCTAAAAGCACTCTGCAAATCAATCCCTATCAAAATCCGATGGCTGCAAAGCTAGCAGTATTCCTAACCATAATGAGCCGAATTAAAATTGATGGAGAATACAAGGTAGGAACATTACTAAAACGGATAGGATATCTTTCAGAAACACAATTGCAGGAGCTTCAGAGTACGAGTAATCGTTATAAAAGAAAGGAACTAATTGAACAGTGGGATAATGCTTTACTAAGCCTACAAGATTTGGGTTGGCAAATTAGTTTTGATTTAGTTACCTACCCAGAATCAATTCAACCAATTTGGGTATTACCAGAAGATAAAAATATAGAAGGGCAGCGACGACCCAATGGGTGGCTAAACATTTGGCTAGAAGCCAAAGTAATTATCAAACCTACGACAAAAATTCAGGAAAAGCTAGAAGCGATTAACGCTCCTGCACTTCCAGTTAGCAAGCCCAAGCCTTACTCTGAGACAAACCTTAAAACTGTACTTACCGAGAGTAAAGATTCGCACCCTAACCAGCAAAAAACCACAGCGGTAGAAAATAGCCAAAAACTAATTCCTGGATGGGCGTTGGAAGAAGCTTTGAAACTAAGAGGATGGACTAAATCGCATCTTGCAGAGCGACTGGGCTTGCAAAAATCGCTTCCTGGCAAGTGGTGCAATGGAACCCGTAAGATTCAAGCCCTTCATCTAAAACTGCTTTGGGAGTGGTTAGCTCCAGAATTGAACCAAGTTCTGAGCGATTAAAACCGCGCCCACGCCTGTCTACTTGGGGTAATGCTAGGAGGCTGGCTGAAATGCTCATTTAGCGCTTCTCAACTGCCATACCCTACATTGTCTACTCTCCCTAAAATCACCTTACATTCTGTCTACTTCTCTAGAATCGGGTAATAGTTTTTTTAACCTTTTTTTAAACTAATCCTTACATCCGACTTAAAATAAACAGCCCCAAATCCCTTTCAATAAAAGGTTTAGGGCTGTTTCTATCTTTCCAGCTTCAAGTTATTCTCAATAAGTAAAAAGCTGAAACCATTGATAAATCGTTTGTCTACTCAGCTTATTGAGAATAAAAACCCGAAACTATTTACTCCATATAGCTTTGAGTGGGTAGACAAGTTTTTCTAGAATCCCCCTACGAAATCTATAGGATCGCCCTACGCCACTTATAGGATCGACCTACGCATTTTTTTTGAAACCTTTGTGAATCAGGAGTTCCAGCTTGGTAGACAAGCTTAATTAAGTTAATTAAGTTAAGCAGACTCGATTTTTCAGGGTCAAAAAAGCGGGATGGTATGAAAGAAGGTTGTTCCGTATCGGAATAGCCACCGTGAAGATTTCTATACAAATTTCAAGCGTATCTAACGTCTCAAGTCAATCGCTTTCCCCTTCACCTTTCTCTCTTTTGTGTCCCATTCCCGGACTATTGAGGTGTAATACTGGCAGAAGGGGTGATGCCTCATGAACGACAACACCCCCAACCTTTACCCGAATAACCTCACACCTGCCGAGTACCACGAACTTGCCGCTAAGAGCGCCATCCACCCCGCGCTGATCGATCGCAATTTCATCCACATCGTAGGAGAAGTAGTTTTTTCTTACCTGTTCATCTCCAATGCCATCCCCCGTAAAAACGCTGGTAGAGTCACAGATGGCTTCTTAAAGCAGTACCAGCACGCCACTTCGGGGGGATTATGGATTAGCGGACTTGACCCTCAAAACAACTGGCAACCGATGGAATGGGGGCGCTTTAAGCCTTCCCTACCCCGAATTGACCAAGAAAAGGGCAAGCCCGTCAAATACGAATCACCACCCAAAACGCCCAACCGTGTCACCTACTTCGATATTCCCGACTGCATTTGGGATTTAGTAGCGCAACGGTACAATATCAAGCGGTATCATTCCCCCCTAGCGCTGCGCTTGCAAGATAGGCTTAATCCGCGCTTATTTTGGGAATGGGTACAGAAACACCCAGAAATCCCCATAATCCTGTGTGAAGGCGAAAAGAAAGCCGCTAGCTTGTTAAGTCTGGGATTTGTGGCGATCGCCCTCCCCGGTATCTGGAACGGACGGGTTGGGAAAAAAGATTTTGACGAACGCCTGCACCCCGATTTAATGCCAGTAGCACAAAAGGGGCGCAAGTTTATCATCCTCTTCGACCACGAAACAAAACTTAAAACTCGTTGGTCAGTCTTCCAAGCCACCGTGCGTACTGGCAAGACAATTGAGGCCGTTGGTTGTCACTGTGAGGTAGCATTGCTACCAGGGCCAGAAAAAGGCGTAGATGATTTTGTTGTTGCCCGTGGCGAAAAAGCCGACGAGTTACTGAGTGCGATCGTCGATGATGCCAAAAGCCTTAAAGATTACCAGCGCTCTTACTTCCAAAAACACCGGGGACTAAGCAGCAGATACAAACCACATATTACAGTAAATGTCAAGTATCTAACTCAAGCCTTGGACGTTCAAGATTTAGAGGAAGAATCCCTTAACAGTCAGGGGGGAGAGAGGGTTCAAAGGGGAAGTGTTAATGAGCAATTCCCCCACAGCCCCCAACCCCAGAGAGGACAAGGTGCGCTCACTCTCCCACTCCCCCACCACCCCACCTTCCAACTACCCCAATCTGGATTGGTGGCCCTATGGAGTGACATGGGTACAGGTAAAACCGAGCTAATGCGGCGCTGGCGTGACAAAAACCCAGATAAAAAATTCCTCAACAATGGACATCGGGTTAACTTGCTCAAAAACCTGTCAAATCGCCTGCAAACAGAAATATATTCCGCACTCCAGCATGGAGATTTAGCCAAAGTACAAGCTCTCAGCATCACCATCGACAGCTTGCACAAACTCAATACCAACGCCCTCAATTACGGCTGTGTCTTTATTGATGAAGCCTGCCAGTACTTAACGCACCTCTTACACAGCAAAACTTGCAAGGAGCATCGGGCTGCAATTCTTGAAGTCCTAGAATATCTCGTGTATAATGCGCCACTAGTGGTAATCGCCGACGCCCACATGGACGATGTGACAGTAGACTTCTTCCGGGCAATGCGTCCTTCATGGGAAGTACCATACATCATCAAAAATAATTGGAAAAATGGCGATCGCTTAGTTTATTGGTATGAAGGCGATAATTCTTCTGCCCTAGTCGCTCAGATTTCGGCAGCGCTGATGATGGGACAGAAGATCATGGTGGTTTCTGACTCGAAGCGCTTTATTAAGAAACTTGAACAGTCGCTTTCTATGTCGGTGCGGGTGGAAGACTCAGATGAGCAGGAGCAGGGTATCGGGTGTCAGGTTTTGGGTGTTGAGGAAGAAAGCACAGCAGCGCCTACAGCCCCATACACTTCAGATGGCAGTCTAGGGGAAAGTGTCTCACCCATAACGGGAGAAACCAGAGTACACAACTTTGCTGACCACAGTTCCCAGCCCCAGAGGGAACCCCTAGCCCCCATACCAACTCATGGCACTACACCCCAGACCTGCAACCCCATACCAACTCATGGCACTACACCCCAGACCTGCAACCCCACACCCCTAAAAGTATGGGCGATTCACTCTGAAAACTCCGGGAGTGAAGAAAATGTCGCCTTCATTAAAGATATAACTAACGCTGTCAAGAGCCTAGATGCCCTTTTAACCTCTCCTAGCTTGGGTACAGGGGTCGATATCCCTGAATATCATTTTGATGCCGTTTTTGGCGTTTTTCACGGGGTTTCCCAAACTGCTACTGAGTGCGCCCAACAACTCTGGCGCTATCGCCCAAAAGTACCAATTCACGTTTGGGTAGCACCACGACCTCCCTTTGGCTACCTTGACACCAACGCCACCAAAATCAAAGAACGGTTACTGCAAACCAATGAAATGACAGCTTTCCTGCTGCGGATTGACCGGGAAACTGGCAAGCGGGGCGCAGAGAAAGACTGGGCATTAGATGCGTACTGCCAAATCATGGCTTCTCGTCATCAATCAATCAACAATCTGCGGGCTGATTTACGCGACTTGTTGAGTGAGATGGGCAATCAAATTATACCTATGGGTGCGGAGTCCGATAAACTAGCCCAGGAGCGTCTGAAAGATGCCGGTGCTGCTTTAGATATTGCTTATTACGCAGCTGTTGCTAAAGCCAAAGATATTTCTCCTACCGAATATCGCCAGCGTACTAGCAAAGACTACCTTACACCGTCAGAAGTGTTTGAATGCGAAAAATTCCGCATACTCGATGCTTATGGGATGTCCGTAACTCCTCTTCTGGTGGAAAAAGACAACTCAGGCAGATTGTCTAGGGCGATCGCCCATTTAGAAGCAATTCTATCAGAGCCAGAGGGCACAATTCTGGATGCACGTACCGGAAGACAATACCCTTCCCCGCCAAGAATTGTGGCAGACAAAGACCTCCAGGAGCGATTCCATCTCCCATTGTGCATGGACTGGGGCAATTACTCGGCGCGGTGGTTGGCTAGGTTTAACTTGGGACTGCATGATATTCTCAAACGCTTAGTAGCAGGTGTTGAGATTACTGCTAATGACCCCGACTTATTGAGAATGACCGATATCGCCAAATATTGTGCGCCTCATGTTAAAGCGATTTTGGGTTTCACAGTTCCCTCTAACTGCCAACCAATATGGCTGTTGGGGGTTTTGCTAGAACAACTGGGATTAAAACTGGTTGACCATAAAGTTGGGCCACGAGGTAAACAGGTTAAACATTTCTCGCTATCTCAAGAGGAATTGGATTTTGCTCATGCGGTAATTGCCCACCGTGCCAATAAACGTGCCCAAAAGGAAGAACGGGCGAGACAAGCAGCCCTTGACCAACAGCGATATCAGGCTGCAATGCAGACTAGATATGGTGAGCAGTGCGTTGCGGGGGTTCCCCCCGTTGAAGCAACTGCGTTCCCGAAGGGTGTTGCGTCGCCAAACAGCCCTGTATCCACCCCCCCCCCATAATGGTATAGGGGAACCCCCATTGTCGGGGGTGGATACTAAAATTGAGAGCATCGATTTTGGAGATTGTGAACCAGAAGATGGAGAAAACACCCCAATAAAAGCTTGTGTTGAATTACTAAGGGAGGGCATTAAGAATGGAGTTACGGCTGTAAAAGCCATCCTAAGCAGTTGGAGTGAAGAGCGGCGGTGGTGTGCAGTTCTGCTGCTTGAGGAAATTGCAGCTGCGGAACTACGTAGATTGGAACAAATAATACCGGACTTTTATATGTGGTTGAGTTTGTAACTATCTAACGGGACTTAAACATTTTTGAGGCAGAAACAAGCCTCAAACCCATGCAGGGCAAGACAAATACACCAAAGGCTTAAAAATGCTTGAAACCCAGATATATCAAGAAACTAGGCAAAACGATGTCAAAGTCTCTCTGTATATACGTTTGATGTTTTTTTTCGGGCTACTTTTTGTCTAAGTCCCACTAAATTGCTCTTCAAAAATACCTTGAACCAGTCGAGTCACCAACGTGGCACAGTTTCTGCTGCCAAACTTCAACTCCAAACTGAATTTCCCAACAAATAGGTACTAAACGGGTTTGCAGTACCTATTTAATAGGTACAGTACTTATTTCTTGCGCCAACGCGCATCTGGGCCTCGCCCCAAACATTCCAGCCGCCCGGAGGTACGCTCCTGACGTAGGATGCGGCGAATTAGGTCAATTCCCACCGTGGGACATCGTTCCTGTAAATCCTTGATAGAAAAATCGTAAGCGATATTGCCAATAGCATCTAGCACCATAGCTGTTTTAGCACCCTTGACCGAACTGACTAACCCAACTCGCTGCTCGAACTCCCGGTACGCCGACAGCACTACTACACCCAAAAAATACTCCCACCACGGCAACAAGCTATGCTGTCCTTGATGCCAGTTTTGCGACGATTGATAAAGTGTATCGTAGTAGCTTTCTTTTGTGCGTTCTACAATCCGTTCCAAGCTAATAAACCGACCCACTTCGTAATCAGCTTTGTATAGTAACAGTAGTGTTAGCAGCCGAGCCATCCGTCCATTGCCATCACTAAAAGGGTGGATGCACAGAAAATCCAGGATGTAAGTGGGGATGAGCAGTAATGGCTCGATTTCCTCGGACTCAAAGAGGCGGTTGAACTGTTCGTGCAACCGTTGCATTGCATCTGGTGTCGCATAAGCTGGGACTGGCTGAAACCTCACAACCTTAGAGCCATCTGGGTAAGTTTCGCTGATTTCATTATCTACCGACTTCCAGCGCCCACCCTCACCAACAGTAAACTGGTAAAGGTCACGATGCAGCTGTAACACCACTCCAGGGGTGAAAGGGATGTGAGCATAGCTGGTGTGGATGGTGGTAAGTACGTCTCGATAGCCAGCAATTTCTTGTTCGGAGCGATCGCGGGGTGTAGTTTTTTCGGCTACCAGTTCCTTGATGCGTTCCAAGGGCGCTGTGATGCCTTCTATACGGTTGGAAGACTCGGTGCTTTGAATAATCGCCGCTTGACGTAGTGTCTCCAAAACTTGGGGCGACTGTTCTTTGAATAACTCCTGCTTGCCTTTGTACTCACCAATAAGCCGGACGGTACGCAGTAGATTTTGAGTAATTGGCTGGCGTTCGATAAAGCCTGGTTCAAACGACTGCATCGACAGTTCCTATCAACTTAACTCCACCATATTCTCATTGCCTCGTCGTTTGAGTGCGATCGCGCAATTTACGTATTTTCTGAAATGCTCAGCAGAATTCTCCTGGCAGTCAACCATCCCCAAAAATACTGTCCAAATCTTGTGATGAAGCTTTACCTTGAACCATTGAAGTTGGTCGCCCCTTATGTTCTGCTTCCTGCAACGTATTTTCAAGAAGAGTAGTCTTACCGTTATTGGCAGGAGCATTAGCATTTACCATCACTCCTGATTGAGGCATAACCTGATTTGGCAACACAAACTGTGGCTGTTCCACCCCCAAAGCCAAACGCATATTACTGCCGTGTTTATTAAGGGAATCCTGCGCCTCCCAACACGCAAAACGCAGCTGCTCTTGAGTATACTTCCCATTGTGGTATCGGGCATAAGGCAACAAAGCCGCCACCAGAATATCTGCCACCTTGCGATTAACCTCATCCTTGGGCAGAGAATTCAGGTAGTCAACAACTTCCGCCATTGGGTCGCCCTCATAAGGCTGGAAACGCAGACTCAAAGAAACACGCTTTCTCCTGGTTCTACTCATTCCTTCGACTCCAGTCCCTCTAAATAATCAAAAAGCCCAAAATTCATTCCTTCGACTCCAGTCCCACCAAATAATCAAATAGCCCAAAGCAGTCCACAAGGCGAGAGGAAGTACACTGTTCCCCAAACTGCTTTTTCTCCAAGTTAAAAGTTTGTTTAACCTGCTCGCTTATACCACTACCCCAAATCATCCGTGTGAAATGTTTGTTATAATTCTTACTTTTGTATCCCGAAGTTCTAATTTTTGTACCGCCACTACCGTAACTGTCCCTACTTAAACTAGACTGAGTTTCTATTTTTGGTTCGCAGTTGAAATATTTCTCCAACTCCGGCTCAACGTGATAAGCCGCACCTCCACCAATAATCACCTCATCCAGTTGGGCAGGCAAAACCCGACTCATCCACCGCTGCAACTTATCCCAATACTCAGCCGTCGCCACAGAGATAGCCTTATCTATATCTTGAATTTCCTTATCTCTTAAATTTGAGTCTTTGGCACTGGCTAAAGCAATAATTGCCGCACATGTAGACCAGTTGGGACAGCGGGTGTGATTATAATTTGGGTTATATATCTCATCTTGAACAGCATACCGTGCTTGGAATATAGCTAGAGCCAAACGTTCCCGGTCTAGACCGCTCGTCATCTCAATCACCATATCCAGCATATTGGCAAACCCCAATAGCGGACTATCTCCCAGCTTTAACTGTCCTCGGTCGAAGTAAAGTGCAGTCGTATTCCTGTGACCAAACATCAGCACCCCCAACTGAACAGAACGCAACCAATCAATTCCCTGTTGCTTAATCCTCACAGCAGCCAATCCCCCACCTTCTGGACGGCATAAAAAGCGTTGCAAATTCACCTTCAATGGAGTATTTCGTACCCCAAAGCCAGCCAGCATTACTAGTAATTGCTCCTCAAACTTGCGGCGATCTGAATATTCATTCCAGGGAAGTAGCAGCGCCAACTCCACCTTTAACGGCTTTTTCGGCGATACCTTAATATTGCTAGTTTCTACAATCAGCCCAATTGCCCCCAACACCTTCCACAAAGCATTCTCGTATTTGAGTTCCTTAATTCTGTCTTGGGGGTCAAAACAAGACGCGAAATCTCCCAACACCACCACACGTTCGTTCCACTCAACCCACAATTGTTGGTCGGGGCTAGGACTGCCAATCCACCCCAAACGTGCCATGTAGTTCTCGAGTTTGGTTTTGGTAATCTCTTCAACCGCAGGTGGCATTAACAAGTAATTGGGTTTTGGGGAGCCAGCTAGCTGGTAAATAATCTTAGTTTGTGACCCACCCACGTCCACGCTGAGATAGATGTCGGTCATGCATCCAATCAGAAAATCACTACCGCACCATCTTGGCTCAACAATGCCTCAAATCGCCTCAAAAAATCTACGTATTTTGCACCACTATTTAAATTGACCATTGAGGAATCAAGCCATGTTAACCAACACAAATTGTGCAGAAATTGCACTCAAACTGTGCCAAAGCTGCACTAGGTGCTACCCCAAAGACAGATTTCGGGTGGAGAGTATAAAATAGTCGTACTCACTACGGTTATTTGCCCTACGGGTTGCCTGTGGCAATGCCTTGCTGTCGCTCGTCACAAATAACCTGCGTTCGCCCTGCGGGGCAAGTAGCGCACCCCCTCTGGGAGAATCGCGGATGCTCCTATCAGCAATAAAAGCATTTACTACAGTTTATCTTCCCATCAATCAAGCAACAAACACACCATGAAAACCACAATGATTCAACTCAAATATGACATACGGCTACGCGATCGCCCGTACCAAAAAACTCAAACGCCACAATCTTGCTGGCAGTGAAGCGCATACTGCCCGAACACGGGAAACACCCAACGCGGATTCATCCAAACAAAATATCAGGCTCATCGGCAGCACTGAACAAAACGAACGCTTGGAAGATTTGGTGCTGGCAACAATTGCCCAGTACAAACAAAAGCGCAAGATTCGTACTGATGCTGTCTACTGTGTCGAGATTCTCCTCACCGCATCACCCCAGTACTATCGTCCAGATGACCCAACTCGCGCTGGGTACTACCACGAAGACAAACTTAAACAATGGGTTGATGCAAACCTCAAATGGTTACAGGAGACTTACCAAGACAGGATTGTGAGGTGCGAGTTGCACTTAGATGAGGCGACACCACACTTGCACGCCTACCTCGTACCCCTCGACAAGGACGGACAACTCCGGTGCAATCATTTCTTCGACGGTCGCCAAAAGATGATGGCTTTTCAGGATGACTACCACACCGCGATGCAGCACCTGGGGTTAGAAAGAGGCATCAAGGGTAGCAAAGCCCAACACCAGGATATAAAAGACTTTTACCGGATTGTGGAAGAGGGGAAAGACCTAGAACCTGGGAAACTTACAAGCGAACAACTTCAAGCTAAAGCTGCTGATAGAGATAGGGCTATTAGAAAGAAAAAGGAGATGGAAGCGACTGCTAAACAACTGGTCAAAGAAAATGAAGCGCTAGAAGCACGCATTCAACAGTTGTCAGCCGAAAACCAACAGTTGCGTTCTGAACTTAAGCAACTTGCTGACCAACTCCGCGACCTCCCCCTAGAAGATGTGGCTTGGCATTTGGGATTAACTCAAGATACCAAAGGCGATTTCCGATGGAAAGGTGTGGGACACATCATTAATATAGATGGTTCTAAATGGTATGATTTTTCTCCCAGTGTAAATAAAGGTGGCGGTGGGGCTATCGACCTGGTGATGCACGTACAAGGGTACAATTTTAAAGAAGCGATCGCGACTTTAAATGACCGCTTTGGTGAGTCTGAAATGGAGAGAGCCGTCACCCACCATGCCAAGAAACAAGCTATTGAGATTGCCCAAACAGAACCAACGCCTCAGTTTGTACCCCCTGTCGAGGACGAAACTAACTGGCAGGCAGTTCATAATTATCTGACTCAGAAACGGGGATTGCCATCAAAATTAGTCCAACACCTCCACACAAGCGGGTTAGTTTATGCAGACTCTCAACAAAATGCTGTGTTTTTGATGAGAGGGATCTCCGGTGAAACTACTGGGGCGTTTTTGAGGGGGACGATAGGGGAGGATAACACCTTTGAGGGATATTATAAGGGAACCAAGCGTACTGATGGGTGGTTTTATATACGTTGGGGAGGACAAGCAACTGATCAAATTCAAAGGGTAGTATTGTGTAAATCTCCCGTTGATGCACTGTCTTTTGCCATGTTGGAAGTCGAAGCACTCTTAGAAATGCCCCAACAAAGGACAATGTACATGGCAGTTGATAGCCCCAGGAGTCTGCCTGTGGAGTTTCTCAGAGATATCCCAAATGTGATAGCTGCATACGATAATGATCAAGTTGGTGATGAGACGGCACAAGCAATTATGGAATTATTGCCTCTCTCTTGTAGGGTAAGACCTCAAGCCAAGGATTGGAATCAAGAGCTATTGGAGCAGCTGCAAAAGTCTGAACAAAAGCATAATAAACAATTAGAAAGGGACTAAATCGGTGTTCTAGCACAAGCGAGATATTTGGACATTCCCTAAACTTGGTCAACCCACCAAAAAGGGAATTGAACAAGGGTGGAATTAGCCAAGCAGATTTAGTTAGCATTCGCCATCCTTGCTACTAACAGAAGAGGGATAAATAGAATCTTTTTTAGCTGCGGCCGCGCCTTTTCTCTTGACGGCTGCGAACGGCAGCACGCAGCATCTTTAGTTTATAAGGGTCAGCATCCTTTTGCCAGGATAACTGATACCCTTTAAGTGTTGCACAGTGGTCTGCCAAACATTTGAGCCAACCAGAGCGATTACTAATGTTACGCCAATTATCCAGTAGCCCCCAGTCCTCTTCTTGGCAAGTTAACTTGGCAAACTTCTCGTAAAGCGGATAGTCAGAGGTAACTAAAGCATCTTTTTGGTGCAACACTGGGGGGTCGTCATCAGTATCATAGTCTCGATAACTGACATGCAAATCACGCAGGTCAATTTCCATACTCGTGTGTAATCCCGGATGGGGGTCAGTATCAAAGTCAGGGTAAAATAAATAAGAAATTTTTGGTTTTTTGGTATGGAATTTAATGACATTGGCTTCATCTAAGCGCCCTATAGTACGACTGGCGCAACCTTCGTAAAGGCGCATTAGCGGATCGAGTCCTTGTAGGGCCGATATGTGAACCCAGAGAGAATTTGGTAACTTTTTCCCAATTTGGCTATTTTGGCAACGTTCTACAATAATTTCAGAATTGCCCAAGCTGTGCAGCATTTGATCGGCATTTAGCCAAGCTTGTTTGTACGTACCAAATAAGGCTAAAATATCCTCTTGCGCTGACGGCGCTAATTCTCCTAATTTTGGGCGACGGCTGAATTGACAAAGCGCCAAATAAACCAGCAAATCTTGACGGCGTTTTTCAGTAATTGCCTCCCATTCTTGTGGGTCTGTCGCTTGCAAAATTACTTGGAAAGCACGCCGTAAACTGCCAAATTCTGCATTTATGTCAGCTTCTTGTGACAGTTCGCCTTTACTTGGCAAGCGACCGCGTTCGGTAACAAAAGACATCAGGGGAGTGAGTAGTTCCTGATAGTCCTCAAATCGCTTGACGTGAGAACGAACTCTGGGTGTAGTAGCACGAGAACGAAAGCGGGAAGCACGAAATAACTGAGCTTGAGCTTCATCTCGAAAAACGAAGTAAACACCCAAAGCTACAGGAATGGCATCAACACCAAGAACTTGGTCGATGTAGATTTTTAGTTCTTCTTGCTCGTAATATTTCTGGAAGGTGTTGCGGGTTGTCACTACCCCATCGCCGTAAGCGATTGTACCTTTATTGGTATCCGCAAGGGTGACTTGAGCAGCAACAAGCAAAACTTTATGAGTAAGTTCCCAGGCTTTGACTAATGCTTCTCGGCGATCGCCCGTGTCTTCGATAACGTTAATCACATAACCAAGATTAACGATATCAGCAGGTGTTCTGGAAGTATCTGGCAAGTAATAAGGGTCCCATCCTGTGCTGGTATAGCCTTGTTGTGCGATGCGAGTAACATCACTGCCATGTCCACAACCATAATCAAAAAAAGTTGTGTCTGGTGTAAATAAGCCAGCTTCTAACGCTAGGCGCACTGGGCGAGACAAGTCATTGCGGACGATCGCTGCTTTGTGACGATCTATCTGGCGCGATCGCGATTCACCAGTACTGCTTGCTGCTTGGCATTGGATGAGACAATGACCTTGCAATTCTACATTATAGGCTTTTAAACGTTCTTCCCATCCTCGGCGTGTACCAATACTTCTGGAATTATTCAGTAAACCCAACGCTTCTTGAGCGCGGGTAAGTTCTGCAAACTGTTGGTAAAGTGGATATTCAGGTGTTACAAAGGTTTCTTTGCGGTGGAGGATGGGAGGATTCTTAGAGGTGCTGTAGTCCCGGTAACTGACTTCTAAACTAACTAAATCAACCTGAATACTGGCTTGTAAGGCTGGATGGGGGTCAGTATCAAAATCGGGATAAAACAAATAAGAAATTTTCACCTTATTGGTGCTAAATTTGACGAGAGTTGCTCCCTGTACTTGGGGAGTAGCACTTCTGGCACGGTTTTCATATTGCAGGAGCAAGGGGTCAAGGGTGTACAGCGCCGAAATATGAATGTAGAAAGCATCAGGCAGTAACTTGCCAACAGGACTGCGTTTGCAACTGGAAGTGTAAGCGCGTAGTGGCTTGTCGTTAGACATCGCACTGAGTTCAGCTATATGAGAGAGCTTAGGCTCTGGATTTAAGCAGTTTTCCTCAAGTGTGTTAAAGCTGTTGTCACTAGAAGCCATTTCGCTCATTAGTAGAGAAATTCTGCCAGCAAGAACGCTAGATACCCTGTTTTAATCTCAATGTTTCAATCATAATTAGGATTTTACTAATTTTTGCTATGAAATCAAAAATTTATGGGTAAACAAATTAGCCTTAATTTAGATAGTGCTATTCAAAAAATCACTAATGTCAATCCAGTCTTTGCCCGCCATGAAACCTTTCATCCTCGGTTTGGTTGGATTAAGAAAGGTTTTGATGCTGCCTATGAAAATTCTGGAGTGTTCTTGCGAGAAGATGCTCCTGTGCGGTTAGGTGTTGGCAAGAATATGGCGAGTTCTATTCGCTACTGGTGCAATGCTTTTAAAGTATTAAAAGACGATAGCCCTTCTGAGTTTGGACTTAATCTGTTAAGAGATGAAGCTTGGGATTCTTTTCTAGAAGACCCAGCTACACTATGGCTGCTACATTGGAACCTACTTAAGCCACCGTGCAATGCAGCAGCTTGGTATTTTACGTTCAACCTCTTCCGCGAAACAGAATTTTCACAAGAGGAATTATTAAATGCTCTGTGCGACTACAGAGATAGTGTTGCACCTCGCATTGCTGAATCTTCGGTGAAAAAGGATATCACCTGTATTTTGCGGATGTATGTAGAACAAAGAGAAGCACCGTCGAAAACTGGTGTGAGTGAAGATAGCTTAGACTGTCCATTTACCCAACTAGGAATTATCCATTCAGCAGGCGACTCTAGGCATTATACTTTTCGAGTTGGCTCCAAAAGGAATTTACCAGCAGAGATTGTAGTTTCAGCCTGTCTTGAATATGCTAGCAGGGTTGGGCGTGAACAAAAAACTATCTCCATTTCCCGCCTCATTTACGATATTGGCAGCCCAGGTATGGTGTTTAAGCTTTCGGAAAGTGCAGTATGCGATGCCATTGAAGAGGTAGCAAGGCAGTGCAAGTCAATTGCACTTTCTGATTCTGCGGGCTTGATTCAATTTTCCTTTACCCAAGAGCCAGAAGTGCTAGCAGAGGATATCTTAGACAAGTATTACAAAGGCTAGGTTAATGCGGCAAACGATGAACAAACCTTTATCTGAATATTTCAGCCTCAAGCGTCGTTACTCTCGTTCCATCAATGTTGAACGAGATTTAGAAAAAATTGATGTCTTGGAAGGATATATTCCCACTGAAAGGTCTGTTGATGCCACGAGACGCATCTTAGCTGGATTTACAGTTGCGTCCAATCACCGTGCCTGGACTTTGACTAGCGTATATGGTACGGGGAAGTCGGCCTTTGCCCATTTTTTGGCTTCCCTGTGCGCTCCCCAAACCAGTCAGATGCGTGCCTTGGCGCTAGAGATTGCCGCCCTGACATTCGGCGCTGATAATTCAGAATATTTAGCTTTTCAAGAAAAAATACCTAGCCAGGGTTTCTTCCGAGCTGTAGCTACTGCACAAAAAGAACCTTTAAGCAATACGATTGTTCGTGCTTTAGAACGAGGAGCCGAAGTTTTTTGGTCTTCAGCCGAGCAAAATAAACTTAGCGTAGCGAGAAAATTAGTAGACCTTGGTGGACAAGTCGCAAGCGGAGAGGCAGTAGACAGTCGGGAAGTTCTCCGGCTAGTACAAGAAGTGGCAATAGCTGCATCAACGAATGTCTTGTTGATTATTGATGAGCTAGGTAAAAATCTAGAATTTGCAGTCCAAAATCAGGGTTCTGAAGATTTATATCTGCTACAGCAACTAGCTGAACTGCCTAAAGATAAAGGTTATCAGATTTTTATAGTAAGTCTGTTACACCAAGCTTTTGCCGACTATGGCGAAAGATTAGCTTCTGTACAACGCAACGAATGGGCAAAGATTCAAGGCAGATTTGAGGATATCCCATTTAAAGATTCTCCACCACAGATGATGCGGTTGATTGGTCAAGCAATCGATCAATCTCAGGCAGAAGCATTTCATTGTGCAATTAATAACCAAGCGGTTGAATGGTTGGAGTGTCTGCCAACTGACATTAAAGATGATTACACAAAGCAGGTGTTGGCAGATACTTACCCTTTACATCCCATCACAGCTTTAGTGTTACCAATTTTATGCACTCGCTATGCCCAAAATGACCGCTCATTATTTACTTTTCTTACCAGTGCTGAACCTTATTCTTTTAGGAACTTCCTTGACGAAACTAAGATTGATGAAGATGTTTTACCAACGCTGAAGTTGGATCAAGTGTACGATTATTTCATTGAAGCTGTTGGTACAGGTTTGGCTTCTCGACCAAATCTCCAGCGATGGGTAGAAATTCAAAATTTAATTGCTGATGCTAAACGTCTAGATACTGATAGTCTGCGGGTTTTAAAGACGATTGGCATTTTAAATCTTGTGACTACTACAAGTGCAATGAGAGCAACTCGCACTTTGGTAACATTGGCGATGTGTGACAGTCCCTCTGATAGTCGCAAAAGTCGCTGGGAGCAAGTGATTGATAATTTGCTGCAAAAGGGCATCATCACCCATCGTCGGCAATTAGATGAGTTACGGATTTGGCAAGGGTCAGATTTTAATGTTGATATTGAACTGACTGCTTATATTGAGAAAGAGCGATCGCCATTAGTCAAACTTCTTTCTACTATTCGTCCTCTCACACCAATAGTTGCCCAACGGCATAGCTACAAAACTGGTACAATTCGTTATTTTGAACGGTGTTATCTTAATGGTTTACAGGACTTAACAAAACTGCGTTGTGCCAGCAATGACTGTGATGGTTTAGTTGGTTATTGGGTTGATAAAGATAAACCTAGTTATGTGCCATCTACTACAGATGATGGTAAACCATTGATCGTACTGTGTGCTGCCAAGTTAGACATATTGCAAATCAGGGCGCGAGAATTTGCTGCGTTGAAAAAGATTCAAACTACCGCGCCTGAGCTACAAACTGATGGGGTAGCAAGGAAAGAAGTTCGCTATCGGCTGATGCAGGCTGAAGAATTGTTCGATGAAACTCTCGCCCAAGCTTTTGATGTTAAAGAAAATCAAAATGCTTGTTGGATTCAGGGCAAACAAGAAACAATCAGCGACGTTACAGATTTCAATGCCAAGCTATCTGATGTCTGCGATGAAGTTTACAGTCAAGGTCTCACCCTCTGGAATGAGCTAATTAATCGCCGTGAATTAACTTCTCAAGGTGCTAAGGCTAGACGGGAACTAATTGAGGCGATGCTTGAAAACCCAGAGCAAGAAAGGCTGGGGTTGCAGGGATATGGGCCGGAAGTCAGTATGTATTATTCTGTGTTAGGTAAAACAAAAATTCACCGACAGGAAAACGGAGAGCGAGAATTTTATCCACCAAATGAAGAATCAGGACTGTGGACAGTTTGGCGGATAATTGATGATTTTTGCTTAAAAACTAAAGATAAACCACAAACATTAGACAATCTCTATAAACTTTTAGAAGCACCTCCCTATGGGGTAAAACGTGGAGTAATTCCGGTGCTGTTAGCGGCAGTTTTATTGCACCGTGTTGATGATGTTGGTGTTTACAAAGACGGCACCTTTATTCCGATTTTGGGAGCCGAACATTTTGAGCTATTGGTAAAAGACCCCTCCCGATTTGCTGTTAAGTATTTTGAAGTAGTAGGGTTGCGATCGCAAGTTTTCAAAGAACTTGAATCGATTTTACGCAAGAAAGATGCTCCTATCCCTCCAGGGGTGCGAAACGCGACGCTGCTGATGGTTGTTAAACCATTATTCCAATTCATCAAAAAATTACCTGCATACACTACTAAAACTCAACGTCTCAGTAATGAAACACTAGCAGTTTTGAGGGTATTACAGCAGGCACAAGAACCCGATGAACTATTATTTACTTCCTTACCGCAAGCTTGCGGATTACCCCCTATCGTCGCAAGTGATGAAGACGATGGTACAGTAGCAAAAACGTTGCGGAAGAGGCTCATTTCAGCACTTAACGAAATTCAAACTGCCTATGACCGCTTACTTAGTGAGTGTCAATCCCTCCTTTATAATGCTTTTGCTGTAAGAACTAGTGAGACAAAATTGCGCGAGGACTTGCGCGTGAGAGCTAGTCATTTGACTGGTCAAGCTTTAGAACGTCGTCTAAGGAGTTTTGCACAGGCAGCAGCAGATAAAACTGCAACAGATTCTGAATGGTTAGAGGCACTGGTAATGATTGTTGCCGATAAACCCGCTGAGTCTTGGATAGATGAAGATGTAACAAATTTTGAAGTGAAGCTATCAGATATCGCTCGAAGATTCAACAACCTGGAAGTTTTGCAGAAAGATGCTCTAACTCGGACAAATAATGGATTTGAGGCACGTAAAATCACAGTAACGCGTCCTGATGGTCAGGAAACCCATTCTTTGGTTTGGTTTGAACAGGAGAGCCAAGTTGAAATTAATAGTGTGGTTGAGGAGATTTTGGGAATACTAAAGAAATATGATAACCCGCAATTCCACCAAGCCATTGTTGCAAAAGTAACAGAGCGAGTGTTAGGCTCAACAGGAAGTGATAACTTTTCTTAGATTCAGGGCAAGCATCAAGAGCAAGAGCATGGGCAAAAAACCAGTTAGACATATCTTGGGTCTATCAGGAGGAAAGGACAGTACTGCTTTGGCTATTTTGTTACACAAAGAGATTCCAAAGATGGAATATTTTTTTTGTGACACGCATAAGGAACTGCCCGAAACCTACGAGTATCTAGACCGCATTAAAGCCCGTTTAGGAATCAAAATTCATTATTTGGAAGAAAAGCGTGGATTTGACCACTGGCTTGATGTTTATGGAGGAGTTCTTCCCTCGCCCAAGATGCGTTGGTGTACCAAGCAGATGAAAATTATCCCCCTAGAAAAGTTCATAGGGGATGATGAGGCTATCAGTTACATTGGTATTCGAGCGGATGAGAATCGAGATGGCTATATCTCTACCAAGCCTAACATCAAACCTGTTTTTCCTTTTAAAGAACAAGGACTTGTTAAGGAAGATATCATCCGTCTGCTTGAAGATAGCGGAATTGGACTACCAGATTACTATCGCTGGCGTAGTCGGTCTGGTTGTTTCTTTTGTTTTTTTCAGCGCAAATACGAGTGGGTAATGTTGGCGCAGGAGCATCCGGATTTATTTGCCGAAGCGGTTAAGTACGAGCAAGAACACAGCGATGGCAGACATTACACCTGGACTCAAGGAGAAACTCTACTAGAATTAATTGCCCGTAAAGATGAAATTGTTGCCGAGCATGAAAAGGCAATGACTAGGGAGAAAAAAGCTGTTCCCAATCGAACTCTTGCCGAGGCTCTTGCAGAGGTACTGGATGAAGAAGATGATTCTTTACCTTGTTTAATGTGTCATTTATAGCTTTTACGGGAACTCTAAATCTAGTAAAAAATTAACTAACCTTGTTTAAGAGCGATCTACTCCATCTACCAAATAAAGTCCATGCCTAAATTACAATTAAGCTTCCACGGTACATTTGCCCTAAAAAAGGAAGACTTACTCAAAATTCTTCAAGCTTGCATTGAAGAGAAAGGCTTGGACGACACCAAAGAAAGGTTGATGGAACGAACAGGTTTGGGTAATCAGAAAGTTACTCCAATGAAAAGTTGGGCAGTTCGGGCTGGCTTAGTTAGTAAAAATTATTTAACTACTGAAGCAAAAGTGGTTCTAGACAAAGACCCTTACCTCCAATCACCCATTACTGATTGGCTAATACACTTCTATCTAAGTTTTGGGGATAAAGGACTTACTAAACCGCCAAATGACCCAGCAGATTGGGGTGGGTGGTCTTACTTTGTGCATAGCTTTTTGCTTGAATGCCGTAGTTTTACACTAAATGACTTGGTACAGCGTAGTGCAGCTATTTTTAACCAAGAGACAGAAGAAAGACTCACTGAAAACTTCAAAATTGTCTTGAAAGCATACGTTTTGCCGCCAAATAAAAAAGAGGAGTCTCCTTTAAAGGCTTGTCAATTTATTACATTAGAAGAAGATAAATTTACTACAGAAAATGCAGCCTTGCCTAATGCGTATTTAATCGCCTATTTCCTGACAAAGTTGTGGGAGCGAGACTTTGGCAACACAACCTCAGTCCTGACTACTGACATCATAGAGCAAAAAATGGGTCTAGCTCCCATTCTAAGTGTAGAAAAAGAAGCACTTCAGGAACACCTCAATCAACTAGAAACTTTAGCACTAATTGAGCAAAGACGTACAGTATCGCCATCGCAGGTAATTCGCCGTTGGCATGACCCAATTACGCTGTTGGAGAAAGCATATGGCTATTAAAGATTTGAAACTCCGAGAGGCGAAACCTAGCGATCGCCCCCATCTATTGTTATGGGATACACCTAATGATTTGGAACTGCGGCAACTTGCTTACCGCGAAAATGCTGAGTGTATTAGCTACCGTACCCACCTCCTTAACCGAATTGCGCCCCAAAGTAGTCCTTTCTTAGCATTACATATGCGGCTAGACCGAGAATTAAATAGCATTAAAGCGATTTGTGCAGAAACAAACAAGCCATTAGTGATTTTAAAAGACCTCGATAGGTTAATTACTTATCTGCACGTACAGCTAGACAGTCCAATAACTTTGTTCTGGCAAAACCTTTTTAATACACGGCATTTAGAAAGTATTCTTTGGATTTTACTGCCAAGCAAATTAACTCCCCCCAAGTGGGATGAAAGTCGTATTCAGCGCATCTAATAACTAACAAATTCTGCAAATCCTAAAGGTAAGTTTTCCATGCTCCTTAACCAACTGGTTACGATTAATCAAGCAGCACTCGTAGCTAATGCTGTTAGCTTTGAGCTAATGGATGACCCTGAGAAAAATTTGCGGTTATGTCAGGGCTTTGTGTTTAACTATGACTCTGACCCCAAAAAGCTTAAAACTTCTACGGTTGGTGTATTATATGCTCTACGTCAAAGCTTTTATAGTTCTAGCGAACCAAATATTCACCTGATGGTGCAGGATTATGGTAAAGGTAAATCTCACTTTGCGCTGGCGATCGCTAACTTTTTTCAGAAGCCCAATGACAGTTCTGAAGTAGATGGCATTTTAAAACAAATTGAATATTCTACTTCTAGTAATAATTATATTTTAGAAAATTTAAAGATTTATAAACAACAAGGTAAAAACCTGGTTATTTGCCTTAGTGGTGACAAACCCATAGACCTGAAAAAACATTTTCTACAAGCTTTGAGGAAATCTCTCGAAGCTGAGGGAATAACAGACTCTATTGGTCAACAAATCTGTAAAGCACCTCTTCAGTATCTTGAGAATCTAAATACACAACAGCGCCAAGCAGCTGAGGCTTATTTAAAACAGAAAGAGAATCCAGAAGGCAACCTGGATACAATTATGGAGCTTTTACGAGAAGACAACTATCAAGTTATTTCTCGCGTTAAAGAAATTAGCCGTCAATTAACAGGTACAGGTTTACCGCTTGATTTTGATGTCGATATCGATGTTGAAGAAATACTTTCTGATGTAATAACCAGGCTTTGTACAGCAGAAAATCGTCGTTTTCAGGGCATATTAATCCTATTTGATGAACTTTATAATTATCTACAACTTTGGGCAAATGACCCAGTTCGAGCAGGTAGCACTACACTACAGGGTATAACTAAAATTTGCGAGAGGTTTAAGAGCAAAGTAGCTTTGCTCAGTTTTAGCCAAAGAAGACCAAAAAATGTGACTCCACTAAAGCATTTGGAGGACTATAATAGATTAGCTTCTCGATTAGAATTACTGCCCACAACTTACGAACCTGCTGCTAGTTTGGAACTAGTGCTTAATAACTTATTAGTTCAGCAAAAGAAAACCTCTGCTTGGCAAGAGTTTGATAAAAAATGGCGCGATACATTAACTGCACTGAACACAGAAATCTATCAAAATCGTACCGCTAATTATTATAAAAGCCGTAACTGGGAGCCACCAAAATTTCTCACTCAAATTACTGTAGGTTGTTTCCCACTACATCCATTAACTTCTTATTTACTTTGTAATTTAGATTTTACTCAGGGACGTACAGCAATTCAATTTGTCCAAACAGATGTCGCCGAATTTATTCAAAAGCAACCCGTTGAAAAAAATAACAGCCTCAATTTTATTTATCCAGTTACTTTAGTTGATGCCTTTGCAGATAATTTTAAAGCATCTGATTATTCTGCTTATTCTGCTTACATATATGCTCATGATTCGATAGTTGCTTCTGCTGATATTGTAGAACTGACGGTTCTGAAAGCTTTATTTCTTTACTATGCAAGTGTTAGTGTTGGCAAATTAACTAAACCCAATAGCGAAAGACATGAAAAGCTGCTTGGTTTGCTAACTGGGATATCTGAAGCAAAACTCAAAGCAATTTTAGATAAGTTAAGTAAAGAACGAGAAGTAATTTATTATAATTCCGCAGATAATGCTTACCGCTTTTATTCTGGTGGTTTTGGTATACAAGACTTACGCAAACGAATTGAAGAGGAAGTTGGTCATAAAAGACCAGGAATTGAGCGTGTGCGAGCATTTTGTCAGTCAAATTTGCAATTATTTGGTGCGAGCATTAATGTTACTCCAACTCAATTTATTGACCAAAACAAGCTTAATAGTAGCGATTGGCTGTTTAAATGTGATGTTCATACTGTTACTAGCTTGTGGGAAGCAATCAATAATCAAAAATTTCAAACCGATGAAATTGGGATAGTTGCATATGTAGTTGCAGAAACCAGCGAAGAATTAGCTACACTCAAGAATGAGATGAGACAATTACTTACACCTCCTGCTAATGATTTAACATCTATTAAACGTAAAATAGGTGTAGCAGTTGCATCTCAACCAGCAGAAGAGATTGCTCGATTGTTGTTAATGTTGGAATATGCGAAGCGTAAAAGTGTTCAAGAATTTGGTGATGCTTTAACCCAACTGCAACAACAACTCGAACAACAAATAAATAATAAGACCAAAGAACTATTTAATTCCTGTAGTTATTATTGTCATATTTTAGATAAAGTGCCAGTGGGCGATCGCACTAACCCATCTCGTGTTATAAGTATACTTCTTCAAGACCTTTACCCACTCGTTGCACCCCAGGAAAAAAACGACAAAATAGCACTTAAAAGTACTAAAGGAGGAGGGATAATTGCCCATACTTGCAAACTATTGCTTAAAGGTGACTCTTCCCAAGTATTTCCCGATCAATCTTACACCAACCTGATTGAATCAGTCTTTGTTAGGTCTTGGAGGATGCTTAAACTTGACTCCGGTTCTAAATATTCTGTCCAAATACCTATTCAAACAAATGTCAAAGCTGCTTGGGATAAAATCTCCGATTTAACTGCATTAGGGGATAAATCCGAAAAAAATATAGATATAGAAAAAATATGGGAAACTCTCTCCAAGCCTCCCTATGGTTATAACGAGTATACCTTCACAATTTTATTTGCTGGATGGTTAGCTTATCACCGTTCTGAGGTATTTATCAAGGGTGGCTTTGGTATTCCTCAGAAAAGCTCTGAGCAAGTTACAATACTTACAAAACCCGTTAAAGATTGGGCATCTACAAATATTTTTGATAAGCCTAAAGATTTTATTCAAAAATGGGTTTTGAATAAGTCTAAGCCTCAGCTAATTCGCCGTCAACCGATAACCTGTCCAGAAGTTCCAAATTCTGTTAATTACGACCAAGCACAGCAATTTATTCAAGAAATAAATGATTATTTATCTAATGCACCAGACCCAAGCAAAGTCAATGAAATCACCGATATAAAACAGAAACTATCTAACGGAGTCAATGGCATAAATCAAAGGTTAACCCCTGTTTCCCAAGCCGAAAGTTTATTTGGTGTAGAAAATAATGCTGTAGATATTGAACAGTTAATACGAATATGTACAGAATTACAGGACAAAATACCTGTAATTCATGAGAGAAATTTATCTATTAGTCCAACAACGCAACAAGAAACAAAACGCGAGGAAGTTTTACAAGTCGCTAATGAAAAGATAGGAGCTATTATTGAAGACAAAATTCAGCAAGTACAATCATTACGCACTGAAGCGGATTGTACAGATTATCAAGCTGATATTAATAAACTAATCAGTCTAATTCCATCAGCTAATTACTTACCATCTCGATTTATTCAAGAATTACAAAATAGTTTAACATCTGCTAATAATAAGTTACTAGAAATAGCCGAGCAAGCAAAAATTGATAGTTGTTTACAACAAATTCAAATACTTTATAATAGCATAAGTTCGCTAACAACGCAAAGTGAATATATTGATGCTCAAACTCAAATAGAAAATCTAGTGACAACCGTACCTGCTGCTAGAGAAAAAGATATTTACAAAAATATCATTAAAGATTTAGAAGCTAAACAAGAAGTGCTAATCCAAAAAATTTATGATTGGGAAAATCAGTTTTCTCAATCTATGTTACGTCCCTTAGCTATGCAGTTGAGTAGTAGTATAAATAAGGAGATTAATCGTTTTACCAATGAAGAAAGTAAACAACGATTAAATGACCTTCTTCGTCGTGTAGAGAATATTATTTTACAGCGTGAAACTGAAGAACAAGAATCAGAAGATATTCACGATATTATTGCAGACGCAGAACGAAAATTACAGGATACTAAAAACACCAAAAAAATATCCGATGCTTTTACAGCATACCGTGATTTAAATCACTTGAAACTACCACCCATAATTAAAATAGCAGCTTTAAAAAATAAACCAAAGGAATTAGAGAATTTAAAATCTCAGGGTTATGATGCTATTTTGCAAAGACTCACGCAAATTATCGAGAAATGCGAACAGCCAATAAATCAAGATTCAGATTACGAGCAATTACAAAGTTATCTGCAAAAAAGTAAAGAGTTTGTTACAATCTGTGATGATTTTCAGAGATTGATAACTGAGTTGCAGGAAGCAGAAGAAACCCTGCAAACTCAGTATGAAGAATTTCAAAAACAACAGCAAGATAAGCAAAAACTACATTCTATTCGCCAATATACTGCATCAAAAGCAAATACTATTCATCTTTGTGAAGATTCAATTACAAATATCAACAGTCTAAAAAATGATTTTTATTACCCAGATAAATATATCTCTGAGGTGGATAAACTAACTCAAGAATTTACAAATAAAGTTACTACATTTAAAAATAAACTGCGTAGTTTGCAAGAACGTCTGTCAACAGTCACAAACTCTAAAGAGATAGATAGCATTAAAAAAGAGTATGCACAGTTAGATTTTGTATTTAAAGATTCGACAGAATATTCTATTTATCAGCAATTGCAAGCTGAAATAGACTCCTTAGCAGAAGACTTGGATCTGATTCGTCATTGGGAGAGTCTTTATCAACAAAGTAACTCGATTGCATCATGTGATCGCACTTTAGCAAGTATTGATAACGAGCAAGCAAGTTTACATAATTTAGATCGTTTCAGACAGCAGGTTGAGCAATTACAAACAAATCTACGTCAAAGAAAACAAGGCTATATAGGGCAGCTTGAAGAACTGTACGGTACATTAAGCAATATCAAAACTCAAAAAGAAGCTCAAAAAATGCAAGTAGAGCTTAATAACAAGTCAGCCTACTACCGGGAATCTCAGGAAGAAGAACGCTATCAGTTAATTTGTTCGGAACTTAACTTAGTTTCAAGCTTGCTGCAAATTTATGCAACTCAAAAATTAGATACATTACAGGCTTGTCAAGCAGAGAAAGAACGGTTGCTAAAGTGGCAAGAAGAATCTGGAGAAATCACAGCAACAGTGCAAACTCGCTTTGATTCAATGATTGCACAATTAGAGCAAACACAGCAGCAGATTGAAAACCAGCAACGCGACGCTGCAAGAAAATGGTTAGAGAGTTTAGAAGTTCAAAATCGAGGTTTAGAATCTATCGAACCAGCAAATAAACTGGATAAAGCAAATCAATTACTGAAGCAAATAAAACAACATAAATATCAATATCAACCAATACTGCAAGTAGAGCAACAACAAATTCTAGAAAAGATTATTAATAATTGCGTAGAATTTCAAAATCAAGATAAGGAAAGTAAAATTCTCACATTGTTTCAAGAATTGCCTCGTGAACAACGTCAAAGCTTACTCAAGAGATTGTCAGAATATTTATCAGGTACTACGGAGGAGTTTTAATGGCTGAACTTTGTCCCTTTGGAGAGCCAGAGAATGAATCTGAACGCAAAGCTTTTGAGTATCTGCGTGACAATTTACCTGATTCATACAAACTATTTACTAATCTAGAAATTAAGCAAGGTGTAGAAATATACGAAGTTGATTTAATTATAATCGCACCACACTGTGTTTATGTCGTAGACATTAAAAATTGGCATGGAAACATCGAAATTTATGACCCTAACTGGTATCCAGATAATTACCAGCCCTTTTTATCGCCACTAAAAAAATTAAGAAAACACGCAAAAGTCCTTAGCAGCATGATTTGTGATACCAATCGCGTTAGGGAAAGCGAGTTGCGTAAAGTTCATATCCAAGCTGCGGTGTTAATGACAAATGTTGATGTGAAAATTATTGATCGCGGTGACAAAGATGGCGAACACATAACATATTTAGACGAACGTTGCATTAAATACTTTAAAAATAAAGCTTATATTCCTGAATACCGCCACCAAGATATAAAACATCACATTACAACAGTTGAGAGAGCAATTAAAGGGAAATCTAGTCCGAAAACAGCACCTCCCCGCTATCGTGATTGGCAAGTAGAAGATAAACTCAGCAGCAATGACCGATATACAGAATATCGTGCCAAAAATTTAATGATGGGCATGAGTAGCTGGACAGCAAGATTGCGGGTTTACAAAGTCGATCCACTGCTGGAAACTACCAAACGTCAAGAGCAATATAAACTGATCAGCACTGCCTTTCGAGCAGTTCGCCAATTGCCTTTCCATCCTAACATACTGAGCGTACAAGACTTTTTTGAAAGTCGAGAGCATGATTGTTTGGTAATGGTAACAGAAGATGTACCGGGACAAGTTCTGCACCAACATATTAAAAAGCAGAATCTAGGCTGGGAACAAAAATTGGCGATAATACGAGACGTTTTAGATGGTTTAGAACATGCCCATAAACATGGTGTGATTCACCGTAATATTACACCTGATAGCATCTTGATTACTGCTACGGGTCAAGCTCGTTTAGTAGGCTTCGATTATGCTCGTGTTTCCGACCGCACCAGCACGATCGCAGACGATATTATCGATGACCTGGAAAAATATGCTGCTTACCAAGCAATCGAATGTCAAAATGACCCATCCCAAGCGAGTGTTGCTTCAGACCTTTTTTCTGTTGGGTTAGTATTTTACGAACTTTTGACAGGAGTTCCAGCTTTTGAAGATGCAAATCAAATTTATGAATGTAACGCAGCTTTTCCAATTCAGCCATCCGAACGTAATCTTGAACTTTCATGGGACTGGGATAGATGGTTACAAAAATTATGTGCTTTCGACCCCAAAGACCGCTATCCCAATGCAGATGTCGCTTTACAAGAACTCATTCCGCTTGCAACACTGCCAAATCTGGATATAACTAACTTACTTCCCGATACAATTATTGATAACCAATATCAGGTAATTAAGCGATTGGGGCGACCAGGTAGCTTTGCTGTTGCTTATCACGTCTTCGACACTCTACGCAAAGGAGACTTGGTACTCAAGCTAGTAACCCGCGATCGCCGTTCTGTGTATGAGCGACTTCAACAAGAGTATAGTGCTTTGCTAAAGGTTCCTAAGCACCCTCACATTGTTGAAGTTATATTTGCAAGCCGTTTAAAAGATGATACTCCTTTTATTGTTTTTGAGTACGTCGATGGACAGGATATTGAAAGTCTTATCGACAAGAAGACTCTTTCTCTAGAAGAATCAGTTGAAATTGCCAAGCAGACTGCTGCTGGTTTGTTACACTTGCACCAGCACAAAGTTCGCCACCAAGACATCAAACCTTCTAACTTACTTTTGACTGACAAAGGTGTGCGAATTATTGACTTTAATGTCGCGGTATCGGACAGCGATGAAATGACCATTAGTGCTGGTACTCGTCGCTATATACCTCCTGACTGCAAACGAACGATAAATTTGACCCCAGAAGAAAAAATTGACCGGGATTTGTATGCTTTGGGTATCGTTTTTTACGAATGTGTTACAGGACGCTACCCTTTTGATGAACCGCAACCACCAAAACGGAAGTTACCCCACAATCCAATTGAAATAGATGGCTGCGAGGATTTGAGCGATGAATTAGTGCAGCTACTTATGCGAGCGATCGCCCCCAAAAGAGCAAATAGATTTACTTCAGCAGTAGAATTTTTAAAGGCAATTGACGACCTTTCTTGTCTGAGAAAATCTACCGAACAACCTCAGAGGCTAAATATTGAAAAAGCAATACTTCCTGATGAAGATGAAGTAGAAAAGCAACTTCAGGAAGTTGTACATGCAGTAGTTTCACCAACTGTTATAGAAGTAATTGAAACATCAAAAATATCAGAGAATGCCGAATATAGCGTCAAGCGATATACCTCCGGTACGCTAGCGGGAACGCAATCGATAAATGCAAAAACAACGCCAGCACATTTCCACTTATTTGATCCTCCAAAATTGACAAGCCAAAGTCAAATTAACCCAGATAAACCAATAGTTCTCGACCCGACAGGAAAATACGAAATTCCATCCGACTACATTCCAATTACAACAGAAGTTGAGTGGATGGAGTCTTTCGGTATTAACGCTTCTCCCTACTGGGTGAAAGGCAAGCGGCTATGTGAATGGGCTGACGAATGGTTGAAAGCTTGGGGCAAATTGGATGCGATCGCCCAAATAAAACAAGACCCATGTCTTCGCTTACAGGAAATTTTTGGTTCCCTACCTTTACCAAGCGAGTGGACAGAAAACCAACAGCTAGCGGTAGCCACTAGACTTGACTCGTACCCGCGAGACAATCCAGTAGCACACTTATTGGCAGATATTACCGAAACCGACAAGCAAATATGGCTAGGAGAACCTTCTATTGGGAATTTAGCCGCTTGGCTGGCAGTTCAAGTTCCACAAGACTGCAAACCTTTAGAACAATTATGGCAAAGCCATTACCAAGAGCATGACTTAGCTATTTACTACCAAACACAAGATAAGCTAATGCTTTTACGTCGCTGGCTCTTAATTGCTGAACCAGCGATTAACGAACTACCTAAATATCCCTTACCAATTCCCAATTGTCTTGTAGAAGAGTTTGATGGGTACTGGGAACAACAGTTATACCGTACCGAAGCCAAAATATTGGAAAATCTTATTCCTAGCGAGCAAGTTGGCTTCGAGCGTATTGCAAGTGTTGCCTATAATGTTTTAGACAATCGACCCAATTGGCTGAATAAGGTTCGAGAAAAGAAAATTACTGCCTATCTTAGCCATCAGCAAAGAGAGACAATAAGCGATAAGCAACCTCCAGCCATTCCCGATCCCCTTCACATCGAAGCTAGCCCCAAAGAAGCTTTGACTTGGGTAACTGAAAATTATTTGCCTTTCCGTCGTTGGGAAATGGTCGTCCACCAACCACCCTCCGAGCAAAAAGTTAGCGATCGCTTGGCTAATAGTTTTGTGGAATGGATGTTACAGCACTATCCACAAATTAAGGGCAATACAGTTGAATATTCAGAATTGAATTACAGCGTCGCATCCCTTGTCCAAAATCTTTGCCAGTCTACACCTGTGCTTTGGGTTGTAGTTGATGGCTTAGGCTGGTTAGACCATATAGAACTTTTATCTTTCCTGACTCAAAATAAGCAACTTGCCATAGAAAGTTATGTCCAACCTCGCTTCAGCATCCTACCCACAAAAACTGAATACGCCAAATGGAGTCTTTACGCTCAACTTTTACCTAGTGATTCTTCCTGGGTGGACGATGCAGGACAAGCTTTCTCGAAAATGGGCATAGGAGAACGCTACACCGACTCTCGTACAGCCAAACTGCGCCAAGATTTAAAGCAAGGCAAGCACAGGCTTTACTGTTGGGATACAGAACAGTTTGACAAACTGCACCATACTGAACGAGACTGGCAACACCTGTATAAAGTGAAGCGTCCCCACACCCTAGAAGGTATCGCCAGGGAAATTCAATCTTTTGTAGGAGAGTATTCTCACCCAGATGAAATTCAGATTATAATTGCCAGCGACCACGGACAAATTCTCGGTACTTCAGAACGAATAACCCACTGTCCAGAAAACCTAGAACCCAAAGGAAGAATCGCCATTGGCAAAACCGATGACCCTCGATTTGTCGTTTTGTCAGGCGATCGCTACGGTCTTCCCCACGATATCAGTGTTATTAAAGGTTCCGCCAGTTTAGGTTCGTTCAGCTACACTACAAATAGAAAAATTCTTGGTTCTCACGGTGGATTATTTCCCGAAGAAGTTGTCGTTGGCGTATCCGTATTGCGAAAATCTGTACAACGCCGGCCTGTGTTAGTATTCAGCCGTGGAGAAGGTAAACCTGGACAAATAGGAAAGCTAGAAATTGCGATCGATAATCCCAACTCTGTACCCCTGATGGATGTTTGTCTGCAAATTAATGAATTGTCTGCTCTAAAATCCGGAAAACCTTTACAGGAAATAATCCCAGCAAATGATAAATTAACCTTGACGCTTGACATTCCTGAAGTACCTGAGTTATCTCCTAATCATGAAGGCGATTCTTTAAGCTTAACTGGCGAATTAAGTTTTCGATTTCCTAGCGCTGAAATAGCAAGCGCAAATCTTTCCTCTGACTCTACATTCAGAGTCGAACAAATATTTACTAGTGGTATTGCTGGGTTTAATGTAGATGAATTCTAACGAAGTGCTAGCTTATAATAATAATTTAGTAATTGAAGTTTTTGGCAATCTTAGCATCGATAAAAATAGATTGCCATCAAGTGGATTAAGTTCTGCTGGTATACCTAGTTTTGTTGCTGAGTGGCTGCTAGATAAAGTTGTACCTGGGACTGGAAAACTTACTACACTGGAATTAGAAAAAATCAATAATTTTGTAAAAAAAGCTTTTCCCCGCAAAGATGACTATAACGAAATAATGTTTGAGTTATCTCAAGGAGAAGCAAAAAAATTAATTGCATTAATGCAAGTTCGTATTAAATTAGATTCTAGTGGGAAGTTAATTCCAGAGCCATTAGCACAAATAAAAGTATTAAATTTAGACGAATGTAGAATCGCTTCTACAATTGTAGAACGGCACAAAATGCTCCTGCGTCAAGGAGTTTGGGGAAAAATTCACCTAGTTATGCTTTCTGACGGCACTGTAGAAGTGATGGAATTTGACCCTTTCCAATGTTCTCAAGTTAACTTGCAGGGTTATGCCGAATTTCGGGCGAGATTTAATACACAACAATGGAGAGATTTACTCTTTTGCTCAATGGGGTTTAACCCTGAGCATACAAGTTACAGCGAAGTAGCAAAAACCTGGGTACTAGCTAGGTTACTACCTTTAGTAGAATCTAATTACCACATTATGGAATTAGCGCCTAAAGGTACTGGTAAAAGTTTTGTATTTGAAAACATCAGCAGTAAAGTCGCTCTAATAAGTGGTGGTAAAGTAACCCCTGCTCAACTTTTTATCAATGGTAAAACCAGAGAAGTGGGTTTACTTGGTCGCCATGATGTTGTTGTTTTAGACGAAGTTCAAAGCTTAACCTTTGACAATGACGACGAAGTAATTGGCCCATTGAAAAATTATCTTGCTAGTGGTCGCTACAATCGCTCTGGTTTTGCGGATATTTCCAGCGACTGCTCCCTTGTAATGCTAGCAAATATTGAATTAGATGAGCAATTACAACCCCGAAATGAAGATAATTTAATTGGTGAACTACCTAAGTTTTTTGGTGAAACAGCACTTCTAGACCGTTTTGCAGGAATAATCCCTGGATGGGAAATTCCCAAATTTAAACGTGAAATGACAGCTAATCAAGTTGGTTTAAAAATGGATTTCTTTGGTGAAGTTTTACTGTCTCTACGCAAAGATAATCGCTTCATATCTTACGCACAAGAGCATACTCAATTTGACAAAAATACAACGGTTCGTGACCAAAATGCAATTCTGAAATCAGCATCAGGCTTTTTAAAAATTCTATACCCACATTTGCAGCTAACACTAGCAGATTTTGAGCGAGATTGCCTACAACCAGCCTGTAGGCTACGCCAATTCATCCGTAACTCACTGTATTATCTCGACGATGAATTTAGGCAACTAGGTCAAGAAATTTATGTTGATGTCAAGTGATTAAAACAACTAACTCTATATATCTCGATTACCACTCAACAACACCCATCGATAAGCGAGTTGCTGAATTAATGCTGCATTACATGACCACAGCATTTGGTAACGCTAGCAGCATCGACCATACTTACGGAGATGAAGCACAAGAAGCAGTTTCTCAAGCAACTGTTAACATAAGCAAATTAGTTGGAGCTTCACCAAAACAAATAATTTTTACATCCGGTGCAACCGAAAGCATTAATCTAGCGATTCAAGGCACTATACCTTTTGATAGCAGTTCAAAAATTAAGCCTCGCATCGCTGTCTTACCTGTCGAACACAAAGCAGTTTTAGATACCTGTTATGCCCTAGCAAAAAAAGGATTAGCTGAAGTTATAAGCCTCCAGGTTGATTCAAAAGGTAGATTAGACTTAGACCACCTAGAAAAAGTATGTGCGTCTGGGCTGTCTTTACTATGTATGATGGCAGCCAACAACGAAATTGGTAATATTTATCCCATCCAAGAAGTTGCTACAATTGCCAAACAATACGGAATTCCTTTCCTTTGCGACGCATCCCAAGCTGTAGGTAAAATACCCATCGACTTTGAGGGATGGGGAATTACATACTTAGCTATATCAGGCCACAAACTTTATGGTCCAAAAGGTTCAGGTGCGTTAGTTGTAAGAAAAGGATATCGCCTCAGTCCTATTTTATTTGGTGGCGGACATCAAAAAGGGCTGCGTTCCGGCACGCTCAACGTTCCTGGTATTGTTGGGTTAGGAGAAGCCTGTCGCCTGCGTCTGCTAGAAATGGAGGAGGATGAAAAGGCGATCGCCAACCTTCGAGACAAATTACAAAACTTACTGTTCGAGAAAATTCCTGGTTTAGTCGTCAACGGCGATATTACCTCGCGCTTATCTGGAAATCTCCATATTTCTATCCCTGATGTTCCCAACAGCGCAATTATTGCCAGAGTTCGCCACCACCTAGCTATTTCTACAGGGGCTGCTTGCTCGTCGGGAGTAGAGACACCTTCTCATGTTCTTCAAGCAATGGGTTTATCCCAAGAAGTTATTGAAGGGGCACTGCGTATTGGTATCGGTAAATTTACAACATATGAAGAGATTGAACAGGCAGCCTCCATTCTCTCAACTGCTTGTATCCTCACTCGCCAAGCAATCCATATTTAGATTTAGCAATCCCTAGAGCGACTAGCCTGCGCTCTCCGTACAACTTGTGTAACTGTTACATCCCCGCCTTGACTCTAAGACACCCGGATTAGCAGAGCGATTTTTCCGGACATCCTTTAAGTGAAGAATAGAGTTTTAGATATTTGCGTACTCACATACTCAAAAACACAAATATTCAAACAGTACATAAAATGAATGCTCGCCTGCTTGAATTTTTGCGTATCTAAAAACTCAAATATTCAAATACTTGATGTTTTTTAAATGAGTTGGTAAAGGGGCGTGAGTATCAATGGAACAGAAAACCGGGATAAGAAAAAAATCTTGAAAAATCAGCCATGCGACCATGTATATACATGATAGAGTAAGACATCATGTATAACTTAGGACAATGGATCAATAT
>JAHHHF010000013.1 GCA_019359495.1 Goleter apudmare HA4340-LM2
TAATTTAGCTCGATAAATTCCCCAAAGCCTTATTGTTGCGTCCACTAAGCGAGTGCGATCGCATTCCGTTAAAATCGCTGAAATTATTGTGTAGTAAGTATTTCGCATTCTCGGATAAGTCTATTGCTTTTCAAAGTTACAGCAAGCTTGAACACATTTATGGCGATAAAGTTGCAAATGCTTTGATAGGTCAGTTTGATAAGTCTGCTTACTTGAGAACAAAAGACAAGCCAACTGCTCAATGGGCTTCAGAGCAAATAGGTGATATGAAGGTTGTTTGGAAAGCGCGATCGGAAAGTCGTTCCCAGGGTCAGTTGCCATTAAGTGGAAGCCAAACTCAAGGCACAGGAGAGCAAAGAGATTCCAATCCAGTGGCACGTCCAGATGATTTTATGAATATGCCAAAACCCGATGAAAATACTAGGGAGGGCATTCATGGGTGGTATCGAGTTGATAATCATGTTTATCGTCACGAAATTTCTTCAAGCTTTTTAAGTCAGCACCTTCTACCAAAATCTAGAGGAGTTGAAGCTTTTGTTGGAGTCCCTGAAATTGCTGATGATCTCAGGTTATGGGATGAAGAAGATATTTATCGACTTGGTATTCAGCAAGTCTTAGCTGAGCTTGATAGCGAACAACTCAAGAATCTACCTGTAGATGATTGGATTGAGTTGCCCGCTTCGCCAAACATTCTCTCCCTTGCTGAGGGTCTGGATGAAATTTCAGAAGATGAGTCTTGAGTTTTGATGTAGTTGTTTTTGGAGATTTTTCATGAATGTTCTAGGTATTATCGTAAACATCTTCTTACCAGGTATCGGCACCTTGATTGTCGGCAAAATTCCTCAAGGAATTATTCAGATAATCCTGATTGTGATTGCCATTATTCTCAACCTTACTGTGATTTTTGCCATTCTTGGTATTCCAATAGCTATAGGAACATGGATTTGGGCACTTGTCAGTGCTGCAACACCTAAAAAGCCACCAACTCAACGCTTTAGAGAGTAAGTTGAGTTTAAAGGGAGTGGTTTTGGCTTTCAAATTGCTCCCTTTGTCAATTTCAGAAAATTCTAGATAATGCTGGAACCATGATTCGTGAACTTGAAAGAGAAAGTCAAGAACGCTTGCAGAAAGCGTATGAAGCTCTGAGATTAACCGATCCCGAAGGCTACACTGGAACGGCTGAGAGAGAATACCAAAAAGAGCTGGCACGAAACCTTCAAAAAGAGGGGAGCAAGGCTGCCAATGCATCAACAGATCAGCGAATTGCAGGCAAACTCAAAGTGGCAGGCTATAGCCTTGATGAAATTCAAAAAGTAATTGAGCAGTATAGCCCTATGGCTGTAAAGCCAAGCCAAGATCAAAGTCAAGCTTATGCCAAAACCGTTATTCAAAGAGCATACTTTCCTGGAGGTACTGATCTTGCAAAACAATCAGGAGAACGCCGCCTTGAGCAGTTAGGAATAGATACAAAAGTTAGTATAAAACAAAGTTTGTTGCAACGAACCAAAGATGAGGAGTTCAAATTTATTTTTTCAGCACCTGATTATTCTCTTTGTGAATATCATGGGAGAATTATCCACTTGCCTAAAGATGTTGCAGTTGAAGATGACGATTCTCCAATAAGTATTTTCGTTGTTTCTCAAGCTACTTATCAAGATACCCAAGAATCTCTTCAGCCTTCTGATGCTGCTAATTTAGAGCTTTATCTTACTGATCAAGCCTTAAAAGATGGAATCGATATCATACTTGAGTAATTGTTATGTTGTCAGATATGCAAATGGCAGCGAGATACGCTGTTTCTTCTCACAGCAAAGCAGTATTTTATTCGGGTGACAATGGTAAAAATCATGCAAGGGCACTAGCTCAAAGAGAAGCGATTCCGTTAGATCGCACATTTGCTGGCAAGAAGTTGGATGGGATTTATGAGCGCAATAGACAACGATTTGGCGCTTTGGAAGGTGATCGAAGAAGTAACAAGGCTATGAGTTTGGCATCTAAGCGTTACGCTCAAAGTGCTCAAGGTAATGTTAAGACATTTGTATGTGGATCAAGACCTAACTCAGTTTTTCGCAAAACAGAGTTGCCAACACTTCTTAGTAACAACAAAGTTACTTCAATAAACGGTATTGATAGAGGCGCTCTTGCAAAAATGCATAAAGCCAACCCCGATAGAGCTTATCGTGCGGTTTGTTTAGCAGAATTACGCCAAGCTCGAAGAGCAGCCAAAGGTAACGAAAAATTACTTACAGATGTTAAAGCCAGGCAGAATACATATAAAGCTCACAAAGAAAATCAATTTGGCAAGAATAAATCTAATGCTCAATCACAGGGGCAAAAAGTTGCTCGAACAACTGGGAATAGCAGATCTCCTAACGAAGCTCAAAGAAAAGCACCTGCCACCCCTCCCCCACAGCAAACTCCGAAGCGCAGTCGATAAATTTTTAGTTTTGCAGCATATAATGCATTATGTGTAGCTAGATTGTAACCCATTTACATTGAGTAACAAGCTACCTTATCTCTGATATGATTGAGTCTATTTGAATAGACTGGAAAATAAAATTTATTGAATGCCTACTCTGTTAACTGTTGGTCCATATCGGTTCTTCTGTTACGCAGGCGATCGGGATGAGCCACCTCATGTGCATATTGAACGCGACAAGGACGAAGCCAAGTTTTGGCTTGATCCAATCCGTATCCAAAGCAACAGAGGGTTTAGCCGCACTGAAATTAACCGTATTCAAAAACTTGTTGAAGAACACCAAGAGCAATTATTGGCAGGTTGGCATGACTTCTTTAATGATTGAACTACTTGAAATACCGAAGATTCAGGGAGTAACTATCACAGATGATACATTGTCTGCTGATCTATCTGATGGGCGTACTATATCTGTTCCATTAGCGTGGTATCCCCGTCTGATGAATGCTTCAGTGGAAGAACGTAACGATTGGCGTTTCATCGCTAGCGGCGAGGGCATCCACTGGACTCAACTTGATGAAGACATCAGTATTAAGAACTTGATTCTTGGGCAACCATCTGGAGAAAGTCAAAAATCACTTCAGCGATGGCTGAAAGCGAGAGCAGCCGAGGTCTAACAATTCGGTTGCAGCGGACGGACAGAGTTCCCTTGCTTCGTTTAAATATAGTCTGCCGCCGCTGAACCGAGCCGTTAGGTGGCTTAGGCTCTTTGTCAGGGCGTACATTAATGTTGTCTGTGAGTCGTTTGGCATTGTGAGAAAATCGATTACTTGCTTTTGGCTACTTTTTGCTGCGTCACTGGTCATTTGGGTGCTGCTAGCCTATCAACCCGCTCACGCTCAAGCACAAGCATTGCTGGTGTAGTTGCTGCTATCACAGCGATTCTTGGTGTCCCAGTTGCATTCCTGCAAATTCGTAAAACAATTGTAGAGATTCGCAAAATTGAACTGGAAGCTAAAAAGCTACAAGAGCAAACAGCAGCCGAACTGCCAAAAGAATCTGAAGGATACCGTATAATTCTGGATCACTCAAATGGAAATGTTATTCAAATTCTGGTCGATCCTAGATTTTCTGCTCCTTTATTAATTTTGTTGGATTTTGTAATTGTCTATATTGTTTTAGCTTTAGCAGGATATGCAGTTAGCGTATTTTTGCCTGGGAGGGTTGGTTAAATTATTTTGACAGTTGTTGCAGCCATTTTGCTATTACCTCTCTTTGTTGAAGCTCTCCGATTACGCGGAGTTTTGCGCTCTGCTTGGAAGGAGGGGGAACATGAGGATCACAAGAACTAGCAAGCAACCTCTATAGCCTTTGAAGGCTCTGCTCTGAATGGTTGTTTGCTACCATAGGGTTTAGAAACCTGGGAATATCTATGACTCTAGCAATTGCCCTTGAACCTGCGCCTATAGAGACTGATGCTTATGGTGTTGCGCGAGTTTCTAGAACTCGTGTCACCCTAGACACTGTCGTGACGGCTTTTTTAGGGGGATGTACACCAGAGGAAATAGGAGAGCAGTATCCATCGCTTCAACTACCAGATATATATCTCGTTATTGGTTACTACCTCAGACACCGGGATGAGGTTCATACCTATCTTGCAGAACGCCAGCGTCAGGCAAACATAATTCAGCAGGAGGCTGAACAGCGGTTTAATCCTATTGGAATACGCGATCGCTAGATTAAAATGAAAAAGCGATCATTTCCTTGCATGGCGAACAGCACGGTATCTCCTGGCGATTAATCAAATTCGCTTGATGATCATCAAAGAATTACAGGCATTTTGAATGTATTGAGGGGTTATCTTCAAGGCTATTCAGCGTAAGGTAGCTTGGAAATGTAGCATTCAGTTTACCGGGTGACAAGGCAACTCTCCCTCATACAATAAGCTTTGTAGCTATGTCGTCACCCGTTAGGAGCGTTCAGTTTATACAAAATGTCTCTGACTGAAGAAATCCTTTCCCAACTACCAGGTGATGCTTTGACAGGGTTGCGGCGCACAGATAATATCTTGGCATCACTGCGGGCAGACAATGCACCCATACCCAATGTGGTGAAAGTAAGTCAGCAGCCTTTGGGTGCTGTGGACTGGGATGTGATTATTTGTGGTGGCACTTTAGGCATTTTAATCGGTTGCGCTCTGGCTGTGAAGGGTGTGCGGGTGGCATTGCTGGAGCGGGGGATTTTACCCCGACACAAGACGCACTGCCGTCATTAGGCAGGGGACTTAAACCCCCAAAATTGGTTAAAAGGCGATCGCTCTCTTTAACAATACTCTGCACACCTCCACCATCAATTAAGATGAAAATACCCGCTATGTCCAGTCAATAGGTGAAAAGCTATGTCTGAAACTACCTTAGCTACACCAGAGATTCAGCTTCCACCCAGCCAAGCAGAGTTACCCTACGATGACGGTATCCCGATGGAAAGCCCACGGCACAAGGCCCAGATGGATTTGTTGATAGATGCTTTTATACCTTGGTTAGAACTGCGAGAAGATGGGTTTGTCGGCGGTAATATGTTTGTTTATTACAGCCTGGCACAGGTGCGAAACAAAGACTTTAAAGGGCCTGACTTTTTTGTGGTGTTGGGAATTCCCAAGGGAGAACGTCGCAGTTGGGTCGTTTGGGAAGAGGGGAAAGCGCCGGATGTGGTGATTGAGTTGCTTTCTGACAGCACAGCCCCAGCAGATAAAAATGAGAAAAAGCTGATTTATCAAAATCAAATGCGTGTACCGGAATATTTCTGGTATGACCCATTTAACCCTGATGATTGGGCTGGTTTTTCTATTCAGCAAGGAGTTTATCAACCCATCACTGCTAATGCTCAAAATCAATTGGTGAGTCAATCTTTAGGGCTAGCGTTGCAGTTATGGTCAGGAAATTACAAAGGTATTGATGCTACTTGGTTACGTTGGGCGACACTAGAGGGGGAATTATTACCAACTCCTGAAGAAAAGGAACGCCAACGAGCAGACAAGGCAGAATCACAATTATTACAAGCTGCACGCAACTTAGTTGAGTCGGGGATGACAGTAGAACAGGTAGCTAACTTCACAGGTTTGAATATATCTGAAATAGAAATGTAAGTTAGGTCGGTGCAAATACAGTCCAGTGGCTAGGGTGTACCCGACGTCTAACACCTCCTGCGTCTGCGGCGATCGCCTACTCTTGCTGATTCATGCTTGCAATAAAAACATCTTGTTCTAATATTGTTGGGTATTGTCTAAAGCAAGCGATCGCCTAACACCGATGATTGAAGTTGAGCATCTGAGTAAAATATACGGTTCTACCCCAGCGATTACTGATGTCACTTTTAGCGTCGAACCAGGGGAAATTCTAGGGTTTCTCGGCCCCAATGGTGCGGGTAAAACCACAACTATGCGGATTCTAGCTGGTTACTTACCTGCAACCAATGGTACAGCCCGGATTGCTGGTTATGATGTCCATGACAATTCCCTGGCGGTGCGGCAACGCATTGGTTATTTGCCAGAAACACCGCCGTTATACCCAGAAATGACGGTTGAGGGATTTTTGCATTTTGTCGCCCGGATTAAGGGCGTATCCGCAGGCGATCGCACCACGAAGGTGAAAGCCGCTATCGAACGTTGCAATTTAGTAGAAAAGCAACGGGTGATTATTCGCAAACTTTCTAAAGGATATCGCCAACGAGTCGGCATTGCTCAAGCGATCGTCCATGACCCACCAGCCATCATCCTCGATGAACCTACCGTGGGACTTGACCCCCGGCAAATCATTGAGGTGCGAAACCTAATTAAAAACCTCGCCGGCACTCACACCATCATTCTTTCTACCCACATTTTGCCAGAGGTCAGCATGACCTGTAGCCGCGTCGCCATTATTAATCGTGGCAAAGTCGTAGCAACTAATACGCCAGAAAATCTCATGACGCAGTTGACAGGCGGCTCTGGTTATGAATTAGAGGTAGAAGGGGAAGTAGCCCTAGCTAAACAGGTATTGCAAAACGTACCTGGTGTGAGTCTGGTAGAATCTATTCCGACATCTCTCATACATGGTCATACCCCGATACGAGAAAATCGTGCATATCTGCGGGTGATTTCACAACCAGGAAAAGAACCAGGACGAGAGATCACCGTTACTCTAGTACGTGCAGGATTCGGATTACATGAAATGCGGCGTGTCAGCGCCACTCTTGAAGATGTGTTTTTGCAACTAACCACAGAAGAAAAGCATCTAGAATCTATTGAAGACACAGCCCCCAAAGAAGGAGAAGCAGCGTAAATGGGTATAGTGCTCAGTAATATTATTGCCATTTATCGCCGAGAGCTACAGAGTTATTTTGTATCACCTTTGGCTTATGCGATCGCAGGTGTATTTTGGTTCATCGCCGGGTTATTCTTGGTGATGATTTTGTTAGGGCCAGATGGGATTTTGCCCGCAGTCGCCGCCTACGATTTACAAGGACAACAACTACAAGTACCAGTACCGCCCATAGATGTCCCCTACGAATTTATCCGGGCATTTTTAGACCGCATGGGGTGGTTGTTGTTGTTCGTGCTGCCAATTCTCTCAATGGGACTGTATGCAGAAGAACGCAAACGAGGCACTTTAGAACTCTTAGCCACGTCGCCTGTAACAAACTGGGCGGTAGCCGTCGGTAAATTATTAGGAGTGCTAACTTTCTTTATCACCATGATCGCCCCCATGCTGGCATTTGAAGCATACGCCATCAGTAGTGCCAATCCACCAATGTCACCTGCCATTCTCTTAATAGGTCATTTGGGATTAATTTTGCTAGCAGCCGCCATTTTATCTATAGGCATGTTTATTTCCTCCTTAACAGATAGTACAATCCTCTCTGCCGTCCTCACCTTTGCAGTCATTTTATTACTGTTGTTTATTGATGCGATCGCCAAAAATATCGGTGGGTCTTTAGGAGAAGCCTTGGGTTATTTCTCATTGCTAAGACATTACAACACCCTAATTCAAGGAATTTATGACACCAGCGCCTTAATTTTATTTGCCAGTTACATTTTTTTGGGCATCTTTCTCACATCGCAATCAATTGATGCACTGCGCTTTCAGCGTCAGTAAGTAAGTCGGTGGGAAAAAACAAAACTAAGTTAAGAAAGGTAAACAAAGCTATAAACTTCTTCCCTCCTGCCTCCTGCCTTGTCATAACGATAATTTTTAACACTGAGCTACTTAGTCATTAGTCATCAAGTTAACGACAAATGACCAATGACCAATGACCAATGACAATTTACAAATCGCATGAAAACCATCGCAAAAAAGCAACTTTGGCAATATCTGTTTTGGCTGGGCCCCTTCTTAGGAGTTGCGGGTTTAACATCTGGGTTAGTTGCAGAAAGTTGGAGTCCCATATCATTAGCACTTTTGAGTGCAGGAATTGTCATTAGTGGATTGTGGGTAATATGGCAAAGCTACCAAAGTCAGTGGTGGCGGCGGCGTTCTACTCTAGCTGGAACTAATGTCTTAATTGCGACTCTGGGAGTGTTGGCAATTGTAGGATTGGTCAACTTTTTGGGTACTCGCTATCATCTGCGGGTAGATTTAACAGAAACTCAGTTGTTTACCCTCGCCCCCCAATCACGGGAATTAGTGCAGGCTCTACCACAGCCAGTGAAAGTGTGGGTATTTGATACGACCCAGAATCCCCAAGACCGGGAATTGCTAGAAAATTATCGCCGAGAAAGCCCAAAGTTTCAGTTTGAATACATTGACCCCCAAGCCAAACCAGGGCTAGCAGAAAAGTTTGGCGTCAAAGATTACGGAGAAATTTATCTAGAATCCCAAGATAAAAGGCAATTGGTGCAGGTGGTGAATGAAAATGAACGCCTGTCAGAAGTGAGATTAACTAATCGCCTCCAGCAACTCAACAGCACCAATATCCCCAAAGTCTACTTTCTTCAAGGACATGGTGAACACCAAATTACAGCATCCGAAAGTGGAATGTCCCAAGCTGTTCAGGGATTAACTGACAAAAATTACACCACATCACAGCTGACTCTGGCAGAAAAATCAAAAGTTCCTGACGATGCGGCGGTGGTAGTAGTAGCTGGCCCCAAACGAGAACTATTTGAAAACGAAGTCAAAGCCTTACAAGAATATCTCAATCGCGGTGGTAACTTACTGCTAATGATTGATCCCAACACTGACCCCAAACTCGATAGCTTGTTAAAAGAATGGGGTATACGCCTAGATAATCGTTTAGCAGTTGATGTTTCTGGGGGTGTGGGATTAGGCCCTGCCGTCCCACTGGTGACAGATTACGGACAACATCCCATTACCAAAGACTTTGGTAATAGCATTTCTTTTTACCGATTGGCACGACCTATAGAAATTACTCCAGTAGCAGGCGTTGTTGCTACGCCCTTGCTGCGAACTAAGCCCTATCCCGACAGCTGGGCCGAAAGCGATTTGCAAAGCGAAAAACTGGAGTTTAATGCCGACAAAGACCTCAAAGGCCCTTTGACTTTGGGTGTAGCTTTGACCAGAAAAATTGCAGCCCAACCGAACCCCACGCCTCCTAACACATCAAGCGAACAGAACTCTGCAAAAACTGCCTCCGAGTCTAGGCTAATAGTGCTAGGGAATTCTGATTTTGCTACCGACGGTTTATTTCAAAAACAACTCAATGGAGACGTTTTTCTCAACTCAGTTACCTGGCTAAGTCAACAGGATCAGCAACCTCTTTCGATTCGTCCCAAAGAAGCAAAAAACCGCCGGATTAACCTGACAACCAACCAAGCTAATCTTTTAACTTTGTCTTCTCTATTAATTCTGCCTCTGCTGGGATTGTTAACAGCAGCCTTTATCTGGTGGCGACGACGGTAAGCAGGGAGTAGGGTGCAGGGAGAATAATATACAGACGTTGCAGTGCAACGTCTCTTCAAATAACCAATGATAAATAACTAGAAGATGAAACTGCCACGAACAACCTTAATTGTGATATTGTTAGCCCTGGGTTTGGGTAGTTTTGTTTATTTCTACGAAATTCAAGGTGCAACTGAGCGAGAAGAAGTCAAAGAAAAACAACAGCAAATTTTCTCATTCACAGCAGATGATGTGCAGTCTTTGAAAATCACAACTCAAAAGGTGAATCTGACTCTAGAACGTAGTGGTCAGTCGGATAAACCCAATTGGTTAATCAAAACTCCCATATTAGAACCTGCAAATGATGCTGTAGTTTCCTATTTGATGAATTTGTTGGTTCCGGGTAAAAGCGATCGTTCCTTATCAGTCCCCCCTAACCAAAAAGCAGAATTTGGCTTAGACCGACCCCAGATAACTATTAATATCAGTCTAAAAAATCAAAAAAGCCATCAGCTGATTTTGGGTAAGCTTGATTTTAATCGTCGTTTCTTATACGCTCAAGTTGACCCAGCTATTAAAACCAATGGAAATACAGATGTGCTACTGGTATCTACAGATTTTGAAAATGCTGTGAATCGGGAAATCTCAGAGTGGAAACAACCTGTAGATAATAGTCAACAAAAGTCTACCCCAAGTCCTGATCAGCCGACTCCAGCAGAAAAAAAATAGGAAATTGAATACATAAAGGATTACCAGAAAATCTCTTATAAAAATTTCTGCTCAGATCACTGACTTCCACCTTCTGGCTACTCTTACAGGGAAGTAAGCTACACGTAGCAGTAACCTCCGGAGAAAAGTAGCCACTCTATGGATGTCTATAAGAATTTGGGAGTCTAAATCCAGATTATTTCAGTTTTTTTATTTGGAGGTTCAGAATACTATAGTATATCTTTTCAAGAAACCGTGGTGTACGCAGTTTATGATGGTTAATTATTTATCATACACATCAGAAATTGTGGGGTTTGTCTCGTTTCTGATTAACTCAAATAGCTCTCTGTGTTTTTTATGAAACTTCAAAAATTCCAAGTATGCTATTGGCACTACTATAGGCCAAAAAGTAGTACCTATGAGCAATATTACGTAAGATATGGAGCGCTGTTCTGCTGTCATGTCTTTATCTGCTAGAAAAAAATATAGCCATTCATTTAAGAAGCAGTAAGCCATTCCTAGGTAAAATATTATCGCCAAGCCAATTAGCAGCATATGCAACCTCAGTTTTTTTAAGTTGATTTTTTATGAAGCAAAATGAAGGCTAGTTTCCTAATTTTTCTTTCTCTTGTCACCTTGTCCGGATCATAATTTAAAAAGCTTAATTCTTTAAAAGTCAAGTCTTATTGTTATCAATCCATGAGGAAGCATAGAAGCCTTACTAGTGTAAAGCCAAACTTTTCTCATCTTCCTAAAGAAATAAAAAGAGGTTTTAATGAGGAAAACCACAAAAATATTACCCAAATTATTGTTAGTAGTTTAGCTATATTATGACGAATCCGACAGCCACATTGCTCATTTCTTGTCCAGATCAAAGGGGTTTAGTAGCAAAAATTGCTACTTTCATCTATGCTAATGGCGGGAATATTATCCATGCAGATCAACATACAGATTTTGCGGCTGGGTTATTTCTTACCCGCATTGAATGGCAATTAAAAGGGTTTAATTTACCACGAGATTTGATTGCACCAGCATTTAATGCCATTGCCCAGCCTTTAGGTGCTAAGTGGGAATTACACTTTTGTGATACTGTGCCACGCATTGCGATTTGGGTAAGTCGGCAAGACCATTGTTTATTTGATTTAATTTGGCGACAGCGTGCTCAAGAATTTGTAGCAGAAATTCCTCTGATCATCAGTAATCATCCTGATTTAAAATTGGTAGCAGAGCAATTTGGTGTCGATTATCACTATCTCCCTATTAATAAAGAAAACAAACCAGAACAGGAAGCTAAACAACTGGAACTACTACACCAATACAAGATTAATTTGGTTGTATTAGCAAAATATATGCAGATTGTGAGTGCAGACTTTATTGCAAAATTTCCGCAAATCATCAATATTCATCATTCATTTTTACCTGCTTTTGTAGGAGCTAATCCCTATCACCGAGCTTTTGAACGGGGTGTAAAAATCATCGGTGCAACTGCTCATTACGCAACTGCTGATTTAGATGCAGGCCCAATTATTGAACAGGATGTAGTCAGAGTGAGTCACCGCGATGAAGTTGAGGATTTGGTGAGGAAAGGTAAGGACTTAGAGCGAGTTGTATTAGCAAGAGCAGTACGATCGCATCTGCAAAATCGTGTATTGGTATATGGAAATAGGACAGTAGTTTTTGAGTAATTCTGTGGTCATGAATAGCGATCGCATATCTCTGGATTATTAAAAGCGTATCCCCTTGAGGTTAGCTGGTAGAAAAAGGCAAATATAACCGTATATACCCTTATATTGTGGAATTTTATCTACACCAGAATTGCCAAAATACGGTTAGTTGATGGCAATTTTGGGCAATTTTTATACAATTTTGGATTGGAAACCGCTTGGTGTATCTGGGTGTTCTCTGTCGATCTGTTGCCATCATTGTTCAAATTTGTATCAGATGCTTTGACTGTTATATATGGGTGCTGGCGTCTTCGTAAATACAAATGTCCCATGACAGAGAACGATCCTGAAGAGTTTTCCTGGAATCTCAACCACATCCCAAATATACCTTGGGATTCCTTGCGACAACTGAATAATCGATTAATAATGAAGAAAGATGAAGTAGACTTCAAACAAGCACAATGAGCCAAACTGCCCTGAATCTAATTGCAATATCTATATTTTTCATGACCTTATCGGTGCTGCTGGGGCCATTGTTAAACTTGTCACCCACAATACCAGCACTTGCCACGTTCACCATATTGGGGATAGCTACCTTCGACAGTTTTAGCTTACAAGGCAAGGGAGGAACTATATTTTTAGATTGGATTGCTGGTTTTTCGAGTGAACACCGCGATCGCATTGTCCACCACGAAGCAGGGCATTTTCTCGTTGCTCATCTTTTGGATATACCTGTTACGGGTTACACTCTCAGTGCATGGGAAGCCTGGAAACAGGGTCAACCAGGGCAAGGTGGTGTCTCTTTTAATGATGATCAATTAGCATCTCAATTGGCTGCGGGTCAAATTAGTGCCCAAATGCTAGATCGCTATTGCACGATTTGGATGGCGGGTATTGCTGCTGAAACCTTAGTTTTCAATAACACTGAGGGTGGCGCTGATGATCAAGGTAAACTAGCAGGGATATTAACAAATTTAGGTTTTTCTTTGTCTGCTTGTCAGCAAAAACAAAGGTTTCATGCCCTCCAAGCCAAAACCCTGCTACAAGAAAATTGGTCTAGCTACAAAGCCCTAGTCCAGGCTATGCAACAACGGGCATCAGTGACTGATTGTCAGAGTGCGATCGCCAGTTCTGAGTGTCAGGTTGTTGACTAAAAATAGGGAAACATTATTAAATGTAAAAATATAGTCCTAGTTCATAGGAACTAAAAAACTTTCTACAACTTAACACTAAATAGCCTGTTGACTTTCACTGAAGGCTTTTAAGAAGAAGCCGCTTTCAGATGTGATACATGAGATAGGTAGTCCCAGCTAATAACCTGGTTACGCCCAGTGGCTTTAGCTTGCAACAAACATTGATCAGCACGATCCAATAAACTGAACCCTTGTTCGTCATCATCGGCTTCTAGTGAAGCAGTGCCTAAACTAATGGTGACATTAATAGTGTGTTGGCTGTTGATGGTAAATGGCTTCTCATTAACTAGACGGTTGAGACGACGTGCCACAATCAGTGCTTCCTCACCAGTCGTATTAGCTAGAAGAATCACGAATTCTTCACCACCATAACGGAAAGGAGTATCTTGATAACGGAGATTTTGCCGCAGACGACTACATAACAACTGCAAAAGGCGATCGCCGACTAAATGTCCGTAGGTATCATTAACTTTTTTGAAATAGTCCACGTCTAAAATAATTAAACTCAGAGGACTAGCTTGCTCACGGGATTTCTGAATTTGTCTAGGTAAATCCCATTCTAGAGCACGGCGATTGTTCATTTCTGTCAACGAATCAGCTAGAGCGATCGCTGACAATAAATCATTTGTTCGCAGCAGATCACGGTATTTTTGTGCCTTACGTAAACCAACTGTCAACTGGGCTAGTATCAGGCTATGGCTAGGAGTTGAGTCTGCACAAGAGTCGATCTGCTCTTCAGGAATATGCCAAATGTAAGCATCAGCTCCTTGTTTTAATGCCGTAGAAGTCATTTCTAAATCCCACTCCCAACCCTGTTTGCTTCTATTAGTAAGATGCTGGGAATTGTCCTCTAATAGAATGCAGTATACCCAAGATAATTTAGCCTGATCCTTCAGCCACAAGCACAGTTCCGTACTACCATCAAGACTAGCTTGCACTATTATTATGTCGGGAGGCGTCATTTTAATATGTGACACTGCCTGAATGACATTAGCGATAACTTCGATGCTAAAAGTGGTTGCATAACGGATCTGATCTGGAAGTGTAGACAGAAATTTATGACTCCCATAGACCAGAATGGAAATATTCATTGCTTTGTTTCTTACCCTATATCAACATCAAGGATATAACTCAGTTAAACTTATTACTTTTACTTACTAATACTGAAGTATCGGTATTTTTGGTTAGGGGCTATTACCCAGTATTCGCTTGTATTATCACTAAGTCTACAATTAGTTTCCAATTTTAATCTCCTTTTAAGGATCTATTTTCACTACCAATACTAAGCATTCAACTTATGTTACCTACTTTCTGCTTTTACGTATTTCTTTTAAAACAGTAAAAATACTGAATATTTCATATAGGTATCAAAGTAATCCTGGAATTTACACTAACTAGCTACTGGCGATAATTATCACGATTAAAGAATTACATAAATCAGCAGGTACCGCACTAGAATATTTGCTCATCTTCAATATTTAAAATTTTCTAAAATCTAAAATTCTCCGTGAAAACCGATATATTTAGATCAGCAATAAAATACTATCACCTCCAAAATACTGAATTAACTTTCTCTGGGTTAAAAGCTGTAATTAAAGTCTGGCAGTATTTTGTGATCAATGTCACAATTACTCAGTGATGAAATCACTATCCGGCAAATTTAGCTTTTATATGTGTGTTTTATTAGCTATATTTTTATGAAAAATTCACTAGATTGTTTCCGTAAATATACAGAAATAATCAATAATACCCGAAAGAGATTTGGGGTAATTGCGTTAATGTCCGTCATTTACAAGAATAGAAAAACTTAATTTATTCTTAATAATTAAGCTGATTGTTGCAAGCAAAGTAGGGACTGATAACCGTACTCCTGATGGAGAGGCTACGCCCCTACTGGAACCTTCAGTTCTTGGTAAATGTCCTGGGTTGAGGCAGACTTTTTCTGTAAAAGCCACGAATCACTAAAGATCAGGATGCCTAAAGCTAGGATCTAGAATGAAGTCTCTGAAAACAAGTGGGACACAGAGCTAGTACCGCCGTGAATTCAAAATGAATACAGCATAAGCATTTCGCTAATTTGGAATGGGTGGTTTATTTCAGCCGTGCGGCGCTAGTGCATTTATCATTAGAGAAAACACTCAGATGTTCTTGATTGTTTCTAGCCCCTGGGGAGTGACCGTAGGGGAGACTTCATACCTAATCCTTTAATTGACACTAATCTTGTAAACACCCATGTCTTCCAATCCCCAGCAACTCAGTGGTAACGAAATTCGCACCTTATTCCTCAACTTTTTTGCCGAACGGGGACACCAGATTCTCCCCAGTGCTTCCCTCGTACCAGAAGACCCTACTGTGCTGCTGACGATCGCAGGGATGTTACCATTTAAGCCCATATTCTTGGGACAGCGCACACCGGAATTTAAACGGGCTACCACATCCCAAAAGTGTATTCGTACCAACGACATCGAAAACGTGGGACGCACGCAACGTCATCACACGTTTTTTGAGATGCTGGGTAACTTTAGCTTTGGTGATTATTTTAAAGAACAAGCGATCGCCTGGGGTTGGGAAATCTCTACGCAAGTCTTTGGCTTTTCCCCCAACAACCTGGTTGTCAGCGTTTTTGAAGAAGATGACGAAGCATTTGCCATTTGGCGCGATCAAATTGGCGTACCAGTAGCCAGAATTAAGCGCATGGGTGCAGATGACAACTTTTGGAATTCTGGCCCTACTGGGCCTTGCGGCCCTTGTTCGGAAATATATTACGACTTCCATCCAGAACGGGGCGATGATAACATTAATTTGGAAGATGACACGCGGTTCATCGAGTTTTATAACCTCGTGTTCATGCAATACAACCAAGATGCAGACGGCAATTTAACACCCCTGCAAAATCAGAATATCGACACCGGTATGGGTTTGGAGAGAATGGCGCAAATTCTCCAAAAAGTCCCAAATAATTACGAAACTGATTTAATTGTCCCCATCATCCAAACTGCTGCCAAAATTGCTGGGATTGATTACCACAACAGCAACGAGAAAATCAAAGTCTCCTTAAAAGTGATTGGGGATCATGTGCGTGCAGTCGTCCACATGATTGCTGACGAAATCCGCGCCTCGAATGTGGGGCGGGGGTATGTGTTGCGGCGGTTAATTCGCCGGGTGGTGCGTCATGGGCGATTACTTGGGATTTCTGAGGAGTTTATCACCGACGTTGCCGAAAGTGCGATCGCTCTGGCTGAATCAGCTTACCCCAATGTGCGGCAACGGGAAGCGGCAATTAAAGCTGAACTGCAACGAGAAGAGTCTAACTTCCTCAAAACCCTAGATAGAGGGGAAAAACTGCTTGAGGAAATCATTCAAGAGGTGAAACAGCAAGGCAAAACCCAAATTAGTGGTGAAAGTGCCTTTACCTTGTACGATACCTACGGTTTCCCCTTGGAACTCACCCAAGAAGTCGCCGAGGAACATCACCTCACTGTTGATGAGGCTGGATTTGATGCCGAAATGCAAAAACAGGTGGAACGTGCCAAAGCCGCACACCAAACCATCGATTTAACGGTGCAGGGTTCCCTCGACAAGCTAGCAGAACACATCCACGCCACAGAATTTATTGGTTATACCCAGCCTGCGGCAACAGCGAAAGTAGAAGTTTTGTTAGTTAGTGGTGTCTCCCAAGAGGAAGCAGAAGCTGGGACAGACGTGCAAATCGTCCTCAACCAAACCCCGTTTTACGCCGAATCCGGCGGACAAATTGGCGATCGCGGTTATATCTCCGGTGATGGTGTAGTCGTCCGAGTAGAGGACGTGAAGAAAGAATCGGATTTCTTCGTTCACTTCGGACACATCGAACGCGGTACAATCCGAGTAGGAGATGCTGTAACTGCCCAAATTGACCTCGCTTGTCGGCGTCGCCTGCAAGCCAACCACACTGCAACCCACCTCCTACAAGCCGCACTGAAAAAACTTGTAGATGAAGGCATATCACAAGCAGGTTCCTTGGTTTCCTTTGATAGGTTGCGCTTTGACTTCAACTGTCCCCGTGCCTTGACAGGCGAGGAAGTGCAACAAGTAGAGGAACAGGTAAATACTTGGATTGCCGAGGCACACTCTGCCAAAGTAGAAGTCTTACCCATAGCCGAAGCCAAAGCTAGGGGTGCGATCGCTATGTTTGGAGAAAAATACGGTGAAGAAGTCCGGGTGATTGACTTCTCAGATGTATCTATGGAACTGTGCGGCGGGACTCATGTCAGTAATACTGCTGAGATTGGCGGTTTCAAGATTATTACCGAAGCTGGTGTGGCTTCCGGAGTCCGGCGGATTGAAGCCGTTTCCGGGCCGGCGGTGCTAGATTACCTAAATATACGGGATAAAGTAGTCAAAGATTTAAGCGATCGCTTTAAGGTTAAACCAGAAGAACTACCAGACCGAATTACCAGTCTGCAAACCGAACTGAGAAATAGCCAGAAACAACTAGAAACATTGAAAGGACAATTAGCCATCGCTAAATCCGACAGCTTACTACAAACAGCCGAATCTCTCGGTAATTATAAAATCATCGTCGCCCAATTAGATGACGTTGATCCAGAGTCATTGAAAACCGCAGCCGAACGCTTGCTGCAAAAACTGGGTAACGGTGCGGTAGTGCTGGGTTCCGTTCCCGAAGCCGGGAAAGTAAGCATAGTTGCAGCTTTCAGTGCAGACGTGAATAAGAAGGGTTTGCAAGCAGGTAAATTTGTCGGTGCTATTGCGAAAATCTGCGGCGGTGGCGGCGGCGGAAGACCGAATTTAGCCCAAGCTGGTGGACGCGATGCAAGTAAGCTACCAGAAGCTCTAGAACAGGCGCGGAGTGATTTACGTTCGGCTTTCAGCTAAAGTCTATTTCATATCTCAGGCGGGCATCTTGCCCGCCTTAAAACTAACATTTGCTAACATCTTGCTCAGGATACTTGAGTAACAGAACAATCCCCACCTCTCCGTGTCTTTGTATCCTTGCGTCATCATCTGTAGCCGCCTTTTGAGGAATTGGTATAAGCACCATTATCTTTAACCCGCTTTTTCAACCACCAAGGAATGAATTTTTTAGCACCAAAAATCTCACCATAAACTGAGTTGGTTGGGAGGATGATCCAAATTATTCCACGGTAAAGGCGGGACTGTTGCACCACTTTGTTCTAATAGCTGTTGAAAATGGCGTGCTGTAATGGGCGATCGCTCTTCTATGGGACAATGAACGAAGAAATAAATCCGCACTCCTACTTGTAACCACTGCTGAATCTGTGTCACCCACTCTGCCATAAAAGGCTGATTCACAGCTAAATCTGGATGGGAGATAAACCGAATCAGGGTAAAAGGTGCTGTAACGCTAAATTCTACTGGTAATTTGGGTTTTCGTCGTTCTGAGTCTAATTGGGGGTCATCATCTCCACTATAGATAGGGCGAGAATCTAACAGTACTCTACCCACACCTAACTGCTCTAAAAGTAGCTGCAAAGTACTCGCATGGGGTTGCTTAAACCAGTCTGGATGTCGAACTTCTAGAGCTAGAGGTGCTGTTGTATGCGGCCAAGCTGTGAGAAAAGTAGTCAAATCTGCTAATAATGTGGGTGCATAACTCGGTGGTAACTGGGCAAATATCGAACCGAGGCGCTTACCTAAAGGACGCATCCCCTCTAAAAATTTTAAAGCCGTAGGGATATGGGGCTGTAGTAAACCTTTGTGGGTAATGTCTCGCGGTAATTTGAGGCAGAATTCAAAATCTAGGGGTGTTTCTTTTGCCCAACGTTTGACAGTTTCCTGGTTAGGCACAGCATAAAAAGTGGTGTTGCCTTCAACTGTAGTGAAGCGGCGGCTGTAGAGGTGGAGAAATTCACTAGTACGAGCATTTTGAGGATAGAGTTCGCCTACCCACCCTTTATACGCCCAGACTGCACACCCAATCAAAAATTTCACAAGCTTTGGTAGAAAGCATCTAGTGGAAAACCCATGTTCCATCTTCTATTGTACAGGCTCGTTACGAAGATAAATTAGGCGATCGCTCTTACAAGGCTCTCACCACCTGTTTTTTTTGTTGAGAATCTGCTACACCGAACGTATTGCTACTAGCGTAATGAGCGAAACAGCACGCGCCCTGGCGACTCCTCTTGATTAATTCGCGCATATACCCGGATGCAAGTCAAGACTTCCCCAGGCGTACCGCCACAATCTAGTTGTAGGTCATCTTTAGTCAAAGCGCAGATATCGGCATAAAGTCCTGATAATTGACGAATCCGCACGTTGTTACCCGCACTTATTGCCCTATCTGCTACTTTTTTCAACATCCGCCGCGATTGTTGTTGTAGCTTACCCCACCAAGAATAGCGTTCAGCTGGTGGTACAAATACTAAGGAGTGTATTGCCTCATCTATGTCAATCCAGGTTCGCAAACTTATGAGTGGGTCAGCATTTTCTTCAGCCTTTTCAGTACGTTGAAAGCGGTCTATTAAAGCGTCAATATAGTATGTTTGCTGTTCTGGTTTGGAGTGTAACGATATGACATCAAAGCTAAAAATACTCTTTAAAGCATGATGTAAATCTGGATCGATTTCAATAAATTTGATATATAAATTTAGAAAACCTGCTAATACATATAAATCTTTAGATTCATGACTTGGGGCAATTTTGGCATCCAACAAGGCTTGTTCAGATAAACACAAACCCTGCGCTTGCACAGTACCACTGAGTCCAGGATAAATTAGTTCGTCTCTAATAAAAGGTAATTGGTAGAGATGGAAATTATCTGCTTGGGCCCCAGCTGCTGCGGCTAGTTCCAAGGTACGCTGTCGCCATAAGGTAGCTAAATCCTCTGGTAGCCGTAGTAGTTTGCGTTGAATTTCGTTCCACAAATCTGAGTCTGTTTGGCTTTGGAGTGGAGAATTGCCTAAATACAAACTCAGTTCGGGGTCAGCATCAAAAACTGTCCGCAGGTGACTCAGTTTTAATTCTTGACTAGCATCTGGCTGTAGGAGTGTGGGTTGCAAAAGGTGATGGAGTTCTTGCAGCACTTCATCGCATATTTCAGCACCTGGGTCTTGTGGGGATGCTGTCCGCGCCTGAGTTAAAGCAGCCTCGATTCCGTACAGGCTAAACCTCAGTAATCGGGATAACTCTGAGTTTTCTATTGCTAATAGCTGACGTAGGTGCTGCATGATGTCGCCTCTGGATTTACCGCTTGCATTTTGAGTTGATATTTTATGAGGACTCAAGTCCTCACTACAAACTCAATTTATTTAATGAATGCCACAAAATGGGTCGCGTTCTTTATCGACTTCATTGGGTTGTAATTCTAATTCGGCACGCAAAACACATCCTTCTTGCTTGAGGCAATTTTGATTATCTGATGTCCAGTAGGGTACTTCACCGGTGTGCATCCTGAGAATACCTTTGTTGTCGAGGGTGACACGATATTGGCTAGGGTAATCTGTGGTGAAATCTGGTTTACTTAAAGCGCCCAATCGTATCCATTTTTTAGTGTTGGTTGCAGCATCCGTTTGATAAACATAAAAGGTATGCTGACTATTTTGTGGGAAGGGAGGCAAAGGATTACTAATTAATCCGGTTCCTGGTTCTGGTGAACCATCACGTAAATAATGGAATTCTTGCAGTGAGTTACTATTATTATCTATTTCAAATACCAAATGATAGGCATTTGGTTGATCAACTGTTGCAGATTCAAGGACATTGATAGCAATATCACCATCAGTTAGGTCTTTATGGGGACGTTCCACGGCGATATTCCACTTTAATTTACCATCAGCAAATAAGGCAGAATTTGGTGAGTCTGCGGAGATTGCCGAACTGACATCAATACCAGGAACATCAATTAAATAATGGGGGTTGCCGTAAGAAAGGAGGACGCTAAATTGTAGAGTTTGATCAATTTCAAACTGGATTTTGATTTTTTTGAGAAACTCCGCTTCTTCCATGCCGAGTTTTTCCATTAAGCTTTTGCCATCAAAACTACCCCATAGTCGTAAATCGCCATCTTCGTAATCTTGCCGATAAATAATATTAGTTAATTGTATCCCTTGCCAGCCAGTACGGACTTTAGCGACACTTTCCCAAGCTGCTAGTTGATGAAGTTCTTGTCCGGCTTTAAAGATGGATAGTAGTTCGTTACTCTGGGTTTTGCGTTTGAAGTTACAAGGTAGATAATAAAATAGGTTTTTGACGTTAATTTCTAGCTGGTTAGCGCCTTTACGTAGCAGTCCCTTGGACTCTTCTGGATCAAACCTCAGCCTCCGCAGCTTCTCAGCATAGCAAGCACCAGCAGAGGTGGCTAGCTTGGTAAATTCCAGCACAAAAGTAATGCGTTCAGGATTCCAGACAAAATATGGAGACTTGCTAAATTCTTGGTAGATTTGCTGTTGTACAAGGTCAAGATTGCAAGTTTTACCAGATAAAATTAACCAATCAACTTTTTGCTTAGTATTACGTAAGCGACTTTCCATCAAGCCTTTAGCAATACCGATCGCTTCTCTAATGGCTGAGGAGGCAGCTCTTTCAAATTGTACGCTATTTAGGGTGACGGTGATATTATTGGTGTCTGGTACTTGGTGTTTAATGCCGCTTTGGACTAAGAGTTCGGAAATCTGCTGTTCTGAAAGGGTGAAGGTAATTGGAGAATTTTCTGCTGGTGGCTTTTGTCCAAGTTTGAGTTTGGCAACTTCGGCATGATCCCACAAGGTATAAAAAGTTTGTAGGCGTTGGGGTGCTTGTTGCCAACGGGTAGGTAATACTTTCTCTGCTGTATCTAAGGCATCTTTGTAAGCAGCATCGCCTTCGGGATTCTGTTTATCTAGACATTTTAAAATACTGCCAGTTTTGAACTTTCCGGCTTCGAGAAACCGCTCATTTAATTCCGAGTTAATTAAATCTTCTAGCTTTTCGCTGATGATATCACCGTTGGTAACTGCTGTTAAGAGAAAATCAGCGATCGCCACTTTTAATAGTCTAAATATACGCAAGGTAATTAACTCACCACCTAGCTGTAAATGTCCAGAGGAACCTAATAGTTTAGGAGTCAGTCTGTAGTAGCGTCCGCCTAAACCCCGGTCTTCGTTGTCGGTAAAGAAGGGGGTTTTATCTTCTAGAGTTAATTCGATTAAGGCTAAGTCTGTGGTTCCCCCACCAATGTCTAAAACTAGAACATTTTGCGACCATTTATTACCATCTTGACGACAACGGGTTTTAAAAGATTCAATCCCAATGTTGAGATTCCCGCCAAATTCTCGCCACAGGAAGAAAATCGCTACAGAAACGGCTTCATCATAAGCAGTTTGCACATCATCAATGCCTAATTGTTCTACTAGTTCCTTAACTTCTTTACGCACAACTGGCGGGGCAACGGTAGGATAGGTAACAACGGCCGTGAGCAAATCACCTTCAGAAAACCTGCGTCTAGCGCGTTGGCGGTAGTCTTCAGTTAATTCGATTAGGTGTCCCCATGCGGCTTGAATCAAGTTGTTAACATTAATTGTCTCTTCCTTGCCGTCTAAAATTACCGGAAAAGTCCTATCTTGACCAAAATAACGTTTAGGTGAATGGTGGAATTTGCTGATAATTTCCTTTAAAGAACTGCTGCTACCTTGAGCGATTGCCTTTTTGCGGTTGTCGCTAGCTTCCCTACCCATTTTTAGTTTTAAATCTACTAGCTTCGCAATTTCTAACTCACTTTTAATTTCTGTATTGCGGCGGTCAATATCTAAAACCACCGGGATTAAGTTTTGTGATTCTAGGGTGGGTACACGGAAAACTTCATGATAGATTTGATAGAGTTTTTTACTCACGGCACGCCGGAAGCGATCGCTAGTACCCAAACATAGTTCAATTTGGCGAATTGCTTCTAAAAAGCGTTCTTTATTATCACTTTCAAATACTTCATTTAATTGATTTGGTTCTATTTCTAAATTTTTACTAATATCAGCAATAAACTTTTCCCATTCGCTTTCACTAACATCTGGTAAAGCAATTGTAGCCGGAGAACTCAGCCATTGTGCCAAGCGATCGCGTAATCGTAATTCTTGCTCTCTTGGTAACACTTCCGCAATTGGGACTTCAATCGGATCAAAGAGTGTCACTGTAGAATTGGACGTGCCAAAATCTACCGCAAACCAGCCTGGAAATCTTTTTTGTGATTTCTCACTAGCAGGTTTTTCGCTATTATTATTGAGTTCAAAAGGGTTCATTTTTGGTATTTGTGATTTGTTATTTGTCAAAGTCAAGAGTTATTCCCTCTTGATCCTAATTACCAACTAATTAATAGTTGTAATTTCCGAGAGAATTTGCAACCAAGCAGGAATAGAACCTTGACCTGGCGAATCTCCAGCCGCCAGAAACCGCAGCAAGTTTTCCTTCTTAGAAATATTTTGCAAACTAGGAATAATTTGATCTAAAATACCCTCAAGCTCCGAATTAACCTGCTGATTGACTTCACTCACATACTGTACAAGATGCAGGCTGGCGCTAGCAGTAATTTCATCCCGTAATCGCAGTACAAATAACTGGTGATTAGCAGATCGAGATAAACCTTGGTTTCTCTCTGGCGCCCAATCAAAGATTTGACCAACAGTGTGTTTTTCATCTTGACGCGCTAAGGGAAATATGGTTTCCGGGAGAATCGTTTTTTCTTGGTTACTAATTTCAGAAATTATGGCGTCTTTCCATTGACTCGGATCACATCCCAACAGCAGTTTATAGAATAAATCAGCTGACTCTACACCAAATTTTTCTTCGATATCTTGTTCCTGTTCTGGGTGTAGAATTGCTTGTAAATGATCGCGTTCTAAAGCAACCTGATTTGCTAGTTTATTTAACAAGTCTACAACAGCTTGCCGGATGCGATCGCGGGCAAATTCTTCTAATTCTTTGACAGTCTTAGCAAATTCTGGATAGAAATCATCGCTCTTAGTAGGAAGAGTACTATTAACTCTGTTCCCTCGCCCGAATAAATTCCCAGCTGCACCTTTAGATTCTGTCAGGGAAATAGTGCCATTGTTGGCTTTGTTAAATAATAAAGTCCACTGATTCCAATTGAGTATTCTATAGGTTAACTCGTCTTTAACTACTTCACTTACACCGATTCCCCGGCGGTCTTTGAGTGGTTCTTTCCCTAAATCTTTGAGGAAATTACGATAGGTTTTATCTAAACTTTCGATAGCAGCCCGAAATTCAATTAAATCTGGACTCTCTCCTGTGGGTATACCTTGCTCGTGAATTTCTTCTAAGATATTTTTCAAGTTATCTTGTTGTTGATGCAAAACATTAGCAGCCCTTTGGGTGTCTTCATATAATTGTTTCAGACCGTGAGTATCAACGTGAGTTTGAATCAATTCTCGCAGTTTGGCAATACTCCCATCTTGGGCAAAGTAACCTAATTGCCTACCTAAATGACTACGAGTATCTGATGTTAGTAATCTTTCACTTAAGCGTCCCCATTTATCTTGTAATCGCTTAGAGCGTTCTAAGTAATCAGGGTAATCTAGGTTAGCTAAAAACTCTGGTGTACCTGCCTTAACTGCACTAGAACGTTTAGCTAAATCAGCTAAACCTAACAGTGGTGATAGTAAAACAATGCGATCTTTTTTCGTAGTAAACGCACTAGCACCGTCAACAGTAGTTTGTAAAACTTTCAGTTTTTGAAAAACAGTATTTTCTTGTAAGTTATTATTAGCAGACGCATCATCAATTAGCTGGTCAAGTTCTCTCTCCCCACCTTCACTATCTAAAGGTAGTTGATCAAAGCGACCTACACCCACAAGAATCAAATCCTTCAAGTCTTGACCTGGGCGCTGCTGCTGCATCATGGTGAAGATTTTATTAGCACGATCGCTACCAGGAGATTTACCATTCAGCAGTACTAAAATTGTCTGGACTTCTGCCAACTCCCGCAATGATAAAAATGTATCCCTAGCGCCGGAATTAGCAGCCCCCAATCCCGGAAAATCCAGGAGAATAAACTCTGAAGCCCCCGTGACATCCCAAATTTGCCGTGATATTTTCACTTCGATATCGACACGGCGAATTAAGGGAAAACTATTTTGTAATAGCTTGATTGGTAAGCTTTGCGGTGGACTCGGTAGCCGAATATGCGCTGGTGGTAAATCTTCAAAGCTGATAGTTTGGATAGCCATTGGCTGTTCAGCTAACTGTAACCCCTCACGAGCAGTAGCAGCATCAATTTGGTAATACCTGCCACACAAAGCTTCTCCGTAAGATTGGTAAGCACGGACGAATAATACTAACTCTCGCAGTAAATAACGTAGCTCTAAATTGTTACTACTATTCCATGCTTCCTCGCACCAATTCAGAATGTCTTTCCCTGACTTGAGTTTAGAGAGTAGTACAGGAGCGAGTCCAGCCGCAATTGTCCGGCGGTTTGCTTCTCCGATCATGAAGCGCAGACATTCATCCACCTCTTCATGGTCAAGATAATCTATAGTAAATCTACTTAGCTGGGTTGTTGTAAACTCATCTTGCGGAATAATATGAATAGCTGTAACATTTCCAGTGGTAGGGTTTTCGCTCACTGGTAAAGCATCCGCATAGCCAATCAGGCTACCTAAAAGTAAAGTTTTCCCACTGCTAAATTCTCCCATCACACCGATTTTCACTGGGGAAGTGGCAAGTTCTACAGTTTTCTCAGCAGCTTCCCTAAGACGAGCCAAACACTCATCAAGGCTGGCTGGCACCCAATCTTCTTGCTTAGAGGGGTTTGGGGGTACTGAGTCGATTTTCTGGAGGATGAATTCGCCGTACTCTTGCAAACGCTCTAGTTCTTCTAGTTCCATAGAGTAGTTCCCCCCTTAGATGAATTTCTGTGAGCTTTATAGCATAAAAAATGCGATCGCGTAGCGCGCTCCACTGTCCCATCACACTTTATGTGATTGTCCTGCTCTTTCAAAGCAGGGGAGGCTTTTCTTGTAAAACAGCCTCAACAGTGATCGCTTCGCTAGCTATGAATGCAACATTCTGCATTGCTAATCATGCTTCGGGGATTACTGAAAAAGTATACAATCCTTCTCTGCACCCTTGTTGACTACAAAACCTGTGGGTAAAGATATCCTCGACCCCAGCACCTTTGCGGTCTTAACGATAAATTTTTAACCGGACACAAGATGAGGGGACTAAACCCTCTTACCGCTAGCTTCTTGTTCATGCAAGAATTTACGTCTAATAGCTTAACTAATAGTCAAAAAAATCCCATGATTACCCAATACTAGGAATCCCAGCAACTACAGGCTGAGATTCCTAGTTGTTCTTCATGCATATTTTTTGCTCACTTTACGTAAAATTAACCAATTGTTATTTAAATTTTAATCTACAGGCTGTTAGCTAGGTAAAAATTCACTTTTTGCTGCAACATTTGAACCCCCCTAGCCTGAAATTTACTAGCTGTGGGGGGATTCTTTATTGCTATTTATGCAATAGCCTCAGTACATATAGTGTAAAGAGCATTTTCTTTCCACGGATAGCAACTTTCTCCACCGAAAAATTCCGGAGTTATTGTCTGTTGTTCTACGATAGGTTTTCCTTCGTCCCCACACCATGTCATATACAACATGAGCTTACCACTATGAATATGGTCACGAAGGTAGCAACTGAAGGCAGTGACTGCATTGTGGCATTCTTGCCAGAAAAGACGTTGTTTTTGCCTAAAGACACGAAGATTGGAGTATTCTTTATTGAACCACTGACTCCGTTTTTGATCATACTTCAAGGACTCAATGTAATCATTGATCTCCACTTCTCGTTCAACGCTGCTTTCATACTGAAAGTAACAGCCACACAAATCTGTTGGATGAACGTGATATAGGTATTTTGCTTGGGGAATCAGTTTACGAATGCAATTTGGGGGGCTTGAATATTCTGCAACTACCTCAATAGTGAGTTCCGGATATCGTTGATCTTGCTTTATTGTTGGTAGCTGGCATTCAGATATTAAATATAAAACGTGGCACATTTGAACCTCGCGCAATAGTTTTAATATCAAGAGAATCCGTTTCAAGACTTTCGTGAATTGGTGTCACACTTAGTTCCCTTGAACTACTCTCGATATAGACAGAATATCTAGGAGTCATTCCCCTAAGCATCTTGAATATTTGCTAACCCAAAACCCTTGTAAAATAAAAGTTAAACTGCTAGTAAAGGTTGTTAAACTTCGGGGAATCCCCTAACTTACTTAAGTAGACTGGCGTGTCGGCTGAGTTTTCCCTGTTTGCTTTCATAGTCGATTCTTGCTAGGAATCACAATCATCGCAAAATAAGGGACTTCGGTTGGATCAACCTCATCTAGAGGTACAATTCTTTGTTGTGTCATTGTTGCCCGCTCTATGTAAAGCGCTCGTGATGCTAATCCTAATTGATGTAAGATATCTCGAACTTTGGTAAAGTGACGCCCCAGTTTCATGATGGCGGCGGCGTCGGTGGTGAGTAATTGTGTGGTGAGTTCTTCTGGCGGTAGGGGGGCAGGTAGCACGGTCAGGATATCGTTGTAGTAGGTGAATGGTACGCCCAAAGCTACAGGACATGCCATGAGTGAGGAAACACCAGGCACAACTTCTGTTTCGTACTGTTCAGAAAGACGTGTGAACACATACATAAATGAACCGTAGAAAAACGGATCACCTTCACACAGGACTACTACATCCCTGCCGGCAGCTAAATGGTCAGCAATTGGCGCAATTTCTTGATCATAAATAGACTCGGCTGTTTCTGGTTTCAAGGCGCGGGGGAGATGAAACAATACCTCAATTTGATTACCTGTGAGATACTGCGCCACGATCGCCCTGGCAATGCTATCCCGATCTGTGGCAGATTGATAGGCGACTACAGGGGCAGCCTGTAATAGCCGTAGCGCCTTGAGGGTTAACAGTTCTGGATCACCAGGCCCCACTCCAATCCCATAAAGACGACCTTTAGTGTTGCTATTCATTCTTCCTCCGTTGCCAGGGCATTAACTGCGGCGGCAGCGATCGCACTGCCACCACGCCGACCATGTAAAGTTAAAAAAGGTACATTGCGGCTGTCTTCTGCCAATGCGGCTTTCGACTCGGCTGCACCAACAAATCCCACTGGAAAGCCCAAGATCACCGCCGGTTTGGCAGCACCTGCATCCAGCATTTCCAGTAGCCGGAATAGGGCTGTGGGGGCGTTACCAATGGCTACCATTGCACCATCTAAATGCGATCGCCATAATTCTAAAGCCGCCGCCGATCTAGTTGTCCCAAACCGTTGGGCAATTTCTACCACTTCTGGTTCGTTGAGGGTACAGATCACTTGATTATTTGCAGGTAATCGCCGCCTAGTCACCCCATCCGCCACCATACGACAATCACACAGAATTGGTGCTCCTGCTGCCAGTGCTGCCCTTCCAGACTGCACCGCCGTTGGTGCATATTCCAAGTCGGTGACAATATCAGTCATTCCACAGGCATGAATCAGACGCACCGCAACTTTTGCTACATCTGGTGGCAACAATTCTAAGTTAGCTTCCGACCGGATAATAGCGAAGGAATTACGGTATATTTCACTGGCGTCTCGGATGTAGTCAGGCATGGGATTTGTCATTTGTTATTTGTTATTTGCCTCTACATTTTGAGATGAGGCGAACAGATGTTTTAAATCTGCGATCGCATAGCGATTAGCAAATTCTCCAAAGGATTCGTCAGGATGCAGGCGCTTGGTTCTATATACCTGTAGCATTTGCTCTATTGATGTCGGCAATTCTGCAAGAGTCACAAATCGGTAAAGTTCACGACCGAATTTTTGGTTGTTGTCACCATCACCTACATAAATGTGATAGCCTTCTCCACTGCTGTTGTTTTCCTCAAGGTTGACACCAAGCAGAGCAATATCACTTTTGCTTTGCTGGGCACAGGATTTAGCACACCCACTAAAATGGATGTTGACTGGACGATCCAGGACAGGGTAGGTTTTGAAATACTCGGCTAATGTGAGAGCATGAGCCTTAGTGTCAGTGATAGAAGCAGCACAACCCCTCTTGCCAGAACAGGCAACTAAGGCATTATTTAGATTGCTGAGTGAGCAATCTAATCCCAAAACAACTATTTCATCGGCGACATCAGTAACGCACCCTTGGGGAATATCGGTGAGCAGCAAATTTTGCCAAGGGGTGAGTCGGAGAGTACCACTACCGTATTTGGCTGCTAAATCAGCTAGACCCCGCATTTTTTGAGTTTCTAGGCGTCCAAGGGGCAACACCACGCCAATATAAAATAGACCTGGCTGGCGTTGGGGATGGATGCCGATATGTTGATAATTTCTTGTGGAGATGTTGTGTATAACATCTTTATGTTGCCTACTGTCGCACAGAGAAAAGGGGAGACACTGCTGTACTTCCTGGAGATAATGATCCAAACCTAGATTATTCAGCAATTCTCTAAACCGTAGCTTCCGCCTACTGTTAATATCAGTATGTTTCAAGTAGACGTCAGCCAAAGCTGCCAAAACTGACAAGTATTGATCTGTTGCTAACAAAATTCCTGTATCAGTGGGTGGTTCTCCCTTCTCGCCGATACTCAAACAAAGGCGGAAATAAACCTGATCATCAACTAAGACAGCCGCTAAGGTGATATCATTCAGGCGATCGCACACCGAAACTGTCCCACCACCATCAAAACAAACACTAAATTTCGCAGATAGCCCTGACCATCTGGCATTTGCTGTAATGTAATTTTCCCAACCTTGGACAAAAGGGCGTGTGTCTATTAATTCCAACAAATCGATACCAGCAGTCGGACTAGCCATAATATTGCGGATGTTGTCTACAGCCGGATTGCGAGCACCCAAACCCAAATCTTGTAAGCGCTGCAACACTTCAGCATTGATGTCCTGGCGAATTTCCCGGACTTGTAAGTTAGCTCGATTTGTCACATCGGTATAGCCACCACCATACTGATCTGCAATATCTGCGATCGCACATAACTGTTTACTATGCAAGATCCCGCCTGGTATTCTGATGCGAGACAATATACCATCTTGGGCAGGGGTAGTGTAAAACAAGCCAGGACAAGCTGAGACTCCAGAGAGCAAGTGTGGAACTCCTTCCCCGTGCGACGCAGGGAGTAGATAGTAACTAAGGAGGGAGTTGGCATTCTGACTTGGGTAATCCCATTACAGCTGCGGCACAGTCCCGGAATTTCACCGGAGTTTCCCAACTCCAAGCTTTAGTAATTTAGCATGATCAGGTAGTCATAAATTTGAAGGATTTATTTATTTTGAATTAATTTAATAGTATTTTTCTTTACAAGAACATAAAACTCAAAAATATTTGGAGGTGCTAATAAATGACCGTCTATGAACAAATTGGTCAAGATTATGATCTAACTCGCCGTGCTGATCCATATATCACTGCTCGATTAGCTGATCATCTCCAATTGCAATCAGATACTAAATATTTAGATGTAGCCTGTGGCACAGGAAATTACACCTTGGCTTTAGCAAAACTTGGTGGTATTTGGCACGCAGTAGACCAATCACAACTGATGATTGATGCTGCTGTTAATAAGAATAATACTGTAACTTGGCAAGTAGCAGTAGCCGAAAAGTTACCTTTTGCTGACAGGATTTTCTCCGGTGTATTGTGTACGCTAGCAATCCATCATTTTGCGGCATTGTTGCCTGCTTTCCAGGAAATTAATCGTGTCATGGCAGCTGGTAGGTTTGTTGTGTTCACAGCTACTCCCGAACAAATGCACAAGTATTGGTTAGTTGAATATTTTCCAGAAGCTATATGTAAATCTGCTGAACAAATGCCTAGTTTGGAAACAGTTAAAAGCGCTCTTCATACAGCAGGATTTGATACAATTAGTACTGAAAATTACTCAGTAACAGAAAAATTACAAGACTTATTTTTATACAGTGGTAAACATCGACCAGAATTATATTTAGATGCCCATGTCCGCTCAGGAATTTCTACCTTTGCTTTGTTAGCATCTCCTGATGAAATTACTACAGGATGTCACAAACTAACAACAGACATCACAACAGGAATGATTACCAAAATCATTCAAAAATATGAGCATAATCAAGGCGATTACCTGTTTGTTATTGCTAATAAAGTGAATTAGTCAAGAGTCCAGAGTTGTTTGTCATTGGTTATTTATCCCTCATCTCCCTACCTCCCCACATCCTATGAAAAAATGGCTCTTTATTGTTGGTATTGGTGAAGATGGATTACAGGGATTAAGTGCGATCGCCCGTTACCTAGTTGAGCAAGCAGCAGTTATAGTAGGAGGCGATCGCCATTTGGCAATGCTTCCTCCAGATGACCAACGTCAAAAAATCGCCTGGAAATCTCCCTTCAGCGCTTCTGTAGCAGAAATTATTCAGCGTCGGGGTGAGTCGATTTGCATACTAGCAAGTGGTGATCCCATGTGTTACGGCATAGGTGTCACCCTGACGCGACACATTCCTATTTCAGAAATGACGATTATTCCCGCACCTTCAGCCTTTAGCCTCGCCTGTGCCAGACTGGGATGGTCTTTAACGGAAGTGGAAACCCTGAGTTTATGCGGTCGCCCACCTTCCCTACTCCAGTCTTACATCTATCAGGGAGCGAGGTTATTGATTTTGAGTGCAGGGCAAAGTACGCCTAGCATTGTAGCCCAAATGTTGACAGAACGCGGCTTTGGTGGTAGCAAAATTACGGTATTAGAGCGGATGGGTGGTATTCAAGAACGGATAATTGCAGATATAGCCGCATCTTGGCATGAAACAGAAATTGCCGCTTTAAATGCGATCGCTGTTGATTGTATTGCCGATGCTGGGGTTATACCTTTATCCAGACTACCAGGATTACCAGATCAAGCCTATCACCACGATGGACAGCTAACCAAGCGGGAAGTTAGGGCTGTGACTCTCTCCACCCTTGCACCCACACCAGGAGAATTACTTTGGGATATCGGTGCTGGTTGTGGTTCCATATCGATAGAATGGATGCGGAGCCATCCCAGATGTCAGGCGATCGCCATTGAACAAAACTCTACAAGACTGGGTTATATTGCAGATAACGCCGCATCTCTAGGTGTGCCAAACCTGCAAATTGTAGAAGGGAAAGCACCAGATTCTCTCCCAGACTTACCTACACCTGACGCCATTTTCATTGGTGGTGGAGTCACAGCAGAGGGGTTATTTGATATTTGTTGGTCAGCCCTGCGTCCTGGTGGTCGTTTAGTTGCTAATGTCGTCACCATAGAAGGTGAGCAAGCCTTATTTCAATTGTATGAAAAAGTTGGTGGCAGTTTTACTAGAATCGCTATCCAACGAGCCGAACCGATTGGTAAATTTTTGGGTTGGCGTGCAATGGCTCCTGTCACCCAATGGATAGCAGTAAAGAATCATGAGTAATTCGTAATACTGGACTAGGCGTGAGAAACAAGCTACGTAATTCATAGTTCATAATTAATATACAGATAAGTAAGTCGGCAGGAATAAGCATAAATACATTATGAAATGTAAGTATGTCTAAGCTGGGTATTATCCTATACGTGTAAACTTAACCTAAAATATGATTGCTTCACCAGAACCAAACTACCTCACCCCAGAAGAATACCTCCAACTGGAGGAAACAAGTCCGATCAAACATGAATATATTGACGGTTACGTCTACGCCATGGCTGGAGCGCTAGACCCCCACGTCACTATTTCCCTCAACCTTGCCGTACTTCTGCGTAGCCATGTACGAGGTACTGGTTGCCGTGTTTACATAGTTGATATGAAAGCCCGGATTGAGAAGCTAAATCGATATTACTATCCTGATGTCATGGTTACATGTGACTCAAGAGATCAGGAAACACCTGCTTATAAAAGATTTCCTACTTTAATTGTAGAAGTTTTATCTGATTCTACTGAAGCTTTTGATCGGGGTGATAAATTTGCCGATTATCAGGAATTAGTAACACTAAGAGAGTACGTTTTAATTAATACAAGACGTCAGCGAGTTGAATGTTTTAGACGCAATGCTGAAGGTTTTTGGGTATTACAAACTTACACATCGCAAGAAACAACATTTCAACTTAAAAGTATTGATTTTGAGGGAACAATAGCAGAACTGTACGAAGATGTAACCTTTGAATAATTGCCTTGTTTACGGTTAATTGTGTGAGTTTGGTATCAAAATTTGTACGGTGTTTATTAATTACGAATTACGTAGTCTGCTTCTCACACCTAGGCAAGTATTACGAACTACAAATTAGTGTAATTTACTCAGCAACCACGCCAAAGCCCCTTCAACATCATTAACTTGCTCACCTGGTGGTTTAGCGGGACGGTTCACCATCACCACTTGCACACCTAGTTCCCGCGCCGCGATGATTTTGGCATAAGTGGCATCACCACCGCTATTTTTGCTGACAATAGTATCAATTTTGTGGTGAACAAGAATTTCCCGCTCATTGTAGAACATAAAAGGGCCGCGATCGCACAGTACCACACCTGTTGGCATTAAGACATCAAAAGTAGGCGGGTCAATAATCCGCATCAAAAACCAGATGTCATTTAAGTGGGCAAAGTGAGGCAGTTCTTGCCTACCTACAGTTAAGAATACTCGCTTTGCCAGGTTGGGTAGTATTGCGGCGGCAGCTTCAACACAGTCTACCTCAATCCAGCGATCGCCACTTACTTTTTCCCAAGGCTTGCGAATTAACATCAAACGGGGTATTCCCACCTCAGTCGCCGCATCTGCTGCATTGCCAGAAATTTGCGTAGCAAAAGGATGGGTAGCATCAATCAGCAACTGAATTTTCATCTGACGAAGATAGCTAGCCAATCCTGCTACACCACCAAAGCCACCAATCCGGAAATCACCTAACGGGATTGATGGGTCACGAGTACGACCAGCTAGAGATGTAATCGCCTCAACCCCTTTAAGAAATGCAACTCTGGCAGCTAATTCAGCCGCATCTCCTGTTCCGCCCAAAATTAAAACGCGCATGGTATTTACTCTGCGTTCTCAGCGCTACGGGAAACCTGCGTATACAAGTGTCTGCGCCTCTACTTTTGCTGACTTATCCTAGAGATAAAGGTGGAATCCTTGCCAAAATTCCTTTTTTCAAAGCTTCAGGTCGTTCAGACCAAGGCAGCATCCCATTAGGTTTGGTGTAGTATTGACTAGCACATTCCAAAACAGCAGATGCACTACCCTCAACTGCTAAATCGCCAAAAAGATATGTAATTTTGCCTTGAGCAGCAAAAGCAACGACACAGGAACGGTTACAAGCACTCATGCATTCTACTTCCTGAATAGAAAATTGCTCTCGCAAGTCCCAATCTTGTGCCAGGTCTTGCAGGCATTGTAGTAATTTTTGCCCTCCACTTTCACCTACAAGTTTTCCTTCTTGCCAAATACTGGCACAGGTTTTACAAACAAATAAGCTATGTGTCGAGACACCAAAGCCATTGGTCGTCGAAATATTTGTGGCAGCAGTCATCTGTACCTCGCAGATGTGTAGAACATGAAAATCAACTTTGGTGGGCGTCCTGACTTACTCAATTCAAGATTTATCCCTAATCTTAAATTAGTTCACAGTTGCGGGACAGTGTTGGATTTGCACCGAACTTTCCCCGTTACCTCTGGTGGCTGATCCCCACCAGAACCAAACGACTTGTTAAATCATACACTAACCCTATTCAGGAAAAGATGATCAAAGCTGATGAAACTGGCATATATATAATATTTCGGATCACATGTTCAAATTAAACCCAAGATGAAAAAATCCCACGCCTTAAAGACTTGGGAACCTGAGTTTCATAGTCAGCTACAGAGTTAAGCACTAAAGAGCTTACTACAAGCTGAAATTTCCCTAAAATCTCAAACCCACACCACCTTGTAAAGACAAAGCTGTACCGCCGTTATTACGGTAGGCATCAAAGGCAATGATGGCGTTACCAAAAATCACCGTGTTGCTATTTGGGATCACGTAATCAATCCCTGGTTGCAAGGCAAAACTGATTTTGTTACCTACAGGAGAAGGATCATTACCACTAGCCAACACCAACCCGGCTCCCAAATAGGCATCAGTTTGCCAGTTGAGAGGGACATCATAAGAAACTGTAGGCACAACTGCTGTACCCTGACCAAGTAAAGCTTGGGCACGCAAAGAAACAGGAGCTTCTAACAGCTTGTAGCGGAAGGCAATGACCCCACCAATCTGGGCACCGTCGGTCAGTCCCACAGACGGGCCTATGCCGACATAACTACCATACGCTACTTGAGCTTGGGCTGATTGAGTACTCACAGCAAAACTCAACAGCGAACTAGTCCCCAGAACTGCAACCAAATACGGAAGATGCTTCATTACCGATTTCCTCTCACCATCTTAAATTTTAAAGGTTCGTTTGAATACCTATGTTATCGCTGTTCCCGATAATTTTGGGGAATAGGAGGGAATTACTGCTGTAACTAGAATCACTTTATACACAACGGCTAGAAGAGGCTACACGCCGAGGATTAGAACAGGGACAGCGCGAAGTTGTGGAGAACTTGCTCAGAATTCGTTTTGGCTCATTGGATGAGCAATTATCAGAAAATAGCTCATAGCAAAGCCTCTCTCCACTTAGAAAAGAGGCTGAAAATGTTGTATTTTCCTCGCTTGCTTACGGACAACGAGGATGTAGGCCTCCTTGAGTGCAAATATAAGCTAGTTGCTTGGAGTCTAAATTTTTCGCTTGAGAAAAATCCACGCCTTGCACCAAAGCCGATTGCGAGCCTTGCTCTGGCATTTGCACAAATTGGTCGGCTGGATCTTGCTTAGTGGGTGAGAGAATTGTCCCCCGAAAATCAGCCCCTGCCACATTCGCTCCTTGTAAATCTGCATGAGAGAGATCAGCATTCTGCAAGTTGGCGTTTTCCATTTGAGCTGAACGTAAAACAGCACCAGTTAGGCGAGTGGCACTCAAGTTAGCATTGCTGAGGTTAGCACGATCCAAATAGACGCCAGACAGGTCAGAGCCTTGCCAATCGGTTTTAGTTAAGTTGGCATAAGATAATTGCGTACCTATAGCAGTGACTCGACCTAAACGCGCACCATATAAATCAGCTTCGTTCAATTTGGCATCACTTAAATCTGCCCCTGTTAAGCTGGCATTTTCTAAACCTGCACCAGTTAAATCAGCTCCCACTAGTTGAGTGCTGCTGAGGTTAGCACCAACTAGACGCGTATTAGCTAAGTTAGCTCGGTTGAGAATGGCACGGCTCAAATCACTGCGGTTCATCACCACACGGCTGAGGTTAGCGTCAGTGAGATTGGCTTGCTGCATTTGCACTTGACTTAAGTCAGCAATTACATCATCGTAGGTGTCCCAACGTCCATCCTCACCTACACTCCGGAAGCGACTACCCTTAAAACTGCCTTGGTTAAGATTTGCAGATTTAAATTTAACTCCTGATAAATCAACGTTGTCTAGTACTAATTTGAATAAGGAGGCTTCCTCAGTGCTGCTTTGACCCAATTGGGTACGACTCAAATCAACGCCTTTTATTTGACTACTGTGGACAGCGAGAATTTTGTTAATTGCTTGTTGGTTGAGTTGTAGCCGCTTTTGTCGCACTTCCCGCTCTTGTGGCGCATTACTACCTAGAGACTGTAGTTCACCCGCGAGAAACTGATTAATGCGTTTTAATTCTGAGATGGCTTGCGGGCCGTTATTGACTAGAGCTTGTTGAATTGTCTCCAGTAAGATGGGGTTGGTTTCCTTGGCGAGTAAATCCGCCAGAAATTTGACTGCTTGGGAGTCATTGAGAGTACCCATAGCCAAAATTGCACTACGGCGCTCCTCATCGGTAGCAGTAGAATTAGAATTTAACTTTTTGACTAGTGCCAGAAATTGTTGGCTGTTGATTTGCTGAGTTTTGCGTTGGGTTTCCTGACTCTGGATATAGACTTGAGTACCGACTAAGGTTGTCAACACAGAAGCCATGCCTACAAGCGCCACCGCCAGCAGCACCTGACTGGGGTTTCTTTGCAGCCAGTCGCGCACAGTTGACGATTGTGTGGCTGGGGATGCATTTTCCTCTGTCCACTCCTCAGTGCTACTGCTGGGATGGGACTGACTCGGCTTGTTCCCACCGGAAAACTCAGATGGCAAGGGGCGTGTAGCATCTATAGTGTAAGTACCAGCTAGGCGATCATGCAGCGATCGCCGCCCCTGTCGTGACGGCCAGCCTATACCTTCTGAAATCATCATCAGCACAGCTAAAACTGCAAAAATCCCTAAGTTAGGAAATACTAAGCTGTAGCGCCACAGAAGATAGGCTACGGATAGAGGCACAGTCGTTCGACCAATGCCTTCACGCACCAAAACTGCTCCTAGACCAGGCGATGTACCTTGCTCGCTCACAACTCGTACGCCCAACTTGCGCTTAGGTAGGGTGCTACCTGTTCTCGCCAGTAAAAATAATTGCCACGATGTCAGCGTTACGGGCGCTAATAGGGCTACTGTCCATAAGATATTCGTGGGCCATGCCACGTTACGGATACCATAGCTTACAGGCAAAGCTAGAGGTCGAGCGATCGCTCTTTCTGTTACTACTAGCACAGGGTTAAGCGGTACTCGGTTCAGCTCGCTTCGAGAATTGGCATATACACCCAGGCCGAAGGGAATCAGCCCACTGGCAACCACCAGTGTAATTTCAGCTGCCCAAGCGGCAAAGCGCCTCGTTGCTAGTGACAGCGAATTGGCTGTTTCTGGGCTAGATTGATTATTACTTCTCCTAACAATTGGAGTCTCCATCGCGTAATTCCCTTTGACTTAATTTCTACACCGCCACCGACGCAGTTAAAATAGACTATTTTTTATGTTGAAAACTACTAGACACAAAAAATTTGTATCCAACATACACCAACACTGCTAACACTGCCAGACTAATTACGGACGTAACAAGTTTGAGCACTGTTTGCAGCACCCCCAAACCTACTAAAGTTGTCACACCCAAAACTACTAGCTTTTTCGTTCCTGATAAACTGTCGAACCAATCCCGCAATCTCGTTAGCTGCGAGTTGAAGCTGGAAACACCAGATTGAGATTTCTGTCTTTGGGCTTCTGGTTGGGTAACTTTCACTGATGAAGATTTAATTTCTGCTTCTAGTTTTTGGAGGCGTTGCTGCAATTCTTCTTCAGATTGAGGATTCATAAATCTTTTCTATCTCAGTTAGGATGCTTGTTCAACAACAGACCAACTAAACCCTATGTTGATGCCTGTGTCTGTGATTTTAGCTAATGTCTGTGTTAACAAGACCTTTTTAGATAGGGAAAATCATATTACTCTCTAGTCGGGTGCCATCATAGTTTTGTTGAAAATATAGACTCATCAAGTTTTCCAACAGTGTCATGGCAAGGATTTCATCATTGATGGTGTCAAATCCGGACATTCCGAAATAGTATTGAGTGTAACTATCTTTACAAGAATTTACACAATGCTAGCTTGAGACTTTATGTAAATAAATCGCTCTCAAGTAGTACCTAATTTCCCACACCCTAGCTATTCAATGCTTTATACATACATAGTCGTTAACAAAGCAAATGAAAGTTAATACAGCATCTGGAGGAACTACAGCAATATTGCTATCGTCTAAAATATCAATCAGATCATATAGCGATCGCCACAATTGTTAGGACATTTTTCTGTTCCCCGTTCCTTGTGAATCAAAATACGATTTCCTAACCGATATGTCTGTTGCTATATATAAAAATTTCGCTCTAACATCAGTCGGGAGCAATAATTTAAGATGAAGATGCAACACTTACTAAAGGTTGTTCCCATAGCGTTGGTAATGAATTTATTTCTCATCAAGGCTAGTTTAGCTCAAACACCAGCAATTGAAATTAAACAAACTTTGCCCACAGACCCACTAGTTTTAAATGGCACGTCTGGAGGTTCAGTAGCCAGTAATTGCGGCAATATTACTAAAGCACCTACCCAAGTTATTCAAGTTAGAGAATCATTGCCCTACTTACGATTAACGGTTGAAAGTGAGGGACAACCAACGCTGTTGATTGAAGGGCCTGGAGGTCGTTTTTGTATCCTAGGAGATAACTATTCTGGCGGGAAACCAGAAATTTCTGGGTTTTGGCAAGCCGGTAATTACTTACTTTTTATAGGCGAATTATCCCCAGCACAGCATAACTACACCCTTTCAATTTCGCAACAACCGCAGCCATCGAATTAGTTAATTGACTAGCCCCTTCTCTTCAAGAGGCCAAAGGCGACTGGCTTTCCCCTGTGGGTGGCGAAGGTTTCCCTGTTCCCTTTCATCTATCATAGAGATTACCCAAAAATAGATGATCCCATCTTGTAGAGGAGTCCCGATGACTACAGTGCTTCATCCTGTTAGATATAGTACATCAGTTGTTTCTGTTGTTTCTTACCTCGCCGCTCGCAAAGATCTTGCAGCGTATACTTTTCTAAAACAGCGTTAGCCGCTTGACGTGCTTCTTGCCAAATTTCCTGAATTATTTGATTTTCAAGTGTTCCAGAACTCTTCTCAGTCGGAGAGATCACAGTTTCTACTCCCTCAATGCAAATCCAAGCTTCTAGCAGCGTAATTTTTCCAGGATCTCGTGCTAGAACATAACCACCTTTGGCTCCGCGTATACTCTTAATTAGACCTCGACGCCTCAAAGTCGCTAGTAGTTGTTCTAAATAACGGTTTGGTATATCTTGTAGCTCTGCCATCTGTCTAATTTGTAAAGATTCGCCACTAGAGTAACGAGTCGCCAACTCTAACAGGGCTAGAAGTGCATATTCAGATTTGTTAGAGATTTCCACGGGTTTATTTGTTAAAAATTATACTTTACTTAAAAGTGTACAATCACTATTGAGGTTTTGCTTAAATTTGTGCTTTGACAGACTAACTACTATAAACTGTAGACACTATCAACGATAGAAGCAAATATTTTTGCTTTTCAATTTAATAAATAAAAATTATCAATTCACTTCACTCTCTACGCAATATCCTCCATATCAGGCTTTCACTCCTCAAATACTCCTGTCAACGGAGAGAAATCTAGCCTTGACTTCTCGAAATTCTGTCCATGACGGCTAAGTGAACAGGCTTGATAACGACAACTGCTTTTATGTCAGGAATTGTGTATTTATGGCAATCAGTATGCAAAAAAATACAAAATATAATTACTAACAACTTTGTTGAGTTGAGTTCTGGGCTGCAATGACTGGCGAGGAGGCAGAGTACCACTCACTCATCCCCAACAAAAATACTTATAGTGGGGAATTGCCAAGCCTACAGGCAGGTTTTTATGCGGCAACCTGGTCAACAGCCTTGCCAATAGACTGATACTGTTTCACGTTCATTTTAATACAGATAGCAGGGAGATTCTAGGACTCCTAGTGTAAACAAAAGAAAAGTCTATTTTTCTCGTTCTCATCACTACGCTTTACATAGTGATAAGAAAAAAAGCTCTTGCTTGGACGCAAGAGCCTAGAAAAAATTCAATTGTCAGTGATGAAAGAAAGCTTACAACTAGTCGAGCTCGGTCAAGTTCATTGCTAACTCATTGTCACGGTCAATACCTTTCTCGAAACCACCAGCCGCAGCGCGGGCGCGACCAGCGTGCCAAAGGTGACCAATGAGGAAGAAGAAGCCCAACACGAAGTGAGAACAAGCCAACCACGCACGAGGAGATACGTAGTTAAAGGAGTTGATTTCGGTAGCCACACCACCTACGGAGTTCAAAGAACCCAGAGGAGCATGGGTCATGTATTCAGCAGCACGGCGAGCTTGCCAAGGCTGAATATCATTCTTGATTTTTTCCAAATCCAGACCGTTAGGACCACGTAGAGGCTCCAACCAAGGGCCACGGAAATCCCAGAAGCGCATGGTTTCACCACCAAAGATGATTTCACCAGTAGGAGAACGCATCAGGTATTTACCTAGACCTGTAGGGCCTTGTGCAGAACCGACGTTAGCACCTAAACGTTGGTCGCGGATGAGGAAAGTAAGAGCTTGTGCTTGAGAAGCTTCAGGACCAGTAGGACCGAAGAATTCGCTGGGGTAAACAGTGTTGTTGTACCAAACCATGATGGAGGCAATGAAGCCCATCAGGGAAAGTGCACCCAAACTGTAGGAGAGGTAAGCCTCACCAGACCAGATTGATGCGCGACGTGACCAAGCAAAAGGCTTGGTAAAGATGTGCCAGATACCACCAGCAATACAGATGAAGGCAATCCAAATGTGACCACCAATCACATCTTCCATGTTATCGACGCTGACAATCCAACCTTCGCCACCGAAGGGAGATTTGATCAAGTAACCGAAGATGACTGCTGGGTTGAGTGTTGGGTTCGTAATCACACGCACATCACCACCACCAGGTGCCCAGGTGTCGTAAATGCCACCAAAGAACATGGCTTTGAGTACCAACAACAGCGCACCACATCCCAGGATGATTAGGTGGAACCCAATGATGTTGGTCATCTTGTTCTTGTCTTTCCAGTCATAACCAAAGAAGGAAGAGTATTCTTCTAAGGTTTCTGGACCACGGACAGCGTGATAGATACCACCAAAACCCAGCACAGCTGAGGAAATCAGGTGGAGTACACCGACTACAAAGTAGGGGAAAGTATCAAAAACTTCACCACCAGGACCAACACCCCAGCCCAAAGTAGCGAGGTGAGGTAGTAGAATCAAGCCCTGTTCATACATGGGCTTTTCAGGGATAAAGTGCGCGACTTCAAACAAAGTCATCGCTCCAGCCCAGAAGACAATCAAACCCGCGTGGGCAACGTGAGCACCAAGCAGCTTGCCTGATAGATTGATTAAACGAGCGTTACCAGACCACCAAGCAAAACCGCTTGAGTCTTGGTCACGTCCAGCACCCATAACAGATGTTCTATTAGAGAGCGTTACCACGAGGTAGTACCTCCTCAGGGAATACAAATTGTTCGTGAGGCTGATCTTGAGGAGCCATCCAAGCGCGGATGCCCTCGTTCAGCAAAATGTTTTTGGTATAGAAAGTTTCAAACTCTGGGTCTTCTGCTGCCCGTAATT
>JAHHHF010000014.1 GCA_019359495.1 Goleter apudmare HA4340-LM2
CTTCGGGCTGACCACTGTGATGCAAGGCTTTTGAGCTATTTTACCTTCTTTCCTTGCACCTGAATCTACTTCTAGGGTCTTTTCTTCTACATACTGTTACCTTTTCTTTCTTTTTCAGCAAGCCCTACGTAATTAAATGTATTTTTCGGTACTAAAAACTTGTCAACTTACACAGAGCGATCACTTTATCTAGCCTACTATTATGCCGTGTACACTGGCGATCGCAATGGCATTTGATCTCCATTCATAGATAATCGCGTCAATTATCTCCCATACGCCAATCGCTCAGTTAGTTCTTGATCTTCTTGTTTATAGATTGCCTTCTCTTTTTGAATAAAGATGTTTGCTAAAGCAGCATAGGCTTCAGCCCATGCCGAAATAACTTCATCAGTTGCGGCATCTTGCAAAACATCTTTCATGGCCTGTAAAAGCTTTTCGCCAATTAGCTCATACTGCTCAGGTAGTATACGAGTCTCTACATGACGATGGGCAATTTTTTCTACTGCCGTAGCCAACTCATCTAGGCGGTCAATATGAGTAGCATAGGCATAAACAGATGCCGCTAACTTGTGTGCTTGATCACCACCGTCTAGACGCTGCATCCAAGTGGTTTCAAAGCCGCGTTTATAATCAGGCCGCTCTGCAAATGCAATTTGATACATCCGCGTGGTAATCTCTTCACCTTTTTCTTTAATAATCGGTGCAGTCGCCTTGACAATTTCAATCGTTCTTTGACTAACCATTATTTAAAATTCTCCTTTTATTATCAGGTCTGTTAATAAATAGGGGTTAACGTTCCTGTTGAGCGGTGGCTAGTAACCTTTGCATTGCAACCGAAATATCTCACCAGTCCGTTCCCAGGATTGTTAGACAGGAATTGAATACTACTGTGTTTTATAGGCGCTATACAAGCTACAAAATTCGATGATTTTGCTTTTTCTCACTGTTTTGGTTCCACAATGTCTCCAAAAGACAGGGCATTACTATGGATCGCTGTCGCAGTTGAATTGGAGAGCCTCGACGTTGTTTTCGGTACTTCTTCCTCCAGCAATAGTGAGACACTTGTTGGTTTGCACATTCTTGATTTGATAAACACCAGCGCCGGTCACATCGGTTATCGTCCAACGGCGCGACGGGTCGCTGTCGCAGTTGAATTGGAGAGCCTCGACGTTGTTTTCGGTACTTCTGAAAATTCTCATTGCCTTTAATGCTAAACAGAAAATTCTACTTTGTATTAGCTTATATAAGCATTGACATCACTTTAAGAAATTTCTTCAATTAAATCGCACATATTCTTGCGATTTAGAGCAAAATCTTGCTGTAACTTGCGAAACTGTTTCGGATTCATTCCAGTGTATTGGCGAAAATACTTAGCAAAATGATTCTGATTTGCAAAGCCACACTCTAATGCGTTAGCGTAGCGACTCCTTCAGGAGTATCGCTCTAACAGTTTATTCGGATCACTTGAGCAAATGAAGGGTAATATGCTGTGCAGTATCAGGAATAGCGAAGCGATCGCAATTAAACTTTTCCACCGTTCATAGGCGATCCTGTTGAGGATTCTATTATTCGTCTTCTGAATCTTCAAAAAGGCTTGGGATATCTCTTGCCCCATGCAGAACACGAATGACTTCAATCCCTTGGTTGATGGGACGGTGAAAATTAGGTAATTCCCTACTGGAAAACTCCGCAGATTGGGTAATCAGGAGTCACGCTTTCTTCCCATACTTGGGTTCGATGCTAGTATTTTAAGTTGGCTGTCAATATTTTTGTAGCAATCGATCTGCTTTTTCAAAGCTGTCATTAGCAATAAAATTCCAAATATCGAACAAATCAGCTTCAGAAAGCGGTTTTTTTGAGAATTATCGCCATTATGCGGATTCTTTCTCCTGTCGTTGTTGTTTGGCTTTGGCGATAATTTCATCCATGTTGAGAGGTGTAGATTCTCCGCTATCAATTCCCAGTTGAATCTCCCGACGCAATTCTGCTAGGCGTATTGCTTTTAAAGCATCTTGTTCTTTGAGCAGCCGTAGCCCCTCACGTATAATTTCAGAAGCCGAAGTATACATACCGCTTTCAACTTTAGATTGTACCCACTTTTCTAATTCTGGGGTTAAAGAAACGTTCATCTGCGACTTTTTGATAGGCTGATACCAATAATCGTACCGAAAATAACAAAAAATATCCAAGTTTGTTATTGCATAGCTCGGAAATTTTGATGTCTTAAAAAATGTCCGGGAAAATTAATTGATTGATTGCTATGACTGGCGAAACTCTTTTGGATTCATCCCTGTGCATTGGCGAAAACACTTGGCAAAATGGCTCTGATTTGCAAAGCCACAATCTAGTGCTACTGATGTAACTGTTCTTCCTGGCTGCTTTAACAAATGCTTTGCTTGTTCTACTCGTTGGCGAATCAAATATTGATGGGGAGATATGCCGATAGATCGCTTAAATAGGTGGCAAAAGTAATACTGGCTCATCCCAAGTTCATTTGCAATTTCACTCAGGGATAAATCCTCACCCAAATGCGCTTGGATATACTCAGTAGCTTGCCTTAACTTTTGTTTAGACAACCCATCTTCATGTTCTCGAAAACGATGGTTGCGGGTAGAGTAATAGCGCAACAGATGAGCTGACAACGCCGTAGCCATTGAATCGGCGTAGAAACGACTACCCACCCCATCCACTTCTAAACTTGACTTGAGTGCTAGACCAATTTGTGCGATTAATGGATCGGCTGTTTTCCGTGTCAGCAAAAGTTCGACGCTATCCGGGTTCACCGATTCAGGAGCGATCTGAGCAACGAATGTCGGCTCTAGATAGCAGTGAATCCACTCTATTGTTTGAACAGTCGAAATAGAACGGACTCCACAAGGTAAATTAGCAGGAACGACTTCAATACAGCCACTTGCAAAGTCTTTTTCTCGATACGAGATCGTCTGCAAACGACCCTCACAGACAAATTCCAAATCAATTGCCTCATGCCCCAGTGCAATAATGACCATGTGTCGAGGGTTGAATACTTCAGGCAAATCTATCGATGGTTGGTGGTAATAGGCAAGTTGAATGCTACTCCAACCCGATTGAAAACTGGTTAGAAGGGGCGGATTGAAAAGAAACTTCGGCCAATCAACATAGTCAATCACCAAAGCTTGCTTCGCTGACATGTTTACCTACCTTTTGGGGGATTACATTGAGTGTCTAAAATACGTAATCACACCTACCGAGTAGCATATCTTTTTTGATGACATAAAAGCGACAACAATCTGTAGTAAATGTCATAACACTCGTTTGGTAAAACATCCTCAAAACCAAAAATAGCTAATCGCCAGTTTGAAATTTACTAGCAATTAGCTATTAGTTATAGTTAGGAATTGAGTTTTAAGTCAGTGCTTCTGCACCACCAACAACCTCAAGGAGTTCTTGAGTAATCGCGGCTTGTCGGGCTTTGTTGTAAGACAATGACAGGTTTTTAATCAATTCACCAGCGTTCTCGGTGGCATTACTCATGGCTGTCATCCGTGCAGCTAGTTCACTGGCTGCTGATTCTTGCAGCGCCCGTAATAGCTGGTTGCTCAAATACAGAGGTAACAGAGAATCGAGGATCTGGACTGGATCTTGCTCGAAAATCATGTCGCGGGGTAAAGAGCGGACTTGGCTGGCGACTTTCTCCCGTTCGACTTGAAATTGACCGCCACGGGTTGTGAGGCGAAAGACTTCGTCATCGGCTGCTTCTAGACCTTGAGGGTCGAGGGGTAGCAGGGTTTGCACCACAGGACGGGAGCTCACCAAGGAGACGAATCTGGTATAGATTAACTCGATGCGGTCTACTTTTTCTGATAAGAACAAAGAAAGTAGTTCGTCTGCAATATTGTTGGCTTCGGCGGCGGTGGGGATTTGCTCTAAGCCAGTGTATGTGCCATCAATGGGCTGACTGCGGCGTTGAAAGTACTGTGTAGCTTTCCGACCGACAATCACATAGGAGTAATCTACACCTTCAGCTTTGAGTTCCTTGGCGCGATTTTCGGCGCGACGGATGACGTTACTGTTGTAACCGCCACACAAACCCCGATCGCCGGAAATTACCAACAATCCTACTGACTTAACTTGGCGTTTTTTCAGTAGTGGTAGGTTGGCTTCTTCAAACCGCAAACGACTTTGCAAGCCATATAATACCTGTGCCAAGCGGTCGGCAAAGGGGCGAGTTGCCAGCACTTGTTCCTGCGCTCGCCGTACTCTCGCCGCCGCCACTAGGCGCATGGCTTCTGTGATTTTTTTGGTGTTTTTGACCGACTGAATGCGATCGCGTATTGCTTTGAGATTAGGCATATTCTTTTATGTTTGTCAGTTGCCATTTGTCCTTTGTCATTAGTTACTGGTGATTTACCAATAACTAATGACTAATGACTAACGACTAATTACTAATTACGCTGTAGCTTTGAAGGTCTTCTTGTATTCGCCGAGTGCTTCCTTCAAGGCAGCTTCTTCTGAGTCACCCAATGCTTTAGAAGCTTGTACTGCTTGGGCGTATTTAGTGTTGCCCGTCTTTAAGTAATCACGCAGACCTTTGGTAAAGGTGGTGACTTTATCTACAGCGATATCATCTAAGTAACCGTTGATGCCAGCGTAGAGAATTGCCACTTGCTCGTATACGGAGAGGGGGTCATTTTGGGGCTGCTTGAGGAGTTCCCGTAGGCGTTGACCCCGTGCCAACTGGTCTTGGGTGGCTTTATCCAAGTCAGAAGCAAATTGAGCGAAAGCTTGCAGGTCGTCAAATTGTGCCAGTTCCAATTTAATCTTACCGGCAACTTTTTTCATCGCCTTGGTTTGAGCGGCAGAACCTACGCGGGATACTGAGATACCTGGGTTCACAGCTGGGCGGATACCACCGTTGAACAAGTCGGAAGACAGGAATATCTGACCGTCAGTAATGGAAATTACGTTGGTGGGAATGTAGGCCGAAACGTCACCAGCTTGGGTTTCGATGATGGGGAGGGCGGTCAAGCTACCTTTACCCAATTCGTCGCTGAGTTTGGCGGCTCTTTCTAACAAGCGGGAGTGGATGTAGAATACGTCTCCGGGGTAAGCTTCCCGTCCTGGTGGACGACGTAGCAGCAAGGACATTTGACGGTAAGCCTGGGCTTGCTTGGAGAGGTCATCATAGATGATCAGGGTAGCTTTGCCTTTGTACATGAAGTACTCAGCGATGCTGGCGCCTGTGTAGGGAGCCAGGAATTGCAAGGTGGCGGGGTCACTGGCATTAGCGGCGACGACAACAGTGTAGTCCATTGCGCCTTTTTCCTGCAAGGTTTGCACCACGTTAGCAACGGTGGAAGCCTTCTGACCGATCGCCACGTAGACACAGATCACATCTTCTGCTTTTTGGTTGATGATCGTGTCAATTGCGATCGCTGTTTTACCAGTTTGGCGATCGCCAATGATCAATTCCCTCTGACCACGACCGATAGGAATCATCGAGTCAATAGCTGTAATACCCGTTTGCATGGGTTCATGTACAGACCGACGGGCAATAATACCAGGTGCTGGAGATTCAATCAAACGGCTTTCTGTGGTTTTGATGTCTCCCTTGCCATCGATGGCACGACCTAAAGCATCCACAACACGTCCAATTAAGGCTTCTCCCACACCTACCTGGGCAATTCTACCAGTTGCGGTGACGGAGCTTCCTTCTTGAATTTCACGACCTTCACCCATCAGCACCGCACCCACATTGTCTTCTTCCAAGTTTTGGGCGATGCCGATTGTGCCATCTTCAAATTCTAATAGTTCCCCAGCCATAGCCTTTTCTAGACCATAGATCCGGGCAATACCGTCACCTACTTGCAAGACAGTACCAACGTTAGCAACTTTGACTTCTTGGTCGTATTGCTCGATTTGTTGCTGAATAATGCTGCTAATTTCGTCAGGTCTAATTGAAATACTCATGTGTCTATTTTTATGTGCTTCAGAAACGGAAGAAGAAATCGGTTAAGAGTTCAGAATTAGAAAGATGAATAAACTTTTTGTTTCTTCACTCTTTGCTCTTGACTCTTGAATTTCTAACTGTTTAAACGCAAAGAAAGGCGGCGCAACTGACCTCGTAAACTAGCGTCGATGATCTGTGAACCCACCTTAATGATTACGCCACCAATCAACTCACGGTCTACTTTAGTTTCTAGTTCCACCTGACGAGCACTGGTGAGCGCAATTACTTGCTCTTTTATTGCCTGCTCCTGCTTTTCCGACAGGGGAACAGCAGAAGTCACTTCTGCTAACACGGTTTGATTCAATTGCCGCAATAAGGCTAGATACTGCTGTAGTATCGGCTCTAGGAAAAAAATGCGTCTTTTGTCTACCAATAGCAATAAAAAATTGCGTAAGTAGGGATTGGCACTTTCACCGCCGAGGACTTGGGTGACTACTGCTTTTTTGGTTTCAGCTTTCACAAAAGGGTTTTCGATGAAGTTCCGCAATTGCTCTGAATTATTTAACAAATTCAGTAAGGAGCGAGCATCTTCACCAAACGCTTCTGTGAGATTTTTGGATTGCGCTATCGATAACAAAGCCTGTGCGTAAGGCTGGGCTACTTCGGATGTTTCTACATTACTTTTCATCAGCGTCCTCCCACCTGTGCGATGCTACGCTCAATTATTGTTTGTTGGACATCATCAGCAATACCAGCTCGCAGTTGTGTCTCGACTTTTTGCAACGCTAGGGTGGCTACTCGCTGTCGCAAATCGGCCAGCGCCCGCTCTCTTTCGGTGTTTAAATCAGCTACTGCTGTTTGTCTCAAGCGTTCTACATCTTGTGTTGCTCGTGCCAACGTGGCTGCTTTCGCCGCTTGGGCGTTTTCTTCAGCTGCTTTGCGGATACGTTGTGCCTCAGCTTGAGCCTGAGTCAATTGTTCTTGCGCTTGAGAAAGGGCGGTCTGCGCCTCTTTCAAGCGTCCTTCTGCTTCCTGAATGGCGGTGGCAATATTGGATTGCCGCTCGTTCAGGATGTTGCTTAAAACTTTACGTCCAAAGTAGAATAGTATGCCAATCAGAATCGCTAGGTTAATGAGATTGGTTTCAAAAATGTCTATATTTAGACCGAAACCACCCTCGGCTGCGCCTTCTGCCATTTCAGAGCCAACAGCGTTCGCTTCTGCGGCAAGTAATAAGAATGTGCCCATGATACCCATCTACAAAGTGCGCTGCTCGCTTCCTAGTACATTTTATTTTCCCGAAGGGAGATAATCCTCTGATCACCCGCAGGGAATTTGAGTTTCATATCCCGAAGGGAAAAAAGTGCCTTTTTTGGACACTTGAATTAAGCGCTCTGGGACTGATGCCCAGCTGCGCGTATACTTTCAAGAGAACCAGTCTTGTTAGATTATCTAACTGGAGTTGGCCCTAATAGTTTTTCTAGAATCTGTCTGCTGAGAGCATCAACTTGTTGCTCTAACTCTCGAAAAGCTTGCTGTTTTTGTTGCTCTATTTCCACAGCAGCCTGTTCTCTTTGAGCTTGAGCTTCTTGTTGGGCTTCAGCAATTTTCTCGGCAGTAATTTTCTTAGCTTCAGCCTGAGCGGCTTCTACAGTTGCTTGCGACTGTCGGCGAGCATCTGCTAGCTGTTGCTCATATTCTGCGGCTAAACGTTCAGCTTTTGCTAAACGCTCCCGCGCATCAAGGGTATTCGTCCGGATATAGTTATCACGATCGTCTAGTACCTTGGTTAGTGGCTTATAGAAAATTACATTCAACAAAGCTGCCAATAGCAGGAACTGCAATGCCATGAAGGGCAAGGTAGCATCGAAATCAAACATTTCTCTCCTCTTTGGCTGGAGTAGCAGTTTTCATGGCTAGCAACATCATCCAACCTTTCGTATTTTTAGAGACCCATAGCCAACAAGGGTCAACTTCACATCTGAACAAAATTTATTCCCAAGCTCTTTTGAGTGTAGAGGCGTGATGGTTCACGTCTCCACATTCACAAAAACTTTGAGGTCTTATGAGAAGGGGTTAGCGAATAGCAACACCAAAGCGATAACTAGACCGTAGATGGTCAAGGATTCCATGAACGCTAAGGTTAATAGCAAAGTACCGCGAATTTTGCCTTCGGCTTCGGGTTGACGGGCAATACCTTCTACTGCTTGACCAGCAGCGTTTCCTTGACCAATACCAGGGCCAATTGCAGCTAAACCAATTGCTAGAGCAGCAGCCAGAACTGAAGCAGCAGAAACTAATGGATCCATGTTGATTTTCCTTGCTTTAAATACAGAACTACAAAAGTTAACGACTAGAACGTGTTTTTCACGCTGCACCGAGTTCTTACAAATCGCTGTGGCGATGCTTTGAGCGCATAGGCTCATTGGAACTGTGCTATCAACTGAGAAGCCTAACAGTTATCAGTTATCAGTTATTCAGTTATCAGTTTCGCTGTACGCTTGATAACCGTTTTCTGCTGACTGGTTACTGAATTAATGCTCCTCATGCTCTTCTCCACCGTGTCCTTCCATTGCCTCATGAATGTATGCCCCTGCTAGGGTAGCAAAAACCAGGGCTTGAATGGCACTGGTAAATAAACCCAAGGCCATTACAGGCAGAGGTACAAATAAAGGAACTAGCAGCACCAGCACCGCTACTACCAATTCATCCGCCAAGATATTGCCAAAAAGACGGAAGCTAAGGGAGAGGGGCTTGGTGAAATCTTCTAAGATTGCGATCGGCAATAGCACAGGTGTTGGCTCGATATATTTTTTAAAGTAGCCCAAACCGCGCTTACTAAAACCCGCGTAAAAATACGCTAAAGATGTTAGCAGTGCCAATGCAACAGTCGTATTGATGTCATTGGTAGGAGCTGCTAATTCACCTGAAGGTAACTTGATTAGCTTCCAGGGAATTAGAGCACCTGACCAGTTCGATACGAAGATAAACAAGAATAATGTGCCGATGAAAGGCACCCAAGGGCGGTACTCTTTCTCACCAAGTTGGTTTTTTGCTAGATCTCGGATAAATTCTAGGGCATATTCCATCAAATTTTGGATGCCACTAGGAATTTTTTGGGCGTTGCGAGTAGCAGCTAGGGAAGCTATTACTAGAATGCTAATTACAAACCACGAGGTGAGAAAAACTTGCCCATGAATTTTCAAATTGCCCAACTGCCAGTAGAAATGATGACCTACTTCTAATTCGGCGAGGGGAAATGAATTAAAGGCGTTTAAGACACTTAGCATTTGCATTCTTCAAGCATTTTCCCCAACGAGCGAGGATGGGAGTATTGTCTTTAGTGAGCCTGACTTTTTAAGAATCAGGAATAAACGCAGTTTGCACCATATAGACTAGGAGCGTGGCTTTGTAAGTGAGAAATCCCAAAAATATGGGTACAATCTGTAATTCATGCCATTGGGTTGCCAATACAATCAACCCAACAAACAGAGCAAAACGATTTTTGCTCAGACGCTGTTTCTCACCGCCGAGTTGTTCAACGTCTTTAGCCAGCATTTTTAAGTAAACCACACCTGTACACGCTCCAATCAAATAATTCAGAGCAGTGTTGAGGGAATAAAAAATCCACACAGAGATAAATATTATCCCCATTAAGACAAGTGTGATTACCAACAACTTCTGGTAGAGTTGATAGAACTCTCCCATAGATTTATCTGATTCTGCTTCTTCAGAACCAGTTTTAGCATCTTCTCGTGTCGTCGGAGTGGGTGCAGTTGATTCGTCTGACAAGCTCACGGGACTTGAAACCAGTACAGTTAAACAGGATGACTGCACATTCAGTCAGCTGAATCATATCATGATCCGGTAACAATACTTTAGGAAAAAACAATTAACTTCGTGTCAGTCAAGAGTGTAGGGAAATAGCAATGTGGTTCAGTAGAGGCAAGGCATCCACCAATCTTGACCTCTTGCAGATAATTTTACTTTTGCTATGGGCCTACGCTGTACTTTGTCAACATTTTTGGAGATCGCTGCATTGGTAAATTCTGTAAAGCTAGATGCGACGATTCATCAATGGTCTACACACCTTACTTTAGCTTAAACTCGCCAATATTGCCTCTTTGGCTCATACTGAACAACTGTTCTCCCTGAGACTGGTTTTTAATTGGTATATTTTTTTGATTAATGACTCAGTGTTAAGTACCTGGTGTTAATAAAATCAGTTGCTGCTGGAGGAGGTTTCTGACTGCATCTAAACTGAGGGAGGTTTTTGTCAAAATCTCTGATACTTTTGAGTGACCATTGCAGCTTTGCAGAAACTCAAATTCTGCCGTTGTCAAGTTAACTAGTTGGTAGTCGTAATTAAATACACATTGACTCGGAAATCCCTCAATACAGGGATTAAGTTCGGGAATTGCTTGGGATAGGGCATGATCCTCTGACCAGTCAGCTTTGAGCAGGGGCTGACGACCGAGGAAAAACTCATAATGGCTAACTTCAGGGTCTAATAATTCTATCAGGCGATAACGTTGGCGATCGCTTAACTCATGTGCCCGTGCTATTAACTCTGGTGCTTTGCCTAAAAGTCTCTCTAACTCCCAAAACCCAGGATTGGAAAAGCCAATAAATTCCAAGCCAGAAGCATCTATCAATTCAAACAATGTTTCAATGTTGTAGTCAATTTCCTGGGGATGAACATACATATCAGCGAAGCATTCATCCTTTTTGTTCTCCATTGACCACCGTTCTTGTTCTCGCTTGAGAATCCGGTTTTTTTCTGGGAGAGATGCAAAGATTTCTCGCCCGACTTGCACACCATCATGGTAGTCGCCGATTTTATCACCTTGGAGGAGAGCGATCGCTTTTTGCATGAGTTGAATTTCCCAGCGTCCCAACTCCCCATAGACAAAAATATGCATCAAGCCACCAGGGGCTAACTTCTTGGCTAGGGCTTGAATACCACGAATCGGGTCTGGCGTATGATGCAAAACGCCCACACAGTTAATTAAATCAAACTCACCCGGTAACTGTTCCACATCATACAAACTGAGGTGGTGAAATTGGACACGGGTTGCACCAGAACGTTTACAGCGTTCTTTCGCTACTTCTAACGTACCTGCACTCAGGTCAATCCCCACAACCTGGGCTTGGGGGTTGAGATGCACCAAGTATTCCGTACCTACCCCAGAACCACAGCCGGCATCTAAAATCCGAATATTCTGGTTTTTTGGCTTGTGTCCAGTGCAAAAGTTGTAAGCGGCTAACCAATTCCAGCGCCAATTGTACCCCGGTGGTGGTTCATCTAGTATGGGTTCTGGGGGAAACGGGTAAGTATCGTAGAGTTTGGCAACAGCAGTGCTAACGGTTTGGGAGTCTGACATGTTTGAAGCGATATTGTGGCACTTCTGAGTTTAGTGGATAGTGGATGATTAGAGCAAAGTTTACTATTGATGATTTCCTGATACTTATTCCATGGCAAAATCAGTAAATTGGCGTTTATAAGGAGCGTAAAATCCTAATACGATATCTTCTTTAGGTACTCCAGCAGCGATTAATTGATTAGCGACACCAATTTCTGTACCATCTCTTTGTATCCAATTTTTTTATCTTTGATATCAACATGAATGATGACTTCCTAAATTCTCCGTTGTTCTTTACAGCCAATATTTAAGACTTGATAATGATGGCGTTTACCTTCAATTATTGATATAGATTCTTTCCAAGTACGTAATCCAAAAAACATTAAAATTTGCTAGTAGTGAGCTAATTCTTTGCGGGAGGATAGATAACCACTACTATAACCAAAGCTATGGTAAATGCTCTTGGTGCGATCGCGCTACAAAAGGGAGCATCCCAATTTTGCAAAAATAAAATTTGTAGTGGGAGCATCTTGCTCCCTAATGTCCAGGAAGCGGGCTAGAAGCCCGCACTACAAAAAAATAAATTTACACATTTGGGATGCTCCCCTACAAAATTTCATGGTGTTGATATATTCCCAGGTAACGCAATTCCCACACCACAACTCATTCCACATGCTTATAGAGATGAATCAGTTATAGATTATGCCAATTCATTACAGGCAGAATTGGCAAATCATAGACGGTCTACAACAACAGGATATTCTCTATCTCCCAAATCAATAGCTCAAATTACCACTGGAACTAGATTAGTTTTACCTTCACCCAATGGTTCTTTTTTAAGCTTACAAATAGGAAATACACCCACCCTGGCTGGTTGTTTGCGGAATTGCCAAGCAGTAGCGGAGTTTGCCAAACAGTATGGCAACAAAATTGCCGTGATTCCTGGGGGCGAGAGGTGGAAAAATGATGGTAGCCTCCGACCAGCGTTTGAAGATTTGATTGGTGCTGGGGCAATTTTGAGTTATTTACCTGGTAGTTTATCGCCAGAAGTGAAAGTGGCTGTGGCAACATTTCAGGCTTGCCAGCAGGATTTATTAGGTTACTTGAAAAAATGCAGTTCTGGCAAAGAGTTGATAGCGGCTGGTTTTGAGCCAGATGTGGGAATTGCAGCCGCCTACAACGTCAGCGATTGTGTACCTTTATTGACTGATAATGCTTACGTTAGAGCTTAAATTTGTCAATGACTTAACTCCCCATGCCCTATGCCTCATGCCCTATTCCCTTTTACAAATCACATTGATGAGTTTGGCAATATCTGGCATTATTAATTTCTCCCTGTAAACTATTCAGGGTAATTATTCTTAAGTTAGTTCCACCTTGCACTTCAGCAGCTATATAGGCATAATTTTGCCCGCGATAAAACTGATCTCTTCCTATTTTTGTCACATACCGAGACTTCTGAAAGTCGTTGCCAATATTGGCATTGTAAATGTTTTGAATTAGTTTCACTACTCTGGCACTTTTCTTAGTGAATTTGAAACTAGAGTCGCCACTGATAGTGATTCCTTCGTGCGTCACTGTGCCATTTTGAGCGGTGACACCAGCATAAAAATGCAACTTACCTTTGGTACCGTTATAACTGTGTACTTCGTCACTGTAGGTGAGAGTGGGGAGTTGAGGTTTGGTCTTTGCCCAACTTAGGACAGTCTTAACGCTTTGTCCTGGTAAGGCATTGGCGGGAGTTATGGCTAAACCCACGGCGAGAGCGGACACAGCAGCACAGTATACAAAGTTAAATTTATTACTTTTTAGCATTTGATGTTTAAGTACATGAATTCTGAAGGCAAGATTAATCTACAGCAACAAATTTGTGGTTTCCTTAATTTTGGGTGTCGAGAAACAATACCTGTGCCCCATCCCTGATTGCCAATTCCCAAAATCCTGTGCTGTTTTGTGATTAACAGCAACAAAACTTAGACTTAATCTCAGAGAAGCTGAAGTAACCACTGTTGGAACCTAGTGCATTCTGGCTCCAGGTTGTACATACTTCTTAATAAATCACCAGGGAAACCTCAAAACGTTCTAATCTAAAAGCTGACTGGGTTAATTTACTGGCAGTTTTGCAGGCGACAGTCTAAATGCATAACCACACCGATGTGTCAAGCCTCAAACAACCCAGACTTAACACATAAATAATTATGATGGGAGTTTTACAAATCCGATGAGTGTTAAGGCAAGTGGTGGAAGCTCAGTTGCGCGTCCGCAACTATATCAAACCCTAGCTGTGGCAACAATTTCCCAAGCGGAGCAGCAAGACCGCTTTTTGGGAACTGGTGAATTGAATGAACTAGCAAGCTATTTTGCTTCTGGTGAAAAGCGTTTAGAAATTGCTCAGATACTCACGGAAAATTCCGAGATTATCGTGTCTCGTGCTGCCAACAGAATTTTTGTTGGTGGTTCGCCGATGGCTTTTTTAGAAAAACCGAGAGAACCAGAATTAGCGATGGCTACGGCTGGTGGAGATGTCACAGAAGGCATGAAGCTGGGAACTGTCACCTACGTTGAAAGTAAAGGTGGGTTCCTAGAAAATTTGCGCTCGATTTTTAACACCTCTCCCAGTGGCCCGACGCCTCCAGGTTTTAGACCAATTAACATTGCTCGCTATGGCCCGAGCAATATGGCTAAGAGCCTGCGGGATTTATCCTGGTTCTTGCGCTATGCTACCTATGCGATCGTCGCTGGCGACCCCAATATCATTGCTGTGAATACAAGGGGTTTGCGGGAAATTATTGAAAATGCTTGCTCTGGTGAAGCCACGTTTGTAGCTTTACAAGAAATCAAAGTAGCGGCACTTTCTTTTTTCCGCAAGGATGAACAAGCTAGTGAGATCGTATCTCAGTACATGGATGTGTTGTTGACAGAATTCCAAACAGCAACACCTTCAACTAAGCTGCGCCAACGTCCATCTAGTGACCAGCAAGGGTTGCAACTGCCTCAAATTTACTTTAATGCGGCAGAACGACGTCCCAAGTTTGTCATGAAACCTGGGTTGTCAGCTAGTGAAAAAAATGAAGTAATTAAAGCAGCATATCGGCAAATCTTTGAGCGCGATATCACCCGTGCTTATAGTTTGTCTATATCTGACCTGGAATCCAAGGTCAAAAATGGCGATATCTCAGTTAAAGAGTTTGTTCGTCGTTTAGCAAAATCCCCCCTTTACCAAAAACAGTTTTACCAGCCTTTTATTAACAGCCGAGTCATTGAACTGGCTTTCCGTCATATTTTGGGACGGGGTCCTAGTAGCCGTGAAGAAGTACAAAAATACTTCTCGATTATTTCTAACGGTGGTCTGCCAGCCTTAGTAGATGCTTTGGTTGATTCGGCAGAATACAGCGACTACTTTGGTGAGGAGACAGTACCCTACCTCCGGGGTCTGGGTCAAGAAGCACAAGAATGTCGTAACTGGGGGCCGCAGCAAGACCTGTTTAACTACAGTGCGCCTTTCCGCAAAATACCTCAGTTTATTACCACCTTCGCAGCTTACGATCGCCCACTCCCAGACCAGCATCCCTACGGTTCTGGTAATGACCCACTGGAAATTCAGTTTGGGGCAATTTTCTCCAAAGAAACCCGCAACCCCAGCACCAGTCCCGCGCCATTTAGTAAGGACACCAAGCGGATTCTAATTCACCAAGGGCCTGGGATTAATAACCAAAATAGCAACCCCTCAGCGCGGGGTGTTGCACCTGGTAGTCTTGGCCCCAAGGTGTTCAAATTAGATCAAGTACCTGCTACCTTCAACAAGAAGACAGGCAAGGGAAGAAGTGTGAAGTTTTCTGAAAGCTCCACACAGGCTGTAATTAGAGCTATTTACTTGCAAGTTTTTGGTCGTGATGTCTACGAAGGTCAGCGCCTGAAAGTGCAAGAAATCAAGCTGGAAAACGGCGAAATTTCTGTCAGGGAGTTTGTTCGTGCTTTAGCGAAGTCGGATTTATTCCGCAGTCTTTACTGGACACCGCTATATGTTTGTAAAGCGATTGAGTACATTCACCGTCGCTTGTTGGGTCGTCCGACTTACGGTCGTCAAGAAAATAACAAATATTTTGACATTGCCTCTAAAAAAGGCTTTTATGCCGTAGTTGATGCCATCCTCGACACTGTGGAGTATACAGAAGCCTTTGGAGAAGATACAGTTCCTTACGAACGGTATCTGACCCCATCTGGTCAGGCATTGCGACAGTTGCGAGTTGGCAGTATTCGTGAAGATGTCGGTGGGAAAATCCAGAAGGAAGAAACACTGCGCTTTGTAGAACTGGGTGCAATTACTCAAACCCGCACAGAACCGGATATTCAATTCCGGATCAACCAGGGTGTGAGCAAGCAACGGGAACAAACAAAAATCTTCAAACTGGTAGCAAATCTCAACGACAAAGTTGCATTGCAAACTTTGATCGGTGCTGCTTATCGTCAGATTTTTGAGCGTGATGTTGCACCTTACATTGCTAAGAATGAATTCTCGGCTTTAGAAAGCAAACTGGGCAACGGCGAAATCACTGTTAAGGAATTTATCCAAGGCTTGGGTTACTCGAACCTCTACTTAAAAGAGTTCTACACACCCTACCCCAACACCAAGGTAATTGAACTAGGAACCAAGCACTTCCTGGGACGCGCACCTGTAAATCAGGCAGAAATCCGCAAGTATAACCAAATTTTGGCTACCCAAGGGATTCGTGCCTTTATTGGTGCTTTGGTGGACAGTGCTGAGTATAGTGAAGTGTTTGGCGAGGATACAGTACCTTACCGTCGCTTCCCGACCCTACCGGCTGCCAACTTCCCGAACACGGAAAAGCTGTATAACCAGCTCACCAAACAGAATGATGACGTGGTAGTCCCAAGCTTTCAGCCAGTACAATCCCGCATGGATGTGGCGCAGATGCCGATTTTAGGAAAGGCGATCGCTGACTTGGTAGCAGAAACAAGAAAAGCTGACCAGGCTAAGTCACTAGTTGCAGAATTGGGTCGCTCCTATCAAGATGGTCGCAGCCAGTCAGTAGAGGAGAGTGTAGATACCATCTGTCGCAAACCAGCGCGGATTTACCGCTTAACTGATGGTACAAACCAAGCTGAAAGACAATTGGTAATTGATGCCATTTACCATCAGGTATTGGATGTATTTAGCGGACAAGTGCCCGATAATTACCGCCGTACCGAACTAGAGAGTAAACTGCAAAACGGCGAAATCTCTGTGCGTGAGTTTGTGCGTGAACTAGCTAGCTCAGAAATCTATCGCCAACGCTTCTGTACGCCTTATCCCAACACTAAAGTGATTGAGTACCTATTCCGTCACCTGTTGGGACGCGCACCCGCAACTCACGACGAAATCCTCCAGCATCACAAGCTGCTGGCAGATAGCGGTTTAAAAGCCGCCGTAGAGGCGATCGTCGATAGTCCAGAGTATGCTCGCTACTTTGGTGAAGATGTGGTGCCTTACCACCGCTTCCCATCCTTAGCCGCAGGCAATTAACTCGGTAGCGTTCAGGTGGCATCTGATTTGGTAAAACCATCCAGGTCTAGTATGCCGCCGACCATAGGGAATGGGGCATAGGGCATAGGAAATTTACTTCTTAACCAATGCCCCATGCCAATTTGCAACCTTCCGTAACAGTGCTTTCAGCTTGTGAAAATCACGTAAATCTGAAAGAAAATATTACAAAGTGTTAAGAGCAGTCATAAATGCTCAACAGAATGCCGGAAAATGTTTTGCGGAAGGTAACTGAGTTTAAGAGCTTGTGTAGTCGTAATTAACTCGAGTTTTTCGTCAATTACTAGCCATAGCAGTTTGTCGACTGTTGTGATTCAGTAAAACGAAAATGGCTCAGTCAACCAAGTTTAAATTCGTACCAGTTTAATCAAATCCTGGTTTCATTTCGTATTTGGAGGACTCCATTAATGAGTATCGTCACGAAGTCCATCGTGAATGCTGATGCAGAAGCCCGCTATCTCAGCCCTGGCGAACTAGATCGCATCAAGAGCTTTGTTAGCACTGGTGAGCGCCGTCTACGCATTGCTCAAGTTTTAACAGACAACCGTGAACGTCTTGTTAAGCAAGCTGGCGAACAACTGTTCCAAAAACGTCCTGATGTTGTTTCTCCTGGCGGCAACGCTTACGGTCAAGAATTGACTGCTACTTGCTTACGCGACCTCGATTACTACCTCCGTCTTGTTACCTACGGCATCGTTGCTGGTGATGTCACCCCCATCGAAGAAATCGGTATTGTAGGCGTTCGTGAAATGTACAAGTCCTTAGGCACTCCTATCGAAGGTGTTGCTGAAGGCGTGCGTGGTTTGAAGAGTGTTGCTGCTTCTTTACTGTCTGCTGAAGACGCTGCTGAAGCTGGCTCCTACTTCGACTATGTAGTTGGTGCGCTCCTGTAAGGTGAAGCTGTTTCCCTGCTAAACCAGAAGTATTGTAATACGGTTGGAAATAAGGAATTAACAACATGGCTCAAGACGCAATCACCTCTGTTATTAACGCCGCAGACGTTCAAGGTAAATATCTTGATAATGCTGCTCTAGAGAAACTCAAAGGCTACTTCTCTAGCGGAGACCTGCGCGTGCGTGCTGCTAGCACCATCAGCGCTAACGCTGCTACAATCGTTAAAGAAGCTGTAGCTAAGTCTTTGCTCTACTCTGATATCACCCGTCCCGGTGGTAACATGTACACCACCCGTCGCTATGCTGCTTGCATCCGCGACTTGGACTACTACCTCCGCTATGCAACCTACGCTATGTTAGCTGGCGATCCTTCCATTCTTGATGAGCGTGTACTGAATGGCTTGAAGGAAACCTACAACTCCTTGGGTGTACCCGTTGGTGCTACCGTCCAAGCTATCCAAGCTATCAAAGAAGTAACTGCTAGCTTAGTAGGTGCTGATGCTGGTAAGGAAATGGGTGTTTACCTAGACTACATCTCCTCTGGCTTGAGCTAAAAGCTAATTTGCACTTAAGAATTTAGGTGCAACTTGATTGAGGTCTGGAAATCAATCGTGAGTGCTAGAGCGTTCTATTGCTTATCTGGAATTAATTACGTTTTTCAGCCATGAGTGTTAGCGGTTTAGTATTGATGCTTGATTTCCAGCCTTGGAGTAATTAATTTTTAAAGATTTGCACTCAAGATTTTCAAATAAAGAGTTTTGATCATCACTAAAGGAGATTTGAATTTATGGCCCGGTTTTTTAAAGTTACTGCTTGTGTTCCTAGCCAAACCCGAGTCCGTACCCAACGCGAGTTGCAAAATACTTATTTCACTAAGTTAGTTCCCTATGAGAACTGGTTCCGCGAACAGCAACGGATTCAAAAAGCTGGTGGTAAAATCGTTAAAGTGGAACTGGCTACTGGTAAGCAAGGCGCTAACACTGGTTTACAGTAATTTCTATAAATAGAACATATTTTAGGGAGTTGCAAAGAGGTCTATATTAGATCTCTTTTTTGTTTGGGGAATGGGGCACAAAGACCTTGGGCGCGGATGGTCATGAGGGCGCGGAGACCGCGCCCCTACGTCGAAATTTCAAATTGAGATTGTTTTTAATTGTGTTAGGGAACAATAAACCGAGGTACCCCATTTATCAGCCATATCCCAAAAACACAAGTCAAATACATCGTGAAATATAACCCCAATATTCACCACCGCCAATCAATTCGCTTGCGGGGATACGACTATTCACAACCTGGTGCTTATTTCATTACTATTTGCACACAACACCATGAATGTTGTTTAGGGGAAATAATAAATGGGGATATGAAATTTACAGTTAGAGGTGCGATCGCTTTTCGGTTATGGTTGCAAATTCCTGATCATTTTCCCAATGTGGAATTAGATGAGTTTATCATCATGCCCAATCATATTCACGGAATTATTGTGATTACTGATAAACTTACCGATGGTGGTCAGATTGTGGGCGTGGGTCATGAGGTCGCCGGTCATCAGGGCGTGGGTCATCAGGGCGCGGGTCATCAGGGCGTGGGTCATCAGGGCGCGGGTCATCAGGGCGCGGAGACCGCGCCCCTACGACGACGGAAACCTACGTTGGGACAAGTTGTTGCTTATTACAAATATCAAACAACCAAAATTATTAATCAAATTGATCACACTCCCAAAAATCGGGTTTGGCAACGTAATTATTACGATCGCATCATTCGCCATCCAAATACATTCCACCTCATCCAAAAATACATTATCGCCAACCCAATTCGTTGGCATCAAGATCCAATAAACCCCCGTAGGGGCGCGGTCTCCGCGCCCTAGGTCTCCGCGCCCTAGGTCTTTGCGCCCTATATCTTTGCGCCCTAGGTTTCCTTGATTGTTAACTTTATGATAGAAAAAGACTGCGACTCAGTATAAATATCGTGGCATCAGGGTTAATATCTACTGGCTGAAGAAAAACCACAAATAACTAAATTCCATTAATTAACACTATGAATACGCTTATTCGTAAAGTACGTTCTGCGTACTCCAGAAGCAGAGTCAGGTTTTGGCTGCTGCTGGGATTCACAGTATTGATAGTTTTGGTTTGGCAATTTTCCAGACCGTCGTCTGTAGTCCCTGGACAACCAGAAATTGTGCAGTCCAGTCAGACCATAGAGACTGAGATCGCCCAACTAACACCTGTGCAGTCAAAATCATCACCCTTGTTCAACTGGAAGAGTGTGAATATTCAAGGGATGGGTTATGTAACTGGTTTAGCGATCGCACCATCATCACCCTATGATGTTTATGTCCGCACGGATGTGGGCGGGGCTTATCGGTTTGACAATGGCAAAAATCAATGGCTTCCACTATTAGATAAATTTGATACCAGTTTTTCTAAGGGAGGTATTGGTGTAGAAAGTGTGGCTATTGACCCACAAAAACCGCAGCGCGTTTATGTAGCGTTGAATCGCAATTACACCACCTTCAAAGATGGGGATGGGAAAACTAAGTATAAATATGCTGCGGAGGTGATGGTATCTGAGGATCAGGGGGCAAACTGGACACCAACAGGTTTAGTACCAAATAATCTCTACCTCGGCCCTAATCAAGAATACCGCGCAGAAACGGGGGAGAGGATAGCGATTGATCCGAATAAATCTAGTTTAGTGTATTTCGCCTCCCGGCGAGATGGTTTGTGGAAAAAAGACGGTCAACAAGCTTGGACGCGGGTGGCTGGGGGATTACCTAATCCCAGTACTTTACCAGAATATAAATTACCGGATGGCAAAGATAATCCTGATGTCCCTGGTTTCACCTTTGTCTTATTTGACAAACGCAGTGGTAAACCAAACAGTCCTAGCCAAAATATTTATGTGGGTGTGCATGGTAGCGGTGTTTGGCGTAGTAGTAACGGCGGTAACTCTTGGACTAATATTGCTGGCGGCGTCGATCCTGTGCGGGGTGCGATCGCCTCTGATGGTACTCTGTATGTCAGCTTTGGTACTCATGGCAAGAATGGCAAGCAAGCATCGGGAGGGGTGCGTAAATATACAAACAACACTTGGGTTGATATTACTCCTGATGGTCAAGGGAGAGTCTATGCAGCCGTGACTGTGCAAGCTGATCAGGTGAATACAGTCATGGCTATCTCCGATAGGTTTGTGTACCGTTCTACTGATGGTGGTAAAAATTGGACTAAGCAAACTATGTACATGGGTGCTTATGATGCCAACAACCCCAAAGACCCGGTGAATCCTTCTGCACCTCCTTATTATCAGTCTTACTCAGCAAATTTAGCAGCTGCGATCGCTATCAATCCCGGTAATCCCAAACAAGCTTGGTGGACTAATGGTTGGGGTGTGGCGCGTACCGATGATGTGACTGTGACTAACCCCGTCTACAAATGGCAGATGCGGAATCTGGAAGAATTGGACTCCAATATGGTGCGAGTACCACCCAAGCCGAAAGCTCAAGGGGGTGCTGACTTATTAAGTGCAGTCCAAGACAAGATTGGTTTTCGTCATGAGAATCGTAACCAAGTTCCCAGCCTCAATATCCACCCGGTAAACATTCCCATTAATCCGGCGTTTAAATGGGCAAACCCTGATTGGCGGGTGTATCCTGTTCCTTTTGCCCACGTTGCTGGGGCTACGGGTATGGATTACGCTTACAAAAACCCAGACTATGCGGCGTTTGTGGGCTTCCACCAATGGCAAGGTTTCTGGCCTGTGTATGGGATGACGAAGGATAACGGTAAGACTTGGCAAGCTTTTGAGTCGATTCCCACAGAGAATCTTTGGAAAGCCGATAAATCAGGGCAAGAAGAAGTTGTACCTATGGGTGGACAAATTGCCGTGTCGCCCACCAATCCCCAAAATATGGTGTGGGCACCGACTTGGGGAGGCTGGCCGCACTACACTACAGATGGGGGTAAAACCTGGACGCTAGCCAAGAACCTCAATCATCCGCCGCAGCCTAGTCCCTATGACCCGCAAAATAATGACCATACCCACTATCAAGCCCTACCCAAATCTTGGGGTAATAGTATTTCACCGTGGGTGAGTTCTTATATCTTGGCAAGCGATCGCCAAGACCCACAAGGTAAGAAATTTTACTACTATGATGGCTGGACGTTTTACTACAGCAATGACGGCGGTGCGAATTGGCAAAAGGGCGCGTCTGGGAATTTTCCCCAATGGATATTGCGTCCAGCGATCGTTGCTAACCCCACGCAATTAGGTGATGTGTGGATGAGTTTTGCTCGTAATCCTGAGGATGTGAATGTTAATAAACTATACCGTTCTACTGATGGTGGGAAAACTTTTAACCCTATTTCCACGGTAGATAGTTGTGAGTTTATTACCTTTGGCAAGGGTGAATCTGAGAAACAACCGTATATTTACATCTTTGGTCGTGTGGGTGGAGCGAAAAAGGATACGATGTACAAGTCAGTGGATATGGGTAAATCTTGGATTGCTATTAGTGACCCGAATACGTTGTTATTTCCAGGGTTGACTTATTTGGAAGGTGATATGCGATCGCCTAACATTGTCTATGCAGCTGTATCGGGGCGGGGAATTATGGTCGGTGAGAGAGGGAAATGATGGGAGTTTTTTAACGCAGAGGGGCGCGGAGGTTGGCGCGGAGGTACGCGGAGTTTATGAAACGTCTTTTGGTCATTACGGAACGATTTACACCGGATTTGGGAGGTTTGGCTACTAGTGCGACAAGGCTGGTGGGGACGTTATCTCAATTGGGCGTGGAAGTTGATGTTGTTACTTGGAGTCGTTACTTACAACCGGGTGAAGTTTTGCCACCTGAGAGGGAAGATAATTATCGGGTGTATCGCATTGGGTTATATCGTCACTGGGATATGACTATGCCCCATACTTTAAATGTCCTCGACTGGTTACACTCTGCTTGTGGATATGATGCGGTGTGGGGACATTATTTGTTTCCTAGCGGTTTTTTAGCTGCTTGGTTTGCTGGACTCAAGGGCATAGCTAGCACGGTGAGTGCCCGTGGTAATGATATTGACCGCGAAATGTTTCCTCCAGGAGATTTTGCCCGCCTGCAATGGACGCTGCAAAACGCCCAGGTAATAACTGCGGTGAGCGCTGATATGTCTCGCAAAATTCAGCTACTAAGTGGGCGGGATGATGTGGTGGTGTTGAAAAATACTGTTGATGCAGAAGTATTTACTCCGCAAACACAGCCGGGAGATGTTACTAGGGAATCTTTGGGAATTAGCCCTGATGAAGTAGTGTTGGGATTTTGCGGGGAATTACGCGAGAAGAAAGGACAGCAATTTTTATTAAATGCGTTAACAACTGTTCGCCAACAACGTCCCGCCTGTTTGTTAATTATTGGAGAAGTCAGGACATCTCAGGAATCTGTGTTGCAATTATACAAAACTCAACAGCCAGAAGATGCCCAACGGGTAGTGATTACGGGACATTTAAATAATCCCCAAGCTGTGGCGTCATATCTGCGGCTGTGTGATGTTTATCTCCAGCCTTCACTGTGGGAAGGAATGCCGAATGCACTACTGGAAGCGATGGCTTGCGGTTGTTGTTGTATTGCGAGTGATGCAGGTGGGATTCCAGAGGTGATGACACATGGTGAGAATGGTTTTATTTTGCCGCGATCGCATCTGCATAAGCTAGGTGAGGCGGTGCTGGAATTTTTAGCATTTTTACCAGCAGAAAAAGACAAAATTAAACAAGCAGCACGCGATCGCATTCTCTTAGAATATTCTCTTGAGCAGGAAAAGTTGCAACTTCAAACGCTAATTAACTCTTTAATTCCCAATTCTGTATAAGCTGCAATTAAAGCTTCTCCTGCACGTTGCCAAGTGTAATACTTTTCAATCCGCTGACGGGCATTGTTTGCCAGTTGCTTGGCTAATTCTCGGTCATTTTGTAGTTGTAGTACTGCATCTTTAATGGCTTTGGCTGAACCAGGCTTGACTAATAAAAAATGTATTCCGTCTTCTCCCAATTCCCTCACTACTGGTAAATCACTAGCAATTACTGGTATTCCTGTCGCCATGCCTTCTAAAACCTTGAGAGGACAACAGCCTTGGACTAAATTGCGATCGTTGGCTGTTAGGGGGGCTAAAATTACATTGGAATTATGGATATGTTGAACTAATTGTGTTTGTGGCATTGGTTCTAAAATAATTAATTTATCTGCAACTTCTAGTTTTTTCGCCAAATGTTTTAACGCTTTGATTTGATATTCCTTCGCTTGTCCAATCACTGTTAAATTAGCAGGTAAGTCTCGATTCACAAGTGCTAATGCTTCAACTGCTAAATTTACACCTTGCCAGGGCGAAAGTGTGCCAAAATAAACCATTTGTAATCCTAGAGGATTGTTATTGGTTATTTGTTGTTTGTTATTTGTAAATATATTTAAATCTACGCCATTGGGAATAACGCGAATTTTATTGGCTGGTACGCCTCTAGTTTGTAGATATTCACTGGTGACGCTACTGGGCGTGACAATTAAATCAGATGCTGTTAAACAAATTTGTTCTTGAGTATATAGTTTATGTAGCAGTTCCCGGTCATCAACGATATCAGGGTAACGGTATTTTAGTTCTATGGAAGGCAAGCCATTCACTTCAAAAATCAGGCGATCGCAATATTTTTGTTTATTATGGGCAATTTCCCATCCCTCGTAAATCGAGCGAATCTGAACTACTTCAAATCTCCGATTTTGCAACCAAGCTTTCAACAAATTGCGAAAATATAAAACTCTAGTAATTAAATTATCTCCTATAGCTGGTAACTCCGTCTGAACAATTCGAGGAGATATACCACAGGAATTGATGCTAGTTTCCGTGGGAGAAACTGTAACTAACTGAGTAGTATTAAATCTTGTTGCTAAAGCTATATTAAAAGCCTCAATATGAATTGCGGCTCCTTTTGGTGCAGGAACAGTATCAAAGGCAATATAAGCTATTTTCTCTTGATCCATAAACCTTTATCAATCTCGTTGACACTAATTTTTCTGTTTGCTATACTGGCGGCGAAATTACACAGAATGGACGAACGGTTGTTCCCCCTCTAACATCTAAAAAATATGTTTTAAAAAACTGTAACCCAAATCAATAAAAATACACATATTAAATAACAAAACCTTAATTAAATTGAGTTTGCAGGGTTTCATCATATGCCTATTGAATTGCAACAATTCCAGAAAAGCCTAATTTATGAAACGAAAGCACCGATTAGTAATGTTATAGCTGATCTACAGGCAATAGAATCCCTGGATAAACTAGCAGAACTGCAACAAAAGAAATATGGTAAACAGGCGCTTTACTACTTTTTATTAGCAGTGGCTGCAATTGGATTGATTATAGTTTCTCTTGTTGTCATTGTTAATGCAACTTTCTTAGGTACAGTAATAATTTTGCTATCTTTGACTAGTGTTGGTTTAATCGCTGCATGTATTTATGCATTGATCAAGAGAGCAAAGTTTGGCAAATTAAATGTTATTAACTACCGTTATGAACTAGCGAAGAAAGTTTTGCAAATGATGGCAAGAGATATGAACGCAACTACTGAGGTTGAGGTGAGATTATCTTTTCAAGAAGTCCGGAATAAAGAAAATAAGACAGAAACTATAAATCATCCCTATAAATCTGGATGGAAGATAGACAAATATGAACATGAATGGTTAAAAATTAGAGGACAGTTTTTAGATAAGACGCGCTTTGCATTAAGTGCAACTGGAATATCTAAATCACAGTATGGTTGGAAACGTAGTAGTAGTGGTAAGAGTAAATATAAAACAAAATCTAAATCTCTCGGTTTAGATATACTTTTACACTTAACCTATCCTCAACGTCGGTACGGTGCAGTAAAAATTTTACAAAGCGATATCAGCAATGCAGTGAAGCTACCCAAACTATCTTTTATGAGAGGGTTAAATGCAGGAGAAAAATCTATACACATGAATGTGAGAGTAGCATCACAGGTAGAAGACAATCTAGAGGAGGTATATCAAACCATTACCATGATGTTTTTAAGTCTATATCAAGTATTAAATTTAGCTAAAGTGCTTTCTAAATCAGCAAAAATATGAAAATAGCCATTTTACAAAGTTTAATCACAGTTCTGTTCATCGTCGCTAGTTTCGGCTGTAGTAATCCTAAATCTACGGATACCTTTATACCTGGCGTTTCACAAACAGTACCCCCAACTACTGATGTCTCAAAGCCAGAAGCTACGCCAGTAGCACAAAGCAATGTTACTGCTACCGATAAAATTAAGTTTAAAACCGCAGGTGGTTCAGACTTATTTTCCCTGAAACAGCAAGCAGATGGGACTAAGTTAGTTGATGGGCAAAATCAAGAGTTAGCCAGAATTAAAACAGATAAACCAGGGAAGATTAAAATTAAAAACGTCTCTGAGAAGGTTTTGGGTTATGTAGTTACAGCAAAGGGTTCCTGGAAACTCAAGAACCCAGAACAAAATCAAGACTTATATATTCTTAGACGGCAAAATGATGGTGATTATAAATTAGAAGATGCTGCCAAGAAAGAAGTTTATCGTATTAGAGCGAGTAATGACGGTTTAAAAATTGAAACTCCAGATAAACAGTTAGTTTATCAAGTCAAAGTTAAAGGGGATAAAACTTCTTTGCGAAAAGCATCCGCTCAAACAATTTTTTATACAAAATCTGGGTTAACGCCGATCGCATTCGCTTGCTTTGGGTTTGATGTTCTCACTCGTGAACAGCAAGCAGCCCTAGCTTATGCTGTAAATTCCACAGGAGGGCAATAAACCTTGCAGATTCAGCTAACTTGGATAGATCCGAATACAGAAGCAAGCCGAGAACCATTGTTAGAAACCCCAGTGGTAATTGGGCGAAAGTTTGAGGAAATGCCACAACAAATTGATGGTCAAAGAGTTTCCAGAATAGTAATTCAGGATGACCTAGTTGCAGATTACCATGCTTTGCTTGACTGGCAGAACCAAGAGTTAATAATTATTGACCAAAACAGTAGCAGTGGCATCAAAATCAATGGTGTGCAGTTGAGTAATTGTCGCCTGAGAAATGGCGATCGCATTCAAATCGGTTCCTGTGAACTCATGGTAAGCTTTTCTGCTACAGCCTGGGAGTGCGATCGCATGGTAGGTTTTCTCTTCAAGCGTCCCTGTGGGCGTACAGACACCGCAGGCTGCACTTACTGCAATGATTCCTATGATCATGACTATGCCTATTATTCTGGATATGGTCACTATCGGTCTGGATCTTGGGGTAGTAAATATTATGATGATCATGAACACTACTCATATAACCCAGAAACATGTAACGTAGACTTCACAGAAGCCGATGCTGTCAGTTTTGATCATGAAATGGACACTGATTTTGAACAAAATATGGGCGCGAGTTAACAATTCAAAATTCAAAATTTGGACTCTTGACTCTTAACAAACAACAAATAACAATTGACAAACACCTGGTTAATTTATGCGTTAGGCGGCGGTTGGGGACATTTGACACGGGCTTTGTCCTTGGGGAGAATTGCTGCAATGCAAAGAAAAGTGAGGATTATTACCAATAGTCCTTATGCACAACAAATAGATCATGAAAATTGCTTAGTGCATTGGATTCCGAAAACTGCTGGTTTTTCTCAAACTTGTTTGCAAGTTAGAGAAATTATCACTGAAACAGACTATGATCGCCTGATAATTGACACATTCCCCAGAGGTTTGGGTGGTGAGTTGGCAGACATCTTACCAGAGTTACACCTCATTCCCCGGATTTTAATTCATCGAGATATTAACCCAAGCTATATTACCGCCAAGCAATTACGGTCATTTGTGATGGCAAACTTTGATAGCGTGATTGTACCCGGAGAAGGACAAGATTTACCTTTTTGTGACTTACCCTGTGTGCAACATACAGCACCCTGGTTAATTCGCAATTCCAAGGAATTGACTGATAAAATTACTGTGCGATCGCGTATCCTCAAAGTTGAGCCATCCGTCAAAACTATCCTCATCTGTGCAGGCGGTAACATATCAGAGTTGTCTTTTTTTGGTCAACTAGCGCTGCAACTACATGAAAATTTCCCTGAGTGTGCTGTCAGAATTTTAGCTGCTACCTGTCCAGAAGCATGTCCAGAAGCGTTATGGTTGTCTCACCATCCAGGAATTGAATGTTTAGCCGCAGCAGATATCGTCATCGGGGGTGCAGGTTACAACACGGTTTACGAATGTGGTGCTGTAGGTGTACCTTTGGTAGCGTTGGCTTTCCCTAGATTGTACGATCGCCAACAAAAACGAGCTGATAAGAGTTATTGGGTTCAAGATTTAAACCTGCTAGACATCTACGCCACTGTTAGAACACTGCTAGACCAAATACAACCGGACAAAAAACCACCCTTGCCATCTTATGTTAATGGTGCTGTGCAAGCAGTACAAAAGATTGAGCAAATCTACCAACATTCACAAAAATAAACCGAATTAGTTAATGGGGAATTTGGAGCTAGGGGAGAAATAACAAATAACAAATGACAAATGACAAATTCATGAATTTACGCTTCTTGATACCAATATTTGATCCTTCTGTCTCCACATGGGCTTTAGAAGCACGGCTGTTACGCTGGTTAACATTGATTTGGCTGTTTGTCGGCTTGATCATGCTGTTTTCAGCATCATACGCTGTTGCGGATGCGCGCCAGGATGATGGGCTGTATTATTTCAAGCGTCAAATCATCTGGGTATTAGTTTCTCTAGTTGTCTTCAACATTATTGTTAATATCCCCATACGGAAAATCTTAGGGATATCCCATTGGTTTTTGCTGCTATTTCTGTTGTTGATTTTCGTTACCCTGATACCAGGATTAGGTAAAAAAGCCTTTGACGCAGCACGTTGGATAGCCATAGGCCCAATTCCCATTCAACCATCAGAATTGATTAAACCTTTTTTGGTACTGCAAAGTGCGCGACTGTTTGGACAATGGGAAAGATTCAGTTGGCGGGTACGCTTTACTTGGTTGGGAATTTTTGGTCTTGTACTTCTAGGAATTCTCGCCCAGCCTAACTTGAGTACCACCGCCCTTTGTGGTATGACTATTTGGCTAATTGCCCTAGCGGCTGGACTACCTTACAAATATCTGGGAGGAACAGCCTGCGGTGGAGTACTGTTAGCGTTACTCAGCATTAGTTTCAAAGAATATCAGCGTAAGCGAGTCATGTCCTTCCTCAATCCTTGGGCGGACGCCACAGGTGATGGTTATCAACTAGTGCAAAGTTTACTCGCCGTTGGTTCTGGTGGTACTTGGGGTTCTGGGTTTGGACTTTCCCAACAAAAGCTATTTTATTTACCTATTCAAGACACAGACTTTATTTTTGCAGTCTTCGCCGAAGAATTTGGCTTCGTCGGTAGTGTGGTGCTGTTGGTATTGTTGGCTTTATTTGCCACCTTGGCCTTAATCGTCGCGCTAAAAGCGAAAAATACCGTAAATCAGCTAGTAGTGATCGGTGTAATGATTGTGATGGTAGGACAATCATTGCTGCATATCGCAGTTGCTACAGGAACCCTACCTACTACTGGTTTACCCTTACCCATGTTTAGCTATGGTGGTAATTCCATGATCGCCAGTTTAGTAGCTGCTGGATTGCTGATTCGGGTAGCCAGAGAAAGTAATGAAGCCGAAGTAGTACCATTGAGAACACCTGAGCCAGAAAGCGATCGCCAACCTCTACAAAAAATTACAAATCGCCGCAGTTCCAATCGGCGGCTACCACCACTTTGACAAAATGTACCACTTAAATAGGGCGATCGTTCTATCTGAATAAACATCAATACATAAATCTCTTAATGGCAGAATACGACAACCTATGTAAAGTCCTCGCCGAGAAATATCCCCGTGATAATTTACACATTTGGGATGCTCCCGGTTAAAGTTTGAACAAGATTTAATTTTGCAGTTATTACGAGAGGAAACTATGCAAGAATCAGTAATGCAGAAAATATCAAAAAATTGCTTGAGTCTTAAAAATCACTACTGCTTTACTTTTTGGTACGATATCCCTGATTGGGGTGAGTAGGTTTGTCAGAATATCGTAACTCCAGTTGACCTTTCTTGTGCATCTTGCTCAGGTAGCCGAGTCGTAAGGTATTGTAAGAACGATCTAATAATTCTTGAAGTTGTTTATGGTTCAAAAACCTTCCCTGGCAAAGCTTGAGAATTGTTGCCTCCATAATATCTGTTGATACCTTGCCCTTATTTCTGACAGTTACTGCGATCGCCATTAGTGATTGCCAATCATCGGAGCTTAACTCCAAATCATCGGAGCTTGGCTCCAAATCATCGGAGCTTAACTTCAAATCATCGGAGCTTGGCTCCAAATCATCAAAAATTTCTTCTGGTATAATTCCCAACAATAAATCTTCAGGACTGGTTTTTTCTACAAACTTATAGTTTTGGGCTACCAAGTCAGCTTCTGTGTTAGGCGGCTCTCCTGGAAAAAAATAGAAAGTTCCCCGTGCAATGCCACCCGATTCAAGGAAGCCATCCCTAACAAGAGCAGACAAAGCTTTTGTTAAATCATGGGGATGAGTAGCACTCATGCACTTGAGTCGAGCATGAGTAACCTTACCCTCAAGGGCTACTGTCACTAAAGCAAGGCGTTGATCGTCTGATAATTCTCTGAATGTAACACCAAATCGTTCGTCCAGTTCTCGAAGAGTTTCCTCTGGCAGTAAATTAACCATGAGCATTGCCAGTAGTGTTTGATCGGGTTCCACTTCTTCTAGCAAAGCTGGTAGTCGCCAGTGTTGCTGGCTCCAGTTACGGTAAATTTTGGGAATCCCTGAACCCGCCTGTTCCCCAATACCCACAAGCTGAAACATTTTTTGTAACTTGCGATTGCGGCAATCACTTGTTCCACCCCGCAAAGCGTCTTCTAGAGGTAGTCTCATAATGCCAGGGTTACGAAATACAAACATATCTGGGCGTTTGATAATCTGTATTGGCACTCGCCCAGTATAGTCAGCGTGGATTATTGTGTTAATTAATGCTTCACGTAAAGCTTCATGGACGGGTGTATCATCTACCCGCTTTGCGCCTTTGAGCTTGAAGGGAACTTTGAGGTCTGAGAAAAGTTTTTGAATAACCCGACGGTAAAAATCATAAAGGTTCCCTGACCATGTTCCATCTGTGGTAACACGATCAACCCATCGAGCCTCTGTTCTTGGCTCTGGACGTTCTTGATAATCTACTACATAGTGAGGTACTGCCTCAAGGATTGATGGGAGTTTGCCAAACATTAACAAACCTGCTACTGTCAGCCCTTCTTTTTCTGTTTGGCGATCGCGTAGCCAACCACCAATAGAGCGAAGAAATTCTTGGTCATCTAAATCTAGCCAAGGATGATCCGGTTTTGTAGCTTTAAATTGATTTCGATATGCTTTTAGCGTATTTTGCTCAATGTCATCAAAACCGTAGTTTTCGAGTAATCGGGCATCTCGCACTTCCTCTACTTGCTCTGCAAGCATACGCTTAATAGTTTCTTCGTCGCATAGGTAATCACCTTCATAGTTTCTACGATAAGTACCTGTTAACGGATTCTGCCCTACGTAAACAGGACGCTGCGATCGCCGCGCTCGCGGTACTTGGATGCGGATTACTTGCTTGCCTTGTATTTCAATAACTTCCACCATTTTATCGGTAAGCAAATTGGTACTTATCCGTTGGCGATTATTCAGCCCATCCCAAAGAGTTTTCAGGACACGCTCTGTAACAGCAATACCTGTGACACTGAATTTTCCTTTAGGTTTTTCTTCAATTCCCAAAAAAATTACACCCCCGTAGGTGTTAGCCATTGCCGAATAAGACTCGAAGAAACTTTTAGGCAATTCACCTAGTCCGTCTCGGCCTGATGATTGTTTAGCTTCAACATCACAACCTTCTGATAGTTCTTCGATATCTAGTGTCGATAGGCTTGCCATCGTGAATCCTCAAACTGCCAAAATATACCCAAATTCATTTGGGAAGAATCTGCTAATCAATACTAACAGTGGCAATCACTACTAAGGGAAATTTCAGCCATTGGCAAATGTATTCATTTTTCAAGCATATTTCATGCTGTCTTGTTTTGTTGCTCTAACACCACATTGAAAATCAGTGTAAAACTTACGCTGGGGATGAGTCGGCATAAAACTTGTAGATGAGCTTCTGCATCACTGCGGCGACGAAAACGAGCTACAATCTGGTTCTGCATATTAGGTTTAAGTCGGACTATACACCAAGGACTGAGCTTTTCAAGGTAGGTCATCGAATTCTCCTGGTAAAATCTGTAATTTCCAAGACAAAAGCCAGCCTACTGTGTCGGTGGCTGGCAAGAAATATCAAATTGATATTGAAATTAGATTCAATTCCTACTCACTCTTGTCTGGAAAACAAAGCTTCTGCAACACTTCTTCGGGGATATCCTCAAAATGTTCGAGCAAAAAGTTCATCAGCGCCAGGTGGCGTAAATCGGCTGGCATGGGACGGCGGTAGTTTTTACCTCTAGCAAACCAGCGTCGAACTGTGGACAGGGAACGATGTCTGACGACAAGCCACTTCGTGTCTACGCAAATCTGAGCCATTTCTTCGTAGTTCACCTGCCATTTGCAATAAAATTGCTGAGGAGTCATTCCCAGTTGACAATAACTGTAGAGTTGCATCAAATCTTGTTCTCGCTGCTTGAGTGGATGAGAATTCATCAGTCTGTTTCCTCGTTGATTGGTTCTAAATCCTCTTCCCAAGCAATATCGGCAGATGTCCAAGCTGCACTGGGGCTAATTTTTCTTCGCCATGCGACAAATCGCTTCAATGCTGTACAAGCGAAGATTGAAAAGGGTTTACCATCGCGGGGTGGAAAAAAACGCCCGATTACCAAAGATGACTTTAAAGGAAAGTCAGCAATTTTTTTACCCACAGAAGCTCAGTACGATCGCATCTTGAATTTGGCAGAAAATGCAGATATTGGCAAGAGTATCAATACAGCGATGAAAGCCGTTGAGGACGAAACTCAGATGTTGCAGGGGGTGTTACCAAAAGAATACACCAGTTTTGAGCCGGATTTGCTGTATAATTTGGTGCGAATTTTTGACCGGGAGGAGTTACGCAAAGCCACGGGTGATGTGTTTGGGCGAATTTATGAGTATTTTCTGAATAAATTTGCTATGAGTGGCGCACAGGAAGGAGGAGAATTTTTTACACCGCCTTCTTTGGTACGCACGATTGTAAATATGATTGAACCCGACCGAGGAAATATTTTAGACCCGGCTTGCGGGAGTGCGGGTATGTTTGTGCAGACGGGACATTTTCTCGAAAATCGCGGTGAGGATGCGTCTGCAAAAATTACTTTTTACGGACAGGAAAAATCGGATACTAACACCCGTTTAGCGCGAATGAACTTAGCGGTTCACGCTTTAGAAGGGATAATTCGCCAGGGTAATACTTTTTACGACAGATGGGAAGAGTTGCTGGGTCAATGTGATTTTGTCATGTCTAACCCGCCGTTTAATGTCGATGGGGTGAGTCCAGAGAAGGTGAAGACTGACCCCCGGCTGTTTACTGAGAAAAAGATACCGGGAATTGCTGCCAAAACTAAAGCGGTGAGCAATGCAAATTACCTATGGATACAGTATTTTTACAGTTATTTAAATGAGCGAGGTAGAGCCGGGTTTGTGATGGCGAGTTCGGCATCGGATGCGGGACATGGGGAAAAGGAGATTCGAGAGGAGTTAATCGCTACCCAAGCGGTGGATATAATTATCTCTATTGGCACGAACTTTTTTTACACAAAATCGCTACCTTGTACATTGTGGTTTTTTGACAAGGGAAAACCAGCAGAACGCCAAGATAAAGTGTTGATGATTGATGCGCGGAATGTCTACCGAGTAGTGACGCGCAAAATCCGCGATTTTAGTGAAGAACAACTCCAGAATATCACTGCTGTTGCTTGGTTGTATCGCGGACAGCAGGAACGTTATTTAGGGTTGGTGCAGAAATATTTAAACAAGACGCACCAGGAAGCGGGAACTATTGAGGGTGCATTGACACAGTTAGAGTCACCGTTAATTAAGTTGACACAATTATTGCAGAGTTTTAGCGATCGTCTTGCGGCTTCGCTTCCTTTATTAAAAGATTTACCAGAAGTAGAGGGATTAGTTGCTGAAGATATCGCTAATCAGAATATAGAGACTTTCCGCGCTACTTTGGCTGAGTTAGAAGCGGGGATTCAAGAATTTACTGAGGCGAGAGAAGATTTAATTAGTGAGTTACAACTGCATCTTGCATGGTTTGCAACTCAAGCTGAGTCACTTTCTACTAATGAAGCACAAAAAGAATGTGCAACAAGGTTTGTACATTTTATTCCCCAATTGAAAACCTTACAAAAGCACATCAACGAAGTGCATAAACTCGGTACTCGCGCTGTAGAATTTGCGGAGAAAAAGTTAGACGCACGTAAACTGGATACTTGGGACGCAAAGGAAATTAAAAAACAACGTGATGCACTGGATATAGTGCGGGATACGGCTATTTCTGCTATTAAATCTACGTTGTATGTGAAAGCACAAGTTAGCTGGTTACAATCACGCTTTCCCGAAGCCGTGTTTGTGGATGTACCAGGGTTGTGTAAGGTGGTAACGCGGGATGAAATAGCCAAGCAGGATAGTAGTTTAACACCTGGGCGTTATGTGGGTGTGGCTGCGGTGGATGGGGAAGATGAGGATGATTTTGAGGAAAGAATGCGGGAAATTCATTTAGAGTTGGCGAGTTTGAATGAGGAAGCGGTGGAGTTGGCGGCGAGTATTGCTGTTAATTTTGAGGAGTTGTTTTAAGGGTGATTGATATGAAAACTCAATGGATAAAAACAACTCTTAGCTCATGTGTAAAGCTCCAATCTGGTGGAACACCTTCAAAAAACAATCCTGATTATTGGGGGGGAGATATACCTTGGGTTTCTAGCAAAGATTTCAAATCCATACGAATTTACGATACAGAAGATCATATTACAGACTTAGCAGTTGAAAATGGAGCTAAATTAGTACCACCCGGTACTATCTTGCTTGCTGTGCGTGGTATGAGACTTGCAAAAGAATTACCACTTGTGGAAATTCAATGTACAGCAAGTTTCAATCAAGATTTAAAAGCATTACATTGTACAGAATTAATTACTCCTCGTTTTCTACTTTATTGGCTCCTTGCCTCATCACATCAACTTATGGGTAAATGTGATGAGGCTGCACATGGTACAAAAAGGTTGCAGACTCAGCTGTTACTTTCTACTCCTATTGAATTACCCCCACTTACAACTCAACAACGCATAGCTGAGATTCTCTCAACTTACGATCGCCTCATCGACAACAACAACCGCCGAATAGCACTGCTGGAACAGTCCATCCACCTGCTTTACAAGGAATGGTTTGTGCATCTGCGCTTCCCTGGCTACGAGTCAGTGAGGGGAGCAACGCGATTTTGTGAGGTCAGACAAAAAAGGTGCGATCGCTAAAACTTACATTTGTGTATGGAGTAATTTTATTTGCAATTAATATACGTAATTACACGTTAAATCATCTTGATGAGATATCTCAAAAAGATTGCTAGCAAGTTATTTGACAATTATTTCCAAATATATCTGCAATAAGTCTTTAAGACTTAGTATCAATTAGGACAGAAAATAAATTAAATACCGAATTAAAGTATAAAATTTATCAGGACGTTTGGGGTTTGATAAACGAATTAAAGATAGAATCAGAAAAATTATCCCAACTTTTAGCTATCCATTGACAACGGAGGTGCAACATAATTTCTGCGTTATCTTGAAGCCAAAACTTACTATTACCTTTCATGCGTAAATTAACAACTTGGCGAATTAAACTTTCAACTGCGCCACTACCAAGAGGTAATTTTCGAGCCGCAACTTCGTTATACTTTAAAAGCCTCTTCCTATAAGCTTTTAAAATATAATTTCGCTCTTTTACCATAATTTTACAGCGCTCTCCATTTGCTTCAGATATCAATTCATCCATGTTTCTGATTAAATTTAGTGTTTGACCTTTCTTTAAAGTTTTTCGCGCCTTTTTAAACCATTGTTGTCTCTCATTATTTGTGCTAAATGCAGCATCAGCAAAGTCTTGTAAATGTGATGCTGCGTGATAAAAGTCTAATAATTGACAAGTGTCAGGTGGGCATTTTAACTTTTTTAGTAAAGGAGGAATGTGTATCCATATCCACTCTGCACCGTCCGCAATTAATAACACCTGTTTGGCTTGACTTATACCCAAATTTACCAAATACATTTCTAAAATGAGCAGGAATTCTTTATAACCGGAATACGTGCCATCATTAGTAATAGGTATTGCCGATGTCCTAATTTTTTTACCTTGTTCATTTACTACATAAATTGTTAGTAACTTTGGCTCCATCCATTCACCGACAAAGCCATGACGGTTTGTTTTGTTACTGCGTCTACCTTTTTTATTGAACCTAATTTTAGTTCTTCCACCATCTACAGCGATTACAAATCGTTGGTCTTTGAGAACATTACTGTTAGATAAGTGACCCATCTCCAGATTTAATATTTTTGATTTGCGTAGATTAATACCAATTTCACCAAAAAGGTAAGTCAGGCGCTCGATTCGTTTTAAACTAACATTTATTCCCCAATCCCTTAGCGTCGAACGTGCTGCATCAAAAGAACTGGCTATCACACCACATTTGGCAATTGTTGACCAGACTAAAGGGCTAATACCTTCTGACATCCCTAGCCATTTTAAAAACGGAAAAAATCCTTGATTTGAGGTTTTTATTTTTGGCTCATTGATCAGAGGATTATCAGATTCTTTACTTGTGGGATTCCGTTCAAGTACATAAGGTAAAGTTAAAGTTACTTCGACATTTCCAATTGTTACTATTTTTCGCTTTTTAGAACCATGTTTTTGTGTATTTAAATTTCTCCATCCCTGTGTTTGACTAACAGAATAGTTCAGGATTTTTGAGGATACGGAAAGATTATATAATAAAACAGCTATACATTGACCTGCTAAAATCATTGCCTGTTCTCTAATTTCTTCTTCTCGTTCTCTCAGCTTTTTTCCATCCCACTCTGTGATATTTGTAAATTCTAAAAGTTTTGTGACCTGTAAGTGAAAACTTTTAACTGAGTTGTTTAAATCAAGAGTTGCACTTATATTTTTTGCCATAAAAGGTAGACGTTAAAACTCTGGAAAGATTACTTAACCGGAATCCTACCTTGTTTTTGACCTTTATAAATTTTTGCACACATCACCAGACTTAAAATTGGTTGATAGCTTATGTATTAATACGGCTCTTAATGTAATATTTTTTTTTAGTACTGAAGAAAGTTGTTAGCGATCGCTGGTTTTTGATCCTACCTCACCAAATCGCGTTGCTCCCGTCAGTGATCAGTGAAGGTAGTTAATGGTATTCCAGAGGGGTGGAAAAGAGTAACTCTGGCAGATATTTGTTTTTCAATTAGTTACGGTTATACAGCAAGTGCTATATCAGAAGACACTGGTCTGAAATTTGTAAGAATTACTGATATTGTACCGTCGGTTATAGATTGGTCTAAAGTTCCGTACTGTAATATTACAGAGAATAAAAAAGAACAGTATTTACTTAAAGAAGGTGACTTAATTGTAGCTAGAACTGGTGCTACTGTTGGTTATGCAAAAAGAATTCACAAAAGACATCCAGAAGTTATATTTGCTTCCTATTTGGTAAGAATGAGATTATTTGACGATGTTGATAATATGATGGTAGGTATATTTGTCGAATCAGACGAATATAAAAACTATATAAAAGCTAATGTTGGAGGTGCAGCACAACCAAACGCCAACGCAAGAATTATTTCAGGAGCCAAGATTTTAGTACCTTCTAAAGAAATTCAAAAGCTATTCAGGGAAAAGGTTGAGCCAATCTTTGATCAGAAAGAAATACTTCAAATACAAAATCAAAAACTCAAAGAAACCCGCGATTTACTCCTTCCTCGCCTCATGAATGGAAGCATAGCAGTTTAAAAAATCTTTTCAACCTGTAACGAAGGAGATAGTCGAATGGATAAACTAAAAAAATATCAACAAATAATTCAGCAACTTCTCCAAGAATACGCTGCAATTTCTCATCAAGAACCAGAAATTGAAACCCAATTAATTTTTGACACAGAACGTCACCACTATCAACTTGTGAATGTCGGCTGGAAAAATGACCGTCGTGTTTAGAGACTATTTATAAAGTAAATCTTAAGTAGCCGGGTTTCGACTCCGCTCAACCCTCGTCTTCTCAGGGAGCGAGCATTGAGCGAAGTCGAAATGCGTCTGACAAATGATTGCTACTTCCTACTTAATGCACTGTTTTAGCTGTGCAACGCTACTAAGGTAATTTTATTTTTACTTTATAAACAACCTCTAATGGTTGTTTTATACATCTAGACACCAAAGATGGTAAAGTTTGGCTAAAAAATCCCAACTAGCATAGATATGCTGGAAAATATAACTATTGCAGTAAAGCAGAACCAGCCATGACTGATACAAAGTCTACTCGTACAGTACACCGAGTCAGAATATTTCCCGACATCCAGGTAGACAGAAGAACAGAAAGTCAAACTTCGAGCGTTCCTCTCTGATTTTCATCAACGTCATCAGGTGATTTTTAATCGCCTTAAGCCAGATTATATCTAAACTCACTACAACCTATAATTGAGCCACCTATCATGACAATAAAAGAACAACTGCTACAAGAAATTGAAAAAGTACCAGAACCTCTTTTACAAGAAGTGTTAGATTTTCTGCATAAATTGCAGAATCAGCACCAACAGAATAAATTAGAAATAACTCTCTTAAGTGAATCTTCACTACAAAAAGATTGGCTGAAACCTGAAGAAGAAGCAGCATGGCAGGATTTGTAAAATTTTTTTCACTTCTCCTCATACTTGCGATTTCTTCGATAAGATTTTCTAAATCAACCTCAGAAAATCTCCCTTCCTTTAATTGTTTAGCAGTTGTCTCTATCCACAGATAAAAATCCTGGTTGTAAAGATGAGATGTAAAAATCGTTGGTTGAGGCGCTGTCATCTGATTTTTTAACCTCATGAATATGAAGTATAGAAGATAGCAAAATTCAATTAATCAGGTAAAAACTCTTGATTCAAACATTCATCCGCAGTCAAAAAAGACTCTACAGGAAAAGTATCAAGGGTTAGCCCAGTTTCTAAAGCCGCTATCTGACGTGCATCCTGATAACATTCCATAAAGTTTTCAGCAAAGTACTTTTTCAAACTTGGGCTATCTTGCAAATTTTTATTTAGTCTGCGTCGATGTTCAAAAATAGTAGAAAGCCAACTATTAGTACGTTTTTCTGGCTGATATCTGTATTTTAATAGATGCATTAATAAAACTACTAAATTGCTTTCTAAAGCTCTTTTCTCACTTCTCCCCATACTTTCGATTTCTTCAACCAGATTTTCTAAATCAACCTCAGAAAATCTGCCTTCTTTTAATTGTTTAGCAGTTGTCTCTATCCACAGATAAAAATCTTGGTCGTAAAGATGAGATGTAAAAATCGTTGGTTGAGGCGCTGTCATCTGATTTTCAACCTCCCAAAATCTAACCAGTAAACTTTATGTAATCCCGCTCTTGCTATGCTCATTACATATCTAAATAGATTCGTTTGAGCGTATCCCAAGTGGAACTTGAGACTTCGCAAGTAGCAGGGTAACTATAATAATAACAATTTTTTACCTTACTAAAAGTTTACCTTAGACCTCTTGCATAAGTCGAATAGACCCCCCTTTATCCCCCCTTATAAAGGGCTACGGTGTACACACAAGTAGATCCAGAGCGAGTTTCCAACCAAAAAAGGTGGATTCAAACTGCTGAAGCCCCCGAGTCAAAGTAGTAATTCCTGGAGGTTTTTGAGACTTGTAACCAGACCAA